>CAYGBC010000067.1:0-51686 GCA_964348015.1 uncultured Eubacteriales bacterium | reverse complement strand
GGCAAAATAACCATAAGCGGGGGCTTGATCGGGGGGATTCTTATTCCGGGATTGCTGCTGCTTTTGGCGGTTGTCTGGCCTTTTTTGGACAAAAGTCCCAAAGAAGCCATCGGTGTCTGGTTCCACAAGAGTCGAAGAGTTCAAAATGGCGTTTTCATTCTTATCTGTGTGTTGGTCATCGTTCTCATCATAATCGGAGTGTACTTCAGAGGGCCTTACTGGAATTTTTACTGGCCTTGGCAGCCATGGCCTGAAATTCCGACTCTATTCTAGGAGAATATAGATTTGACCCAGAAAAAAGATTTTGATCCTCGCAAGGATTTTTATTGGTTGTCTTTCATATCTTTTTTTCTATTTATTCTTGTGCTTGTGGCTTTCTACAAGCAGGCAAATCCCGAGTGGAAAAAATATCAGAAAGAGTTTCAAATTTATATCGAAGAAAATGTCAGCTCAGAGCTGGCCTCAACCTTTGATTTTTCTGTAAAACAGCTCTGGCTCCCAGAGCTGAATAGAGTCGACCGCTGCATTAGCTGTCATTTGGGATATGACCAGCCGAATCTCATCGAGGCGCCAGAGCCGTTTACTGCGCATCCTGATATTGAGCCCCATTCGATGATGAAAATGGGGTGCACTATTTGTCATGGAGGTCAGGGTTTTGCTCTCAAGAAAAAAGATGCTCACGGCGAGATAGAACATTGGGAGGAACCTTTATTGGGGAAGACTTTGGCCAAAAAATATGGTCTCCAGAATGAAAACGCTCTCATTCAAATAAATTGCAATATTTGTCATCGCCGCGATGAAGAGACTCCTGGTATGGAAATGATTAATCTTGCCAAGAGCCTTCTCACACAGAAGAAAAAGTGTCAAACCTGCCACATCATTGACGGCAAAGGAGGAAAATTAGCCGCCGATCTGACGTTTATCGGGGATAAGCCTTCTGAAAGATTCGATTTTTCTCAAATTTCAGAAAACCTTATTCAAAGCGGCAGACCGCTCTCCATGCTGAGCTGGCATTTTGAACACTTTTTAGATCCTGAGGCTGTCGTTCCGGATAGCAAAATGCCCTTTGTGGAATACTCAGATGAAGAAGCCATGGCTTTATCGATGTTGATGATGAGCTGGAGGCCTGTCAATTTGCCTGTTATGCTCGTACCTATAGAGAAGAAAGAAGCGGTACCATCAGAAGATGAAAAAGTCGAAATGGAAAAATTGTCTTTGGTTGAGAGAGGAAAAGCACTATTTGAAAGCAAGAATTGCTCTGAATGCCATACTATTGGGGGCGGCGTGGAGGTTGGCCCGGATTTAAAGGGCATTACTCAAATCAGAGATATCCAGTGGTTAAGGAAGATGATACTCGATCCTGAAAATATGGAAAAAATCGATCCTTTAGCCAAAAAACTGTATTTAGAGTACGATGAGTTGGGAATGCCTACCGAAGAATTAACAGAAGATGAGGTTGAGGCGATTATTAAATATATTGAGTCTTTTGACAAAAACAGAGAGTGAGTTCTTGAGTATCTGATCCCCATCCAAGCTTTTCCAGAGCTGCGAAATATTTGACAAAAAAACCCAGGTCAACTAATATACAATTCTGATAATATTTATAGATATTATAAGAATGGAGCTGGAAAGTGACAACAAAAATTGTTCTGTCTTTTATTTTTCTGATTGGTATGAGTGTTATGGTTTTCGGTCAAGCTGATATTTATGAAGGAGAAAAACTCTATCAGTTGAAGTGTGGCCGATGCCATTTTGCCTATAATCCCCAGAAGTATTCTCCGGAAGAATGGAAAACTATAGTCAATGAAATGGGTCCCTTATCAGGATTAACCAAGGAAAGCGAGAAGATCATCTTAGATTACTTAAATAAGGAAGCATCAGAGAAGAAAAGAGGCGAACTCCCGACTAGTCCTGTCCTGGCTGGCTATATTTACACAGAGTTTTTCTCCTCAAAAAGTAGTGTGGATACTTTTGATATTCACTACTTGAATATTAACATAGCCGGGCGCGTTCATGAGAGAGTCTCTTACCGAGCTGAATTTGAGTTCGAGCACGGCGGAGGCGAAGATGAGCCTCCGTTCATTGAACAGGCTTATATGGATGTGTGGTTCTTGAGAAACATGGGCTTGAGAATAGGAGCCATGCTGACTCCCTTCAACCGCTTCGATGAATTCCACGGCCCCCTCGAGAATTTTCTCGTAACCCGGCCCCAGATGTCCAGGGAGATTGGTGTGAGTGCCTGGAAGGAAGTCGGAGTGAACCTTCATGGAAATATCTTTATTCTTGATGATTTTTATCTCAACTATGATGCCTATGTCATTAACGGGCTGGGAAGCGGAAGCCGTTTGAGAACAAGCCGTCAGTACAGAGATAATAATGATGCGCAAAGCTTCGGATTTCGCCTGAGCGGTGTCATTGCAGACAAATGGGAGGCAGGTGCTTCGTACTATCGAGGTGCCTGGGATGATGACGGTGATTTAAACTTGAAAATGTACGGTTTCCACTTAATCGGAAAGGTCGGCGAGTTTAATGTTTTTGCTGAGTATGCGCGTTCAACTTCCGAAAATCCAATCCCCATCGAAAAGGGGAAGGCAGACGGTTACTTTGTCCAGGCTTCGTATTTAATCGGTGGAAAATTGAGGACCACGGTACGGTATGGAACTCTGGATTACTTTGATCTGGGTGACCTCTTGGGTAGAAGCGCCACGGATATAGATAGGAAGATCACTGCTTTAGGTCTGAATTATTATCTCACTCGATCGATAGTTATCAAACTGGAATATGACTTCATTCAAGATGCGGATAATCTTTTTGCTCTCCAGGCTGCAGTCAGGTTCTAGGATCCTATTTGGATATTGTTTTACTATCCTCCGCCATTTTTACACGCATTTCCGTGGGTGTTAAAACTCTTGTTTTATAAAAATATTCAACTCTGGCAGAAATTGTAATTTTCCTATTTTTTGGCATTGCGAATGCGAACCTCTCTATCCTTGTTTCTCTGGGTTTGATTCTGTTATCAAAAGAAGTATCGGCCGCCAAAAGGAATACCTCACATTCTTTAACTATTTCGTTTCCAGAATCATCCACCATTATACGTTGGTAGATTCGCTGCTGATTGAAATACTCGTTACCAGCTCTCAATTCAACATAAAGGATTAATTTTCTTGCAGGAATGCCCGTGGGAACCATATGACCCGAGCCTAAATTCGTCACACCGACAACAACTTCAATGACGTCTTCTTCCTTATTTATGTTTTGAATATCGACTTTGACGGCTTTTCTCAGTTGTTCTATGGAATGACTGGCCGAAATAGCATGCAAATTGATCTGCTTAAAGGCAGAAGTTTTGATATCGGGTTTTACAATTTTTCCGGGAATTAGAGGCATATGACAATTTTGACACTGTGTCCCTTCCCTAGCATAAGGGCTTGCTTTCCATTCTGAATATGTCCCCAGTACAACTACTCCTTTGTCATTGGTATATTCGTGACATCCTGCACAGAGCTCCGAGGATTTGAAGAGGGAAGAAGGTTCGGTTTTATGCGCTGGAGAATCAAGGTTTGATAAAGGGCCCCACTTTATATTCCCTGTTTCAATCTCGAAGGGATTTTCTTTATTATTCAAATTGACCTTCTTTATTGAATGGCAGAAATCACAACTTACTCCCTCTTTTGTGACCTCATTTTTGAGATCATAGTCATTATTGATGAGAGCGATTGGCGCATGGCAACGCAAGCAGTTGTATTTGGCCTCTCCTGCTGTTTTAAAATACGATTCCATAAAAGACGCCTTAAATATAGGATCTTCTATAGACATGGAGTGCATCGCATTTTTCCAATGGTCATATATTTCTGCATGACATTCTCGGCAATCCTTACTGCTGGTGATGGAAGGCTCTTTTGAAGCTGGGGATTTGGACCTGAGAAGAGGGGAAAAAAACAAGACAATGAGTAAAGTGACCAGGGTTGGGAGAATCACTTTTTTTCTTACCATTTTTTCCTCCTTTAGGGTTATATATGGCCTTATGCAGAAAAAATAATTTAATAGGAAAATCTTTTTTTAAAAAATTTGCTATATATGGCTTTGATAATGACAATAAAAAAAAGCTTAAAATTTCTTGTTTCAAGCCAGGTTTTTTTATAAGTTTCCTGCCCAGAAACGATGTTGAAGAACGCTTTGCTCAAGGATTTTTCTTTTTTTGCTGTTGCAAAGATGCTATCCAGAAAACCAAATTTTGAGCATTGAATCGTTATGAACCTTAATAACTTCCCGTAAGGAATATCATCAGTAAGCTCAGAACAACTCTTCATGTATTTCTGAAGAGCCGTTTTTGATATTCCATGATTAACAAAAATCTCTGCCGCTTTTATCCCCGTAATCACAGCCGAGTTGATTCCTTTTCCTTTAAAAGGACGATTAAAACCTGCAGCATCACCCACCATGACATACCTCTCCCCAAAAGCGCCCTCAGCGGGAAGAGTGGGGAATTTTCCTTTGAAATAATAAAGTTCAGGTAAGATTTTATCCAAATTGGCAGGCAATACTTTTTTTACTGGGGGAAGATCAAGGAATTTATCCATCATATCAGAATCCACTTTTTTTCCGGCGATGTTGAGACTCAGATGATTTCCTTTGGGAGTGACTGCTCCAAATTCAACGTGAGGAAGAGAGGAAGGGAGAAAAACATGGAGATATTCTCCAAAATGTGCCATGGCTTTTTCTCCTGGATGGATTTTGGTCACAACAGATGAAAAGAATTTAGGCTGTCGGTAGGGAGTTATCCTTTCAAAGATTTTCGCCATTCCGTCATCCAAACCAAAGGCTCCAACAACAACATCGGCTTTGATGTTGTTGCTTTCACTGTAGACCATAACTCCATCAGGGATGAAATCCAGGTCTGTCACTCGAGCAAGCACTGTTTCAATCCCCTTTTCTTTTGCCTTCTGGAAGAGGTAATTATCAAACTCAACTCTTCTGCACGCATAAGACGGCTCATGTTCTCCAGAGAGTTTTAAAGTATTATTTTCTGAATAAATAAAATAGCCTTTAATCATTTTTTGAATGATATGCATGGGGAAAGACACTTCTAATTTTTGCTCCATGATTTCTGCAAGGGGAGGCGAAAGAATCCCAAGACATTGATTGTAATAGCTCTTTTTTTCAAATTGTTTGCCCTCATAGATAACAATTCTGGGATTTATTCCTTTTTGTACCGCCAGCTTTTTAAGCTTAATGGCACAACATGTTCCCGCAGGACCCCCTCCGATAATAACAATTACATCTTTATTTTTTAGAGGACCAAGTCGAACGGGCATGAGTAAAACTCAAGATTCCATTGATAGCGTATTTAAGCTTCTGGAAAAGCAGGCTTATTGTATTGAATAGCAGTGAGATTTGCAATCGGATATCTAAAGCTATTTTGAATATATCCTTGTAAGGAATATTGCCGGTAAACATATTCCAGAGGATTGATCTGAGTTTTCTAGAGGGTCCTTTATTGGTTTTTCTGTTTGCCAAAGAGAGATGAGATTGAGTGAGCAAGGGCATTGAAGAGATCCGGTCGTTTATTGAAAAGAGAAACTGACCGTAGTAATTGTCTTTAATGATAAGCTTTTTTGCCTTCTTATAGTAAGATTGAGAGAATGAAGCTGCGCCGGTTCCCCTGCAAAATGCGGTTTCTGCTGCCAGTTGCGCGGTGATAAAAGCTGATTCAATCCCGTTCTTGTAATGCCGTGAGAAACTGGCATCTCCGATCATTATCAATCGGTCTGTAAAAGCTTTTTTGGAGGGAGAGACGACAATTCTCGGGTAACAAAAACATTGGGGCTTGAAGAATGGTATCTTTTTTTTCATTTCCTCAAGATTCAAAAACTCATGGAGAAAGTCTTTTGTCGCGTCCTTATGTCCGATGAGTGTAATCGTTATGTAGTCGCCTTTGGGAATAACTGTAGCATACCGGATGGCTTTTGACTTTGGCATATACACGTGAATTGTGTTTCCAAAGTATTCTAATATTTTTTTTCGGTCCAGCTTGAGTTCTGCTTGATAGGTAATAAGGGTTGAAGGTGGACTGTAGCCAAAGCCGAGGTCTTGAATTTTTTTCATCAGATATGTGTTGACCCCAAAGGCTCCCACGACCAAATCTGCTTCAAATTCATCAGGAGTTTCTTTCTTTCCATAAAGAAGCCGTATGGGATTATTTTTGTTCCCCGGTGATTCAATGTCCCACACGGGCTGAGGAATGACTTCGGCCCCTCTATCCTGAGCCCAGCTTAAAAGAAAATCATCAAAGCTGATAATTTCTGGAAATGTCGAAAATCGCGGACCATTTCCTCTAAATACGGTTGCGATTGTATTTTTTTCATTTTCTGCACAGGAAAGGAAAAGGCTCATATGGTCGACATGAAGACAATATCCTTCGACTCTGTTGATGATTCTCTCTTCCGGGAGGAAGATTCCTTCTTCTTTCAGCTTTTCGTTCAGACTTTCGGCAATAACACCGGCGCAGAGGTTGCAGCCGCGGGGACCGCGTTGCAGGAAATCCTTGCCGTCGAATATTGTGAGGGATATATTTATCCCTTTTTGGATGGCCCATTTTTGGGAGAAATGAGCAAAGAAAGACCCGGCTGGCCCGCCTCCTATGATGGCGATTTTGGAGCCATTTTTGAGTGGTAGATCCTCTTTCACAAACCTTATTATACTACATTTTTTATTGAAACTATAAAGATAATAAGAATATAATGGTAAGCAATAAATTTGTTAAAAAATAAAAAAAAGACATGTTTTGTGTTTGGAGGTTAACATTTTATTGGGCAATATTTGTTTTGAGAAGTTGGACAGAATATAAATAGAATAAGATCAGCATAAGCTCCGAAAATGAAAAAATATCTTGGGAGGGGATTATGGAAGTTTTTTACAATGTATTGATATTTATTCACGTGATGGGTTTTGTGTTCATGTCAACTCCTCTGTTTAATCTTATTGTTGTCAATGAGCGGGCTTTATTGGGCCCCTCATTTAACTACCATGCCGATAGGTATCAGGAGAATATAATCAAGCATGGGGCAACACGTTGTTATGTATACCAGCTGACCGTGCTCATCTCCGGCGTATTACTGCTCATTTTTAGCCCGTTGGGTTTAGAAGCTCTCTGGACAAGCTGGATTATGTTGGTTAAAACGATTATCCTGTTCACCATGATGGGATTATTGTCTTATGTTCATTTCGGACTTCAACCTAAGATTGAATCTATTATGGCTAAGATCGGGCTAGAAGATGATGTGCCTGATGACTTATCGGCTCAAATGAAACCTTATCGAGTTACAAGAAAACGGCTGGCAACTTTCTGCCTGTTTTTGGTTATCACTGCTATTATTTTAGGACTGCAAGTTTTTGATATTTTCAGTCCAGTTTTAACCGTCATTCTTATTGGTGTGGGTGCTCTTTTTGCCTGGAAGGCGAACAGAACCCTTATGCGTTTTGGATGGATCTGAGAGAGATTTTGCAATGCGAAGATTTTTCGTGCTCATTCTTATACTGAGTTTTGGATTCAGCAATAATGCTTTTGCCCAGCAATGTGGTCCTGGCTGCCCAGTCTGTTCTGGTTCAGGCCAAAGCACTGGAGATCTGTTGCCGCCTGGAACGGTGATCTCAACAGGGATGTTCATTCCAGAAGGTGAGGACGAAACCGGTGTTCTGAATTTGCGCGCTGGAGTGACTCCCTGGCTTGATTTAGGCTTTGGCTATACAGTGGATTCCAAAAAGATTATTTGGAGCGTTCGGTTGCAGCCTCTTGCTGAGGAGGAGTCATCTTGGAGACCTGGAGTTATTTTAGGAACGGGCAGCGTGCAAATTGCCGGAAGTGATCAATCGGTATTCATTCAATTGACCAAGACTCTTGAATTCAGTGAAAAATTCTCGGCCCGTTTTTCTGTTGGTATCTCTGGCTTACTGCCTGATTTGGATCGAGGATATTTCCTAGCGAATTTAACCATGTCTGTCACAGAACGCTGGAGTCCTTTCTTAAGCTATGATGGCCTCAATTTTCACCTTGGTTTATCCTGGCTGCCGAACGATCAATTATTCATTGCGGGTCTTTTAGTAGAAATGAAGAATCCTTCTCTATTGGTGGGTTACCGATGGATTTTTTAGCTAACTATCCTTTTTTAGAATAAACTGGGAGGGAAAGAAAATGAAATCAAGGATCACACTGTTAGCCCTGATTCTAGCTGGGGTAGGGATGTTTCTTTATCAACAATCCTTCTCCTATCCGCCTGCTGTAGGAATCATCGGGAAAGCCAAGGACTGCCTAGTCTGCCATGTGAATAATGGGCCCTGGCAGGATGAGGAAAACACGATTATCGATATTCTAGATAGGGAAACCAAAAAGTCGTTGATGCAAGCGGATGGCACTTTCCTGATTGAAGTGGAGAGAGGAATGGTAAAAACAGTCCTGACTGTGATAGGACGTAAAAAGGGAGATAAAGCTGAGGCGCCTTACAGAAATGCCTGGCTGTATATCGATCCTCAAAGGATAAAAAGCAATTCTTTGTCCAAATTTGCTCCGGGATGGAGTGTAAATTTACCCATGGCATGCCGAATCGTCGGAGATAGATTGGAAGGATATGAAGGCGCAAAAATTACTGCACTTCCTATGAGCCTCCGATCCGGAGATGATGCGCAGGATGCTGAATTGCAACTCCAGGTCATGTTGACCAAGGGAGAATCAGTCAAAGGAAAAGCAAAAGAAGGAATGAAAGGCAACTATTTTGAACGAGTGATTCGTTTAAAAGTTTTGAAATGATAAATGATATGAAGTCAGGAAAAACAATCAGGACTGAGGATTGATAAAGCTGAAGTCATCAAGCTGATCAGGTTCGAGAAAATCATTTATTCTGTTGGAAGCGAATTGGCTGTTGTTATCCCGTTAAAGTATTTTTGGATTGATTTTTGCTGAAAGTTATTTATGTTGTTGTCTATTGAGTGTGGATTTTGGCTCCCTTCTCCATCTCCTTTTCATCTATCGTGTAGAGGGCATCCAGCAATGCGATCATAAAGCTGCCTGGAGCCTGAGTCTTGGAAGCCGCCTTCTCGCCCGCAAGCCCGAAGTAAGCCAGTCCTGTCGTGGTCGCTTCCATAGGGTCAGGGTCCACTGCCAGGAACGCTCCGATCATGACGGTAGCCGTACAGCCTGTACCTGTAACATATCCCATCAGCTCATGTCCGTTAGAAACTTGATAGATCCGCTTCCCGTCTGTAACTAAATCCACTTTTCCTGTAATAGCCAGAGTGGTATTCAGCTCCTTTGCAAGGATGAGAGCTGCATCCACAGCATCATTCACGCTGTGGATGGAGTCCACTCCTTTAGTTCGGGAGCCCTCATGAGCTAAAGAGAGCACTTCGGAGGCGTTCCCACGGACCACTTGGATAGAGAGTTCATCGATCAGTCTCTTGGCTGAATCGGTCCGCAGTTTTGTCGCCCCTGAACCCACCGGGTCTAGAATGATTGGGACTTTCAGTTCATTGGCTCGTTTTCCGGCTTTGAGCATCGAATCGATCCAATAGGGAGTGAGTGTTCCGATATTAAGAACCAATGCGCCCGCAAAGGAGACCATTTCTTCGACCTCTTCTGCGGCATGGGCCATCACAGGAGACGCTCCGCATGCAAGTAAAGCATTGGCGGTATAATTCATGACCACATAATTCGTGATGTTGTGGATCAGGGGTTTTTTCGCCCTCAGGGTCTTCAGGTTTTCTGCGGCTTTGCGCGCCAAATTCTGGTCGTACATGCTTTTCTCCTTATTTTGCGAAATGATCCCACCCAGCAGGCTTGATAGGACGCTGACTTCCATCCGGGAGTATCAGCTGGAACTCCCCGACTGTATCAGTGATGAGTCCAACCTCGGTGACAGGGATATCGCTGACTGAGTTGATGACGGATTGGATCTGGCCTGTATTCTCAGGAGGACAGGTGATGATCAGTTCGTAATCATCGCTTTCCTGTAGGAAGAGTTCATAGGGATCCAGGATAAGCTGTGAAGCCCCTTCTCTCAGGTCTTCACTGATTGGAAACACATCTTGATTCAAGAGAGCTCCCACGCCGCTTTCCTGGCAGATGTGTCCCAAATCTCCCAGGAATCCGTCACTTGTGTCGATCATTGCAGAGGCAAGCTTGGAATTCGCCACAGCCTGTCCCTCCTTAACGCGGTGCGAAGGAGAGTTGAAAGCCCGGACCAAAGGGTGCTTTTTAAGATTTTTGATCGGCTTGGACCCCAGCATCATTTTCAGTCCAGCTGCAGCTTGACCTGGATACCCGGTCACGAGGATCGCATCCCCCACTCGAGCAGTCGAACGGCGCATGAGCTTATCACGTTCGACTTCACCGATGAGAGTGATGTCGATGAATATCGCCTCCATTGTTTTAGTGATGTTGCCGCCTATGACAGATGCTCCGAACGGATTGAGTTCCGCGATGAATCCTTGATAGATAGCTTCTACGTCTGCAACAGGCATGTCTGCTTTGAGACCTAAGGACACGAGAGCATACAGAGGCTGACCTCCCATGGCTCCGATGTCACTGAAGTTCATGACCATCGCACGCCGGCCGAGCTCCTGCGGTGTGATGTAATCGGAAAGGTAGTGTCGACCTTCGACGAGAGAGTCACAGGTGATCAACTGTTCGTATCCTTCCCTTGGCCGGAAAGATGCGGAATCGTCCCCGATTCCCACCGTCACTTCTGGAGTCTGAACACCTTCTTTTTGTAGAAGTTCATGAATTCGACGGATCAACCCGAATTCTCCGATATCCGCCAGAGTTTTGGGCATAGTGTCTCTTTATCTCCTTAACTCCAGAGCTTGGGAGAGGTCTCTTGTGGCCTGTTCGGGATTCTCCTGACAGCAAACAGCAGAGATCACAGCAATTCCTTGGGCTCCTGCACGGATCACTTCAGGGGTGTTCTCTGCAGTCACACCGCCTATCGCAATGATGGGAATGGAAATCGCGTTCACCGCTTCTTTCAGAAGCTCAATCCCGGTGGCAGGTCCCGCATCTTCTTTAGAGCTAGTCGGATACACAGGGCCGAACCCGATGTAATCTGCTCCTTCGGAGAAACACTCCTTCGCTTCCTCAAGAGTGACCGCAGATCCGCCGATGATCCGAGTTTCTCCCAGGAGCTTTCTTGCCAGAGGAATCGGGAAATCTTCCTGACCGAGATGTACGCCGTCAGCCTTCGATGCGATTGCTACGTCCACTCGATCATTCACGATGAGCGTCACATCAGCGTCTTCGCACAATCGTTTCATTTCCTGACAGGTCTCAATCATTTCTCGTGTTGCTCCGCTCTTCTGGCGGAACTGGATTGTGTCTGCACCTCCTCGAATCGCCAGCCTGGCGAGTTCCACATGCGAAAAACGAGACTGTAAATCCGTATCTGTGAGCACGTGCAATCGACCGATCTTTTTCATTTTTAAATCTGGGATATTTTTTTAGATATTTTTCTTTTCGTAGGTCATGGACACAATGTAATAATTTCCAACTTAAAAACTTATAACACAGGAAAAATTTGGTGTCAAAAACCGGGAATACAGAGTGAATGCACCATTTGAACACATTGAGAGGAATGAATCTTTGAACCTTATATAATGTGAATTCTTTGAAGTCAGCAATTCTTTAAGGTGAAGAAACAAAGAAACAAACCGATCAGATCGCCGAAATAGAATTTGAAAACCTAAAGAGAGATTATTGCATTAAGAAGATTCTCGGACTCTCTTCCTCTCTTCCAGGACTTTCTGGTATTCCAGCGGATGGAGCACACGCAGCTCTTTACCTGTAATTTTTCCGTTCAGCCAGATTTTACTCATCGGAAAGACTTCTGGATTCAGGTGGACATTGTACATGTGCCAGATGATCACCGCCAGAAAGGCGAGAATGGCCTCATAACCGTGGAGGATGATAAATATGTCATGCACCCACAGTGGAAAGAGAGAGAGGCTGAGTTCGACATTCCACATGAAAAATCCGCTGACGATCATCACGAACGATCCCCATCCCACGGCCCAGTACTCGAATTTTTCGATGAAGTTATAGCGGCCGTACAGGGGGGGATTTTTAAAAAGCCAGAAAGGATGTTTAGCAAAAAAGTTTTTGAAGATCCCTTTTCTGTACAGAAAACGTGTCAATCCCGCATGATGCCAGAATATCTCAAAAGCATCGCGAACATCCTTGAATTTCGGGATCATTTCCTTGAAATCATCTCTTCCGCGTCTTGTGAAGAGAGAATAGAGAATATGCCAGATGAGGTTGAGGATCATCACGACCGCGGCCACGCGGTGGATGATCCCCCTGATGTAGAAGCTCTGTTCTACAGAGAAGAGCGGTTTCAGGATTTTGATGTCGTGCAGAAAGACTGGGAGCCCGGTGACTATTAAAACAAAAAAAGTCCCGATGAGGAGAAAATGCTGTATCCTCTCAGCCAGGTTCATGCGCAAAAAGATTTCATCGTCTGTGATGAGGTCTGTATTTTCCTTAGTCATGATTTCTTCCTCCTCAGAACCACTCTGTGCAGTATATCGACGCTGATGAAAGCGAGAAACACGAAAACAATACCCACAATGAGGATGATATAGAAAGTCTTCACAAAGTAGGCCCATTTATTTGCCTCTTTTTCAGATACAACATGAATTTTTCCTTTGGCGAAGTTCGCACCGGCTCCTGGATGACAGTTTCCGCAAGTTTCGGGCAGGTTATCGGGATGGATCATGGATTTGGGGTCCGATGACGGACGGATATCATGGAAACCATGACAGCTGGAGCAGTTCGCCACCCGGGTTTCTCCGAACCGGGAAGCCGTTCCATGGAACGAGCTGACGTATGTTTTCAACCGGGCGGTGATAAAGCCATACTGACGGGATAAAGCCTCGTCATCATGGCAGCGTGAGCACACTGCGGCCACCTTGGTGGCATACACCGAGGATCTCAGGTCCTGCGGAGATGTGATTTCGTGCTCACTGTGGCAGTCCGTGCAGACAGGGACATCGACAAGTCCTTGGACATAATCTTTCCCGTGGACACCTTCCAGGTAATCTCTTTCGATCCCCACATGGCATGTTCCGCAGGTCCGGATGATGTTATTTCGGGAAACGCGGGAGTCCGGGTCATGGACATGACGCACATCGTGGGCCCCGTGGCAGTTGCTGCAGTTCGAAGATGTGGCCAGGCCGGCTTTTTCCAGCCCTTTATAATGGATGCTCTGCTCATAACGTTTAATGAATTCACCGCCTCTTTCAGTCTGGACTTTTTCAAGGTGACAGGCTTCGCAGGTGCGGGGGAGATTGAGGGGAAAAATCCGGGAATCGTAATCCTCCTTACCTTTGATGTCATGTGTTCCATGGCAGTCTGAGCAGCTCACAGCAAACCCATCTTCTTCGGCAGCAGCCTGGCTGTGAACACTCTCCTGGAATTCTTCGTACGCCTTTTCATGGCATGTTTGGCAGGTCACCGGCTCTAGTTTTTCGGCGTGGGGGAAATCTTCAAAACCTGAGAGGTCTGTATGGCAGTCTATGCAGGAAAAACCGACTTCTCCGTGTGTCGAGGAAACGTATTGGGCGTAGTCGACGTAGAGTGATTTTTGATCATCGGTTTTAAGGTCCGGGTCCTCATGACAGATCATGCAGTCTTCATCGGTTTGTGAAAAAAGCGGCACGCATAGAAACAGGAAGAAAACAACAAAACCCCAATTTCTTTTCATTGGACTACTCTTTCCTGAGATTTTAAACTCATCATAATTTCTCAGATAATACTGTGTTTAAATAACTTATCGAATGCTATTTATAGCCAAACAGCATGCTGTAGATGATCAAAATAATCAGAGTGATGCCCAGGATAAGAAAGGTGTAGCCGAATATTTGCACGGCCAGAAGCTTTTTCGGGTTGAGTTCTTTGAGCACAACCGATTTTTTCAGCTTACCGGAATCCTTGAGGAATTTGTACTCTTCAGGGCGGTCGACCTTGTATTCGTCCAGAGGCACCAACCCTGTGAAAATGACCGGGTCTAACGGGAAGGATTCCGGGCGGAGGTGAGTGTTGAAGAAATGGATTGTAAAGATAAATCCGACGGCGAGCAGGGCTTCGTCGCTGTGGATGATCATGGCCACGTTGATGAGCCAGCCGGGGAGTATTTTTGTGAAGAGTTCGGGAAACCAGAGGATCAGTCCGGATAATCCAATGACACCCACTCCCCAGAAAACGGCCATATAGTCAAATTTTTCCCAGTAGGTCCAGCGGCCGTATTCCGGTCGGGGACCCAGGCCGAGAAACCATTTTAAGGTGCCCACGAAATCTTTGGCGTCCTTCTTGTTGAACCAGAGAGATCGTTTGCCCATCACGATCTGTTTCCAGGTGGTTTTTGTTTTGGATTTCAGTTTTATTAGTGACGACAGATGGGCAAAAAAGTACCCGAACGTGATCACAGCCGCGATGCGGTGAATGCGTCCGGCGACTTCGACTCCACCCAGCAGGTCAGCCAGGAATTTAGCCCAGGGCATGCTGGCAAATTTAAGCATCATTCCCGTCAAAGCCAATCCGACAAAACTCAAGATCACAAAAATGTGAGTGATTCGCTGGCTGGAGGTGAAGCGCTGGATGTAATATCTCTTATGGAATTGACTGTGCTTTTTTTTCTCTTGGAGATATTTAAACGACCGGGGCATCCAGAGAAGAGTGTGCAGCCCGAAAAAGGCGAAGACCACTATGAGGAGAGATGTCATGGCCCAGAATGTGAAATACAGAATGGGGTATTTCTGTTTGTCATGATGTGTGGCATGGGTCAGGTATCCGGTGAATCTCCTGTTCGCATCCGGATGGCATTTCTGGCAGGTGGTCACGACTTTTTTGAATCCCGTGTGAGATTCCGGATCATCGACCTTCAGGATGTCATGAGAGCCGTGACAATCAGAGCATTTGGCTGATTTCAAATAGCCGAGAGTGTACGCTTTGCCGTGGAGGGTTTCTGTGTATGTTTCTGCGAGGTCCGCATGACAGGAGCCGCATTGGTGTGTGACCTCGGTCATGAACTGGTCCTGCTCGATCTGTTTGATCTGATGGGCCGAGTGGCAGTCTTCACAATTCGGCAGTTTTTCGGAAGTCTTGGAGACGCTCGGGCTGTGAATGCTGTTCACAAATTCTTTGTATATTCCCTGGTGACAAGTGGCGCATGTGGCTGGAAGATTTTTATGGTGAGTGGATGATTCCTCGTCCTCATGATTCAGGATATAATGTGTGCTGTGACAGTCAGTGCAGACCGCACTGGGCAGCAGCCCTTTCTTGATCAGGCCCTGTCCGTGGACGCTTCTTGAATAATCCACAAGAACATTCCCTATTTCGGTTTTGAGAGTGTCGGGTGCGGCCAGCTTGCCGTGGCAGTCCCCGCATAACTGAGGGATGTTGGACCGGTATGTTGTGTCCCGTTCATCGAGATGAGAGAGGACCATGTGTTTTCCATGGCAGTCCGTACAGTAAGGAGACTCTGGATTCTTCTGAAAATAGGCTTCCCCGTGCTTGCTCTCAAAATAATCTTCCGCAATCTGGGCATGGCAGTTGGAACAGTCCACACGGCCCGCGGTTTCGCACGGGCGGTGTCTTTGAGGATCGATGTCAGTGTGACATTTTACACAGGGAATGTTTCTGTGTTTGGAGTTCTGGATGTCTTCTTTGTGAACAGTCATAGAAATTTCCTGTCCCTCGAATGTTTTCACCACATCTTCTTTCTCATGACATTTGAGGCACTCCCGGTCAGAAGTTCCGAGCACAAGACTCGTCCGTCTGATCGTATGCGGCTGATGGCAGTCCGTGCAGGCCGGAATAGCGCCCGGCTCCTGTTCCCAGAGCTCTCCTTTGATGATTTTAATATGGACTTCTTCGATACGGGCATGGCATTGTGTGCAGGTCGCAGCGATGTTGCGGGCTGAGACGGTCGACTGAACATTCGTGTGGGGAAGGATGAGGTGGTTGCCGTGACAGTCGTTGCATGTGGCTGTCACGATCAAGCCCTGCTTGAACAATCCCTCGCCGTGAATGCTCTGGGAATAATTAGACAAGATGTCTCTTTCCGGAATGTTGTACACACGGGCGACAGGGGCTCCTTCCCTGTGGCATTTTCCGCAGAGAACAGGGATGTTCATCTTGTATGTTCTGGATTGGATGTTGGTGTGAGGAAGGATGTAGTGTTCTCCATGACATTCGTTACAGGTCGGGGCATACGGAGCCCCGCGTTTCAAGGCATCTCCGTGGATTCCGGCAAAAAATTCCTCATCCGCTTGATCATGGCAGATTCCGCAGTTGACTCTTTCGAGCCTTTCGGCGTGGGGGAACTCCTCGACTTCCGCATCCATGTGGCAGGATGTGCAGTCCAGGTCTTTGTGGACAGAGTCTGAAAATTTATTGAAGTCTACATACAGTGAGATGGTCCGGCCTTGTCGTCTTGTTGTGAGATCGGGATCCTCATGGCAGATCGCACAGTCTTCGTTTGTCTGAGCGGCGAGTGGGAAGGAGAGAATGATACACAAGAGAAGAGCTGATAAAGGAATTGTCAGGAATTTCATGGCTATTTTCAGTAAAATGCCGCCTTGTATGAACTTTACAATCGAGAGTCGATTGAATGCATTTCGACCCCCTCATTCAAATATTTTACTTTCTTTGTCAGAATTGAATTATTACCTTGGACTCGGTTCACTAGGTGAGCAAAGATTTTATAAAATAGCTCTTGACGTTTTCGAGGCTGTAGTATTCCTCTCTCAGTATAAAGTCAATTAAGTATTTCTAAAATTATTCTTTCTCGGGTACGGGGTGCTTAATTTTCTCCCAAGAAGCCTCGACATCGAAGGGCTGACTGTGTGCGTTTTCATGGCAGGTCATGCAGAATTTTTTTCTTTTTTCGGGCGTATCATAAACAGTAAGCCCATTTTTTACAGATTCTTCTCGGCTTTTCATGATGCTCAGTTTTTTGTAAACGCTTCCTGGGCCGTGGCAAATTTCGCAGGTGACTCCTTCTTCTTTGAATTCGGGTGCTTTTTCATATAGAGGGGCGTGACATTTCAGACATTCTGGACTCCCCATCGGGTCTTCTACTCCCATTTCTTCGGCTTTGGCAGGGGCGTCTTCGGAACTTAAAGCGGCATAAGATTTGGAGTGTTTCTTAGACTCCCAAATCGGGAATTGCCTTCCCTGTTTTTCAGTCTTGTGACATATTTTGCATTTGGCGGCTCCGACATAGGTGAACTCCTGGCTGAAAAGGCTGATGATCAAAAAGAAGGCAGCAAACAGGATGAGTAGCGAGAGGATTTTTTTCATTAATTTCTCCTTTTGTGTATTAATATATTATGCAAAACTCCGTTAATAATTATAGCAAAATATGTGCCAAATCAGAAGATGTGCATTAAGTTATAGTAAAAAAAAGATTTAGGAAAAAAGAGGGAAATTTATTTTAAGAAAAAGCGGGGGTTTTGCCCCACTGGGCTGAATGAGATGCACGAATCATCTATCAGTATTTTTACAGAATAAAAACCCAAAACTCACCAAAGAGCATATTGGCTGAGCTAAGAGGATGTTGTTTTCGTAATCTGCCGTATTTTCAGATAAAGAGCCATAGCGAGCAAGAAGATAAACACCGTGGCAATGATCAGGCCCGTTTTTCTGAATTTGGCTTCTCTGAGAGCCGCTTCTCCCGCCAGTATGACTTCATCTGCGACTTGTTCTCCTTCTTCTATTTTTTCTTCTATCTCTTCAAGGGAGAAACTGTGAATTAAATTTCGGGCAAAGATCAAGGCTGTATTGGCTTCTGCCAGCTTGAATTTGGGCTCGCTGACTTCGACACCCTCTCTGCCGGCCTGCTCCAATAATTTATCGGCAGTTTCGATTTTTACGATGAATCCATCAAGTTTCTGTTTAATGCCGAAAGCAATCTGGTAGGGCCGGGTGTCTGGTTCATGGCACTGGATACAGACAGCTTGTTCTCCGGTGCCAAGCATTTCATCTGTGGGGGGGACTATCTTATGGTTTCCGTGGCAGGCTTCACATTCGGATATTCCTAATTCATCAAAAACTGTTTTGTGAGGACTTTGAGAAAAAAGATCTCCTGTACTCGGATGGCATTGATGGCAGACATAAGCGATTGAAGTGACTTCAGGTGGGATAGCGCCATGATTGCCGTGACAGTCGTTACATGTGGGGGCAGAGAGGTCTTTTTTTTCAAAGAGAGCATGAGCATGTACGCTTTCTTTGTAGTCGTCCCATTGATCGATAGAAATTTTATAATCCTTCATATAGTTTTGGTCAGAGTGGCAGCGACCGCACATCTGAGGTATATTCCAGGGAAAAGTCCAGGACTTGGGATGCGTGGCCGCTTGAATCCCATGCGTATTGTGACAGTCCGTGCAGACAGCAACTTTTGCGTCACCCTTTTGTAAGAGCTGGCCGTGCTCACTTGTCCAGTATATTTCTTCTTGATCGACTCTTAAGCTGGGATTGAATCTTCTCATGTAGCTGGAATCAGAATGACAGGATGCACAGAATTCAGGAATCCGGGTTCTTTCAGGGATCCCGATGAATGACTTGTCTTTGGCTAAATCAATGTCCTCTTCGGCAGGATTTCCTCCATGGCAGTCCGCGCAGCTCAATCCGAACTGCTGATGGATATCCAGTTGAAAGGCCTCCACAGGAGCGGCGAGTTCATCTTCCATTATTTCGTGGCACTCGATGCAGCTGTTGCTCTGGGCGAAGGACACAGAGGAATGCAGCAAGAAGCCTGAGGCAATCATCATGAGCAGGAATACATTGGATTTTTTCTTTGGGATTTTCATGTTTCTATAACCTTGGATGAAGATAAGTCAAAGCTGTCATCACGATGATGTACACAAGAATGATGAATCCCATGATTGAAAAAACAGGACTTTTTTTCCCCTTGGCAGCATTGCGGTCGATGAAGGGAACCAACATCCAGAGTAAGCCCCCGATAATAAATCCAAAAATGCCCAAAATTTCTCCCTCGATGGAAAAGATATGCGCGGGAATGATTTTCAGAGTCGTGAACATGAACGTGAAATACCATTCGGGTTTTATTCCCATCGGCGTGGGCGCAAACGGGTCTGCTTTTTGACCGATTTCCCAGGGAAAGAACACACAGAGAACGCCTATGAGCGCCAGAATGAGCATCCAGCCAAGAGCATCTTTAAGGATAAAATTCGGGAAAAAGGGAACCTCTCTAACTTTATTCTCAGCGAGACCAATGGGCTTGCTCATCCCGAGTATCTGGACGAGAAGGACATGAACCCCCAAAAATACCACAGTAAACAAGGGAAGAATGGCCACATGGAGCCAGAAAAAACGGGAGATAGTCGCTCCAGACACCTCAGGCCCTCCCAGGATAAAATTTTTGATGTGCTGCCCGACTAAAGGCAGGGTCCCGGCAATATCGGCTCCCACACGAGTGGCGGATAAGGAAAGCGAGTTCCAGGGAAGGAGGTAGCCGCTAAAACCGAAAAACAGGAAAATCAAAAGGAGAAAAAAACCGGTAATCCATGTCAGCTCTCTGGGGGGACGGTAGGCCTTCATGAAGAACGAGC
Organism: uncultured Eubacteriales bacterium; assembly: GCA_964348015.1. Lineage (GTDB taxonomy): Bacteria > Acidobacteriota > Aminicenantia > Aminicenantales > Aminicenantaceae > SOIA01. The sequence goes on along the minus strand of CAYGBC010000067.1, from coordinate 32,072 downwards.
TGAACATGTGGATGAAGATGGCCCCGATCAGAATATTTGCCGACCAGCTGTGAACGGACCGGATGAGCCAGCCAAATTTGACCTGGCTCATGATAAACTGAATGCTTTCATGAGCAGAATCTATTGAGGGTGTGTAGTACAGAAGAAGTAAAATTCCCGTAAAAACCTGAATCACAAACAGGAAAAGACAGATTCCACCGAAATAATACCAGAAAGAATGTTTGTGTTCCGGAACTTTCTTTTTTTTGGCGAACTGAACAAGTTCCGAGATTTTAAAGCGGTCATCAAAATAATTAGAGATGTTTTGGTACAGCTTTTTCATACTAACCCTTTTTAGAGACGACGATGTCCTCTCCTGAAATTTCCACGTTGTAGGATTCTAAAGGGGAAGGCGGAGGGCCAGAGACAACATGTCCGTTGAGGTCAAATCTTCCATTATGACAGGGACAGAGTAGAGTCTCCGTGTCACTCTCATAGATAACGGTACAGGTGAGATGAGTGCAGATGGCTGAGAAGGCTTTGAGCTCGCCATCGGAAGTGTTTATCAAGATTCCAGGGGTTGTGCCGAATTTGAAGATTTTAGAGGAATTCGGTGCGAGTTCGCCCAACTGTGCCGCTTTGACTTTTTTTATAACGGCTTCAGTTTGCTTCGTTGGAAGTAAAAAGTTGATTATCGGATAAAGGAAGGCGATAATCGTACCCGCCAGACTCCCTCCCAAAAAATAATTAATGAAATTTCGTCTCTTCATTTGATGGCTTTTCCCCTAATGATTTTAGATTATTTTGGAGATTTGTCAATATTTCTTCTATGGCTGAATAATTGTGAATTCCGGCACTTCCATCGAGTTCAATTTTTTCGAGAGTTTTTTCGATTTTGGAGATTTGCGCCTTTTCTTCCTCTGTTAATTTGAGCTTTTTCTTTTCTGCAAGGGTCGTTTTCAATAAATCCATGAGGTTTTGAGTTGAGTTTTGCCATTCTGAAAAGATATCCTCATAGCCTTCTTCGTGACAGTCGAGACATTTGTTCCTGTCAGAGCGGTAAATTTTATTCTGCGCATTGAGATGGCAATCCGTGCATTCCGCCTCCGCTTCGGCCATGATGTCTTTGGAGATGTCATAGCTGTCAAAGGAGCCGCCTTCATAGAATGTCTTTTGGATTGTATGGCAGCCGGCGCAGTCCGTTGTGGTGTCCTGATGGTGACATACCGCGCAGCTTTTTTTGGTGGCGATGAATTCCCCGTGTTTTCTGACGTTCGAGTGGCAGACATCGCATTGTATTTTCTGCTCAATCAAATGTTTCTCATGAGGGAAATCGAGGCCGAATACTTGAGTTTTGATTTCTTCAATTCCCGCATGGCAATTAGAGCATTGGGTTGGAATTTCCTTGGAGACAGCCAGAAATTTTTCAGGCTTATAGGAAGATCCAATTGTTTGAAGAGCTTCTTCCACTTTATCAAAGGAAGCGGAAATCAGTTCTTGAGAGTACTCCACATTATGGACGCTTTTTCCTCGTTCAACAATATCGATGTTGAAGGCTGCTTCTTCAAGCAGTTGTTTTGCTTTTTCCTTCTGAGGACTTTGAGTCTTCTCAAGTTCTTTTAGTGCATTGTTATAAATTGACCTGATTTTAGTCAACTTTATTTCAGTAGAGATTTGCCACTCCTCCATGATTCTCGCAAATCCCTTCCCGTGGCAGGATTCACAGGCTTGGGCTTTTGAGGTGAAAGTTTCACTCTTTATCACTTGACCACCACTTTCTTCGTGGAAAATATGGCATCCTTTACAGCTCAATCCTTTTTCAAGCATGATATTAGGCACGGGATGGGGAGTTCCCTTTCCTCCTTGTCCGAGAAAGAGGATTTTTTGAGCCTTGTGATAATCTGTATGACATGTGAGGCAGTCAGAGATAGACTCAATATCTTTGACGATCTTATGTTGAATTTCCAGGTGGCATTGGTTACATTCGATTTTATTCTGGAAGATATGAGTGTAATGCATAAGGTCTGTATCATCGTATTTATTCAGCCTATCTGTTTCCCAGTGACATTTGTAACAGTTTTCCCTGGGGACCTCTCCGTCTCCGATGATGGTATTGCTGTGACATTTATTGCATTCAAAGCCGTTACTGAAAACAGGCGAGTGATTGAATTTGGATGTTTTTTCTGAGATTAAATCTTCTTGATGATGGCAGTGATCGCAATCGCTGATTTGAGGATAATGCTCGCTTTGCTTGAAATGGCAGATAAAGCAACTGCTCTCAGTCACGGTAATGTGTTCTCCCTGGACAATCTGAGAGTGGCAGCTCGTGCAGCGGAGCTGCTTGCCTCTTTTGAGGTCCTCAAAATGAATTTTGTGGTCAAATAGAACTTTTTTGAATTGCACTCGGCCTTCCAAGATTCTCTTGTCGTGACACCCTTCTTGAAGACAGCTTTCGTCAGGAATTTCAGCCCAGGGTTTGGATTTCAAGTAAAGTTTGCTCCAGTAGCGGCCCACTTGAAGAATCCCTTCGAATTTAGCGCGGATTTTTGACCTGATTCCGGGACGGTAATGACAGTCGGCGCATTCGATATGGCTGTGAGAGGAATTTTCCCAGCTTTGGTAAAAAGGCTTCATGTAGTGACACGAGGCGCAAAAATGGGAATGAGAGGTGTACTCAACAGAACCCACAAATAGAACAAGAAAAAGGCCTGCGCAGGAAAGGAGAATTATTCTTCTTTTCTTGTTTTTTTTCGTTATTCTTTTTTTCTTTTTCTTTCTTATAAAGACGTTCTTCATTCTTGCAAAGATATCCATTTTTATAAATTTAATAAGAATAATAGGAATTAAATAGCATTATAGAACGTATTTCCAGCCCAGTCAAGTGATTCCGCCGTATCTTCCAGAATTGAATGAAAAATTAGAGTTTTCACACGAATTGAGACGCCTTTCCTTTGTTTTTGAGAAGAAAAATTCGTCTCAATTCTGACAATTCCAATATTTTTTATTATTTTGACAAATTTACTATTTTTAATTATAATTCTGCCCCTATGGGAGAAATAAGGAGAGTGTGGGATAAAATACCCGACCAAGTCAAACGTCTTTCAATTCCGATAGCGATTGTAATCGTTATCTTCATTATATCGAGACATTTTCTTATTCCCTCTGACTTTGGTAAATATGGACACTATAGAGCCTCTGCTGTTGATGAAATCGCATCCTTGGAACTTAAGTATATCGAACATAGAGCTTGTGAGGACTGTCATTATGATATAGTGGAAATGAAGAATGCCTCTTATCACAGGAAAGTAACGTGTGAGGCCTGTCATGGTCCAGCCGCCGCACACACTGAGGATCCTGATGGCAATCAGCTTTCAGCCCCAAGGGAAAGAGGGTACTGTCCTCTGTGCCACGAGTACCTTCCGTCAAGACCCACTGGCTTCCCCCAGATTATCACAGAATCGCACAATCCGAGGAAAGCGTGCATCTCCTGCCATGATGCTCATGATCCGAAACCCCCGGTTACACCAAAAGAATGTGAAGCGTGCCATGCGGAGATTGCACGGACAAAAGCCCTTTCTCATCATTTTGAAATCTCATGTATCCGGTGTCACGAAACCGCTGATGAACACAAGGTCCGCCCAAGAGATTTTCATCCTGAGAAACCCACTGCTCGAGAGTTCTGCGGAGAATGTCATGCTGAAGATGCTTCAGCCGCTAAGGAAATCCCGAGGATTGATATGGCAACTCATCACGAACGCTATGTGTGCTGGCAGTGTCATTATCCTCACCTGCCAGAGGTTGATTGAATGGATAAAACAAATATTGGAAGAAGAGAGTTTTTTGAAAGGCTCCTTTTTTCACTCCTATCCATATCCTGCTCTGGGCTTCTTGCCGCCCAGGAAAAAGATGAAGAAAAAATTTCGATTATCGAGAGAGGATATGATCCAGAGGCTCACTCCTGGGGAATGGGAATTCGGATAGATAGATGTATCGGGTGTGGGCGGTGTGCCAATGCCTGTAAAAAGGAGAATGATGTCCCGGAGTCTCCTTTTTATTTCAGAACCTGGGTAGAGAGGTACATGGTCTTACAGGGAAACGAAGTGGTTGTCGACAGCCCCAACGGAGGGGTGGAGGGATTCAAGAGGAGAGTCCTGGAGAAAAAGATGCTCAGGAGCTTTTTTGTCCCTAAGTTGTGCAATCAATGTTCTCATCCCCCTTGTGTTCAGGTTTGCCCCACGGGAGCGACATTTAAGACGAAAGACGGAGTCATCCTGGTCGATTCTGAATATTGCATAGGGTGCGAGTACTGTATTCAGGCATGTCCCTACGGGGCTCGTTTTCTTCACCCCGAAACTCGAACAGCAGAAAAGTGCACTTTTTGCTTCCACCGACTAGTCAAAGGGATGATACCGGCTTGCGTTGAGGTCTGTCCGACTCAAGCGAGAGTATTCGGAGATACAAAAGCCCATGCGAGCCCTCTCGTGAGATTCATGCGTATGAACAAGATTGGAGTTCTTAAGCCCTATCTCAACACAGAACCCAGAGTGTTTTATGCCGGACTTGATATGGAGGTAAGATAGCTTTGGAGCAATTTGGAGAACATTTGTGGTCGATACTTGAGCAGATCACGGGGTACATTTATCCGAATGAGGTTGAACTCTACTGGCGGATTCTTATTGTCATATATCCTTATGTCACAGGACTCGTGGCCGGAGCCTTTATCCTCGCTTCACTCGTGAAAGTATTCAACGTCAAAGAGCTGCAGCCCACCTACCGGCTGTCTCTACTGATATCTCTTGCCTTTTTGATCGTCGCGCCTTTACCTCTACTCGCCCATCTCGGGCATCCAGAGAGAGCGTTTGAAATATTCCTGACCCCAAACCGAAGCTCAGCGATGGCCATGTTTGGATTTGTGTACATCTGGTATCTGATGGCGGTTTTACTCCTTGAAATCTGGTTTGATTTCAGAAGAGATCTCATTATATGGGCTAAAAAAAGAACAGGATTGATGAAATGGATCCAGAAAATAATGACATTGTTCTCCACAGACATTTCAGAACGGGCACTGAGATTTGACAGGAAAGCCGTCAAAACGATCACAATTATCGGAATTCCTTCAGCCTTTCTGCTTCATGGCTATGTCGGATTTATTTTTGGTTCTGTCAAGGCCAATCCCTGGTGGTCAAGTGTGCTCATGCCGATTGTGTTTCTCTTTTCCGCAATGGTCTCAGGTATCGCCTTAGTATTGCTTCTTTACATGATAGTCACGCTTATGCGAAGAAAAGAATTGATCATGCCCACTTTGGATAAGCTCGCAAATTATCTGTTCTATACGATGATCGTGGCTTTCTCCCTTGAGGCGTTAGATTTCATCCACCGCATTTATGAATCTGAGGAATCCATTAAAATACTTTCTGAGCTGATTTCAGGAAGATTATTCGTGAGCCTTATTGTTATCCAGTTCATGCTTGGGATGTTAATACCGCTGTTGGGATTCGCATCGGTGAGATTGTTCCGTTTTCCAGCAGAATTGAGAAGACACGTGTACTTTGTCTCTGCGTTACTTATTCAAGTGGGAATTTTTACAACAAGATGGAATGTGGTTATCGGGGGGCAGTTGTTCTCTAAGAGTTTCAGGGGATTAACGGCGTATAAAATGACTCTGGGAGGTTTAGAGGAATTACTCGTATCATTGGCATTTTTAATCTTGCCATTCGTGATTCTTTATATACTGACCAAGATCCTGCCTCCCTGGGAAGAGGCAAGGGAATCCTGACACTCGGGAAGCAAGATAACAGATTCATGTGGGAGACTCCGAGTTGATGTTGAACGGGATAGGCATCGGATGATGATATTTTCTGAAGATTAATTTTTGCAGATTAATCGATTTCTATGCGTAGCTGTGGAGTCCTGCCAGCAGATAATTCACACCAAAGTAGGTGAAAAGAGCGGCCAAGAATCCGATTATGGCGATGTAGGCAGATCGTCTTCCCTTCCAGCCCATGACGATTCGAGTGTGAAGATAGAGAGCGAACACAAACCAGGTGATCAAACTCCAGGTCTCCTTCGGGTCCCAGCTCCACCAGCTTCCCCACGCCTTATACGCCCAGACCATTCCGAAAACGAGGCCTCCCAGAGTAAACAGAGGAAAACCGACGGCGATGCACCTGTAGCTCACAGAGTCGATCTTTTCCGCCGAGAGAGCGGTTTTCTCTCCTCTTTTTTCCTTCGCGTCTGCCACAAGATACAGGATGCTCGTGATGAAAGCAAAAGCGAAAAAGGCTTCGCCGAGGAGCGTGACGGACACATGCAGCCAGAGCCAGTAGCTCTGGAGAGCGGGCACAAGAGGGGCGGCTTCCTTGGGCATCAGCGGAGATGAAGCCAGAGCCATGAGAGCGATGACGATCAGCATAAAATAGGGACCCGCCTTTCGAATCTTGTACTTCCACTCGATAAAGATGTAGGCCAAAATGGATGACCAGGCAAGGAAGGAGAGGGATTCGTACATGTTGGTGAAAGGGGCATGGCCGCTTTCCACAGTTCTCCATATGAGAGCTAGCGTGTGGACAAGAAGTCCAGCAAACGCGAATTTAAAGCCTGTTCTTGCCGGGCTTTCCTTTTTAGAGAAAAGAAAAGAGAGATAAAAAACCGCGGAGAGGATATAAAGAATAAAAGTTATGAGGAACAGAGTCGATTCGTTCACTTTGATCTCCTTATAGATTCTGTGATTTTTGCAAATTCAGATTGGAAGGCGTCCTTGCTTTTCGAGGCGATTCCACCAGCTGTGATTTCCGTTTTATTCCCGATTCCTTCCAGCACCATCCTGACCTCTCTTGGGGGCCAGTAGAAGGCAAAAATCAGGCCCAGCATCAGAAATAGGCATCCGGCCCAGATGAAGTTCACGCCTGGGTCCTTTGAGAGTTGAATGATGGATAATTGACTGGCTTCAAAATCCCTGAGTTCGAATGTCAGGTCAGTTTCTTTTTCTGAGTGAATCCGGTCGAAATCCGGGAATTTGGCGAAAATCCATCCGGAAAATATTCTTTCATCTCCCTTCCATCCTTCAATAAATGCTGCCGGATTATTGGGTTCGAGCGAGCGTGTGGCGATTTGGCCTTGATCGCCGATGACAAAATCAGGAATAAACTCGAGAAAAGAAACCTCGATATCTTCCCCTTCAAGCGGGGCTCTTTCTCTAATCCTGAGTTCCATCTTTTTCAGGAAGGAAGGGTTCTGTCTTTTTTTGGCCCATATCTCCACGGTAGGACTTTTCCAGTCCCAGCCGTAACTGGATTGGTAAAAAACATATCCCTGGTAGGAGAGCGGATGGTTGACCTCGACGATCTTGGTCAAGACCGGGTTCTCGTCCTCAAATACTGTCAGAGTGCTCTTCCAGTCCTTCACACCGCCGTTCGGGTAGTATTCGGTTTCGAACTTGTCAAGCTTGAGCTTGAACTCCGCTCTGGGAACCTCAAGAATCCTTCCTTCAGAGAAGGTGAGATTCCTTCTGAATCCACCGATCCCGCTGATGATTCCTCCGGCGATGATGACGAGAATCCCGAGGTGAACGATGTCAGATCCGAACCATCCCAGAACTCGTTTCCGGGCATAGAGATAAGATTTGTTTTCCTGGTGTTCTTCTCTCACACGGTAATGCTTTGAAGCGAACTCTTTTTTGACAAGCTCTTTTGCGGAATCCAGGTTCATGTGTTTTTTGAGCTTTTCCTTTATCTTTAAAACCGAAATCTCTTTGTCCTCAACTGCAACCCGCGGCCGAAAACTTCTTTTGAATTTCGGGGAGAGCCGGTTCAGTGTGCAGACAATGATGTTCAAAGATAACAGGAAAAGCAAGGCGACGAACCACCAGGACTGATAGAGCTGGGTGAGCTGGAGTCGCTGGAACAGATTCGCCCATTGAGCGCCATAGCGTGCGACATACTCCTCATGACTCCGCAGCTGAGGGATCAGGGTTCCAACCCCTGAAGCCGCCGTGATGATGATCAGCAGGACAATAGCCAGTTTTACTGATGAGAGCGATTTGAGTAGAGATTTCATATGAACTCCGTATTATTTAATGTGTCAGATTCCACTTGTTCATGCGCGAATGTACTGGCTTGATGTAAAGTGGATTGTGAGGCTTCCAAGCTCTTGTGCTCTTTTTTACACCAGTTTTCGCGATGAATTCAATTGGTTCTGTTATCTGTTCTTTTCTTCCTTTTTTTATTTTTTTCCGTGCTTAAGGCGCATGTCTTCCGCCTTCTCCTTGATCTCAGCCAGGTCCATCAGCATTTCACTCCAGCCGTACCACCAGGCGTAATCTGGATTCGCATGGAAAGTTCCCTGGAAAGTTCTCATCCGGTGCTTGAGAAACATCACGTGCAGTTTCTGCTCTATGGGAGTTGGTGCGTCCTGGAAGGCCAGAAGGTCAGGAAACGGATGCGCATAACTTTCCGGTTGGGCAAGGACTCCGTCTTTGTACAGGGCAGCCACAATCCGGATCGCCCTGGCCATGACCTGGTCCGCTTGTTTGATTATCTGGTCACCTTTTTCCATCTCTGCTCTGGCGAAATTCACTGAATGACACTGGTTGCAGGTCTTTATCATTTTATCCCTTTCTTTCTGCCAGGCTTCCTGAGTGAGCCGGGCGACATCTGCGGCTTTGACCACATCAAGCCTGGCTGTCGGATTGCCGTCCGGATCGAGGACCCCCAGGGCCTGGAGGATCGTGACACGGTCTGCCCTCCACTGTTCATCATCGGGCATCGGCAGCCGGACGGCAAGAAATCCCCAGGCTGTCCGGACTTCATGGCTGCTTTCCTGCATATGGCAGGTCTGGCACGTGGGAGCCGCGACTGATTCCGGGAGTGTCTTGTTTTGTTTCAAAAGATAGCGAACGCCGTGCTTGGAGCTTGAATACATCTCCCATTGGGGATGATCAAAGCCCATATGGCAGGTCTGGCAGGCCTGCGGCTGCCTGGCTTCTTGGGCAGAGAACACGTGCCGTGTATGACAGGCGTCACAGGAAGCGACCCCGAATCCAGCCCCGTTTTCTTTCAGTTTTTTGATCTCCTCTTCGGTTTTTAATCCGATCTTGTGGCATCCGCCGCAGCCCTTCATTCCCTCCATGAGTTCCATCGGCTGCCAGTGTGTCGTCGGCATGGCCTTCATCGCGGCCCAGGCATGAGCATGTTTGCCCTTTTTGAACTGTTCAACTCTTTCTTCATGGCAGCTGGCGCATGTGTCGGGCGTCGGGATTTCCACTTTGGCGACATCATAGGGATCTTTGTGCTCGTCGCCGTGGCAGATGGAGCAGTCCACATCGTTCTGGCTGTGCTTGCTCAATTGCCAGTCAGAGACGATGTTGGGAGTGACTTTCTTGTGGCAGCTTACACAATCCTGCCCATTAGCAGCAGCACACAAGGTAATGCTCATCCAAATAATGATATAAAGTTTAAGTTTCAATGCTTCCCGCCACGAATGATTTGTTCCCTGAATGGTTCCAATTTATATCATCCGAAACTTCACGTGTCAAACACTGTTTGAGGGGGTAAAACTGTTGTTCAGGAACTATTAATTATTAATTATATAGAAATACTCATATATTTTCAACAAAAAAAGGGCGGCATGTTTTCATGCCGCCCTTTTTATCAGCTTGCGTGCGGCTATCTGCGTTATCGCCAGGTGTATACGGCGACGCTTCCGCCGAGGTTTTCTATCGAATCCACCAGAAGTTGAGCGATGTAGAAGGGATTGTGGATGAAACCGTGCGGTTCCTTCTTGCTGAACTGGTAATTGTAAGCGGCTTTGAGCAGAGTGGCGTCCATATTGTTACCGTACTGATTGGGGAAGATGTTTTCCCCGGGATCCACTTGGCCGTTTCCATTGGTGTCTTTAAAGAAGTACGGGTAGTTATCAGCGTAGATTATGGGATTCGCCAGGGTATTGGTGGCGTAGAACTGGATTTGCGCATACAAAGCCGCTTCCAATCCATTGATCTCGTCCCTGATGGATTCTGTCATATCCCCGTCTGCATCGAAATCGGGAATCGAATACGGACGTATGCCGCTGAATTTGAATTTGGAGGGGTCTGAACCCGGATTGGGCTGGGAGATATCATATCCATGACAGAAGACACAATCTTCTTGATTGGGTTTGTGCACGTTGTGGTCGCTGACTTCATAGGCTTCTCTCGGCGTGTTTGTGCCCATGTGGCACTCGACGCAAGTGTCGAACCTTCCGTTGTGGTTTGGGAAGGGATTTCGGCCTGCGTAGATTTTTCCGGGAAACTCATAGCCACCCTGGACTTCCGTTCCATACAGAACAGCGCCGACCGCAAAGTAATGAACATTAAAATCCCTGAAATTGTATTGTCCTGGAGTGCCTGCATCAATTCCCGCATCGACTGTGGCTTTGGCGTGCCGGCCCTGATGGCAGCTTATGCAGATGTTGCTGCTGTCGCCTAAGTCCTTGCTTATTCCCGAGGGAAAAGTGACAGAGCTGACAGTCCTGACGCTTGGAGGAGATGTGTGACAGGTCGTACAGAGCATACCGTTAGTGATCTCTTGGGCGATATGGGCGTCATTCTCGAGATAGTACGCCAGCCCTTCTGAGCTGTGGCATTTCGCGCAGTCTGCTTCAACTTCTGCGGGGTCATCCTCGTCCCAGTGCCTCCAGGCTTCGGCGGAGCCGTCGAAGTGACCTTCGTCGTGTCTTTCAAAATCATCAATGTCAATCGGTGTGGTGAGGACTGAATTCAAATCTTCGATGGAATCGTACAGGAGCTGGATGAGGTATTTGCCTCCATGAGCGAAAGCTCCGGGATCTTTCTGTGAATACTGGTAGTTGTAGCAGGCTTTGAGAAGACGACCTGTAAAGGATCGATACCAGTTAGGAAATCCTAATTCGCTCTCTTCCACGACTCCATTATCATTCGCATCATTGAAAAAGTAAGGATAGTCATGAGCGCTGTAGGCAATAGGCTGACCCATCTGTCTTGCATAGTCCCGTATGGCTTCATACAAATTGTCCTGGAAGTCCGGGATCTCGTAGTAGATGCCCTCTGTTATGTCCCCGTCACCATCGTAGTCAACGAATGAACCGTAGTAACGGAAGTCTTTGGGATCCATACTATCAGTATTCGTATGGCATGTTCCGCAGCGTTCGATCCTCACCTCAAGGGAGTGAGGGTTGTGACAGGCGGTGCAGTTGTCGTAGCCCTTGACATGTCCGAACTTTGCATCATAATCGTTCCCGTCGTACTCGTACCCTCCTTGGACAAAAGTTCCGTACAGCGTGGCTCCGGCTGCATAGTAGTGAATATTTGCAAACTCGATATCTGAATCAATCGTATCGTCATCGGGAACCCCAGAATCGGTAATGGCTTGATCAACATCAGGCGTAGATTCTCTTCCCTGATGGCATTCCATGCACAGGCCCTCTGGCCCGAGGTTGTCTATGACTGCACCAGAGGGAAATGTCACAGATGCGTTGACACGAAGCGTTCCGCTGTCCGGGTCTGAATGGCAGACATCGCAGTGGACGGTGGTCCCGATCGCATGATTATTATCGACTGTTCCAGCAGCCGTTCCGTCAACACCCAGGAAGTCCATGAATCCAGTCGTGCTGTGACATTTCGCGCAGTAATTCGGAATTTCAGGGGGGACATCTTCGTTCCAATGAGTAAAGGCCTCGGCAGTCCGGTCCGCATGGCCGGATTCCTCCCAGAGACTCTCGGCTTCGATCTTTTCCATTAAGGCTCCGACATCAAAGTCGCAGTTCGTCGTGATCAGGACAAAACCGGCGATAAGGAATACAAACAAAATGCTTAGAATTTGTGGTTTTTTGATCATGGTGTCCTCCTCTCTTTATTCCCAGCTGTAGCCGAAGGAGATCTCAAAGATATTCGCCTTGTAGTCGTTGAGCCCGGAAGCTTTCTCCTTGAAGTCAACAAATCTATATCCGATCTGCGCGTTGAATCCGTTGTCGAAGGCGTATTCCAGGTAAGCTTTAGCCGTAGTGCGAGAGATCTCCCAGGATCCCTTGTTCGAGTAGATGTTGGCGTAGGCACCGAGCTTCCAATTCGTTCCCAACTTGAGCTTAAGCATGGCATCGATGAGGTTAGATTTTCCTTCGTAGTGGACTGACCAGGGAAAGGTTCCTTCTGGTCCGCTCCAGTCAGGCGGATAATAGATATCCCGGTCGGTTTTGCTGTCTACGTCGATGAGAGAATATCCGGCAAACAGTTTGAACTTATCGGTGTTATACCCGGCTCTGAACATCAGCTGGTTCGTGTCAGATTCCCAGAGTTCGGAGGGGATCTCACATTCCGACATGGTCAGGAGATATGATCCTGAGAAATCGAATTGCTGGACACTGTATTTGATCGTGGTTCTGAACCTGTCGAAGAGTGTGGGAGAGATGAGCGTGTAAGGGCCGTCAAAATAACCACGCTGATAGTCGAAGGTCAGTCTAAAACCCTGCCGGATGTTCCATTTGAGGTTGCCGAAAAATCCGCTTCTCAGGGATTCGGTTTCATTGGTCACGGTCTCCGTCCCCTGCAGATCTCTGATTTCAAACTGGTATCCAAGAGTTAAGGCGAGTTTGGGGTTGAACTGGTACTGCAGGCCGGCTTCGATGCCCTGAGTGTCGTAACTGAGAGCGGCAGATTCGTCCGATCCATCAACGGTCATTGTCCCGTCCTGTTCGAAATCGTGGTATCGCGCGCTGGCGACTACCGCCACTTTATTCGATAGAAGATAGGTCAAATCCAGGTCATACAGCCCGATCTTCCGGCTGAAGCTTCCTGTGCCGCTGAGGTCAACCACATAGGGGGCTCCAACATAATCGATTCCATCCGCTTCTTCAGAGTGGGTCAGGTTCATATCCATGTCGCTGTACTGGGCAGAGAATTTGATCAACAGAGAGTCGAGAGGTCTGCCGTTAAATTTGAACGTGTGGGTGTTCGTCTGGAAATCATAGGGCTGACTCAGGAAATACAGGTTTAGAAAAGAAGGATACCGTGCACCCGCTCCGCCGTCGGCATATCCGGGCAGGAAAAGGCTGTTGGTATTCTCGTATTCATGAATTCTTTCTTCGAGCACAAAAGAATAGCGCTTCAAATTGAAATTGAGTCCGAGAGCCAGCATGTCTGACTCTTCCTCGATCGGCTTATCGAGCTCGAACTCGATCCTGTTGATATCGAGTGTCGTGACACTGTTGCCCTTCTTGGTGAACCTGTCATAATTCACGTAGAAGTCCACCTTTTTCCCGAACGAGATCTCGAACAGTGCGCTGTCTGCAATCCGGTCAAAGTTAAAAGTGTGATGGTCAAAGAGTGCTCCACCACTCACTTCTTGCCGGTCATCGTAGAAATACGTCGATTTTCTCCGGTCGTACTGGAACTTGTACTTACCGAATTTTTGAATCGACATCCGCATGGCTTCAAACGGATCACCGCCGAAATTGTAGATGTTCACATCTATGCGGTCGAACAGGTTTCTAAACTGTTCGGTCGGCGTGTAGTGCAGGCTGAAGTCAAACAGCCTCACTCCAGTATCCAGGTTGAGGTCTTCTTTATATTTAGTATTGGCTCCGCTTGAATCGACATACCGGTATCCCATCTTGAAATTTCCGTAGAAAGTTTGGTCTCCATCTTGAGCGAGGAGAGATAATGCCGATGAACACACGAAGACAAACACTAACGCAGGTAATAGGATTTTCTTTTTTCGCATTCAGTCCCTCCTATTTGAGAAAGCGTTTACTGAGGTTAGAGCCATGGATCGTGGCGTGGCAGACCACACAGTTGGTCGAGGAGTCGAATCGGGCATGCCAGCTGACTGCGGCTGTGTGGCAGCTGAAGCACAGGTCTGAAACGCTCTGTTGGTTCAGCATGTGGCGGTTGGGAGACCCGTGTACGTTATGACACGATGAACACCCTTCGATCCGCGATGCGCCGTGCTCATAGAGATACGGGCCGCTTTTGTCTGTATGACATTTGAAACAGGACTCGTTCTTGAAGCCTCCCAAGCGCTGTCGGGTGGACGGCTCATGAGGATTATGGCAGGTGGTGCAGTTCATAATTCCCTCTTGGAGTCTGTGCCGCTCGTTAAGCTGGAATTCCGAAAACACATCCTCATGACAGGTATAGCAGCTTTTTGTCGCATCGGCCTTGATGTCTTTTGTATGGACACTGTGACAGGAAGTGCAGTCCATGTTGGCTTTCCCGTGGGGGCTGACCATGTATCTGGCGTTGGAATGTGTGTGGCACGTCAGACATTGGCTTGACTTTTCTTTGGGGATGTCCTCTGATTTGAAGGCAAAAATATTGGCTCCTCCTCCTTCGTCCAGGTGAGTTTCCGCGCTTCCATGGCAGGATGTGCAGCTGTTCTCTTGGATGGCGATATGCGGATTGGCAATGAATTCACTCACATACTCATCGTGGCAGTCGGCACACGTTTCTAGCTCTGCATCTTGAACTACAGGTTTGGCACCGACTAAGAATCCGGTGACGGCAAGTGCCAGCACAGTCAGTCCGATCCAATGAACAGAAGGCAATTTTTTATTCTGTGTTTTCTTCTGCAATTCGAACCTCCTTTATTTTTTTAATCTATATTCAATCACTGGAATTAAATTCCGTGCATTCCATGTGACTTTTGCGCTCCATCTATTTTTATCCCAAAACATCTCTGACAAGGCCTTTGAGCTGTTCTGACTGGAACGGCTTTTCGATGATCGAGAGTATGCTGAGATTTTCCACCTGAGGCTCGACCTGATTCCTGGAGTGGGCAGACAGTATTATGATTTTTGCGTCGGGTTGAACCGTTTTGAACTCTTTCAGCATTTCGATTCCGTTTTCATCTTCTATGTCGATATCCGCACAGATAAGATTGTAGTTCGTGCCTTCTGCGTGAGTTAAAGCCTCCGTGGTCGTGGCCACTGCATCGACCTCGTATCCTTCCTGAGAAAGCATCTCTTTCAAGGACCAGCGGATGAGTTTGTCATCGTCAACAATCAATATTTTCATCGATGCACCAGAATCCTTAATTATTATTTGCAAACTTCGTGCCATTTTAGCTGCTAGAAAAAAAATTTTAATTTATTGAAAATAATAGAGTTATGACTTTCATGTTCAACGGGCAAAAATGGATTAAAAAAGTGGGTGATATAACCCAATTTCGCGTGATATCACCCAGAAAAACTTGATTCTTTATCAAGTGAAATCAGGATATTTTTGCTTATTTTAATACTTATCGGTCAAAAGAAGCCAAAGATTTTCAGGGAGAGCTGTATTCTTCTGGCCTGATGTTCAATTTCTTTATCTTGTAGCGGAGCGTGTCTCGAGTGATGTTCAACAGTCGGGCTGCCTTGGTCTTGTTTCCGCTGGTCTGATTGAGGGCTTTGACCAGAAGCCTCTTTTCCATTCCAGGTAGCGAGAGGTCGTTTCCGGATATTTCCTCAGAGGAACGTTTTTGAAAGGAGGAAGATCCGTTTAATCGAATCGGGAGATATTGAGTCGAGATAGAAGAATCATCCTCGAATATCATCGCTCTTTCCAGGGCATTTTTGAGCTCTCTCACGTTTCCGGGCCATCCATACTCCAAAAAGAGCTTTTGGGCGTCCTTCTGTAAGCCTTTGATGTTCTTCCTGAACTTGAGATTGTACTGGGAGATGAAGTGTTTGGCCAGGACCTTGATATCATCCTTTCTCTCTCTGAGAGGAGGGATGTAAACCGGACAGACATTCAGCCTGTAGAACAGGTCTTTCCGGAATTTCCCTTCATGCGAGGCTTCTTCGAGATCCTGATTCGTGGCTGCGATCACCCGGATGTCCACTTCAATATCTTTCAATCCACCGACTCTCTTGAATGTGTGAGTCTCCAGGAAACGGAGCAGCTTCGCTTGAAGATTGGTGTTGAGAGTGCTAATCTCATCCAAAAACAATGTGCCTTCATCGGCGAGCTCGACCAGGCCTTTTTTCTGCTGTTTGGCGTCTGTAAAAGCGCCCTTTTCGTAGCCGAAAAGTTCGCTCTCCAAAAGGTTTTCCGGGATCGCGGAGCAGTTTATTGCCAGATAGGGGGCCTGTTTTCGGCGGCTGAGATGGTGGATGGCCTGGGCCAGGAGGTCCTTACCGGTCCCACTTTCACCCTGCAGCAGGATGATCGAAGTTTCACTCTCAGCAATTTTTTTGACCATTTTCAGAACCTGCTGCATTTTTTCAGAAGAGGCGACGATTTGAGAGGGATTGAATTTCTCCTTTTCTTTTTCTTTGTAGAAAGCGATCTCTTTTTTCAGGGAAGCCGTTTCCAGAGCATTTTTTATCGTACTCTGGAGCTTGGTGTAATCTATGGGTTTGGTGATGAAATCATAGGCTCCGCGGCGCATTGCCGTTACGGCATCGTCGATTACGCCAAAGGCCGTGATCATGATCACTGGAAGCTCCGGCCGTATCTTCTTAAATTCTTTCAGTATATCTGTCCCTTTTTTATCGGGAAGTTTGATATCGAGCATCACAAGGTCGGGCGTTTCCTCCTCTGCCAGTTGAAGGGCTGATTTTCCGTCCTCTGCCTCAACAACCTCCAGGCTCCACTCCGATAATTTTTCTCTGAGACTCCAGCGGATGAGTTTTTCGTCGTCGACTATTAAGACTTTTTTCTTTCGCATCGTTAATCTTCAGGATTCAGCACAGGAAGCCGTATGGAAAAAGTTGTTCCTTCCTTCGATTTGCTCTTGACTTCAATGGATCCGTTGTGAGCCTCAATAATTTTTTTGCATATCGAGAGCCCCAAGCCCGTTCCGCGGTTTTTTGTCGTAAAAAACGGATTGAATATTTGAGACATATGCTCTTGTTTTATTCCCATCCCATCATCCGAAAAGAAAATCTCTAATTCTTTCTGATTCTTTTTGTGAAGCTCGATTGAAATACGGCCTTTATTATTTATAGCAGAAATACTGTTGACCATCAAGTTGAGAATGACTTCCTGGATTTTATCCGCATCTATGAGCGCACGTGTCCTGTTGGTAAGACTTTTAAACTGAATATCGATTTCTTTATCGCTGATCTGAGTCCTCGCAAGTTTAATCGCGTTGTTTACGGCTTCGTTCGGGTCGACAACTCTTTTATTCATTTCCTTTGGCTTGGCATAGCTCAGCAGGTCATGAATGACCTTATTGATTTTGTCAATTTGAAGAAGCATTTCCGTGAAAATCTCTTTATTAGGATTGGAGGAATCAGTTTTTTGATTAATAATTTCCAGGGCCCCTTTCATTCCTGCGATGGGATTTTTGATTTCGTGGGCCAACCCCGCAGCGAGCTCTCCGATCGAAGCAAGATGTTCGGCTTTTTCCATCTGTTTGCTGAATAATTCCTCGATCTTTGTGTTGGCTTCCTCAAGGTTTCTGACCATCTGGTTAAAGCTTTGAGTCAGGTTTCCGATCTCATCATGTTTTTTTACATGAAGCTGGAGGTGGAGGTTTCCTTTTTCGACTTTCGCCATCATGTCTTTTAAACTAGAGATGGGGCGGTTGATCAATTTTTCGAAGAGCCGGAGAATGATAACCACGAGTATAGCCAGGGAAGCAAGGGCGATGACCACGCCTTTGAGTTGGCTTTTTCTGAGGAATCCGATGGTATTGCTGTAGTCGATGTTGACTTCAAGGATGCCGTTTATTTTTTCATCTGGAGAATGGCATTCCATACATTCTTTCCTGTTTTCGATTACCTGGAATTCCTGGAGCGTTGAATCCGGCCTGATGAAAAAAGTGCTCGAGGCATCATTTTTTTGAAGCAATTCATCAATTTTAATTAATATCTCTCTTCCCGCAAAACTTCCCATCTCTTCCCTATCTGAAGATTGGATTATTTGTCCTTCCGGACTCATGATTCGTATTTTTTTCAGGCCTTTGGAAGAAGCGATGTCTTGAAGAATGGATTGGCACTTATCTGACTTTCCTTTTTCCATCGCAGGGCTGATGCTGTTTTCGATCATGGACCCCACAAGTTCAGCCCTCTCCTTATTCATGGTGTGGATGATGTTTCTCTGAGTGTTGATGTAGAGAAAAGTCAGGATGAAGGCAGCCACTGCGCCGATGACGATCACGTGCAGTATTATTTTACGCTTGAGGCTCCAATCTTTGATATTCAACACTATTCCTTTGCCTGTGGGACTTGAGATTAATTCTATAGATATTATACAAAATGTAAAATCTATATGAAATATAAGATATTATTATACGGAATCCGAGGATTCAGGGCAAATCGAAAGAGAGGAGTAGATACGCCGATCGCGGCTGTTTATTCGGATTCTGGGAACACGGAAAAAAGACTATCCATTAGCGCAAAAAAATTTTTAAAAAGAGGGCGGATTTTCAGTTGTATAACCTTTTTCCGGAATAATACTCTGGCTGGATTCCTTCGGGGGGGTGAATTATGGGTTTTTTGTTTTGCTCTTAGTCTTGGCTTTGGTATTCTTTTTGTTCGAAATCTCGATAAGGTCTTGAAGGGTGATGTTCCCGAAATAATCTTTCAGGAGCTTGCTGGCTTTTTCCCATATGTCATGAGCCGCGCATATCAGCGTACGGTCGCAGTAATCTTCGTCTTCCACGCAATCAACCAGACAGCATGACCCTTCCAGAGCATGGAGTATTTCGCTGAGTTTGATCTTGGAGGGGTGACGGGCGAGCGTGTATCCTCCGCCGGCACCGCGAATGCTCTTTACAAGTTTGTTTATTTTGAGCGGGATGACGATCTGTTCTAGATAACGGATGGAAATATCTTCATTATCGGATACACTTTTTAAAATGACTGCTTCATTGCCGTTTTTGTAGTGATGGGCAAGATTGAGCATCAGGCGGGTTCCATATCGACCTTTGGTTGATAATTTTAACATGGCTTCCTCCCAAGGAAAAAATTTATTATCATATGAAATTGTATCTCTTCAAATCTGATGGTATCTAATTTCGGTTCTTTTTTCAACATAAATTTATCGAAATAATAAGATTTAATCAGGTCTTTTTTTTATAGTGAGTTAGGAAGAGATAATGCCATTGTTGAATACATTTTGTATTTTGAGGATCTAAAAAAACTATGGATTTTAACTTCTGAATGTGCGTTTGCGGAATAACCTTTACGTTTTGGATGCAATCATATAAAATTCAGAGTCATGAAAAAACTGTGCGGGATCCTCATTTGTCTTTTCTTGATAGGAGGGATGAGTTCGATGGGCGCATGTTCTGATGATAAAAAAAACGTTTTGGGAAGTCTGATACCGCAGGAGATTAACGGCTGGATGGTTAAAGAGAAAGATGTGCTTTATGATCCAGAGACGATTTTCGATTATATTGACGGGGCAGGGGAGGTCTACCGTTCTTATAATTTCAAGCGCCTTCTGGCCAGGCGTTTCTCAAAGAAAGGCCAGCCCGATCTGGTCGCGGATCTTTTCGAGATGCCCTCATCCAAAGATGCCTTCGGAGTGTTCACGCATGACCTTGAGGGCGAAGACGCGGGAGTCGGGAGGGGGTCGACGTACAAAGGCGGCCTTCTCTCATTCTGGAAAGGGCGTTTTTTTGTCTCCCTGTATGCGGAAGAGGAGACCGAAGAAGCCAAAAAGGCCTTATTCGCATTGAGCCAGAAAGTGGCTTCATCTATCGAAGAAAAAGGAAAGGAACCTGATATTGTTTCCTTTTTACCTGAGGAAGCGCGTGTTGAAAAAAGTGTCCATTATTTTCACAACCACTTGATCCTGAACTACCATTTTTATGTCTCGGATGAGAACATCCTTCTTCTCGACCAGGAGACTGAAGCGGCTCTCGGGACTTACAGGGAAAAAAATGAGAAGCTCTACCTTCTTGTCATTCGCTACCCTGAGAAATTAAAGACTTCCCGGGCTTATCAGAATTTTACAAACGTCTACATGCCGGATGCGAAGGAAGCGGGTCTTGTGCAGACAGAAGATGAGAAATGGACCACTGCCAGAGTCAAGGATGATATTTTGGTTGTCGTCTTCAACGCGCCTTCAGCCAATTTTGCGAAAAGAATGGTAGAAATGGTTTTAAGTCGGATAGATTGATCAAAATAGATTCATAGTTCACAAGGATTCTTTTTCAGACATCCAGTTTTTGCATCTGTTGACGAGAAAGCCCACATAAAAAGGAGGAAAGCATGGGGAAAAAGATCATCACAAGGCGGGATTTCTTCAAAGTGGCCGCTCTGACTCCTTTTGCGGGAGCTTGGGCGTGCAGTCCGAAATCGGTCAAAAAAGAGAAGTTAGTCCCAGAAACAGACAAATCTGGAAAAGTTAAAGTCGTTCTGATCAGAGACGAGAATGCGTTGGTCTCCTTCAAAAAGCCAAGCCCGGATGTTGTCCAGAGAATGTTGGATGAAGCCGTCTCAACTCTTTTTGACGTCAGGGACCCTGTTGAGGCCTGGAAGGGGATAATCAAGCCTTCGGATATAGTCGGCATCAAGAGCAACGTCTGGAGACCGATTCCGACAACACGCGAGGTGGAGCAGGCCATCAAG
This sequence comes from uncultured Eubacteriales bacterium, assembly GCA_964348015.1. Taxonomy (GTDB): domain Bacteria; phylum Acidobacteriota; class Aminicenantia; order Aminicenantales; family Aminicenantaceae; genus SOIA01. The sequence continues at coordinate 11,579 of CAYGBC010000067.1, read as the reverse complement.
AAAAGAGTTATGGATGCAGGAGTTCCTGAAGAGAACATCGGTATCGATGACCGGGGGGTGAGAAGAAATCCGGTATTCCAGAATGCCACTGCAATCATCAACGCCAGGCCGGCGAGAACACATCACTGGTCGGGCATGGGCGGATGCATCAAGAATCATATCATGTTTGTGCCTCGGGCCTCGGCGTATCACGGCGATTCCTGTGCGGATTTAGCTTCACTCTGGACAGAATACAATCTCAAAGAGAGGACCAAACTGAATATTCTCCTCATGCTGAATCCGCTCTTCCACGGCATCGGCCCCCATCATTACAGCGATCGATATGTCTGGGAATACAAAGGAATCCTGGTCAGCCAGGACCCAGTGGCCGTTGACTCGATGGGAGTCCGGATCCTGCAGGCCAAGCGCCGTGAGTTTTTTGGCGAAGACAGGCCTCTCCAGCCTCCGGCCAAGCACATCGTTCTCGCCGAGACCCGGCATAACCTTGGATTTAGCAATCCAGACAGGATACAGCTCATCCGATTGGGCTGGAAAGACGGCATCCTGATTTAAAAATGAAAAAGGGGACAGGCTGCTTTTTTAAAAAGGTTGCCTGTTATTTATTCTCAATTATTCAGTAATGCTGTAATAATGTCATTGCGAGCGAAGCGTGGCAATCTCATACAGAGAAAGGAAGATAAAGGTTAAAAATGACATCTTCTTATATGAGATTGCCACGCTTCGCTCGCAATGACACCATCTTCTTCGATAGATAAAACAAAAGTAATACCGAATTACTGATCATACAGGCAGCTCCTCTCTTTTTTCCCATAAAATAAATGTCTCACCAATTGCCTGGAATAATTTGCTCAATTTTTTTTTGAGGTATAAGACTTTCAGGAGATTCTGTTTGTGTTTTTGCGATGCAAGAAGTGAGGATTTCGTTACCTGAACATTCTGCGAGCTTGATGTTATCTGCATACCCAAATCCTGCGATCCAGTTGAAGACCAAGGCAGCAAGGAATACAGACAGCAAGAGAATCGCTATTTTTGTTTTCAATCTCATTTTTCTTGTCCTCCCTTATTTTTTGCTTTTCGTCCGGTTTAATTTTCCTGAAATGAAAGATCAAAAGGGAATAAAAGGGATAATTTTCACTTCTTTTCCTCCTCGAGCTTTCGTACAACTTTCGTTCCCTTTGATTTTAACTGCTGGCAGTTTACTTTTAATCTTTTCTTTCATTTTCTCTCCAGCACCGTTCATGACTTTCAATCCCACGCACACGGCATCGTGAATTTCCTTATCCGAGAGGCCCAGTTTCCTTGCCTGTTTGAGATGATACTCGAGGCAAGGCAGGCAGTGGGCTGAAACAGATGCTCCAAGTGAGATCAATTCTTCTTGTTTCCTATCCATCATTCCCTCCATTTATTTCCAAACTGAGAAAATCAACTCAAAAATACCGCACCAGTTTTTCCAACTGAACATTTCTTTTCTTTACCTCTAAGTGTTTGACCATTGGTATAGCTGAACATGAACAGCAGTTGAAGAAGTCTTTCGTTTGTGGAATGGCGGGATCAATCTCGTGCCATTCAACTCGTTTAAATCCGAATTTCGAAAAAAACTCAGAAGCATCGATAGTCAAGAGATAAATCTTTTTTATGCTCCTTTTTCCGGCAAGATCGAGCATTCTTCTGATCAAAGTTTTCCCTAATCCTTGACCCTGTTGTTCCTTTTTGACAGCAAATGAATTGAGGAGACCGACTTTTCCGTGGACTTCAAGACCTGCACAGCCGATGATCTCTCGGCCTTCTTTGATAACAAAGAAATGACTGAGGTCTTGAGCGGAGCCGTCAAAAGGCAAGCCGCTGTCTCTCAACAAACAAAAAATTCCTGGAAGGTCGCTCACTTTCGCATTTTCTAGGATCATTTTTTCCTCCCATTAGTATTCATTGAAGTAGTTACTATCATCCGAGCAAAAAAAAATTATGGCAGCTTGTCCATCACTTGCTGATAGACCTTGCTCAATTTATCCAAGATGTCCTTGTCTACCATGTCGAATACTCTGCTTATGAATATTTCGTGCTGGACGTACTGCTCGATGATATACACGATTCCTGGATTTTTTGTTATTGCCACGTTTGCGTGATCGGCCGGAAAGGTGTAACCCACAAGAGCCTGTTTTGAGTCAACACTCAAGGCGATATCCTGGCAAGACGTACACACATCGCCTTTGTGAGAAGAGAGATTTCCGATCTCAATTTTGCCTTCCCCACAGTACACTCCATAGACAGAGACTTTTCTCTCCACTGCCTTGGCAAGCGCATCCTTGAAGAGCACAATATCTTTACCAAAACCTTCTAAATAAACATATTTTTGAGATTGAGAAATGAGCTGATCGGCGGCTTCGATAATTTGTTCTTTTCCCGAGATGTTCCAAACTCCTTGATCTTCTTTAGGCTTTTTGAGCTGGGATAATGCTTTTCTCAGAGAATCAATATTCTGTTTGTTTTCTTTTTCCTTTCTTTCCAAAAAGGATTCGAGGCTGACAGGTTTGATAAGGCTTATTTCTCCGTCTTGAGTGAGCACCAATCCTTTTGCCGAAAGTTTTTCAATGGTTTCATAGATGCGGGAACGCGGAACACCGGAAGCTTTGCTCAATTTATAACCGGTTGACGGGTATTCCGAGAGGATAGCGAGATAAGCTTTCGCTTCGTAGTTGGAGAGTCCTAATTTCTCTAAGTTTTTAATAATTTCTGCCTGGTCCACGTTAGTAACTCCTTCGGTGTATACTATAAGTATTTTTTGGCCATTTGTCAAGCTTTTTTTGAAAAAAAAGAAAAAAAAGGAGTTCGTGTACTTGCTCGATGATGATGTAACACTGCACGTGTGTCATTGCGAGCAACACAGCGATGTGGCAATCTCATAAAAAGAGAAATAAGGAGAGACTTATCATGTGTCATTGCGAGCGGAGCGCGGCAATCTCTTAAAGAAAATTCTGTCTTAGGGGATTGCCACGCTCCGCTCGCAATGATACGAGTGAAATGTTACCAATTGTTGAGTAAGCGGACCTGTATGTTTTCTATCTTGGGCCGAAGATCTTTGTCCCGATCCTGACGATGTTCGCTCCTTCCTCGACGGCGACCTTATAAGAGTTCGTCATCCCCATCGAAAGATACTTCATCTCGACGCCGGGAAGAGAAAGAGACCTCAGTTTCTCGAAAATTTTTCTGGTCTCCACGAAGTAGGGGCGGGCGTCTTCTGGGTCCCCGAACATCGGCCCCATGGTCATCAATCCCTGTATTTTGACGTTTTGAAAAGGAAGGATTTCACGGATAAAGCTTTCCGCCTCTTCGGGAAGAACGCCGTATTTCTGGGGCTCTTTTCCGCTGTTGATTTCCACGAGAACCGGCATGATTCTTCCGTACTGAGAGCATCTCTTATCGATTTCCTTGGTCAATTCTAAGGAGTCGACAGTCTCGATCATGTCGAATATCTGCACGGCCTTTTTCACCTTATTCCGCTGGAGGTGGCCGATAAAGTGCCATTTGACTAGAGGGCCCACGGTTTCAAAGGCAGCGAGAGCTTCCTGGACGTAGTTTTCTCCGATGATTTTTACTCCGGCTTCTGCAGCCCGCAGGATTTCTTTGGGTGTTCTGGCTTTGGCGGCGGCCATGAGTTCGACACCCGCAGGCAGTTCCTCGAGGATTTTTTTCACATTTTCTTCGATCATAACAGGAATTCCTGCGCCTTATCTTCTTCCCGAAGTTACATTAATCAAACCCATGAAAAAATTCAAGTCATAGGGGTGTCCCTGTGTTATAATGGGCTACTCATCAAGACTTATTCCTGGAGTGTATGTTTGATGATCGATAAAAAGAAACTCGAAGAAAAATTCATCGCTCATGACTTCACAGACTTCAAGTGGGTTGACCCGAAGAAGTTCGTGACCGCACAGTGGGTCCGGCTGAAATGCATGTTCGGTTGTGACGAATACGGGCGAACAGCAACCTGTCCACCCAACGCTCCGTCGATTTCTGAATGCGAACGGTTCTTCAGCGAGTATAAAAGTGCCGTTATCTTCCATTTTGAGAAAAAGGTGGAGAAGCCTGAAGACCGATTCAAATGGACGAGGAAAACAAACCTCCGACTTTTGAAGCTCGAGACGGAAGTTTTTACATCCGGCCACGAGAAGGCTTTTCTATTGTTCATGGACAGCTGCAATATCTGCAAGGAATGCCCGGGGACGAAGGAAAGCTGTTTAGAGCCGGAAATGTCTCGCCCCACGCCAGAGGCGATGTGTATAGATGTATACTCGACTGTGCGGCAGGCGGATTATTCGATACATGTCCTCTCGGATTATGCCCAGAAAATGAATCGGTATGCCTTTTTGCTGATAGAATAATTGAATGAGTGCCCTGGTAAGGGTCACCAGAACTTCGTCATTAAGATTTATTAAATGAGCATTAGGGAAAAGCTCGAAGATCGGGAAGCTCAAACTCTGTCTCCGAGGGCTTGTTTGAGTTCAAAGTCGAAAGGGAGGGAACGTCTGGAAAAGCCCCATTCACTGCGAACAGATTTCCAGCGGGACAGAGACCGGATCATCCACTGCAAATCCTTCCGAAGACTGAAGCACAAAACTCAGGTTTTCCTGGCTCCGTTCGGCGACCATTACAGGACCCGGCTGACTCACACACTCGAGGTCTCTCAGATCGCCCGCACCATTGCCAGGGCTCTTCTGCTGAACGAGGATCTCACCGAAGCCATCGCGTTGGGGCACGACCTCGGACACACTCCTTTCGGACATGCTGGGGAGGAAACTCTTGCCAAGCTCCTCCCCGGAGGATTCTCCCATTATGAACAGAGCCTCCGTGTCGTGGAAAAACTCGAGTATGAAGGCAAAGGGTTGAACCTGACCTACGAAGTCAGGGACGGGATATTCAAGCATTCCAAAGGCCGGGGAGAAATTCTCGATGATGAGAAAAAGAATATGCCCGAGACTCTGGAAGGACAGGTGGTCAGAGTCTCTGATATCATCGCCTATGTCAACCATGACATCGATGATGCCGTCCGGGCAGATGTGATACAAGAGAAAGATATCCCTGCGCATTTGATTCAGACATTGGGTAAATGGCATGCTTCCCGGATAGACAGGATGGTCGAAGATGTGGTGGAAGCCAGCTTGAGGTCAGGCCTGGAAAAAATCGCTATGAGCGATGAGATAAGGAGTGCGGTCGTGGAGCTCCGCGATTTTTTGTATGAAAGGGTTTATTTCAACACTCAATCAAGGGACGAGCTGGAGAAGACAGAAAAGATTATTACAGACCTGTACGGACATTTCCTGAAAAATCCTGATGAGCACATCAAGCCCTATCCCAAGGGGGATTCTTTAGAGAAGAGAGTTGGGGATTTCATTGCCGGGATGACGGACCGGTTTGCCTTAAGCCTGTATGAGCAAATCTACTTCCCTCAATCCTAGCCATGTAAAAAAGGGGACAGGCTGCTTTTTAAATATTTCTGTCTCCTTTTTATACGCAGTGATCATGTAACACTTTTAGTAATAATAAGGAAGATAGAGGTGTCATTGCGAGCGACTGAAGGGAGTGTGGCAATCCCATAGGGTAGAATACATTTCTTTTTATGGGATTGCTTCACTGCGTTCGCAATGACACTGGTGAAATGTTATTGAATGATTATAGTGAAGAATTTTTGATTAAGTGGGACAGGCTGCTTTTCATCCTACTTCTTTAAGAGAATTTCCTCGAAGAATTTCAAAGCTCTTTCGTCTCCGGTCTGTCCTAACCAGAAAATAGCTTTTTTTCTGACCTCAGGACTTTTGTTTGTTTTGGCGATGTCGATCAGCATCGGAACCGATTGATCTTTGGGGAGCTGGGATATGGCAAAAACGGCATGGGTTTTCAGTTTGATGTCTTCTTCACTCTCTACCACTTCCTTCAAGGCTTTGATAGATTTCTGTGATGCCTTTTGGCCCAGCCAGAAGATGGCATTCTTCCGGACCTGAAGGTCTCTCTCAGTCTTGGCGATTTTGATCAGCTCTGCCACAGCCTCGGCATCATCGTTGAGCTGGATGGCGAAAACAGCCTGCTTTTTGAGCTCCAAGCGCTCTTCTTTCTGGATGATATCTTTGAGATAGTCGAGACTCTTCCTGTCTCGATAGTTTCCCAGCCAGAAGATGGCGTTTTTCCGCACTTTGCGGGCGTAATTTCCGAAGACAATGCGCCGCAGAAAATCATGGGCTTTCAGGCCGTCATGTGAACAAATAATATGCAGCAGTGTCTTCTGGAGCTCAGGGCCTCCGTCTTCGAATTGGTTTTGGAGAAAACGGACGCTTTCTTCATTTTCTGCTTTTCCCAGCCAGTAAACTGTCTGGTCTTCGAATTCATAAGTCTGGTCCAGGTCGATGATTCGGGCGTCCTGGATTTCACTCTTTCCCTTGAAAATCCGGTGGAGAAGCAGAAGGCCCACGGGCTCACCGGCATCTTTCGAATTCCAAGACTCCATAGTCCCGGATGCCTTGAATTTTCTGCGCACCTTGATATCGTCCCTATCCACTTTGACGCTGTAAGGCTGTTGCGATGCCATTCTTTCGCCCATGTGGATTTTGTGTCTGCTCATGAAGAAGTAACCGGTGATGTAGCTATCTCCGCTTTTCGATTTTCTGAATTCTGTTTTGGCCAATTCGAGTCTTTGAGCCAGGTTGAGGTTTGCGTCATACAGGATGTGGACTTTGCCCTTTAAAAAAACCTCGGGCTCTTCCGCCGAAAATGATGCCAGGAGCAGCACCATGAGTGCGGCTCCCATGGCACCCGTTGACACGCGCCAATTTGTTTTTCGACTCTTCATTCGACTCTGTTTCCTCTCCTCATTTCTCGATGATTTCTTTGAGGAACTGGATGGCTCTTTCGTTTTTAGACTGGCCCAGGTAGAACACAAATTGTCTCTTCAACTCCAAGTTCTTTTCCTTTCTCGCCAGTTCGATCATTTTATCCACAGCCAGGTCGCTCTTGTTCTGACCGAGTGAATGGATGATCCTCGCTTTCAACTCGACATCGTCTGTGTTTTTGTACAGGTCAGCAAAGAGGTCAACGGTTTCATCGCTTCTTTCATTTCCGAGTATCATGATCGCTCTTTCTTTGGCTTCGGGGTTTTTCTCTGTTTTTATGATGTCGATCAGTTTATCCCGGACTTTAGGATTCTTGTAATTGAAGAAGCCGAACAACACGCGCTCTTTGAGTTCTTCGTCTTCCAGGGAATCATAAAGCTCGATAAGCCTGTCCACATTCCTCTCGCTCCTGTCCATACTCATCATGGTGAGGGCTCTTTCTTGAAGCTCACTGTTTTTTTCAGTTTTTACGATTTCGAACAGTTTGTCGCTGGCTCTCGGGTCTCTGGTTTGTCCGATTCCGATGATCAGACGTTCCTTCATCTCCAGGTCGGTTGTGCTGTCGTAGAGCTGGATGAACTTATCGAGCACTCCCTCTCTTTGTTTCATGCTGAGCATAGTGATCGCAATCCTGCTGAGTTCCGGATTTGTTTCATTTGATGCAATTTCGAACAGCTTGTTGGTGATTCTTGGATCTCGACCTTGTCCCATGCCGATAATCAGGCGTTCTTTGAGCTCTGGGTCGTGTGTGTTATCGTACAGCATGAGGAGTTTTTCGAGCATCCCTTCACTCCTCGAGGCGCCGAGCATGATTATGGCTCTTTCTTTCAATTCTTTATTTGTTTCGTTTTTTGCGATCTCGAACAGCTTGTCTCCCGCTTTAGGGTTCTTATTCTGGCCGAGCGTGATGATCAAACGCTCTTTGAGTTCCGGGTCTTTCATTTCGTCGTAGAGCTTGATGAGCGTGTCCGTTATCCCTTCTCGTCTTCTCACGCCGAGCATGGTGATGGCTCTTTCCCTTGTTTCTTTGTCTTTGTCGTTTTTAATGATATCTAGAAGTTTATCCTGAGCTTTTTTGCTCGGATTTTGGGCGATTGATACGATGATGTACTCCTTCAACTCCGCATCAGTGGTCGTGTCGTAAATACGTAAAAGAGCATCAAGGCTTTCTTTTTCATGACTTCTTCCCAGAGAAAAGACAGCCATTCTCCGGACTTCCTCGTCCGGGTCAGTGGTCGCCAACTGGATGAAGAGGGGGACGACCTCAGGGTTATCGGACCGGCTGAGAATCATCGCAGCCCTTTCTCTCATTTTCGGATTTTCATCTTCTTTGACGATTTTGACCAAAAGCGGAAAGGCTTCCTCCGGATCCATGGTCATCAAGGCGTTCAGGGCAACCAGTTTCATTTCGAGTTCAGGGTCTTGCTCTCTTTCGGCTCTCACGCCTCCCCTTATTCCACCACGGATTCCTCCTCTCACACCTCTGAGGATACCTTCTTCGACTCCCCCAATGATTTCACCTCTCACGCTGCCGTTGATGTACCTTTTGTACTCATGCAGTCCATTCTCGTAGAGCTCTTTGGCCAGTTCGATCCTGAGACGCATCGCATCATCTGCCCAGGAACTCTGTGTGTATGTCTCGATCAGCATATTGAGAGGTTCCAGCGCTTGCTGCTGCAGTTCGAGCTGCATTTCGAGATTTTTTAGGTCTGCGCTGTGTTTGTACATGCTGTAACCTAACCAGTAGAGCGAGTCATCGAAGTAGTCACTGGTTTTGTAGACTTCAGCCAGAACTCGAAAGGCATCGATCGCACTTTCCCACTCTTTGGAGTAAACATAGGTTTTCGCTTTCTCGTAAATTTCGCGGGCTTTGTGCTCGGCTTCTCGCGCCTCTTGTTCGACCTTTCGTGCCTGCTCCTGAGTCTGACGGGCTTTTTCCCGTTCCTCTTTAGCCTTTTCTTCCTGCTGGGCAAGAAGAAAACTGCCGAAGATCAGGAAGAAAACTAGAAAAACGGATATAAATTTCATGAGTTTCATTTTCCAACCTCCTTACATGGTTTGTAGTATTTCCATCTTGAAAAGGATTTCCCTTTCATGGATGAGTTCTTTGATCATTGACGGAGTCAATTGATCTCCCTTTTGCATGTTAGACAGCTCCTTGAGGACAATATCCAGATCCTCCAGAAAAGGGAGGAGAGAAGGATCCGACTTGGCGATGAGATCTTTCAAGAGAAGGTTCTGGATGAGGAGACTGTGGACGATGTCTTTTTCTATGGTCATGGTATCCTTTTCCTCAGATGCGGTGTAATTGGCGTATTCGATCAGTACCGGCTTGAGTTCATCGATATAACTGTTCAACTTCAGTTTCATCGCGCTTTCAGAAATTCCTGCCTCCACAGGAGATTGCTCTGGAGGAAAGAACCAGTATCTTCCGATGAAAGCTCCCAGGGCAAAAATGAGGAGCATCCCTGCCGCCGCGTATACCCATCGCGGTGCCAGAACAAAGCTTTTGTGTTTGCGGGGCTCGGTTTGGACGCCGGTGCCGATTTCTCTCCAACACTTGTCCCAGTTCGCATCCGGAGAATCCTCTTTGTTGTCGTCGATGAGTTGAAAAACTTTTTTCGTGTATTCGAAGTCCTCTTTGCATGCAGGGCATGCTTTAACATGGCTCTCGAGTTCAGCTTTTTCGCTTTCGCTGAGCTCACCGTAAAGATAGAGGACGATCTTTTCTTTAGACTTTTTGCATTTCATAGCTATCCTCCAAGATAAAGCCTTTGAGATGTTGCTTTACCGCTTGAACGGCCCGGAAGAGCTGTCTTTTCACGCTGCCTTCAGAGCAGTTCAGGTATTCTGCAATTTCAGCGGTCGTGTGCTCTTGATAATGCTTGAGGATGAAGATCATTTTTTGACGGCCTGATAATCTATTTAAAGTTTGATCAATTTTTTCCCGGATTTCTTTCCGGTCCCGGGTGTTTTCCGGATCAGAACTCGAACCGCCGCTGCCTGAAGAGAGATTGTCCAGGTCATCGGGGTCGGAATGTTTCAGCCTGCGGTTTTTATTGCGCCTGAGATAGTCGATGCTGCAGTTGATTCCGATACGGTAGAGCCAGGGAGAAAAACGCGCATTGTTTCGGGACTGGAATTTGTCGAGAGAACGGTAGGCTTTGATAAACGTTTCCTGCAGGATATCCTCGGCATCCTCGACGTTTTTCACGTACTGGTAAGCCAGAGAAAATATTTTCTGTCGATTATCTTCAAACAAGAGTCTCAATGCCTCCGTGTTTCCATTCTGGGCGGATTCAATTACAGCTTGCTCATCCATACTTTTTATATATCATACGCAGTTTTTCTTTTCATATACCAAAACGCAGGCTGGAGCATTTCCGTTGACCAGAAAATCAGAGAAAAAAGAAGAAAAAAAGGACTGAAAAAGGAATGATTACCACATCCTTTGTGTTTAAGGCTATTTCCTTACTGAAGTCATTGCGAGCTCTGCGCGGCAATCCCATAAAAACAGAGATGAGAAGAGCCTCAGTACGTGTCATTGCGAGCTCTGCGCGGCAATCCCTTAAGATGGAATAATGGGTTGGTGGTGTCATTGCGAGCTCTGCGTGGCAATCCCTTATAAAGGAAGATAAAGAGAGCTTCATAACGTGTTATTGCGAGGAGCACAGCGACGTGGCAATCTCGTATAAAGAAGGAAATAGAACTGAGTCAACTTTACGCCTGGTTCAAATTGTCTTATGATGACTAGGGAGATTTGAAGATGAAAGTGATAAGTGATTCGCTCAGCTTTTCAACAGAAGGTTTCAACGATATGAAAGACCTGACCGGGGATGTTTCCAAAAAGCTTTCGGAAAAAGGGCTCAAGGACGGCATCGTCAATCTCTTTGTCCCGGGATCCACCGGCGGACTGACTACCATCGAGCATGAAGCAGGGCTTGTGAAAGATTTCTCTGAGCTTATGGAAAAGATCATCCCCAGCAACGTGACCTATCATCATGATGCGCGCTGGGGGGACGGAAACGGATTTTCTCATGTCCGCTCCTCGCTTTTAGGCCCTTCCCTGACCGTCCCTTTCTCCAACGGAACACTGAACCTCGGAACCTGGCAGCAGATCGTCTTCCTCGATTTTGACAACCGCTCCCGCTCCCGCACGATCCTTCTCCAGTTTCTTGGTGAATGAACAAAAAGGGAAGCGCTGTTGAGGCGGAGAAACAGAAAAATCGAGTTATTTTATAACTAGTAGTAATAATTTTGTGAAAAATGTTCATTTTTTATAACTGGGAGTTATAATGGGATTGATATGGCCGATATCAAAGAGAAGCTCCAACGCCTGAAAAAAGAAAGGGAGGCACGGGCCAAAGCACAGCCGATCAAAGGCGTCTTGAAAGATCTTGATGAAGAAAAAATGTCTGCAGACGCAGATAATCTCCAGGACACAGATAAAAAAGGACAGGCCCGTTCCAGAGCTGATATCATTATGGAGGCATGGGAAACAATCGATAAAGATGAGAGCCTTTCCGTCAAAGACAAACTGCAGCAGTTGATCTCTCTCACTCGCGGGGATGCGCCATCTAAGCCTGAAACTCCTTCCATCGAACCTCTGGAGAGAGAACCTATCCAGTTTTTCGAGAACCCGTATCCTCTGGATATCAGATACGGAAAGGTCACGCTGTCGACCGGTCTGGATATAAAAGG
>CAYGBC010000066.1:0-29913 GCA_964348015.1 uncultured Eubacteriales bacterium | reverse complement strand
CTGAGTTGATAAAATGTCGAGAAAAAGGTATACATCTCTGAAAGAAGAGGTGGCGCATTGGCCACCTCTTCTTGCTTTTTGCAAGAAAGGAGAAGCCCATTATCGCACAGGAAAGGCTTTCGTCCTTGGATGCGTTCCGCGGTTTGACAATCGCGGGAATGATCCTGGTCAACAATCCTGGAAGCTGGAACCATGTCTGGGCTCCTCTGAAGCATGCGGAATGGCACGGGTGGACTCTGACTGACCTGGTTTTCCCGTTTTTTCTTTTTATTGTTGGGGTTTCTATCTCCTTGTCTTTTTCCCGCAGACTCGAACAGGATAGAGAAAAATCTGGCCTGTATTCTAAAATCTTTCTGAGAACATTCATCCTTTTTGTCTTGGGATTGCTGTTGGCTCTTATCCCTCGTTTTAACTTCGCCACGCTCAGGATCCCGGGCGTTCTCCAGCGAATCGCCCTCTGCTACCTTATATCCGCACTGCTCTTTCTCAAGACAGGAACGAAAGGAAGGACTCTCATCGCTGTTACTCTGCTGGCTTTTTACTGGTTAATGATGAAGCTTGTCCCAGTGCCGGGATACGGCCCTGGAATCTTGGAATACGAAGGCAACCTCTGCGCTTACATCGACAGCAAGCTTCTTGCCGGGCATCTGTATAAACCCGGGTTTGATCCGGAAGGAATCTTGAGCACGCTACCTGCGATTTCAACTTCACTGCTCGGAACTTTGACCGGTGACTGGCTCCGCTCCTCTCAGTCTGTTCTTCAGAAGACCGGAGGCCTTTTTATCGGGGGGATTGTTTTGACTTTGACCGGCCTTCTGCTTCATCCTCTTTTTCCGATAAACAAGCAGCTCTGGACAAGCACATATGTGATTTTCACTGCGGGCGCGGCTTTGTTCCTTCTGGGAATCTGTTACTGGCTGATAGAGGGATTAAGATTCAAGAAGTGGGCTTTTCCGTTGCTCGTCTTTGGTACGAACGCCATCGCCGTTTATGTGGGTTCGGGTTTGATGGTCAAATTGATGAGCCTGATTCGAGTCTCCTCGAATGGGGAAGCTGTCCCATTAAAAGCTTTGATATACAGCCGGCTTCTTGTCCCCTGGGCGGGAAACCTCAATGGTTCCCTTATCTACCCGCTGATTCTGATTCTCATCTGGATAGTAATCATGATCCCTCTGTACAGAAAAAAGATATTCATAAAGATTTAACCTCAGAAAACGTCCCACACCTTTTTTCTGGAAAATCGGACTTGAGACGGTTTATAATAAGAGAGGGCTGTTTGTTTGTACTGACCAATAAAAAAATGAAACTTTTTGAGCCATTCCGTTGTTTAAGAGAAGTCTGCAAGAAAAGTATGACAGGAAAATCCGGAGAGGAGTCATGAAGCGTAAGCTTGGATATAGATCCATGGTGTTTGCCCTACTCCTGACTCTGGCAGTGGGGAGCGCGGTGATCCCGTTAGATGCCCAGTACTTTGGCCGGAACAAGGTCCAGTACAAGAAATTCGACTTTAAGGTCATGCACACTGAGCATTTCGACATCTATTTTTATCCTGAAAAGAGGGAGGCCGCGATTCAGGCCGCGCAAATCGCGGAGCGATGGTATGCGCGTCTCTCCCGTATTTTCAATCACCAGCTCAAGGGCCGTCAGCCGCTGATCCTCTACGCCAGCGCGTCTGAATTCCAGCAGACATCGGCTATCCCGGGCACTATAGGAGAAGGGACCGGTGGAGTGACCGAGATCTTCAAGAGGAGGATCATACTTCCGCTGGGAGTTTCTCTGGCGGAGTCCGACCATGTGATCGGACATGAACTTGTTCACGCATTCCAGTTTGATCTGGCCTCTGAGTACTCTCCGAAATATGCCGGAGCTTCAACAACGACTTTCCGGATTCCGTTGTGGATGATCGAGGGCCTCGCCGAGTATCTGTCTATCGGCCCGGTCGATCCTCATACAGCCATGTGGATGCGTGATGCCACACAGAAAGACAATCTCCCGACGTACCGGCAGCTGAACAGTTCCCGGTATTTCCCTTATCGATACGGTCAATCTCTCTGGGCGTATATCACAGGAAAATGGGGAGACGGGGCAGTGCCGAGACTGATGAAATCTTTCAGCCGAACAGGAGAATATGAAGGAGCGATCAAAAGATTACTGGGAGTCTCTGTGGAAGAACTTATCCAGGAATGGCAGGAATCGCTGAAAGAGACGTACTTCCCCTTGGCTGAAATGACTCAAATCACGGATCAGTCCAGCCGCCTGCTGATTCGAGGTACAGAAGACAAAAGATTGAATGTGTCTCCCTCTCTCAGCCCTGACGGTCAGCAGATTGTTTTTCTCTCTTCGCGTGATCTGTTCTCTGTGGATATGTATCTGGCCGAAACGGAATCAGGGAAGGTCAAGCGGAGGCTCATCAAAACAGCTGTCGATCCCCATTTCGAGAGTTTGGAATTCATCAAATCCTCGGGTTGCTGGGACGCAGAAGGAGAGCGTTTTCTCTTCAGTGCTGTGAGCAAGGGACGGCCTGTCCTGACTCTGATCAACGTGAAAAAGAGAGTGACCGAGAAAGAGGTGGCCTTTCCAGAACTTGGAGAAATTTTGACTCCGACATGGTCCCCGGAAGGACGGTTCGTGGCTTTTTCCGCTCTTGCCGGCGGGTTCACAGATATATTTGTTTATGACCTTGAGAACGAAGAGCTGCAGAAGATGACGGACGATCCCTTTGCAGACCTTTATCCGACATGGTCCCCGGACGGGCAGACCATCGCTTTTGTCACGGACCGGTTCTCCACCGACCTCTCCGTCCTGAGCGCTGGCAGTTACGGTCTTGCACTTCTCAATCCTGAGTCTGGAGATGTACAGGAGATCCAGGCTTTCAGCGGAGCGAAACATATCAATCCCCAGTGGGCTCCAGATTCAAAGAGCTTGTACTTTCTGTCTGATCCGGGCGGGATCACGAACATATACAGGATCGACGTTGAAACACGAGAAATTCGCCAGATCACGAACCTGTATACAGGCGTGAGCGGAATTCTTCCTGTCAGTCCCGCCCTGTCTATTGCGCAGGAGAGCGGTCAACTTGTCTACTGTGTTTTTGAGAACAACTACTTTAACATTTACTCCATAGATGAAGAAGAGAGTTTGGCCGGAAGAGAGCCCCAAAATCAGTTCGGGCACATCCAGCCCTCTGTCCTTCCTCCCAGGGAGGAGCCAGAAGGTGAAGTTCTTGAATTGCTGCAGAATCCTGTGTTCGGACTTCCAGAGGCTCCGGCCTATCCGGTCGTGGATTACAAGCCAAAATTGCAGCTGGACTATATCAGCCAACCTCAAATGGCCATCGGAGTGGACAGGTTCGGAACTTATGCTGGCGGAGGTGCCGCGCTGTTTTTCAGTGATATGCTCGGATACCACAGCCTGGCCGGGATGTTCCAGGTCAACAACCGGCTCCAGGATACTGCGGCGCTTGTCGGGTACCAGAATTCCACTCGCCGCTTGAATTGGGGCGCGGTTGTCCAGCGCATTCCTTACATCTCCGGAGGTTATGCCGTTTATGGAAGTGAGATGTATGGGGAGCCGGTTCTCGTAGAGGAAGAAATAATTTTTCGCCAGATATACTATCAAGCCTCTGGGTTTGCGGCGTATCCGTTCAATCGGGCACAGCGCGTGGAACTTTCTGGAGGCTATCGGCTGATCGATTATCAACAGGAAGCGTACACTCGAGTCTTTTCTTTAATTGATGGGTATATGATTTACAGGCAGAAAGAAAAGTTGCCAGCTCCGGATAGCCTTCAGTTTGGATTCGCCTCGCTTGCCTTTGTGTATGACACAGCTTATTTTGGAGCCACAAGTCCCATCCTCGGACAGAGTTACCGCTTACAGTTCGAGTCTCTGAATGGGACGGTCGATCTGTACACGTGGCTCGCTGACTTTCGCCATTACTTCATGCCGGTCAAGCCCTTCACCCTGGCGTTCCGTTTACTGCATTACGGCCGGTATGGGGGAGGAGCTGAAGATCCTCGCTTCTACCCCCTTTTTCTCGGATACGAAACCCTTGTGCGCGGTTACAGTTCGAGGTCATTCAGCTCGAGCGAGATTTATTCGTCTGTAGATCCGTTTGATTACGGCCAGTTATTCGGGAGCAAAATTCTGGTGGCCAATGTGGAGCTCAGATTTCCTCTATTCAAGATTCTCGGACTCGGAAAGGGATATTACGGGATCTTTCCGGTTGACTTTATTTCCTTCTTTGATGCGGGAGTTGCATGGATGGAAAGCGATTATGATTCAGACGGCGTGGACGATCGCGCCTGGTTTTTAGGAGGAGAACGCAGATTCCTCAGGAGTGTGGGAGTCGGCCTCCGCACCAATCTCTTCGGGTTTATGATCTTAGGATTGAATTATGTTCATCCTCTTGATAGGCCCCATAAGGACTGGTACTTCCAGTTCACCTTAACCCCCGGTTTTTAATTAAATGGGGACGTTCCCAAACTGCATTTCATTGACTTTCAAGCACGGCTCTGCTATAGGTAGAAAAATACTGCGACAGCTATGATGATTAAAACCAGCAAAATTCTGATGAGGCATTCGACACTCAAAAAAGAGTCTACGTCTATTCTTGCCTTAGAGGATCAGGATGATTGATCTCGCAATCTTATCGGGTTCGGGTTTTTATGATTTTCCAGGGCTGAAAGGGGGAGAAGACAGGATTTTAAAAACTCGATTCGGGGATGTATCCATCAGAACAGGTCAATTGGAGGAACGAGCGATCGCCTTTCTTGCCCGGCATGGAAAGCACCACAGAATTTTGCCGAACATGATCAATCATAGGGCGAACCTGATGGCTTTAAAAGCGCTGGAAACCCAGGCGCTCGTCGCCACAACAGTGTGCGGCGTGTTGAACCCGGACATTCCTCTCGCCAGATTGGTTGTGTTTGACGACCTGTATTTTCCAGAAAATCGCCTTCCGAATGGAGAAATGTGCTCGATATACGATGAGGAAGGAAACAAATCAAAAGGGCATTATATATTCGATAAACCTTTTTCTGAAGACCTCAGACAGCAACTCATCAACGCAGCAGAAGATCCGATCATAAACGCTGTTTACGCTCATGCCAACGGTCCTCGATTCAATACACAGGCAGAGATCCGGATGATGAGCCATTATGCTTCTTTTGTCAGCCAGACTGCCGGACCAGAAGCTGTACTCGCCGGAGAGCTGGAAATTCCGTATGCACTGCTCGGATTTGGAGTGGATTATGCCAACGGAGTCAAAGAAGAGCCGACGCCGGTCGATGTCCTGGATGAAAACCTGAAGAACAGTAAAGAGGTTTTTATGTCAGTTATCCGAAAAGTCCTCAAATCTTTCAAGGTGCCTCAATTCACGGGCTTCATTTTCCGGTTTGAATAACTTAAGTTGAATTGACAAACGAATTTTTTTTCATCTTGTTTTATTAATACTAAAAAGAAAAAGAGAAAAAAGGCTTCCCGGACGGAATAAAACAGCAGTTATCGCCGAAATATCGGTATTCATATTCTTCTGACCGCCTGTCATCATTTGCCATACATAATTATCGGCTAGAAAATAAAGAAGTTACAAGTTTTTTTGATTTATGTTCCGTTTGGCACAGAAATTGAAATTCAAAAAGACCAAGAGGAAAACTTGAAGGAATTTAAATTTCCAGGACAAGGATAAAAAAATGAAAGTCGTTATTGCTTCTGACCATGCCGGTTTCAAGCTCAAAGAAAAAATTAAAGTGTACTTAAAAAGAAAAGAGATAGAAACCATCGACCTGGGAACAGACAGTCTTGATTCAGTGGATTACCCCGATTACGCCATTCAAGTCGCCGAGAAAGTAGCGGAAAATAAAAATTTACGCGGCATCCTGGTCTGCGGCACAGGGACCGGAATGACGATCGCCGCGAACAAAGTCAAAGGAGTCAGAGCTGCGGCGGCCTATGATGCGTATTCAGCAAGAATGTCCAGGATCGATAACGATACCAATGTATTGGGGTTGAGGGGAAGATTCTTCCCGTTCCGCAGAGTGAAAAAGATCATCCGCGTCTGGTTGGAAACTCCGTTCAGCGGAAAAGACAGGCACAAAAGAAGAATCCAGAAAATAGCGGAATATGAGGACCGGGGATGAATAAGATCATTGTCCCTTCTCTTATCGCTGAAACACAGGAAGAGCTGGATATTCTTTTTTCGAAGGTGAAAGATACGGCAGGACTCTTCCAGCTGGATGTCATGGACGGTCAGTTTGTTCCGAGCCGTTCCCTGGATTTTGAGCTTCGGTTGCCTCAGGGAAAATGGCGCTTCGAAGCCCAATTGATGGTTGAAGACCCGGTGGAGTGGGTCGAGAAGAACGGGGAAAGCGTGGATACTGTACTCGCTCAAATCGAATCTGTGAAAAATCCGGAGAACTTTTTGAAACTCATGCAGAATAGGGATAAAAGAGTCGGGTTCGCCCTCAGGCCTGAAACAAATATTGAAGAGATCAAAGACTATTTGAACGATATTGACCAGGTATTGGTGATGACCGTGCATCCGGGCTATTACGGAGGGAAATTTTTACCTGAAAAACTGGATAAAGTCAGAAGCCTTCGAGACCGGATGCCGGATTTGGACATCGAGGTGGACGGAGGGATCAAGCCGGATACGATCGTGAAAGCGCATAAGGCAGGAGCGAATATGTTTGTGTGCGGTTCCTACCTTGTTCAGGCCGATACTGTCGAAGAACGGATGAATAGAATGGATCTTCTACAAAGTTTAGTAGAGGAGGATTGAAGAGGATACCGACGGAGTTCCACGCTTTGAGTTCATTCATCTGAGGAAAGAGGAAATCATGAGTATAAAACAGAAAATGCCAATGATGTTGGGAGTCGACCTGGGGGGGACAAAGGTGGAGACCGCTCTTGTGGATTCTCAAGGAAACATAGTCTCTTCTCACCGCCATCCGACACACCCGGAAAAGGGAGCGGACAGAGTCATAGAGGATATTTCCATCTGTGTCGATCAATGCTTGAGTAAGGCAAAAGGAAACGCCCGGGCGCTGGGGATCGGGATTGCTGCCCAGGTGGACGAGTCGGGTGTTGTCCTCTCTTCGCCCAATCTTGGGTGGGAAGATTTTCCGTTGAGAGAAAAGCTGGAGGAGAGGTTGAAACTTCCTGTCGTCGTCGCTAACGATGTCCGCGCAGCGGCCATGGGGGAGTGGCGTTTTGGGGCAGGAAAAGGTGCAGATGACCTGGTTGTTGTTTTCGTCGGAACCGGAATCGGCGGCGGCGTGATCAGCGGCGGGAACCTGCTTCATGGGTGCAGCCACACGGCTGGGGAGCTGGGGCACACGACGCTGATCGTGGACGGCCGGAAATGTCATTGCCCGAACCGCGGCTGCTTGGAGGCTTATGCGGGCGGCTGGGCCATCGCTGAACGCGCTCAGGAAGCCGTTCGGGCGAAGCCGAGAGCCGGGAAAAAATTGATTTCTCTGGCCGGAAGTGTGGAAAAAATTACGGCTGCCGTAGTCAGTCAGGCCTACCATGATGAAGATCCTATGGCTCTTCAATTGTTCATGGAAACCGCGCACTATTTGTCTTCGGGCCTTGTGAGTATCGTGAATGCGTTTAATCCCTGTCTGCTTATTCTCGGAGGCGGAGTCATTGAAGGATTGCCGGAACTCATAAAGATCGCAGAGGAAGAAATCCGGAGGAGAGCCTTGAGAACCTCTGTGGATAATTTGAGCATAGTCAAAGCCGCGCTCGGGAAGGAATCTGGGATTATGGGTGCGGCTGCATTAGCCCAGGAGATCATAAAGTAATTCATCATGAGAGCAAGAAAAGGAACAAAGAAATGAATCCTTTAAAAAAATTGAACACACACGGTCAGTCTGTTTGGCTGGATTACATCCGGAGGAATCTGATCACCAGTGGAGAGCTTGAACGACTGGTGAAAGAGGATGGACTGAGAGGTGTGACCAGCAACCCGACGATATTCCAGAAGGCCATTGCGGGAAGCTCTGACTACGATGACAAACTGCGAGAACTCATCGATGCTGATCCCCACGCGGATGCCCGGTCTTTATTCGAGAAACTGGCAATCGAGGACATTCAACTGGCTGCGGATATCCTGAAAGGAGTGTACGACGAGACAGATGGCGCGGATGGTTTTGTCTGCATCGAATTGCCTCCTGAGCTGTCCCACAACACCAAGCAGAGTATCGAAGAAGCTCAACGGATCTGGAAAGAAATCAGCCGGCCGAATATCATGATAAAAGTCCCTGCCACACCAGAAGGAATCCCGGTCATTGAGACTCTCATCTCGGCAGGAATAAATGTGAACATCACCCTGATGTTTTCTCTGTCCCATTATGAAGCAGTCGTTCGGTCTTTCCTAAAGGGCTTGGGAAAGTGTTCGGAGCCGCATAAGGTGGCTTCGGTCGCCTCCTTCTTCGTGAGCCGTGTGGATAATGTGGTGGACCAAGCTCTCGATGATACAGGTACTCCGGAAGCTCTTGAGCTCAAAGGGAAAATTGCTGTAGCCAACGCGAAAATGGCGTATAAGCGGTTTAAAGAGGTATTCAGCGGAGATAAATGGAAAGAGCTGGAAAAAAAGGGTGCGAGAGTCCAGCGTCCGCTCTGGGCGAGCACGGGCACTAAGAATCCGACATATTCGGATGTTCTCTACATCGAGGAATTGATCGGGCCGGATACAGTCAACACAATGCCTCCCGCGACCATGAACGCTTTCCGGGACCATGGGACTGTCCGCCCTTCCCTCGATGAAGGATGGGAAGAAGCGGAGAAAGCACTCGAGCAACTGGCCGAACTGGAGATTGACCTGGCTGCGATCACCGGGAAACTCCAAGAGGATGGAGTCAAATCTTTTGCGGAATCCTTTGATTCGCTGCTTTCGACTCTAAAAGAAAAGCGTCATGCCATGCTGCACGATGTGAAAGATTATCAATCCCTCGAACTCGGAAATAAAAAAAAGCAGGTGGACGCGCGGTTAAAACTCTGGAAAGAACAGGATTTTTCCAGAAGGCTTTGGTCCAAAGATTCCACGCTGTGGTTTCCCGAGCCTCAACCTGAGATCACAGATAGACTGGGCTGGCTGGTTCTCCCAGAGATGATGCACGACAACCTGGAAATGCTGGACGCGTTTGCCGAAGAAATCAAGGATGAGGGAATATCTGATGTGGTTCTCTTCGGAATGGGAGGTTCGAGCCTGGCGCCGGATGTTTTTCAGAAAGTTTTCGGGAATGCGCCCGGATATCCCAGATTGATTGTCCTGGACAGCACGCATCCTGGAGCCGTGCGTTCTCTGGAGAATGGGTTGGATTTGAGCCGCGCTCTTTGCCTTGTTTCGAGCAAATCAGGAACCACGCTGGAAACCCTTTCACTTTTTCGTTATTTCTGGGATAAAGCCCGGCAGGTCGTGGAGAATCCCGGAAAGCATTTTGTCGCCATCACCGATTCCGGGACGCCTCTCCACCAGCTGGCTCAAGACAGGAGTTTTCGGCGGATTTTCGAAGCGAATCCGGATGTGGGGGGCCGTTACTCGGCCTTCACGTACTTCGGGATGGTCCCGGCCGTGCTGATCGGAATGGACGTCCACGCGCTTCTGGACAGGGCATGGACTGCCTCTGAAAACTGCGCGTCGTGTGTTTCGGAAGATAAGGTAGCGGGCCTGAGACTTGGAGCCTCTCTCGGAGAAATCGCCAAAGACCGCAACAAACTGACGTTTTTCGCCTCTGAATCAATCCAAAGCTTTCCCGACTGGCTGGAGCAGCTCATCGCAGAGAGCACGGGAAAGGACGGCAAGGGGATACTGCCGGTGGCAGGTGAAACGCCTGTTTCTCCGAGCGAGTACGGTGAGGACAGGTTTTTTGTATTCTTGAGTCATGAAGGAGGAGATGATCAAGAATTGCAGAACCGGATGAATGATCTGAAGCAGGCCGGTCATCCTTGTGTTTGGATTGAACTCAAGGATCATTATGACCTGGGACGTGAGATTTACTCCTGGGAGATCGCGGTGGCCTCTGCGGGTTCCGTGCTCGGGATACATCCTTTCAATCAGCCCGACGTCCAGCTGGCTAAAGATTTCACCAAGACGGCCATGGAGGAGGGCGGAAAAATGGAAGAGGAGAACGATGTAGAGACGTGGTCGACCGATGAACCGGAAGCTCTTGCCAGAGCTTTGAAAGACTGGCTTGGACAGGCCAAGACAGGAGACTATTTCGCACTCCAGGCCTATCTTCCTGTCTCACAGTCGACGACAGATGCCCTCCAGGACATCAGGTTAGAGCTTCTCAAACGCACTCGGTCAGCCACGACACTGGGCTATGGACCTCGTTTTCTCCATTCCACTGGCCAGCTCCACAAAGGAGGGCAGAACACCGGTCTCTTTCTCCAGATAATCGATGAGCCGGACGTTGATCTGCCTGTTCCTGAGACGGATTACAGTTTTAAGAAGTTGATCAAGGCGCAGGCTCTGGGAGATTACAGAGCTCTCAAGCAGAGAGGCCGTCGAGTTCTTCGAGTGAATCTGGGAGCCGATATTGCCAGCGGACTGAGAACTCTTCAAGAATTATTCGGAAGACAAAACTGATAAATGGAGTCATAGATACAGCAAATCCATAAGGAGGGTTTATAAATGGAATTAGGAATGATAGGACTCGGGCGGATGGGAGCCAATATGATCGAGAGGCTTGTGAAGGGAGGCCACCGCGTGGTGGGTCATGCGCGGCGACCCGAAAGCGTGAACCGTGTCGTCGAAAAGGGAGCCGAGGGAGCCTTTTCCCTGAAAGAGCTTGTGTCAAAATTAAAGCCTCCTCGAGTCATCTGGCTGATGATCCCAGCCGGTGAGCCGGTGGATAAAACTATTCAAGCGCTCATCCCGATTCTTGACGCCGATGACGTGATTATTGACGGAGGAAATTCATTTTATAAAGATACAGTGCGCCGGGCCGAGCTGCTCAAGTCCAAAAACATACATTATGTCGATGCCGGAACGAGCGGAGGAATTTGGGGGTTGAGCGAGGGCTACAGCCTGATGGTCGGAGGAGAGAAAAAGATAGTGGAGTATCTTGGCCCGATTTTCGAAACCCTGGCCCCTGCACAGGATAAAGGTTGGGGACATGTGGGTCCGAACGGAGCCGGCCATTTTGTGAAGATGGTCCATAACGGGATTGAATACGGCATGATGCAGGCGTATGCCGAAGGTTTTGCGTTGATGAAAGGGAAAGAGGAGTTCAGTCTGGACCTTCATCAAGTCGCCGAAGTCTGGCGGTACGGAAGCGTGGTTCGCTCCTGGCTCCTCGACCTAGCTGCAGAAGCCCTGGAGGAAAATCCGGAATTGCAA
Source organism: uncultured Eubacteriales bacterium (assembly GCA_964348015.1). GTDB lineage: Bacteria > Acidobacteriota > Aminicenantia > Aminicenantales > Aminicenantaceae > SOIA01. The sequence goes on along the minus strand of CAYGBC010000066.1, from coordinate 18,566 downwards.
GGGATTGCCCCTCATGTCTCTGAGTCCGGAGAAGGCCGGTGGACAGTCCTCGAGAGTGTGGAGCAGAATAGGGCAGCTCCGGTGATCACTCTGTCGCTTCTTCAGCGCTTCCTTTCCCAGGATGAAGAGGGATTCTCCAATAAACTTCTGGCTGTTCTCAGGAATAAATTCGGAGGGCATGACATCAAGCCTAAGGGAGGCTCATGATGGAGCATCCCTTGGAGAGGCATATCTTTGTCATTTTCGGCGCAACCGGAAATCTCTCCTTTCTCAAACTCCTTCCCGGTTTATACCGACTGCTCGCTCATGAAAAACAGCAGGACCGCTGCCATGTTCTGGGAGTGGGAACAAAGGAGCTGGGGGATAAAGGCTTTAGGGAGAGAGCCAGAGAGGCTTTGAAAAATGCCGGAATTTCCTCAAAAGATAGGGATAAGTGGTGTGACACCTGCCTCCACTACCATTCTCTCGGGAAGTCTTCGGATGGCTATTCCAAGCTTGTGGAGCGTGTCGAATCCCTCGAAAAGGAATTCGATATCCCCGGCAACCGGGTGTTTTACATGGCTATCCCGCCCGCGATTTTTCCGAAAGCGATCACCGGAATAGGGGAGTCCGGGCTGAACTCGAGTAACGGCTGGGTTAGGATTGTTATCGAGAAGCCTTTTGGCAGCGACCTGAACACGGCTCAAGAGCTGAATCGCCTGCTCCATCAGTATTTTAATGAATCTCAGGTCTACAGGATCGATCATTACCTCGGTAAAGAGACTGTCCAGAATCTGCTGATTTTCCGTTTCGCCAACACGATTTTTGAATCTCTGTGGAACAGAGACCGGATCGATAATATCCAGATCACTGTGGCCGAGAGCATCGGAATCGCGGAGCGCGCGAGATACTATGACAAAGCCGGAGCTCTCAGGGACATCGTCCAGAATCATCTCACACAGCTTCTCACCTTGATTGCGATGGAGGTTCCTGCGGTTTTTGCAGCGGATGATATACGGGATGAGAAAGTCAAGGTCCTCCGGTCCATTCCTCTGATTCGACCGGATTATGTCGTGTTCGGACAGTATGGAAAGGGATCCATCGAAGGGAAAAAAGTCAAAGGCTACAGGGAGGAGTCAGGAGTGGCGGATGATTCTTCCACCGAGACCTATGTGGCCATGAAAGTCGAGATCGATAACTGGAGATGGCAGGGTGTTCCGTTTTACGTCCGGACAGGAAAGCGTCTGACCCGCCGTGTGACTCAGATTGTGATCACCTTCCGACATGAGCCTGTCTGCATATTCCGGCCTTATAGCTCCTGTCAGATCACGTCCAACAGGCTCGTCATCACCCTTCAGCCCGACGAAGGATTTTATCTGTATTTTGACGTGAAAAGGCCCGGAGAACCGTTATGGTTGAAAACAGAGAGTCTTCATTTCCATTATAAAGATGCGTTTGGCCCTCTTCCTGAAGCGTACCAGACGTTGATCCTGGACATCCTTCAGGGCGACCAGACGCTCTTCGTGAGAGGAGATGAAATCGAAGCCTCGTGGAAGCTTTTCGACCCTCTTCTGGAACAAAATTTCCCTGCCCATTCTTATGAAGCGGGCGCGATGGGACCTGAGGAGGCGGACAAGCTTTTGATAGGGGACGGGAAGAAATGGGAGAATCCGTGATCCCAGGAGTTCATTCCTTCAAGACTCTCGGGGAGGCAAGTCTGGCATTGGCGGAGAGGATTGTGGAGGCCGCTGGAGTCGCTATCGAGGACCATGGACGGTACACGATGGCCCTCTCCGGAGGAAAAACCCCAGTGCTTCTGTACAATCTTCTCGCCAGCGAATTCGCGGGAAGGCTGGGATGGAATTCTGTTCACTTGTTTTGGGGGGACGAACGTTTCGTTCCTCAAGACCATCCGGATAACAATTTTCGCATGGCTTATGACGCATGGATATCTAAAATCCCGATTCCCCACCAGAATATTCACCGCATTCCCACAGAGACCGCAACCCCTGAAGAGGCGGCTCGATCTTATGAGCAGACCTTGAAAGAGTTTTTTGATTCCCCAGGGAAAAAATCTTTTCCGGTATTCGATGCGATGCTTCTCGGAGTGGGAGCAGACGGCCATACAGCTTCGCTTTTCCCGGGAAGCCGGATCCTTGGCGAGAAAAGCCGGTGGGTGGTATCTGCTGAAGCTCCACCGTCTGTTTTTCCGAAAGAAAGGATCACACTGACTCTTCCACTGATCAACAGTTCAAGAGAAGTTCTTTTTCTCGCTTTTGGAGAAGAAAAGAAGAATGTTCTCAAAGAGATTTTCGAGGTACCCGAAAAGGCAAAAAAGGTTTATCCCGCAGCCATGGTGAAGCCCAGAGAAAGATTGCAGTGGTATCTTGAAAAAGAAGTTTAATATGGTATATCTATAACACACACATTTTTATCAGAAGGATATTTTAAAGATCCGATTGAATTTTTCTGGGACCAAAACATACGGGAACGGAAAGGAGATCACAATGAATAATTTCGAAATCCGTCTTGAAAAAGACTGCGGATCTCGCCTCAATGGATCGGAGATCAAGGTCATTCAAGTGAATGTTGGCTTGAAGTGCAACCAGATATGCAAACACTGCCATCTCCAGTGTGGTCCAGAGCGCGCGGAGATGATGGATTGGGAAACGATGAGGGAGGTCATCAGAGTTGCCAAAGATGTCCAGCCGGAATTAGTGGATATCACGGGAGGATCTCCTGAACTGAATCTTCATTTCAGAAAATTTATACGAGCGCTCCGACAAGATGGCCATACTGTTCAGGTAAGAACCAACCTCACAGCTCTCCATGAGCCGGGAATGGAAGATTTGCCCGAGTTTTTCAAGACGAATGAAATCCATATCGTTGCTTCCATGCCCTGCTATCTTGAAGAAAACGTCAAAGCCCAAAGAGGGAACGGGGTCTATGAAAAAAGCGTTCAAATGCTTCGGAAGCTCAACGCATTGGGATACGGAAAGAATCCCGATCTTCCTTTGTTCTTGGTCTATAATCCAGGCGGTCCATTCCTTCCCCCTGACCAGGCGCAGCTTGAGTCGGACTATAAACGGGAACTCTTCCAGCGCTTCGGGATCGAGTTTTCGCATCTTTACACCATCGCCAACATGCCCATCGGGCGTTTCTGGGAAGATCTCAAGCGCCAAAAAAAGGACGATGAGTACATGGAACTTCTTCTCAACGGTTTTAATTGTCAGACTGTTGAAGATTTGATGTGCAGGCACCAGATCTGCGTGGCGTGGGATGGAACACTCTTCGATTGTGACTTCAACATCGCTCTGGACATGCCTGTGGATAAAGGGCTCCCGAGGTACATTCGAGATTTTGATCCTCGGAAACTCAAGAACAGAAAGATCGTCACAGGCCAGCATTGTTTCGGCTGCACTGCTGGCTTCGGCTCTTCCTGCGGGGGAGCATTAGTCTCCGAACCATCCGGTGAAAACGAGGCGGCCTTCTCTTGAAGCCAGTCATCGGATGGACAAGAAGACATGCTGGGAAGAGTTTTAATGGATAGATACAGCCCGATATTTCAGATTGAGTGAAATTTGCACAAATGGATGAACCAATGAGTGATTCTGCGCGCAACGAAACGCCTTCGTCTTCAGCTCCACCAAAAAAACAGAGCCTCTGGCGGCCCATAATCCTGGGAATCCTCCTGATTTCCTTCATGGTTTTGGCGAGGATTTTCAACCTGGGAAGCCGGCTGGGGGAACTCAGAGAGTGGATCCTCTCTCTGGGTACGTTTGGACCTCTTGTGTACATAGTGATCTATATCGTCGCAGTGGTATTCGCTATCCCCGGTTCTGTGATCACTGTTATGGGTGGTGTTCTTTTTGGCTCGGTTATCGGAGTGCTTTCAGTCAGTGTGGCTTCAACAATCGGAGCGAGCCTGGCCTTTCTTGTCTCTCGGCATTTTGCGCGAGATGCAATATCTCGAAAGTTTGCCAATAATAAAAAATTTCTCCACCTCGACCAACTGACAAAGGAGCACGGCGCTATCATTGTGGCCATCACGCGACTGGTTCCGCTGTTTCCGTTCAACCTTCTCAATTATGGATTCGGGCTCACACGTGTTCCTTTCTGGACCTATGTCTTCTGGTCATGGATATGCATGCTTCCAGGGACAATCCTGTACGTGGTGGGTGCGGATGCTGTGGCCACAGCGATCTCGGAAAAACGGGTTCCCTGGCTTTTAGTCGTAATTCTTGTAGTGATCGGAGTAATCATCACCGTCCTGGTCAGGCAGGCCAGAAAAAAATTAAAAAAAGATGAAGGACAACCCGAAAATGAGTGAAAAAATAAAAATTGTGCCTGACGATGAAAATAATAAAATTCTTGTTTCAAGAGTTCATCCTCCTGAGTGGAAGAATCCTGAGCCGGCTTCCAGGTATAACCTTGTGGTCATCGGCGCCGGGACCGCGGGATTGGTTACGGCCATGGGGGCTGCGACCATGGGCGCGCGCGTCGCGCTTGTGGAGAAGCATCTCATGGGAGGAGATTGCTTGAATACGGGATGTGTTCCTTCCAAAGCTGTCATCCGGTCCTCTCGCGTGGTCGGAGAGATATGGCATGCGGCGGATTTCGGAGTCCAGGCAGATAAGAGTGCTCAGATTGATTTCCCGAAGGTGATGGAACGCATGAGGCGTTTGCGGGCCCAGATCAGCCAGAATGACTCTGCCCAAAGATACAGGGACGCGGGTGTGGATGTTTTTTTGGGTGAGGGCCGGTTCATGGACGGTCACAGTCTGGAAGTGGAGGGGAAGATCTTGAGATTCAAGAAAGCGGTGATCGCCACGGGCGCCCGACCCTTCCGTCCTCCGATTGAAGGCCTGGAAGAAGCGGGATTTGTGACCAGTGAAACCGTTTTTTCCCTGACGGAGAGGCCCGACCGCCTGGCTGTCATCGGCGGAGGTCCGATCGGCTGTGAGCTTTCCCAGGCATTCAGACGCCTGGGCTCTGAGGTGACAATCATGCAGAGAGGCTCCCAGTTCTTGCCGCGGGAGGATCCGGAAGCGGCGATGCTGCTGGGGAAAGCGTTGGAGAAAGAAGGTATCCGCTGCCTGCTGGGTTCAGAAATCCAAAAAGTCACGGTTAAAAACGGGATAAAACTGGTTCATCTTGTCTACAAAGGGAAAGAAGAAATAGTCGAGGCGGATGAGATACTGGTCGGCACGGGAAGGGTGCCGAATGTTGATGGATTGGACCTGGAGGCTGCAGGAATCGAGTATGACAGCCGGAAAGGTGTGAACATCAATAAATACTTCCAGACGACCAACCGGAGGATTTATGCGGCAGGAGATATCTGTTTTCCTTATCAATTCACTCATATCGCCGAAGCGTCGGCCCGGATCGTCATACAGAATGCCCTGTTTCTCAAGAGCAAAAAGCACAACTCCATGATCATTCCCTGGTGCACATACACAGACCCGGAGATTGCCCATGTCGGGATGTATGAGAAGGATGCCAAGGAAAAAGGGATTCCTGTGGATACGTTTGTGCATTATTTTAAAGATGTGGACAGGGCCATCCTGGACGGCGAAAACTCAGGATTCATCAAGGTCCATGTGAAAAAAGGAAAGGACAAAATCCTCGGAGCCACGATCGTGGCCAGTCATGCGGGAGAAATGATCAGCGAGTTCACGCTGGCCATGACAGCCGGGAAGGGATTGAAAACCCTTGTCAACGTCATCCATCCGTATCCCACTCAAACAGATGCCATCAAAAGAGTCTCTTCGCAGTATTACACTCAGAAATTCTCGCCGCTTCTCAAGAAAATATTGAATCGCTGGTTTGCCTGGAGAAGATAAAAAATCGGAATGGGACGCCGCAGGCTCGTCATTTTAACCCGGTATCCCGATCCGGGCCAGGTCAAAACCCGCCTTATCCCTGCGCTCAGCCCCGAAAAAGCCGCTGCTCTGCATAAACAGATGACGGAGCACGCATTGAACTGGGCTTCATTCCTGGCGAAGAAATCTTCAGGTCTTCTGGAGATTCGTTTTGATGGAGGAAACCGGGATGAAATGGCAGAATGGCTGGGAACTGAATGGGATTATGTCTCTCAGGACGAAGGAGACCTGGGAGACCGGATGGCGGGAGCGTTCCGGGAGAATTTCCAAAAGGGTCGAAAAAAAGTGGTGGTCGTCGGAACAGACTGTCCTCAACTGACCGCCTTCCATGTGGAAAAAGCGTTCGACGCTTTGAAAAGCCATGATCTGGTTCTCGGACCGACTGTGGATGGAGGTTACTGCTTGATCGGGCTTAAGCGGTTGGTGCCTGATCTTTTCACCTCGATGGCCTGGGGAACCGAGACTGTTTTTCAAGATACACTCGAGAGAGCGAAGAATGCGGGTCTGTCTGTAAAAAGCCTTGAGCCTCTACGGGATGTGGATGTTCCCGAAGACCTTCCCGTTTGGGAAAAGGCCTCCAATCAGTTCCTCTCCATCGTCATTCCCACATTGGACGAGGAAGTTCATCTGGGACAGACTCTCGAGAGAATCGGACAACTGTCTGATGGAGAAGTGATTGTCGTCGATGGCGGCAGCAAGGAAGACACGGTGTCTATTGCCGAAAAGTGGGGAGCCAAAGTAATTCGGACGCGACCGAACCGCGGAGAGCAGATGAATAAGGGGGCCCGTGAAGCCTCGGGGGATATTCTCCTGTTTTTGCATGCGGATACTCTTCTTCCTGGGGATTATCCGAGACTCATTCGTGAGGCCATGACTGAGCCCGGAGTCGTGGGCGGAGCGTTTTCCTGGAAGGTCGAACCCTCAACTCCTGTCCTCAGATACCTGGAATGGAACGTAGCCTGGCGGACCAGGATTTTCCGCATGCCCTACGGCGACCAGGCCTATTTTATCAAGGCAGCCGTGTTCCGAGAAATCGGCGGTTACGCGAATATTCCTCTAATGGAGGATGTGGAATTTATCCGTCGTCTCCGAAAGATCGGGAAACTGTTTTTTATTCCGAAACCCGTCGTGACCTCTCCGCGTCGTTATGAAAAACTCGGTCCAGTGAGGACCGCTCTGAGAAACAAGCTCACATTGTTCGGGTATTATCTCGGGATTCCTGCTGACCGTCTGGCAAAATTTTATTACAAAAAATAAAAAAGTAAAAAAGGGGGACAGGTGTACTCGCTCAGTAATTCGGTAACATTTGTATTATGTCATTGCGAACGGAGTGAAGCAATCCCGTAAAAAGAAAAGCAATTTTCTCTAAGAGATTGCCACGCTTCGCTCGCAATGACACCTTTATCCTCATTATCATCAATACAAGTGTTACCTAATTACTGAGCATAAAAACCTGTCCCTTTTTTCTCTTGCGGCTAGCCGCGGGAAGGGGGGGCAAGAGCACACCTTTTCCGATGAATAAAAATCATTACTCAAATCATCTCAAAAGGCGATTGTCTGAACAGAGGCCTCTTGTTAGTATGAAAAAGGATCGCAAGGATTGAGGTCAGGGAGCATGCAGAACGATTTTGACCGCGCCTTTCCTTCAGATGCCAAAAACAAGGATTGAAAAAGGACATGGGAAAGTGAAAAAAGCCAGGAGAGCGGCCGTTTATAATGCCGTATGGATTATTTTGCTGTGTATCTTCTTGACGGGGCTGCTTTTCTCCGATACGAAGAAACTCCGAGTCACGGCCGAAAAGGCTCACATCTACCTCGAACCAAGGGAGGGGAGCCCGATTGTTGTCACCGTGGAAAAAGGGACGATTCTCACTCTGCGGAATATCAGAAAAATCAAAAAAATTTGGAACCATGTCTACTTTGGGCCCGATAAATCAGGAGTCACGAAGTCCGGGTATATCCAGGATTCGGCTGTGGAAAGGTTATTTGTAGTCACGAACATACAGACTCTGGATGAGGGAAAGGAGACTGAAAAACACTTTCGTGATGCGCATTGGGGAATGAGGCAGGACCAGGTCTTGCGTTTGGAAGGCGCTCCATCGGCTCATGATCAAACGGGTGAGTTTGAGGTGATGAGGTACTGGGATAGCATTAAAGATATGGGCTGCTGGGTTGATTATATATTCAAAGGCGATACATTAGTGAAAGCCAGATACATTTTCCTGGTGAAACACGAACATAAGACTCAGTATTTCGGGGATTATAAAAAGGCCAAAGATTATTTGACTGAAGTCCATGGGCAATCGCCGCTCACAAATATGAACTGGTTGAATACCGAGCATAAAGACGATTATTCCAAATGGGGACTGGCTGTCAGTCTCGGGCACTTGGAGTACAGTGCCATCTGGGATGCTCCGGAGTCAGAAATAGTGCTCAGACTTTATGGGGAAAACAACGAGGTTAAGCTGGTGGCCGAATACACGGGGAAGTTGGAAAAGAAATAAGGAAAAAGACCGGCTCAAGAGAGAAATCGCAAGAACTATCCTAGCAAGCCCGATCGCTCAAAAACAACGTTTTTTCATCAGAAGGGAAAATTCCCGAGTCTCTCATTTCAATTCAAACCCATCCCAACAGTAAGTGCATACCTTTTCTTTAGGAAGCCCGATGGCTTTGACGAGGTCCTCCAATCTTTGATATTTCAACGTCGTCAACTTCAATCTTTTTCGAATTTGATCAACCATGGCCTTGTATTTTTCAGAACCGGTTCGAGAATATTCTTCCAAATCCTTGCTGCCATCGCCTTCGATCTCTTTGATGGCTGTGCGGGCCGCCAGATCCAGTTCTGACCTTGACCTTGAGAAATTCAGGAATTTGCATCCGTAAGTGAGAGGCGGACAAGCGGGCCGCATGTGCACTTCCACGGCGCCAAAGTCGTACAGCCTCTGGATAGTATCTTTGAGCTGGGTTCCTCTGACGATCGAGTCTTCACAAAACAGCACTCTTTGCCCTTCGATCAATTCCTTGATAGGGATGAGTTTCATTTTAGCCACGAGGTCCCGAACGGTTTGGTCCTGGGGCATAAAACTCCGCGGCCATGTGGGCGTGTATTTGACGAATGGTCTTTTAAAGGGGATGCTGGCCTCGGCGGCGTATCCCAGGCCGTGTCCGATACCCGAATCCGGAATTCCAGCGACCATGTCGATTTCGATGCTGTCATTTTTCGCCAGAGTGGCCCCGCATTTGTTTCTCACGTGTTCGACATTGATCCCTTCGTAGCTTGAAGCCGGATACCCGTAATACACCCACAGGAAGCCGCAGATCTGCATTTTTTCTTCGGGTGGCTTTTTCTGTTCGATGCCCTCTTCTGTAATGAAAACGATTTCTCCGGGGCCGAGGTATTGTGCAATTTCAAAACCGAGGTTGGGGAAGGCACAGGTTTCAAGGGTAGCCGCGAGACTCCCTTTCTTTTCTCCGAATACGACCGGTGTTCTGCCGAGCCTGTCTCGAGCGGCATACACGCCGGCTTCAGTCAGCAGAAGCAGAGAGCATGAACCTTCGATCACTTCCTGAGCCCTCCGAATCCCCTCTTCAAAGGTCCGTTCCTGGTTGATCAAAGCCGCTGTCAGCTCTGTCGGGTTGACCTCTCCGCCTCTCATCTCGGAAAAGTGGATCATTTTTTTGTCGAAGACTTTTTTCACAAGTTCGTCTGCGTTCTTTATGACACCGACTGTCACGAGCGTGTATTTCCCCAGATGAGACCGGATGAACAGCGGCTGGTCCTCGTAGTCGCTTATGACTCCGATACCTTTATTCCCCTTCATCTTCGGAATATCCAGTTCAAATTTGGAGCGGAACTGAGCATTCTCGATGTTGTGGATGTACCTTATGAATCCGTCTGGATTATAAACGGCCAGGCCTCCCCGCCGTGTTCCGAGATGGGAATGATAGTCTGTTCCGAAAAACAGGTCATTCACGCAGTCATTTGTGGAGACGACTCCGAATAATCCACCCATCATGACCTCCTTGGAAAGGGGCAGTCTTTTTGATCATCGTAAGGGATGTGAACATCAAAAATTCGTCTCGAACGGAAAATGATAGGCGATAAAAAGCTATAAATGAATTCATTCGATTGGGTTTAGGAGAGGTGATGTGATAGTCATTTATCGCTCGAGGATAGAATATGCCAGATTTCTGCTTTGGATTCAAGAAGAAAGTCGCTAAACAGGAAAATTTTCTTCAAGTCCCCAAAAAAAGCGTATATTTTCTCGGATGCTCCGTTAGTCATACATAAACGAGGCTTCAATTTATCGAAAAAATTGGGCATTTTTCGCGCACTTCACGTTGGGATTCCTGAAAAAATGTCCCAATCGAATGATAAGGAGGTGACAAAAACCAGATATTTATGGTTGTAGATTCTTTTTCCTGTATATATAATTGTGTCTGATTCGTTCAAGTTTCGAGAGCGAGAGGCGAAAAGGAGAATCCATTCGCTCGGCTGATCAAGGGAGAAGAGGATGGAAGAACAGAAAAAAGTCATGCTGACCGGAAGTCTCGTCATCCTTTTCGTGGCGTTGGTCGTGGTGGTTTATTATTTTTTCATCCGGGAGAAGGCTAAAAAAGCGCTTCCCGTCCAGGAAATTGTTGAAGAAAAGGCTATCCCGGTTCAATCGGAAGAGTCGCTCGGTGTGGAAGCGGTGGAATCTCTTCAAGCGGAGCTCAATCAGAGTGACGGAGTCCTCAGAGAATTGGCGGGAGAGTTATCGTCCCATCAAGAATTGGAATCATGGCTCAAGAGCAAGGATTTGATACGCAGGTTTGTAGCGGCGGTCGACAACATCGCCAATGGTCTGAGCCCTCGTCCTCAGATTGATTTTTTTACTCCCAAGGGAGAGTTCAGAGTCAAAAGGAAAAGCGGCCGGTATTATACCGATCCTGCGGGTTACAGACGGTATGATCTCGTCGGGAATGTTTTTTCCTCTTTGGATGCCACTCAGACCGTGGAACTGTACAGGCGGACGAAGCCTCTTATCCAGGAGGCGTATGCAGAATTGGGATATCCGGATGAGGATTTCGATGGGGCTCTGGTTGAGGCCATTGTCGAGATGCTGAAAGTCCCGGTTGTCCAGGGAGACATGCTTCTGGAGAGAAAAGTGATATCCTATGGTATCGCTGATCCCGGACTTGAAAACCTGAGCGAGGCGCAGAAGTATCTTCTCCGCATGGGACCTGAGAATACACGAAAGATTCAGAAGAAGCTGCGTGAATTGAGTGCGGCTCTGGACATCCCGGAATCTCTTCTGCCGAGAGCAAAAGTCTATATACCAGTCAACAGAATTCCTTAAATCATTCATAAAATCTGCCGACACCTAATCCATCGGGAAGCCGAGCGGGGCGCCCGCTTCCTGTCTTACCCTCTTGGACGAGAAGTGTTCCATCAGGTTTTTCCAGTTTTTTTGCAGGCGGATGAGGTTCTCGAAAGGATTGACTTCAGGAGGAATTGCTGTTTTGGCAATATGGATGTTTTCCATGCATTCTGCAGCTCCCTTTTTGTCGCCCTTGCTCGTGTAATCCATCGCCAGCATCTTGTTCGAGCGGATAATCCGCTCTTCTTGGTCTTCTTTCAGGAATTCTCCCGGATATATGCCAAGGTCTTCGGCGCTTATTCTCACCATGCCCGGAAGAGTTTCCTGTGTTTCTAACTTTCTTTTTTCAAAAACGAATCGATAGATGTCCTCCCTCACTTTCCGCCATTCGGGATGAGGTTTGGGAGGGGCCTCATGCCTGATCGAAAGTTGGTTATCCAGGAAAAATTTAAACCCGAACATTCTGGCGTTGATCAGGAAATCGATATCCTCTCCTCGGGTGATCATGGGATCAAAAGGGACCTGCATGAAGAGGTTGCGATGGATGACCGCGTTGCCACCAAACACAAACGGCGTCTCCTTGAGCCTGGGGGCCTGTCCGATGATCTCCTGGAAAGCTCTGTTCATGCCGTCAATCTTGTTCCAGTGTTCCATCCAGGATTGAATCTCTTTGTTGATCAAGTAATCGCCATCCGGGTTGATGTAGTAGCCTGCAACAGCCAGCACATCCATTTCCTGGTGTTTTTGGCCGATGAACTCCAGTGCCTTTTTCATGAAAAGAGGATCTTCGAATATCTCGTCATCATCGATGAGGACGGCCACATCGGAGCCTGAGAGATGGGCCGAGAAGAGGCAGAGGTTCCGGACATTGGAATAGCCGTCGAGCTGGAGAAATGGGAGTAAGGATTCCTTATTGTTTTGGATGAGGTGCTGATGAATTTTGGCCAGATGGGAGTAGGAAAAAAGAAGCGTTTCCGCATCTGGAGCCGTATCCTTTATGATCGAAGAGATTTTCGATTCCACCTCCTCCCGGATATCCGGGGCCGTGGAAACACCGAGAATGACTAGGTTGAAATCCTTGTTCTTCAGAATCGAGAGGCTCTCTAAAGCCCGTGCCAATGTTCCTTCTTGATCGAGCGGAGTCGGGTGGTCATAGATGGAGTCAGTTTCTCTGGCGTCCTCAGATTTTTTCCGTCCCCAGTAGGTGGGAATCACCATGGTGACTTTCATTTTACACTCCTTGATTTTGGAGGGAAGGTGTGTTTGTCATCATTTTCTCGAGAACCTGCTCCATCACTTCTACGCCCTTTTCCCAGGAATATTTCTCCTCAACGAGCTTTCGGGCATTTGTCCGGATTCGCTCGAACAATCTATCGTCAGTCATCAGTTCCACAACACCCCGGGCGAAGTCTTCAGGATTATCGGCCAGGATGATGTTTTCCCTTTGATGAGCGGGAACGCCCTCTGCGCCCAGGGATGTCGAGACGACCGGGCGGCCGATGGACATGGCCTCCAAGATTTTCCCGCGGAATCCTCCTCCGAGTCTGACCGGGCAGATGAAAGCCCGGCCTTTCTTCAGGAAAGGGCGGACATCGTCCACTCGGCCTGTAACTGTGATCGCTTTATCCTGGGAGAGGTTCTGGACTTCGGGCGGAGGACCCTGGCCGACCACATAGAATTTGATCTCCGGGAGGCGGGATTTCAGAAGGGGCCAGATATCGCTGTGAAAGTGAAGTACAGCGTCCACGTTGGGATAGTGCAGGTAGTTTCCCACAAACACGATGGCTTTTTGCATTTCTTCGTGGCCCGAAAAAGAAAAATTCTCCACGTCGACTCCGTGGGGGACGACTGCGATATCCAGCTCAGGGCAGATTTCAAGGAGTTCTTCCTTGCCTTGTGGAGTCAGTACGAGGACTTTATCCGCATTCCTGTACATGTCGAATTCATATTTTTTCAGTCCCTTGAGGTTGATGGCTTCTCTCAGCTTTTCGAACCCGATTCTGTTATGACGGTACGCCTTGCGCCGGGCCAAGTAGTAACATTCGTGGACAGACATGACCCGCCGGATCGGCGAAAGGAGAGGATTCTTATGGATGAATTGACCCATGACCGAGTACTCCGCAATCACAAAGTCATACCTGTCTTTCCGGACCATGTCCGCAATGGTTTCAGCCATCTTTCGGGAGCCGTGGGTTCTGAGGAAATAGGGGGGGACAGGAGATGTGAAAAGATCCCACGAGACTTTCAATGCAGAGCGTTTAGGTGGAAGGGAGACAAGCCGGAGGTCGTGACAGAAGGGCTCTACAGAACGGATGTGTTTTTTCTCCTCGTCTTTAAAGAATGAAGCCAGAGAGACCGTGTGGTTCCTGGAAAAATACTTCAAGCGGTTGTAGATGATGATCGGCCCGCCGATGATTTTTGAATGAGGGAACTCTTTACAGGTGAACAGGATTTTCATAATCTTCCCAATTGCCTTTTACAAAATAAATTTCACGACCAGAAATCCCCCGAAAAGGAGGATGAAGAACAGAAGGGCAAGGAGGTTGAAGTATTTATCGATAAAGTTCTTTATTCCTGGTCCGAATTTCCGGATCAAACCGGCCACTATAAAGAAACGGAGTGACCGGCTGATGGTCGAGGCGATGAGGAAAAGACCAAAGTTGAGTTTGAAGACTCCGGAAGCGATAGTGAAGACTTTATACGGGATCGGAGTGAAGCCGGCCGCAAAAACATACCAGAATCCGTACTCGCTGAAATTTGCCATCACGCGGTTGAAAAGGCTTTCCGTGAATCCGGGCACATAAGTGAAAAAGAAGGAATCCACAAGCTCCCATATTCCGAAACCGATGAAGTAGCCGATGATACCGCCCACCACGGAGGCTACGGATGTGATGAAGGCAAAACGCCAGGATTTCTTTATGGAACCCAAACAGAGAGCGATGAGCAGAGCGTCGACTGGTATGGGGAATACAGAACTCTCAGCCATTGCGAGGAGAAAAAGCGCCGAGGGGCCGTACGGGGTTTCGGCCCAGTGAAGCATCCAGTCATACAGTTTTCTGAATAATTTCATCGGCAATGGCTGTCAGAAAATTTTTAAATGTGCGATGCTGAAGTGCATCGTGATCCGTTGAATCGGTATGAAGCGGAGTGACAGTGATGTATCCCTTTTTAATCACCATCACATCACTGTTCCTGTCGCCCAGGGCCTTCGGGTTCCCCGTGCCGATCCAGTAGTAGGTTCTTTTTCTGGGATCCTGTTTTTCGATGATTTCCGGATTGTATCTTTTTTGTCCCAGCTTGACGATTTTGATTCCCCGGAATGGCGGAGGAGGAATGTTGATGTTGAGCATCAATCTTTCGGGAATCTCTTTTTCCAGCAGTTTCCTGACCATCGCGGATACGATCTCTGCAGCAAAATCAAAATGATACTGATGATCCTTATCCGGAAGAAGCGAGACGGCCAGGGACGGGATCTGAAGGAATGCTCCCTGGATCGCGCCGGCCACCGTGCCCGAATAGGATATATCCTGCTGGCCCAGGTTGGGCCCTCTGTTGATGCCGGAGATGAGCAGCGAGGGCTTTCGGGGCAAAAGCTTCTGTGTGGCCAGATAGACACAGTCAGCAGGGGTCCCGTCCACCGCAAAAACCCGGGGCTTAATTTTCTTGACCCGCAGCGGATGGTGGAGGGTGAGGGCAAGAGACGTGGCGCTTTTTTCTCTGTCTGGAGCGATGATGTGGATTTCCCCCTGGCCTTTCAAACGGCGGGAAAGGGACTCTATCCCTTCAGCGAAATGGCCATCATCGTTTGTCAGAAGGATCAGCGGTTTCATATCTCTCACTTAATATTTCAGCATGGCGCCTCGAGCTGGATAGAGTCACAGCGTCCGCAAAGACGGGAAACTGAGAAGAAGCATTTTAACATGGGAAGAAACGGATTGAAACAATTGTATTTAAGTCTGTGAGATTTTTTATCAGGATTTCGTTTTTTTCTGGAGAGCCTTGGTTCCGATGGACTGGAGCATCGTATCCATATCTGTCGTCGGTTTCTGACAGGTGAAATTCTGACAGACATAGGCCGTGGCCTTGTTGTGGAGGCTTGTCATCCGGGCTGTGAAAGGAGCGATGCGGAAGATGACTGACGGGTCCTTATCTTCGGGGATGAAAAGCAAAACCTTATTGGGAATAAATTCAGCCTGCAGAGTTTTGAGCATGGCTTTCGTGTCCTTTTTATCTGAATGGCCGACAATCACGACTTCATAAGAAGGTCCCACACCAAAATCCACAGCCGCCATCATCTGGGTGAATGCGGAAGGCGAGGACTCAACCTTTTTGGAGAAGATGCGCCCGGCTTGTGCGGCTTTTTCTTCAAGAGCCGGATTGGAGGTCATTCGTCCCAGTCGAAGAAGGTTGAGCATTTCAACAGAGTTTCCGGAGGGAATTGCCCCGTCGTAGACCTCTTTCTGGCGGAGGAGGAGCGTTTCTCCGTCATCAGGAGTGAAGTAAAATCCTCCTTCCTTTCCATCCCAGAAATGTTTAAGAAGGAGATCATTCAGCTCCAGAGCTTCCTTCAAGAAGCGGGCGTCAAGGCTTGCCTCATAAAGTTCCAGGAGACCCCAGATCAGAAAGGCATAGTCGTCCAGGAACCCGGTGATCAAAGACTGTCCTTCCCGGGAGCGATGGAACAGCCTCCCGTCCGGACTGCGCATGTGATTCAGTATAAAATCGGCGGCCTTTCGCGCTGCGGTCTCATAAGCCGGCTCATCGAATGCCTGGGCGCCTTTGGCCAGTGCGGCGATCATCAGGCCGTTCCAATCGGAAAGGATTTTATCATCTTTGAGAGGACGGATGCGTTTTTCTCTTGTTTTGAAGAGAGACATCCGGACGCTTTCCAGATTTTCTCTTAAGACGTTCGGGCTCAGCTTCAGCTCCGAAGCGATTTCAGTCAAAGATTGTTTGAGGTGAAGGATGTTCGCGCCTGTCTTTTTCCCCGTCGCCTCTTCTTTGAAATTCCCTTCCGACTCGACATTGAACACCCGAAGTGCAAGCTCAGCCTCTGCCTTTTTGAGTGTCTTCTGAAGCGCAGCGCTCGTCCAGAGATAGAATTTGCCCTCCTCGCCCTCGCTGTCTGCATCCTCGGCAGAGTAAAAGGCTCCTTCCGGGGATGTCATATCCCGGAGCACGTAGGTGAAAATTTCCTTGGCTGTGTCCTTATACTCATCATTCCGAGTGACTTGAAAAGCTTCGGTGTACGCCATGGCCAGAAGAGCCTGGTCATACAGCATTTTCTCGAAATGAGGCACCAGCCATCGAGAATCCGTGGAGTATCGGTGAAAGCCGTAGCCGATATGGTCAAACAGGCCACCGTGGCGCATGGACTGGAGTGTCTTCTCAACCATCTGGAGAGCCTTGGAATTTCCGGTTCTCTTCCAGTAACGGAGCAGAAAAAGGAGGTTATGCGGAGCAGGGAATTTCGGGGAAAGACCGAATCCGCCGTTCTTGGCGTCGTGCTGCCCCTCAAGCTGCTGATAGACCGCATCAAGCATGTTTTGATTTATGATTTCACCTGGAACATCCGCTGGTAGTTCCTGAAGAGCGGCGATGATCTTTTCAGAAGAAGCCTCGAGATCTGTGGGGCTGTTTTCCCAGAGATCTTGGACACGGGGGATGAGCTCCCGCATGCCAAGCCGGCCGAACCGGTTTTCTTTGGGGATATACGTGGCCGCGAAGAATGGTTTTTTATCCGGAGTCATGATGATCGTCAAAGGCCAGCCTCCGTGTCCAGTCAAAAGCTGGCAGACTCTCATGTGAACCGAATCTATGTCGGGACGTTCTTCCCGGTCGACTTTGACAGAAATAAATGCTTCGTTCATCAACCGGGCCACTTCAATATCTTCGAAGGATTCCTTTTCCATCACATGGCACCAGTGACAGGTGGCGTATCCGATCGAGAGAAACACGGGCCTGTTGTCTTTTCTCGCGCGTTCGAAGGCGTCTTTTCCCCAGGGATACCATTCCACAGGATTATGGGCGTGCTGGAGAAGGTAAGGGCTTTTCTCGTGGATCAGGCGGTTTGTGAATTTTTTCTTTTGGGGAGTCACAGTTCACGTGCGGATCATGACCAGGAGCATTTTGAATTTCTTTAGCGCTTTGAGGGCGTGGGGCTGGTCGGCGGGCATGATCACCATTTCTCCTTCTTTCAATCGGATGGGACTGCCGGAGATAGTGACCTCCACCTCACCGTCCAAACAGAAAACCAGGGCATCGAAAGGGGCGGTGTGCTCGCTCAGCCCCTGATCTTTATCGAAGGCGAACAGCGTCACGGTTCCGGTCTTTTTGGAAATGATCTCACGGCTGACCACGGAGCCTTCCTGGTAACCGATGAGGTTTTTGAGCTGGATTGCCTGACCCTTGAGTTTATCTGCGTTTCCTTTTTTATCTGAGTTCATTTTTTCTCCTTTGCGTGCAGCCTTTTTTGGACCGGCTGGTTTTTCAGTCCTCGGCTTGTGTTCGCGGCCCCTCATGGCGCTGCTGAGGGTGTTTCTTATTCGGATGAACCTGCCTGAATCGATTCTTTTATTCTCACCTTCTTGTAGAAAAAATGGTCGGGACGAGCGGATTTGAACCGCCGACCCCACGCACCCCAAGCGTGTGCGCTACCAGGCTGCGCCACGTCCCGACCAGAAAGAGTTATTATAGCAAATCAGGGAGGATTTTTTATACTTTTTCCGATTTTTTATCTAACGATGAAGCAATTTCTTGAAGTTGATCCCTGACACGGTAGAGTACCTTTTTTAAGCGGTCAGGATGAACCGGGGCAGATGTCTTTATCCCGAATTCTTCCTCGATCTTTCTCTTGGCTCCGGCCAGAGTCAGTCCCTCCTTGTCCAGCAGCTCCTTCAGACGAAGAATGATTTCCAAGTCCTTTTTGCGGAATATTTTTTCTCCGGAGCCCGTCTGGCCGGCATGAAGAAAGTAAAGTTCGTTTTCCCATGCATCAATAACTTCTGGAGCGATTTTTGTGATTCGGCTGACCTCTTCGAGTTTGTAGGCCATCTTTTCCGGGATTTTTTGGCTTTTCATCCTGCGTCCGTAAACTTAGCATGGAATCCCCTGTTCGTCAAGAATCCTAAGAGCCTGACCCCGATGGTTTTTTCTGATATAATTCAACTAAACGGATATAAATCATGGCGGCCAAAGCTGATGAAAAACATGTTCCGTTGGCCGAGAGGATGCGTCCCAAGTCTCTGGACCGGTTTTACGGACAGGAACATATCATCGGAAAAGGGAAGATCCTGTCTCAGTTGATCAAGGCAGACCGCCTGGTGTCCCTCATATTCTGGGG
>CAYGBC010000065.1:0-13896 GCA_964348015.1 uncultured Eubacteriales bacterium | reverse complement strand
GGAATCCTCACGTCATTGTATCCGCTGGAGACGAGCCCGGTCTCAAAGTCGAGAAACCATTTGGCCTCTGCTCTGGAGAATGTCAGGAGGATGGTGATCATCAGAGTAAAAAAAGTGAATATACCTTTTCTTTTCATTTTTTGTTCCTTTTTACAAAATTTTAGAGACACGAAGCAATACATATAAAACTGAATGCTTAGTTCAAAAAAAACAATTCAAGCAACAAAAAAACATAAATCTTCGGAACTGCCATTTAAAGCTCACGTTTCTGATTTCCGCCACCCGAATGATTTGGAAAAGAAACCTTTAATATCTTCTAAAATCAGATAGCTGACTGGGACCAGGACGAGCGTGATAAAGGTGGCAAAAACCACACCAAAAGCCAGAGATACCGCCATAGGGATGAGAAAGCGGGCCTGAATGCTCCGCTCCAGAAGGAGAGGTGTCAACCCGGCAAAAGTCGTGACCGTTGTCAGGATAATCGGACGGAACCGCGCCGCACCGGCTTCCCGAATAGCTTCCTGGATTGTGAGACCCGAAGCCCGCAGGCGGTTGATGTAGTCCACCAGCACCAGGCTGTCGTTAACGACAACTCCCGTTAGAGCGACTATACCGAAAAAAGAAAGTATCGTCAGGTTCAATCCCATGATCAAATGTCCCCAAATGGCGCCCACGATCCCGAAAGGAATGACTCCCATAACCAGAAACGGCTGGATATAAGACCTGAACGGTATGGCCAGAAGGGCAAATATGACCAACAGGGCGAGAAGGAAACCGGATTTTAAGCTAGCCAGCGCTTCGCCCTGGTCGCGCTGCTCGCCCTCCAGAGAGTAAGTCACCCCGGGATGGTCTCCCAGCAAAGGAGGAAGGACATTCTCTGTGATGTCGGCCAGCAGTTCATTGGAGTTCGCCCGGGCTTCATCCACTTCGGCAGTGACATTTATCGTTCGTCTCCGGTCTGTCCTCTGGATGGTGGAATAGCCGCGTCCGAGCGAGGCTTCAGCGGCTGCGGAAAAGGGAATGGCGATGCCTCCGGCTGTCCGAACCCGCTTATTTTCCAGATTGCCCAGAGAACGGCGCTCATCGACCGGATATCTGACCATGACTCTGATCTCGTCTCGGCCGCGCTGGATCCGCTGCACCTCTTCTCCGTAAAAAGCCTGCCGCACCTGCCTTCCCAGGTCAGAAAGAGTCAAACCGAGGGACTCCGCGACAGGCGTGATGTCCAGCTTAATCTCCTGCTTTCCGCTGCGGAATGAATCGGAGACATCATATACGCCGGGATAATCCTTCAATTTTTCCTTCAATTTCTCCGTAACATCCCGAAGAGCTGCATAATCCGAGCTGGCCAATTGGATGTTGATCGGCGCTCCCACCGTAAAAATCGAGCTGGTGAAAGTCAATTCCACTGCATCGGGAACCGGCCCGGTCAACTCCCGCCAGCGGTTGGCAACGACCACGCTGCTGAATTCCCTTTCTTCAGCAGGAACCAGTTCAACGTTCACTTCTCCAAGATGAGATCCGGTAAACCCACCCAGAGCCACGTTGGGTCCCTGCGGCTGGTTCAGGCTGGGCTGCTCACCAATAGACGCGAGAACGTGCCGGATTATGGACTTTTCCAGGCTAAACTCTTCTTCCAGTTGAAGGGCCGATCGCTCCAGCCGTTGGATCGCCGTGGCTGTGACCTCGGCAGGCGTTCCGAGCGGCATGGTCAACTCGGCTATGACATTATTGGAATCGATCCTGGGGAAAAAAGTGAATTTGATGAAACCGCCTCCGACCAGGCCGATTGTTATAATGAAAATGGCAATAAAGCTCGCCAGAGTGACATAACGCAACTTCAATCCCAATGCCAGGCTAGGACGGTAGGCCCTGTTGATAAATCTCTTGAACAGATCATTGAATTTTGATTGAAACCGGCCCCAGGTTCCTTTCCAGCCTTGAGGCGGCATTTCTCTAATCTTTTTGAGGTGTGATAGATGAGCCGGGAGGATTAAAAGGGCCTCGAAAAGCGAGAAGATAAGGGTCAGGATAACAATGATCGGAATAAATCGCATGATCTTCCCGATAGCTCCTTCCACCCACAGAAGCGGCCAGAAAGCGGCGACCGTGGTCAGAACGGCAAAGATCACCGGCACAGCCACTCCTTTAACGCCGGCCAGCGCGGCCTGAAGACCAATCTTTCCTCTTTCGTATTCGGTGTAGATATTCTCGCCCACGACAATCGCATCATCGACAAGAATGCCGATGACTACGATAAAGGCAAAAGTAGAGATCATGCTGATCGAAACGTCGAAGGAAGGCATCAGCCAGAGCGCTCCAAGGAAGGAAACCGGAATTCCCAGTGCGACCCAGAAAGCCAGCCGCAGCCGCAAGAACAGGGCCAGCAGGATAAAAACCAGTATGAATCCTGCGCGGCCGTTAGCGAACAAGAGGCTCAGGCGGCTGCGGAGAGCCTGAGAATCGTCGTTCCAAATGGTGAGCTGAATACCTTCAGGCATTTTCTCCCGGGTGACTCGAACATATTCTTTAACCTCCCGGGCGACCCTTATCGCGCTCTCATCTCCGACGCGATAAACCTGGATGAGAGCGGCGGGATCTCCGTCAAATTGAGAGCGCTGGTCCGTCTCAGCAAAGCCGTCGATGACCCTGGCCACATTGCCTACTGTCACACGCGTTCCGTCAGGACGGGTTCGCAAAATAATCTTTTCAAATTCAAGCCCGGTATAGGCCTGGCCTTTGGTTCGGAGCAGTATTTCTCCGCCTTCTGTCTTGATAGAGCCGCCCGGAAGGTCTAGCGACGAGCGGCGGATCGATTGAGCGACTTCATCAAATGTCAGGTCATACTGGCGGAGAGCCTGTTCTGAAACCTCTATAGAAACTTCATAAGGCCGGATACTGGTGACTTCCGCCTGCGTAATTCCGGGCAAAAGAAGGATCTCTTCCCGCATCTGGTCGCTCAATACTTTCAAAGTTCTCTCATCCGTATCTCCGGAAACAGCCAGACTGAGGACCTGTCTCCGGTTCAAAAGCTCCTGGATGACCGGCTTTTCTGTTTCCTCAGGAAAGGTATCGATCGAATCAACCCTGGCTTTGACATCATCGAGGATCTGACGGATATCGGCCCCTGGGAGGAGTTCAAGGATCACTGTGCCGACTCCTTCTGAAGCTCTGGAGGTGATGCGCTTGATCCCTTCCAGGCTCTGAACTTCCTCTTCGATACGGACACACACCGCTTCCTCTACCTCTTCTGGCGCCGCTCCCAGGTAAGGCACAGAGATATTGATCAGGTCCGAGGCAATTTCAGGAAAGACTTCCTGTTTGATGCTGGGTAGGGTGAGAAGGCCGCCGGCAATGATCAGCACCATCGCCAGGTTGGCTGCCACTGGATTCTTAGCGAACCATTCCAGAATTCGATGCATTTTCAGCGGCTCTCATTCAAGCTCGAGGGATTCTTCACCGCCTCTTTCACAACCCGGACTTCCATTCCATCGACTACAGCTCCGAGCGGCGAGATGCAGATTCGCTCTCCCTCGTTCAATCCTGAACTGATGATGACTGCTTCAAAATCCGCCCGCAGAACCTCTACAGTGCGGAAATGGAGCTTGTTGTCTTTATCTATGATCAGGATCCGCTCATCCCCACGTAAAGCCGAACGGGGGATCACAGCCACATCTTCGACGCGGCGGCCTATGATTTCAGCCGCGACAAACATTCCGACAGCAAGAGGCGGCCTGTCGCTTTTCTTTTCGCGTCCATAGGGATCTCTGATCCGGGCCACGAGAGTGATCATATGACTGAGCGGATCGATCTCTCCTTCCATCCGGACAATTTTCCCGTTCCATTTGTAAAGATTCCCGCCATAACTGGCGGATATTGTGACATCGATATCCAACACAGCAGGATTTTGAGTGCGATAATCTAGACAGCAGTCCAGATAGCCGATTTCGTTATCCGGAACAGGAAGACGGATTTCCGCATAATCGACAGCATAGACCGTGGCCAAAGGAACTCCCGGGCTCACGACCTGCCCGACGTCCACCTTTTTCACCCGCACTCTTCCGTCAAAAGGAGCCAAAATCTTTGTCCGCTGGAGGTTCAGCTCCGCCTGCTTCAACTCTGCCTGGGCCGCTTCATAAGAAGCTCTGGCTTCTTCCAATTGGGGAATGCGCAAAACCAACGGGTCTGGCTCTTCCTCTTTTCCTAATCTTTCCCATTCCTGGCGCGCGATAGAAGCTTCCGCCTCCTCCTGGGTCAAACGAAGCTGAGCCCGTGCCACCTGGGCTTTCAACCGGGAAAGAGAAAATTCATAATCTCGGGAATCGATTCTGATAAGGATATCCTTATTTCTAAAAAAACCACCCGGCGCAAATTGCGGCGCCACACCTATGACCTGGCCCGCCACCTGAGAGACCAGCTCACTCTCGGTCCGCGGACTGACGGTCCCCTGTGAAGCGACGACGATCTGGTAATCCTGAAGATGGATCGTGCTGACTCTTACTAGAGGCGGCGGGAAGGATACCGGTCTTTTTTCGATTTGGGGCCGGGAGCGGATCATGATCACCGCGGCTATGATTCCTACAAATATTATAATAAACGGCAAGCTGATTTTGAGCTTCCTGTTCATTTTTCTTTCACTCCTTCCCAAGGCGAGGTGAATCAGGGGGACTGACCATAAAATCCCCGCCAAGAGCCAGGTAGAGATCGATCCGATTATCCAGCCTCTGGCGTTTAACGCTCAGGAGCTGACTCTGGGTTAAGAACGCCTGCCGCTGGGCCTCGAGGACTTCGATGAAGTTGGTCAAACCCCTGGCGTACCTGTCTTCGGCCAAAATTCTCGCTGCTGCGGACTGTTCGGCTGCAACCTCTAGGGATCTTTCCCTTCTTGTGAGATAATCTTCTGCAGCCAGGGCTGTCTCGACTTCTGAAAAAGCATTCAAAACATTCTGGACATAAAAGGCCAGAATTTCATTCTCTCTCGCTTTGGCCAGATCAATCCCGGCCCTGAGCCTTCCTCCCTGAAAAAGAGGCTGAAACAGATTACCAATGAGACTCCAGACTGAAAAATCTCCATCCAGAAGAGAGCTGAGCTCGTTGCTGGATATCCCTCCTGAACCTGTGAGGCTGATACGAGGGTAGAGTGCCCGGCGTGACTCAGCCAGGCGGGCAGAGGAGGCAACTACCCTTTTTTCAATCGAGATCAAGTCTGGCCTGCGCCGAATGATATCCGCAGGCAGACCTGCGGGAATCTTGTCTTTCAAGTCCGGCAGATTATGACTCAATTCAATCTGAGAGGACGGATAACGCCCGAGAAGAGTTTCCAGCTGTCTTTTGATCGTTTGGAGAAGATTCTGCCTCAGAGCCAGGACCGCCTCTGCGTTGGCCACGCTCGTCCCGGATAATCGCACGTCAACCGAAGGCCTCAGGCCTCTTTGATAGCGGAGCCAAACTTGATTATTTGATATCTGGTAGCTCTGGAGAGTGGCTTCGGCCAGCCGCACCTGCATTTCAGCCTCCACAGCCGCATACCAGGATTTTGCGGTTTGCCCCGTAAGAGAGAGCTGAAATCCGATAAGATCAGCGGAGGTCGCCTGAAAATCGGCTACGGCAGCAGCTTTTCCTGCCCGGATGCGTCCCCAGAGGTCAACCTCCCAACTCAGCTCGAGCGAGACACCGAAAAGATTCGTTACAGAACTCAAAACACCATCGTTTCCTCCGGATATGGGAGAACCGACAAAATTTCCTTTCTGTCTCGATGCCCCCAAGCTTCCTCCAATCTGGGGAAACAGATCGGCTCCACTTATCCTGGCCAGCGCTGCGGCCGCATCCAGACGCGCCACAGCCGCTTTCAGATCATTATTCTCCATCAAGACTGCATCGATGACTGCATTCAATCCTGGATCGCCAAACCGGGTCCACCAGCGGGAGATGTCACCCTCCAGTGAGGCCGTTTCTGAAATCCAGTTCTGGGGAACAGCCATAGAGAGCTGAGGAGGCTCTTTGAGTTTTGGGACACAGGACAGTGGCAAGAGTAATAGTGGAAAAAATAATAAGCTCTTTTTTAAATAACTCATTTGATCCCTCTTTCACCCAATACAAATATTTTGTGGCAATAGTTTAACGCATACAGACTATCCTATCAATAGTCGAAAGCAGCGATTTTCTGAGTTCAGAAACCTATATCCCCAATGCTCTTTGAGGAGTTATTTCCCTTCTATTTGTAAAACTCGATGCGCGATACAGCAATATCCGCCTTAAAGGCCTTCTTGGCTCCTACAACAGCCAGGCGCTTTAACTTTTTCGGGTTCAAAGCGCTCTTCAGGCTCTGTGGATTGAATTGTTCAAACGGGATCTCGACCTTTTGCCATTGATCGTCGGCAAAAAATGGTGCCTCGTAGTACTGCCAGGGCAGCCAGGTCTTGCTCGAGCGGAGATGGACATAATAGCTCTCGCCGTTGCCTTTCACCCAGAGGCGAACGCCTGTGAACTGGCTGGCATCAAAAGCCCGTCCTTTCTGTCGAAGCGGAAGTGCGACCTGGACGAACCCGCCTCTATTCTCCAGCGAGACACTGCCTTGAAGATGGATGCAGCGTTTCCCATCAATGACTTCGAATGTATACGAGGCCGTGGATACTCCTCCCATGACCTGATCCGTGTACTGCCTCCACTCTGTGCCTATAGCTGATATTCCTCCTTCTCGAGAAAAATCATCGATTAGGAAATCTGACAATGATTCCATAGTATTCTCCTGAATATATCGCCCTCTCTCGACATTCCCTTCAAGAGGCAAAAATAGAAGGCACAGCACTCCGAACCAGACGGATGCGCAGTTAAAAAGAGAAATTCCTCCTCGAACTCGTTTCGGCATGATTCGACCTCCGTGTGATTTGGGAATGATGTTCCGAGTGCTGAAATTTGTATTATAATTCCCCGAGAAAATAAAGTCTACAAATTTTATATGGAATATAGTGCAAATGAGAACGAAAGAATGATGGACAGGATTTTTGCTTTAATCGAACAGAGCATGACAAAACCTCATTCAGCAGAAAATTTAAGCGCGTTCACATCCTCAATGTATTTCTTCACATTGAACTTCGATCTGGCACCGTTATAGCTCATGTACCTGATCTTGCCGAAGATAGGTCGTTCCCCCCAGGCTCTGTCGTGCACGCCCCCGATGCTCCAGGAGATCCCCACATACCCGTTGGGATCTCTCCCATCCAGCTCGTATTTGTCATTGAGAAAGATGGCAGTTTTCAGCGCCTCTTCAGGACTCTCCGTCCACTCCAGGATCTTCTTGGCCCAGTACATCCGCATGTACCCGTGCATCTTGCCTTTCTTGACCATCTCCATTTGGGCAGCGTTCCAGAGCTCATCGTGTGTCTGTCCCGCTTCAAACTCTTTCATTGAATAGACGTATTCCCTTGGGTCCTTCCGGTGTTCGTCCAGTGTTTTTTTGGCCCAGTCCGGGAACCCTTTGAATTGGTCATATTCTGGATTATAAAAGCAAAAGTTGTCTGAAAGTTCCCTTCTGATGATCAGTTCTTCGAGAAAATCCTCCCTCCCCTTCTTCCCTGAATTTCTCACTTCAAGGGCCGCTTGCTGTGCGGATAATTGACCGAAATGCAGGTAGGGTGAAAGGTCGGAGACCGCATTTTGTGTGGGATCGTTACTCTCATCCGGATATCTCGGAAGCTTGTTCTCGATGAAGTTCTTCAACATCCTTTGAGCCTGCTTTTCCCCGGGCTCGATCCATTCGAGTTCTGGAACCGAAAAATCGACTTTCAGGTTCTTTTCCACGATGTCCCAATCGTTGTCCGGTATCTTCTCCCCCTCTTTCTGCTCTTTTAACCGCGGAAAACTTGTCAGGAATTGAGGGAGAAGTTTCTGGATCTTTCCTCTTATCGTGCGTGCAGCAAACTCCTGTTTCTGCGAGGCGATCCAGTAGGGCACGATATTATGGGCATCGACTTCAAAGAAAGGGATGCGCGTTTTCTTCAGCACGTCCTCTTTCCATTTCATCTTTATCCTGAGCGGATCAAAGTCCGCAACAAGGGCAGAGGCCTCGATATCCTCCACAAATCCCGGAATCTCCTCATCCGGCTTTCCCGTCAACAGATAAAACGGGATGTTCTTTGCGCGAAGATCCTGCTCCACCTCTTTCAATCCTTCGATCATGAAGCTGTACTGGCGGATTGTGGCTCCAAGAAATTCAGGAACGAGGCAGAATGCGATGCATAGAGCTTTGTGTTGATCGGCTGCAAGCTGCTGAGCCACGAGAAGAGCCCAGTTATTTCTGACTCTCTGATCCCGGCTCATCCAGTAGACGACAGGGCCTCTGGGACGGCCGGCTGAATCCCTTAGTTTCCTGACTCTTCGATTGATCATATCAGCGGTTGTTGATGCTGAAAAGGGCGGTTAAAAAGCGGTTTATGTCGATTACACTCTCTGTCTCTACGAGAATCGTTTTCCCGTCCTTCCGCTTCACCCAGGGAAGATAACTGAAGGCCTCTGCATCATAGATGTTTTTGAAGGTCAACTCCATCCGGATGGGCGGCTTGATGGCATATGGCTTCAATTCTTTGATTCGCAGAACAGCTTTCTTGCTTTTTTCTTTGATTTCCTGGCAGATCAATTTCGGGTGGCGGGACTTGGCCGACAGCCAGCCGAGGGACTCCTTAGTGATCACGGTTTCGACAGGCCCGAATGTCTTCAAAGCTTCCTGTGCGACATTCTGGTCTCCGGCGACCATGATCACCGGAACCTTGAAGTGCCCGGCGACCATCGCATTGAATATGGCCTCGGAGACCGTCATGCCGTTGATCCTGAGCTCGAATATCTTGCTGCCCCAGATCGTATGGGACAGGTTCGCGCTCGGGGTCCCCTCCTTCGGATGATACCCGATAAAAATCGCCCCATCAAATGTCTCATCTATCCCTTCCATCTGGAGGAGAGACCTCGGGAAAGACCTGATGAGAAGCGCAGATTCATGAATTTCATCGGGTATGAGATTCTGTGCGTTTCCATGAGAATCAGAAACCACAATCTCACCCGCTCCGGCCTCAAGGCAGCCCTCGATCGCGGCATTGACTTCGGCTGTCATCAACATTCTTCCTTTCGAATACTCAAATCCACCTGATCCGGTCTGCGCGGAGCTGACGATGGCTCCGATTCCCTCCATATCGACAGAAATATAAATTTTCGGACCTTTGTCCTTCGCAATGAGAATCCCTGCAAAACAGAACAAGACGAGGCTCAAAATCATGAACGAATGAAAAATTCTTTTAGCCATTTTTCCTCCTCCAATCTCCGATGGTTCTTCAGGGAGAAAATTAATGGTTTTGAAAATCTCCCTGGCTTGTCACCGCGAATATAATATCCACTGCGGTACTGGATATCAACACTTATTTGGTCAAGTAAGCCTATAATCTAACAATATTAAAAACGGAAAAAAACAGTCAGCAAGCAGCGGGAGTCAGACGGAAATGTCCGCACATAAACGGGGAAACAGATTATCAAACTTGGCAGGATCTGCCTGTTGGTGGTGGGTTGAAAACAATAGAGGACCAGGGGTGTCTTGGATCCTTATTTGGGTTTCTTGTGAATCCCGTGTCCCCGGTAAATCTATATAATACAGCGGCGTTTTTTATAGACTTGCGGTATCCACGAAAGAAGTCACTTTTTTCTTCTCAAGGACCAAGCTACCTTTTGTGTTGAGCCGAGCAGTGCGCTTTAATCTCTATCTTTTTTCGGCTTCTTTTTGGACTTGACATTGCCGCTGATAGTTTTTGTTGAATCTGGATCGGTGGATCCCTTCACGACATTACTGACGATAAGATTTGAGATGGAAAAAGAAAAAGCAATCTGAGACATGGAAGATTTTTTTGAAGAGGAACGGGATGCCGCGTGAGTAACATGTGGAAGGAGCAGAAAAACGAATGCTACACACACAAAGATAGCCATGTTTTTCCTCAAGGTTGTTTTGCCTTTTAGAAACATAGCTTCCTCCAGGTTATTTATTCCTCCTTTCTCAAATTAAGGGCGAAACTCTCCCTTGTACCTTTTTAGTCGGAAAAAAGCCGGGTGAATTGAGAGAAATTGGCCTGTTTGATAAGCATCGGCTTTGTTCCTCGCTTCCTTGTGACTAATATAAATATAAGAATATATTAGAGATATGTCAAGATGAGGCCTGTCATTCATTCCCTAACTGTGCCTGAAAGAACGTCAGGAAATAAAATGGAGAAAACCTTGGAGAACAATGATTTCAAAGTCGTTTTTAATCACCAGCAATATCACGCGATGTCTCTGCCCTGAATTTTAACTCATTGATAATAATAAAGTTATCTTTCTTCTCCCATACAGAAACACATGATAAAAAAATCCCTCTCCCGTTCCTGCTTGATCTGCGCAGAAAAACCACAGGTTTTTAGGCCTGTAATACTAATGCTTACAGCAATTTCAGAGTTACTCCTACAGCAATCTGAAATTTACAATAATTTTTTTTTCAGATACTATAAATGTATATTCGAAAAATAAGCTAAGGAGGAAAGTGAACAAGCGGCCTTCCCAAATCGCCAAGCTTCTCGGAGAGAAGAGATGAAACGCATTTTCAGGCTTCTCGCTACAGCAGGCCTTATACTTTGCTTTTTTATCCAGGTCCTTCTTCCCAATCCGAACAATCCTTCTATAGATCTAACCGCGACAACACAAGAACGGTACTCCGAATATTTCACTCAAGGAGAATATTTCAGGCAAGAGGGAAATTATAACGAAGCCATCGACTCATTCACAAAAGCACTCGCTTTTGCCAGGGAAAACAATGATCAAAGAGAAGAGATCGAATCCCTGATCAAACTGGGCCTGCTTCACTGGAATAAAGGGGAGCTTCAAGATTCTCTTAATTTTTATAAAGATGCGGCTGCCTTTGCTGAAAAAGCCGGATTCATCGAAAAAAAAGAAGAAGCAGAAATCTGCATTCGAATCCATGACCTCTACAAGGCCGGTAAAGATTACCGGGACAATCCTTCCCAGGCTGAACTCCAGAAATCATTGGACAGTTTTGAAGAAGCCATCGCCCTGGCCAGAGAAATCGAAAGCCGGGAACACGAGCTGAAATGTCTGCGGCAGCTCAGCTTCACGTATGAAGAGCTCACTGATATCGAAAGATTCTTGTCGCTGAATACCTCGGCACTGAAAATCGCGAGTCAGATCAATCACGAGGTAGAAGAAAACCTGTGTCTGTTCAACATCGGTTATTACTACGATGCGGTGGAAGATTATTCGCAGGCGCTCCGGTATTACATGGACGCGTTAAGCATCTCCAGGGCTCTGCAAGATTTTGAGTATGAATCTCTCTGTTTGACCAATATTTCCAATATTTACCTCGAACTGGGAGATTACGACAAAGCCCTGGAATACATGAGAGATGTCCTGAGGATAGACCGCGAAAAGCTCAAAGAGGATTCCTATGTGGCCATTGATTTGAACAACATCGGAATCACCTATCAGAAAAGAGCCATCCAGTCAGGCATCGCAGAAGACCTGCAAAATGCCCTGGTCAATTACCGGGAGAGCCTCAAAATCTCAAGAAGGATCCAGGAGATAGGGACAGAAATCGAGGCTTTGACAAATATCGGCTTCGTCTATGTGGATCTCGAACGTTTCTCTGAGGCCCTGCGGTTTTTCGAACAGGCTCTTGAAAAAGCGGAGAAAGCCCAGGATCTCGATGTCACCGCAAGAATACTCAACAACATCGGCATCGTTCACGCCCAACAGGAAAATTATGATCTTTCGATAGAATATTTACAGAGAGCACTGGAGATTGCTACCCGCACAGGAAAAGAAGAAATCCTCTGGGAAGCCTACTTTGAAATCGCCAACGCCTACATGAAAAAAGGCAATTATCAGAACGCGCTGGCCAATTATAAAAATTCGATAGACCATCTTGAAAACATCCGCTCCCGGATCGCACTGGAGGAATTCAAGGCGAGTTACCTGGGCACGGATAAAAGGCTCGAGGCGTATGAGAACACGATCGACCTTCTGTTCGAGCTGTCCAGACACGAGCCCGAAAAGCTCTATGGCAGAGAGGCCTTCCATTTTCTCGAAAGGGCTAAAGCCCGGGCGTTCCTCGACAGGCTGGAAGTCTCTCAGGTGAACATCACCCGAGGAGTGGACCGCGCAATTCTCGACCAGGAAGACCGATTGATGAAGGAGATTTCCAACCTGAACTCAGAGCTCTTCAGACCGGATTTGAGTGCAGAGCAGGAACAGAGTATCCGGGAGAGTCTCGCACAGTTCGAAGAGCAGCTGGAGGGTCTGAAAAGAGAGATCAGAATATCAAGCCCCGCTTACGCAGACCTCAAGTACCCTCAGATCATCTCTCTTGAACAAACACAGGATGAAATGCTCGATTCCAAAACCGCTTTTTTTGAATATTCCGTAGGAGAAAAAAATTCCTATGCGTTCGTCATCACGAAAAGAAATCTCAAGATCTTTCCTCTCCCTCCGGTGAAAACAATCCGTTCACAAGTGAGAGAATACCTGGGAGCTGTCGCGGATAAAGACAGCCAGGACTTCAGGCTCGGCCATGCGCTCTTCACAACCTTAGTCTCTCCGGGGCTAGAGGAAAAACTTGAAAAAATCATCTTCATCCCGGATGACATCCTGCACTATCTTCCGTTTGAAACACTTCTTACTCAAGAGAAAGGTGATCACTGGTTGATTAAAGACTACACAATCGCGTACGCCCCCTCTATCACATCTCTCCGCGAAATCATCCAGCACGAAAAAGTGCGGGAAAAGAAGAGGACAAAAGACCTCCTGGCCTTCGGCGATCCCTATTTTGGCCCGGATGAGGAAAAAGTAGATGCAGAAGGCACCTTAAAATCTGACACATCCGCCAAAGCAACACAATTTTCCAGGCTCGAATACAGCGGTCTGGAGATAGATAAGATCGCAGATCTTTTCAAAAAAACAGAGGTCAATATCCTCAAAAGGAAAAATGCCACTGAAGAGCGGTTGAAAGAGCTCGACCTTGAGCTCTACAAAATCCTCCACCTGGCCACACACTGCATAATCGATGACGACAAACCGGCCCGGTCCCACATCGTGTTTTCCGTGGGCAGCGACTCGACCGAAGACGAGATTCTTCAGATGAGAGAAATATTTAACCTCAGGCTGAATTCGGATCTGGTGACTCTCTCTGCTTGCCAGACCGGGCTCGGTCAGCTCATCAAGGGAGAGGGAATCGTCGGATTGAGCCGGTCTTTTTTCCACGCAGGGGCTTCTTCGGCTATTATCAGCTTATGGGCCGTGCACGACCAGGCCACCTCACAGTTCATGGAGCGGTATTATTATCATCTCCGCGCGTCAAGTTCGATCATGGACGCTCTGCAGAAAACCAAGCTCGAGATGATCGACTCGGGTGTTCTCTCTCATCCGTATTACTGGGCGGGATTCGTCGTCACAGGGCATGCGGATAAGTCCCTCTACACTTCCAATCTGAAATACTTGATTATCCTTGGTCTTTTTCTTCTGGTTGTGGGGATAATTTCTTTTATGGTTCTCAAAAGACGGATTCGACCTGCCTCTTAACGGAAAGTTCCAGAAGCCTTACCAGTTTCCCGGGCCCAGATGAAGTTTCTCTTCAGAGCGGAGTATTTCTTCGAATATGTCGGGCGAGTTGACCGGAGCGATCATACCGTTAATATCTTCATACAACTTTCCCGACTGGCCAATATAAGTATAAGGTCTATTCAGAGAGACAAATCCTGCTTTTGAATACAACGCTCCTGATTCTTTGATGTTTGCACAGAGATAGGCGACATCGCATCCCCATCCCATTAGAGTTTTCATGCCCTCCTTAAGCATTTGTGCGGCAATCCCCTGCCTCCT
>CAYGBC010000064.1:0-21494 GCA_964348015.1 uncultured Eubacteriales bacterium | reverse complement strand
GGTGAAGAGGAAAAAGATTGACCTTTTGATTAGCCCCTAAAATTGTGACAATTTAATAATGTCATTGCGAGTGAAGCGTGGCAATCCCATAAGACAAATGTGTCATTGCGAACGACTGTAGGGAGCGTGGCAATCCTCTATGATGAAATACATTTCTATTTATGAGACTGCCAAGCTTCGCTCGCAATAACACTTTTTTCTCCGACAGATAGAACAAAAGTTTTACCTGATCAGAGAACATAAGCAAATGTCTTTTTTATCGAGAAATTTGAGGGAGCCAGAGATAGTAAAATCCGCTCTTTAAGGCACGAAGCATATCTTCTAGGCTTTTCTGTTCAAGAAGAGAGGGCTCTGGGCGTGTTGAAGCGTAGATGTTTGTTTTTTTCGTGGGGTAATACGTGAAAGCGATCACATTCGCGTCTCTCAGAGAAGCCAGGGAGAGGGCCTTCTTCAGAGCCGTATCAAAATAACCGATTTCATCTATCAGTTTCAATTCCAAAGCCTGACTGGCTGTGTAGATACGTCCATCCGCTATTTTTTCTAAGTTCTCTAAAGAAATCGCATCTTTCCGTTTTTGATAGACCACATCCAGAAACTTCCTATACAGCTCATCGACCACTTCCTGGAAGACTTTTTTCTCTTCCTCAGTCATATCCCGGAAAGCGCTTCCAGAATCTTTCATCTCTCCGGATTTGATGACATCCACTTTGATCCCGATTTTGGCAAAGAGCTCCTCCAGGTTGGGAAAGATGGAGATGACGCCGATGCTGCCGGTGATCGTAGACGGATGGGCCACGATGAAGTCGCAGGCCGAGGCGACGTAGTAACCTCCCGAAGCGGCCAGCCCCATCATCAATCCCACAACGGGAACGCCGGTTTTTTCTTTGAACCGGAGAATTTCGTTGTAAATGATATCACTGGCTGTGACTTCTCCCCCTGGAGTGTCCAGGCGGAGGAGGACCGCTTTGATCGTATTGTCCTCAGAAGCTTTTTCCAACCTGTAGAAAACTTTGGAGAGAACATCACCCTCTCGTGCGAAAAGGCTCTGATTGAGCGAGGTGCTGATGATTCCTGACACATCCAGAAGAAGGATTTTTTCTTTTGCCGGGCTTTTGATGAGGACGACTTCCTGAAGCGTATCTTTTCCCAAAAAGTCGAGATGCACTTGGGGAGAGCATCCGGACATCCATATCACCAGAGAAACTATCACAATCAATTTTTTTTTCATCTTTCCTCCTGAGCTCTTGGATTCAGGCCTCCCATTATACCATATTGACCAGAGTTAAAAAGAGGAGAGGTCTTTGTACTCTGTGATTTGATAACATTGTTGTTGTTAATTATACGGAGGATATGGATGTCATTGCATGCGAAGCGCTGCAAGCCAGGGCTTTAGGGGATTTGGGTTCCACTCAGCTTAATAGAGTTTCTTCACAACAATCGGATTATCAGAAGCTGCTTGAGTTCTAGACTATTCCAATGTCAGAAATAAAAAATCTCCACCTCAATTACATTCGAAGGATAAGAATCACCAATTGGATTACAGGCTTTTACTCGATGCCAATAAGTCTCTCCTGGATCAACATCCTCATCAAAATATGTAGTGGCGTTTGGCCCTGCTCCGTCAATTTCCTGCCAAAAAGGATAGCTAAGAGACTTCCTCTCAATGATAAAATATTCTTCATTATTTGAATTGTCGTGCCAACGAAGAGATACGCCATCTGGTGGACTTGGGGAGCGCGCCCACAGCCCCGTTGGCTTAGCTGGTATGGTAGCCGGAATAGTGCAGCTTGTTAAGCACATACCTGGAGCATAATTGCTCAAATTATATGAACCCACAGCATAATCATGAACCAGGCCTCCTGTGGCTGTTTTATCCTTATAAGTAGTATTATTTTCTTTTACTATTCCTATGGTTGTATATTCCCAGGGAAGAGAACCCTCTACTCTCCTTCTGATAATAAAACCAAGTTCATTATCTGAATCATCTTGCCAACTTAAATTTATCTGGGTCCATGCGGTTGGATATGCATTTAAGTTGATTGGTGGATTGGGCTTAATTGGCTCATAGATTGCTTCATATGCATTTAGCCTGCCTCCCGTTACGCATTTATCTTCAAGATCTTCACGTTCATCTACACTTTCCATAATTATTTCTTTCACTTGATCCCACCATATTTTATAAGGTTTTCCCCACATCAGAGCGGCTACTCCAGAAACATGAGGTGCTGCCATTGATGTTCCAGCCTTATATTGATACTTATTATAAGGAAGGTGCCATAAACTGAAGATATCATTTCCATCGGTATATGGTGTGCCACTCCCCCCTGGTGCTCCAAGATCCACTTTAGTGATGTGATATCTTGAATATGCAGAAGCCCATTCATCCTTGTTAGTTGTCCCGAGTACAGAAATTATATTTTCTAGATTATATGCTGCAGGATAGACAATTTCTGTTGGATTCTCGCCATGATCAGGTCTATAATTTCCAGCCGCGGCTATGAAAAGCTTTCCACCACTCCCTTCGGTCCAATCTCTGGCTATTCTAATAGCTTCTTCCATTGTTTCCGAATAACCTTGAATTAGCTTATAGCTATTATTTGAAAGATGAGCGCCCATTTCTGTGGAATACTCGACTGCGCTCACCATTTTATCTACAGAATTTTTTTTATTATCAGGTCCGAAAGCTCTTAGAACCATAATTTTGACATTCCAGCAAACACCTTTTATTCCATATGGATTATTGGCTATCGCTCCTATTATTCCTGCAACGTGAGTGCCATGTCCGGCTTTATCAGGATCGCCTTGAGGAAGAGGGAATTGATCGTTCTCATAAAAATCCCAACCGTAATAATCGTCAATTTTTCCATTATTATCATCATCTATTCCATTACCATAAATTTCGCCCGGATTTTCCCAAATATTTCCTGCTAAATCCTCGTGATTGTAATCCGTTCCACTATCAATCACTGCGACGACAATATCTGAACTACCGGTAAAAACATTCCATGCATCAGTAGCATCAATGTCTGCGTTGGGTGTTCCCCCTGCTTGGCCAGTGTTTTCTAAGGCCCATTGCAATCCAAAATAAGGATCAATATCACACAACTCTACTAACTGATTTTTCTCTGCATATTTGACATATGGACTTAGTGAGAGAAGATAAATCGCTTGTTCAGTTCCTATAGATTCAGGAACTTTTAAATGCAGAAGAAAGGGATTTAAGCGAAAGGACCTATAAGAAATTACATCTGGATCCCACTCAGAAAAACTGATTTCTTTTTTTTGGTTGGTGATTACCTTGCCTTGGATTGAACTAATAATCGCTTGTATAGCCTCTTTGTTAACATCTTCATTAAACCTAACTAGAACTTCATTTGGAACATACTCTAGTTGAGCAGTGGAGACTTCTTGAGGGAGTACTCCATTGCCATTTGTAAATAGGAATATGAAGAAAATAATTAAAAGGACACCTGAACTAATTAAAAAATTTTTTCTCATTTGTTCCCCCTTTAAAAGATTTATATTTAGATACTTAAAATGTTCTTATTTGATTCTTTTATCACCTCCCTTATTGATTCTAATTTATACGCGGAATTTTCTTAATGGCCTTAATTTAAGTTTAAAAATGAATTTTCGCTCCCCCAGCTAATTTTTAAAATTTATTTAAAATCCATCAAAGAAATACTGAAATCCCTATGAGTATGTTATGCCGAGTATTATAGCGATAATAAATAAATCGATATTCAATTCGCATGGCAATTCTTTTAGCAAAAAGCCATTTCAATCCAGCCCCTGCATTTAGCACTAATTCAGTATAGGGTGCAGGCCATTCCTCTGGAATAGTTACTTCTGGCATTAATCTAATTATTCCTGCTCCTGCAAGAAGAAAAGGCATTATTCGAGAAGAGGCATTAAAATTATAAGCAAGATTCGCAAGCAGAAGATTTTTTGTTATGGAATCAAACTCAGAGTCTCTGTACATAATATTGAATTCAGGTTCTATTTCTAAATTTTTTGAAATAAAATAGCCAATTCTTGCAGGAATATAAATTCCTCTCTTATCTTTTTCATAAACCTCGGGTTCAAAATATAAAGACGCAGCTGTAGAAAACTCCCATTTATGTTTTTTTGTTTTAGTCTTTATTCGTTGGTTTTTCTCAGTTATTTCTTTAGCGTTTTCATTTTTTCCTCTAGGACTTGCATAGACCATGAAATTCAAATTGATAATAAAAAAACTAATTATTAAGAAAAGATATGAAACTTTTCTCATTGGTTTATATCCTTCTGCTGCTTTCTCTTCAATTAATAACATAAGAAAGTGTTTATGGCAATTCGCCGTGTTGACTTCGGTGAATCCGGGTGGTATAAGTCCTGTCCGCACTGACACGGTATTCCAGTATTGAGGAAAACATGAGGAGAAAAATTTATAAAGTTGCTGGTGTTGACCTGGCCGGGGTGCCCCACAGGCCGAGCGGTTGGTGTCTTCTCGAGGGGATGAAGGCAGAAACCGCTCTTCTCTATTCCGATGAAGAAATCCTGGATCGAGTGAAAGAGGTGAGGCCGGACCTTGTCACTATAGATGCTCCGTTGACGCTTCCTCCGGGCAGGAAGACCATACAGGAGAGGAACAATTCTCATTTTCGTCCCTGTGACCTGGAATTGAGACGCCGAAAAATCCCGTTTTTCCCGATCACCCTGGGTCCGATGAGAGGATTGACAGAGAGAGGGATTGAACTTCGAGAGAAACTGGAAAAGGAGGGATTCCGAGTCGCAGAGATTTATCCGGGCGGTGCCCAGGATATCTGGCGCATTCCCCGGGCCCGCCGCAGTCTCTCGGGATTGAGAAACGGGCTCCGCAAACTCGGGATTGTGGGATTGAAAAAGCAGTGCACGGACCACGAGCTGGATGCCGCATCAGGCGCACTGGTCGGGAGCCTTTTCCTGCAGGGAAAAGCGGAGGTCTACGGGGATTTTGATAGCGGGGCGATCATCATGCCCCCTCAATCCTGAACCGCAAGGAATCCAGTCACCTCCGCATCAGGTTTCTTTCCGTGAATGTCCCCTCCGGGATGGATACGTCGAACTGGATGGTTTTGATCACCATTTCGGTCTTCGAGTTTTTCCTCAGCTTGTCCTCCATTGTCACCCGTGTCGGGTAATATCTGTCCTCGAAGGACTGGATATCTCCCACGGTCATGACTTTCAGAAGTTTGCCGCTTTTTGCGGAGAACTCGATTTTGTGCCCGATGAATTTTTCCTTGTCTACCCAGATTTTTCGGAAGAAGTAGGTTCGGCTCTCATCCCTGGACTCAAGCTCAAGGATATGGCAGGGAACACCGTTGAAGATTTCTTCTCCGATGAGTTTGACCTCGTATTCTTCTTTCAGCTCTTCCGCTGTCTCCATCATGTCCTCGTAGGAGAAATCCGATCCCATCATGCTCTGTCGAAGCATGTGTCCGGAGAGTCGCATCACCCTTTCGGCGGAGGGGAAATAGATCTTGAGGACCTTCCCGACTTTCAGCATCTTGGTCCCACGGTCCCTGGCCGGGCTCAGGAACTCGACGAAGGACTTTTCTATTCCCTCTGAATAGCTTATCAGTTCTTTCTTGATGACTCTCTTTCCGATGGTGATGATCATGTCGAGTTCAGAGTACGCGGTTCTGTAGACCATGTTGTCGTCTATCCGGGTGAGGATGTCATCAGCCGTCAATTCCTGGGCAGGTGAGTGATTGGAGATCAAAGTGAGGATCGCCATGCCGATCAGAAAGAAATAATTCGGGATTGTCCTTTTGGCCTTCTTGAGTTTCATCTTATTTCTTCCTTCTTTTATGTATTCGTAAATTTTGTTCGATTATTTAAGGCTCGTTCGCAGAGCTTCCACTGGCTCCATCCGCGAGGCCTTCCGGGCCGGATAGAACGCGGCGAAAAGTGTTGTCACCAGGCCGAACACGACTGCGCCAATCAGGATCCCCAGAGTGAACTTGGGATAGACAACACCTGACCAGAGAGCGATCTCGAATTCCATTTTTTCCATCATCTTTGTGAAATCCAGTCCGGTGTTCTGGGCGAGCAGGGACAGACCGCTGCCGATCAATCCGCCGATGAAGATGCCCAGAAGGCCTATGTATGTTGACTCGATCAAGATCAGTCCCACAACTCCTCTATTCCTCATTCCCATGGATTTAATGATCCCGATTTCGTGAGTTCTTTCCAGGACAGCCATCAGCATAGTGTTCAGAATGACAAGGGCAGCGATTAGCATGATGATGAGAAGGATTCCGCCAAAAATGATGCTCGCAAATGGCATGTACGCCATGAAAAAATTGTCCTGCCAGGGGACAGCCGTGAGGGTTTCTCCCAGCCCGTTCTCATCGAGGAAAGCCAGAATCTCAGAAGAGATCTCCGGGGCTTTCTCCGCATCCTTGAGCATCAGAAGGATTTCGTGGACCGCTCCGTGACAATCAAGGAGCTCCTGCGCTTTTTCAAGAGGGATGTAGAAAAAGTTTTTGTCCATGTAGGTGAAACCAGTCTTGAAAATCCCGGCAACCCTGAAGCTCAGCGCGTAGGTGGAGTAGTTGATGTCCGTGGTCACAGCCAGGAGCTCATCCCCAAGTCCGACTCCCAGTTTTTGCGCCAATCCGTCTCCTATGAGCATCTCCGCTGCGGATGGTTCCTGAAAGTAATTCCCTTGGGTCAAATACTGACTCAGGTCAAGAAAGTTTTTCTCCTGCTCCGGATTAATACCGATGCCCAGGCATGGCTCGTTTTCTTTTTCGGAGGAGAGAATCAGAAGGAATTTGATTCTTTCCGTCATGGCAGATATCCCCTGAAGCGAAGAGATGCCGGCTTCAACACTTTGAGCATCATAGACCAGATGCTCCCGGGGCATGATCCTTTCCAGCCTCAAGAACTCTTTCGAGGCGATTTTTACATGCCCGATCTCTGTCTCGATCAAGTTTTTATAGACACTCTCGGTCATACCTTTGATATAGCTGTTTGAAAAGATGATGGAGATCACTCCAAAGGCCACAGCCAGGGAGCTGAGAACTGTCCGGCGCCAGTTTCTCCAGATGTTCCGCCAGGCCAATTGAATAAGTTTTTTCATCCCACGTGCCTCAGTGCTTGAATCGGGTCGAGTCTGACAGCCTTATAAGCCGGATAAAGACTGGCCAATATCGAGATAACAGTCCCTAAAATAAGAGTAAAAAGCAGTGTTCCCGCTGTCAAATCCCCGTAGAACACTTCCATCGGGAGAAAAGACAACAGCTTGTCTGTTATCTCCTTTCCCAGAAAAGCCATGCTGAATCCTTTGGCTTCCAGGTACCAGCCTCCCAAACCTCCGATGACACAAGCGGCCAGAGAACCAAAAAGGCCGATGATCGCGCCCTCGAAAACAAAGACCAGCATGACTTCCATTTTCCTCATGCCCATCGCGGCCAGCATCCCGATCTCACGCGTCCGCTCCAGGACTGCCATCAGCATGGTGTTCACGATTCCCAGCGAGGCGATCAGTATCATCATTAGGGGAATCAGGACCTGAATCCGGCTTCTCATCTTCATCAGTTCAACGAAGTCAGAGGCGTATTCCTGAAAACTCACGACCTCATAATTTGTATTTAAGGTTGCTAATCGGTTAACAATCGAGTTTTTGACGTCAAGAAGCTTATTCTTGTCTTCGATCCGTATGGCGAGCTCGGTTACCCTGTTATCCAGGCTGAGTGCTTCCTGGGCGAGAGAAAGAGGGATGAAAACGGTCTGCCGGTTAACCATCGGATTTTCGGTTTTAGCGATCCCTGTGATTTCCAGGTCGAGCGCATTCCAGATAAAATCTTCCGTGGAGAGAAACAGCCTGAGTACACAGTCGTCTCCGACTTGAAGGCCCAGGTCCCGGGCCAAACCACTGCCCAGGACGATCTCCCGCTCTGAAGATTCCAGGAAGCGCCCGTCTGTGATAGAGTCTTTGATCTTGAACACCAGCGGATCGACTTCCGGTTCGACGGCCACGCCCAGACAGGGAAGTTCATCCATCCCGGAGATGATGCTGCACTGAAACAGGATGCGGCTCTCAATGCCCTGAATCTCCTTATTCTCCTTCAGCAGGATTTTAATTCTTTGAGGTTCATTTATAGTGAACTCAAGAGGCACATCGTCTTTTTCCTCAAAGTATCCGGGAGCCAGGATTTTGAGATGGGCGGTCTGGTTGTCGATGATGCTGTCCATAGCGTGAGTGTTGACACCGTTATACAGGCAGATCCCCAAGGCCATCAGTCCGAGTCCGTAGGAAATGGCGGAAAAAGTGATGACGGTCCGTCTTCTGTAACGGAAGACATTCCGGAACGCGAGCTTGAACAGCATTTTCATTTCGGCTTGACCTTCTGGTCGGATTCGATTTTTCCGTCGCGGAGTCTGATGATCCGGCGTGCGAAATCCATGACCATTTTATCGTGAGTAGAGAAGACGAAGGTTGTGGAGGTCTTCTGGTTCAGCTCGAGCATCAGTTGGAGTATTTCTTCTCCGGTTACAGAATCCAGGTTGGCGGTCGGCTCGTCCGCCAGCACGAGTTTGGGTTTTTTAACCAATGCCCGGGCTACGGCCACTCTCTGCTGCTGGCCTCCGCTCATCTCGTTGGGCCGACGGTGGATGAAATCTTTGAGTCCGACCTCCGTGAGAATCTCCTCGACGAGGTGCTGGCGCTCTTTAGATTCATGCCGGCCATCCAATATCAACGGGAATTCAACATTCTCCATGGCAGTCAGCACAGGAATGAGGTTGAAAGTCTGGAAGACAAACCCGATATTCTTCCGTCGAAAATCCGCCAGCTTAGAGGTGGAAAAAGCGGTGATATCTCTGTTCTCCAGGAAAATTTTCCCGCGGCTGGGTTTGTCCAGACAACCGAGAAGGTTGAGGACGGTGGTTTTTCCGGAGCCCGAGGGGCCGGCGATTGAGAGAAATTCCCCTTCTTCGACAGAGAAAGAAATGCCTCTCAAAGCGGGGAAATCGATTTTGCCGATATGGTAAATCTTGTGGACATTTTCGAGTTCAGCGATAGGCATCAGTATATCTCCAGGTTAAAAATGTATTTTAAACCAAACATAGAACACATCGCCACTCTCTTCTCTGTTAAATTCTCCTCCTTCTGCGCCCATGGAAAAGAAAAATCCGGCGGCGATGGAGGCGTTTTGGGTGATTTCATATCTGATACTCGGACTCAAGATATAAGATCCGTCCGACCAGTTCCCGATATATGTCAAGTTAGCAGAGAATAATCCAGCTGTGGGGAACTGGAGAGCGGACAGATAGTATTCTCGGCCGAGAGTGAAGCGTTCTCCTGTGAGGAGCCGGTCGTAGTCATACTGGGAGCTGTCTTCTTCGCCGCTTTCATCATAAAAATATTCGTTGAGCCAGTAGAGGCCTCCCTTGACCGGAAAAGTGTAATCAAATCCGATGACGATTTTCAAGTCCTTCTCTGAAGGGGACACGAAATACCCCCCTTCGAGCCACCAGCCGATGAAGTTTTCTCCACGGAGGTCTATCCCGTAGATGTCCTGGTTTTGAATACCCCAGTAGATGTAGGTGAGCGCGGCATCGATGCCCGCAAAATGTGTTTTTGCCCTAAGGCTGGACTTTGAGGAGTTGAAGTTATCTTCCGGGGAAAAAACGCCTGTGAGGCTGGATGTCTTCCCCACAGGTATATAGACTTTGAGGGCGTTCACGCCGGGCTTTTCCTCTGCGGGATCGAAGATGTTCACCCTGTTAAACAGGTCGAGCGGCGCCCAGACACGGGAGACACCGATCGCGACTCGCTGTTTTCCTAAAGTCATGTCGAATCCTGGGAAGTAAAAGTCGACATAGGCTCTATCTAACTGTGTATACGTTGTATCTGATGGCTGAGGGCCCTCGTACACACCCAAAGGGCTACTGATGATCCCGTGGAAAGTGAAAAGGTCCACCGCCAGGTTCAAAGAGATGTTCTCGGATACAGATGACCTGAGTTGGAGACGGAGACGGTTGTAATCGCCAAGAGAAAAATTTTCGTTGATATTCTGCATGCTGAAGCTTCCGCTGCTCAGCAAAAAAAACCGGTTTTCGTAGTATCCGAATGTCTCGAGTTCAAAGGCAAAAAGACAAACATGTCCGGCTAAGAAAAAGAGAAGAAAGGAAAGCTGGATTTTTCTTTTGGCCATGACCTGTAAGACTACCATTTTTTTTCTAATTTATATAGACTCGGAATCGAATATTGAGTATTAATGGATAGAATCGCATTTTTTTCACTTAAAATATACGGAATTTAGAGGGATGTTGGCATCCCATGAAAGTGTGATTCTATGGGGTGAAAAGAATGAATCTTCAAGAAGGAGGAGATTGTGAGTAGAACTATTAAAGTCATCGCGGTTGCTCTGTTTTGCCTTTTGCTCCTGCAGGGATTGAATGCGGAGACAAAAGGCGTGGAAAGCGGGAAGAGGTATGAGAGGCTGATCATCCGGAACGTCATCGTTATTGACGGAAAGGGGACTCCGCCCAGAGGGCCTTTTGATATCATCATCGAAGGAAACCGGATTCAATCCGTTCGTGGCGCGGCCAGAAGAGGAAATTCCTACCAGAAAGAGGAACACGTGCTCGACGGAACGGGTATGTATCTTCTTCCGGGACTCATCAATCTCCATGCCCATATTCATGACAGCCGTGCCGGGCAGCCTCTTCCTTTCGAGTATCTGTATAAACTCTGGCTGGGCTGCGGTATCACATCAGTCCGGGATGTCGGAAGTAACTATCGAAAAACCTTGGAAGAACGAAAAAAGAGCCAGGAGGGATCGATTGCCGCACCCCGGATATTCCTGTACATGAGAGCTTGGGGAAGAACGCCCGAGGAAGCCCGGAGAAGCATCCAGGAGATCAAGAAGAATGGCGGGGACGGAGTGAAGATCTTCGGCATGGACAGGGACATCATGGAAGCCGCCATGGATGAGGCGCACAAACTGGGATTCAGAGTCGCTCATCATGTGGGCGTAGAAGAGACTGATGCCTGGGACGACGCGGCTTTGGGTGTCACCTCTATCGAACACTGGTACGGCGTGCCGGATGCGGCCCTTCATGGGACGCAGAAATTTCCGTACGGATACAATTACACTAGCGAGGATGACCGATTCCGGTATGCGGGCCGGCTCTGGAGGGAAGCGAACCCGAAAAAACTCACCAAGGTGCTCCAGGCACTCGTCGAGAATCAAGTGGCCTGGTGTCCGACTTTTGTCATCTACGAGGCCAACCGTGACCTGCTGAGAGCTATGGGGCAGCCCTGGTTCAAAGAATATCTCCATCCCGCAGTGGAGGAGTACTTCCAGCCCAATCCGGCCTATCACGGGTCGTATCACTGGAACTGGAGCACGACCGATGAGATTTTCTGGCGCGAGAACTACAGAATCTGGATGAAGGCGGTTCGGAGGTTTGCGGACATGGGAGGGCTGGTCGGCGTGGGTGAGGATGCGGGATACATCTATATGCTCTACGGTTTCAGTCTCATCCGGGAACTCGAGCTTCACCAGGAAGCCGGTTTTCATCCGATCGATGTCGTCATGCATGCTACGGAAAACAACGCCAGAATATTGGGGAAGGAGAACGAGCTGGGCCGGATTCGTCAGGGGTATTTGGCAGACATGATCCTTGTGGATGAAAATCCACTGGAAAACTTCAAATTCCTGTATCCGACGGGTGTGCAGGGTCTGAAGGACGGCCAACTGGTTCACAGAGGCGGGATCAAGTGGACGATCAAAGACGGATTTGTTTACCATGCTCCGACGTTACTCGAGGATGTGAAGAGGATCGTCACTAAAGCTCGACAGAAAAAGTAAGACAGCTAATTCCGGCGGGTTTCTGTAATCTGAAATATCTTGCAGTTTAAGAGTTTTTCTTTTTCGGACCGATGATTTTCAGGGATCGCGGACGAACCTGAAAGGTGATTTCGTCCTTCATGCCGAAGAATTCTCCGTTGTACTGTACGGGGAGGTTATCACCCCGGATGATCATCTTTTTCGCTTTAAAGTGTTTCTGGGTTCTCTGAAAAAGACCAAGATAGTTCAACGGAAAACAGAGGGAGAATTTGAACCAGCCTGTTTCAAAGAAAGTGATGTCCAGATACCCATCATCTATCCCGGCAAGAGGAGCCGCTTTCCAGCTGTAACCGAAGTGGTTGGTTTTTCCGATGACACATTCGAAGAGACGCAGATTCAGTGATTTTCTGTCAAACGGCTCTCCGGCGTCTGAGATTCCATCGTAGAGTTCGATTTCATATTGTTTTTTGGGCATCCCGACCAGGATCCTTGACGCCAGCAGGTGGCCGATAAGTCCGGGGATCTTGTGTTGGAGTTTTTTCTGGCTCACCAAGGCCGTGGCGCCCACACTGGCAAACCCGGCCATTTTTCCTTCGACATCTATC
Source organism: uncultured Eubacteriales bacterium (assembly GCA_964348015.1). GTDB lineage: Bacteria > Acidobacteriota > Aminicenantia > Aminicenantales > Aminicenantaceae > SOIA01. Next base: position 9,064 of record CAYGBC010000064.1, on the reverse strand, counting down.
AGGTCGATTTCTCGAACTTCTCCTGTGTGGAGATTTTGCAGTGCTTTTTTGGCGCTCTTCGGGATGCCGAGCGATTTTCTGAACGCATTCCCGCTCCCAAATGTGATGATTCCGAGAATAACCTCATTGGCCCTTCCGCTGTCGATGATCCCCTGGATGACGTGTGCGAGGGTCCCGTCTCCGCCGACAGCCACTATGATTTTTTGCTTTGAACTCTGCTTTTTGGCTGCTGCGATGATGTTTTCTTCATGAAGATGATCATCGATGATCTCGCACGGGAGATTTTTTTTAAGGTATTCTCTGAGTTTTTTTCGTCTTTTCCATTTGTTCCGGGCCGCGGTAGGGTTAACAATGCAGGAGGCTTTCTCAGAAAAAAGGATTGTTCTGTCCATTTGGATGACGCAGAAATACTTATAGCATCTCGCTTAGCGTAAGTCAAAAAATGGGATCAGGTCTCAATTTTCCACTTTTGCTCCGGAGAAGATGATAAAATTATGAATCTCAATTAAAGTGGAAAATTGAGACCTGACCCCTATTTATTTAGAGGAGGCCACCGTGTCTTTGATTCCCTCCTCCAGTCCGAATTTGGCGCGGAAACCAAAGTCTTTCTCTGCCTTGGACGAGGAGAAGAGCCAGAGCGTTTGTGTCATCGCCCGCCAAATTCGGCGCCCGAAATAGGGTCTTGTGATCCCTGTGGCCTTGACCATATCCGTCAACCAGGCCAGGCCGTAGATGACGCTCTCTGGAACAGGGAAGAAAAGTGCGTTTCCGAGGACGTGCCTTTTCATCGTGAGTATCAATGTTCTCCAGGAGTACCCTTTTCCGTCTGTAAGGTAATAGATCTGTCTGTTTGTGTTTGGTGATAGTGCAGCCAGGAGTATCCCTTCGACGAGGTCCTTGACGTAGATGAGGCTGGTGGTCTCCCCCCTCTCCTTCAAAAGGGTAACGATTCGATTGCGGATCAGTCGAATCAGGAGCATGGTTTCCTGTTGCCGGGGCCCGTAGACATTGGGAGGGCGGATAATAGTGGCCGGAATGTGATGCCATGCTTTGCGGACAACGTATTCGCCCTTGAGCTTGGTCCGTCCGTATTCGGACGTGGGGGAGGGCTCCTGGCTCTCTTCGGAGTACTGGCCGGGTAGAGAAGGGCCGGCTGCGGCAATCGAGGAGACATGAACGAAGCGCTTGACGGACGGATTTCTTTCAAGACAGGCCTGGACGAGATCCCTTGTCAGTTGATGGTTGGCGAGATCGTAGACACGGGGGCTAGCTGACCGGATCCGTGCCGCCAGATGAAAGATGTAATCCTGTCCTTCTACAGCATTCTCCAGGCTCGTTGGATCATCTGTATTGTGGACGACAAGCCGAACAGGGAATTTTTTCAACAGGCCAGTCCGGCTTGTCGGGCGGATGAGACAGGTGACACGCCAGTTTTGAGAAACCAGGATTTGGACGAGGTGGCTCCCGATAAAACCCGTGCCCCCCGTGACCAGGGCTTTAAGAGCCATTGTTTTTGTTTCTTCTGTTTTTGAAAAAATTTTTGATCATAGGAAAACTGAAGGGAACGGTGAGCAGGACAAAAATAACAGGCAATAAATAATCCGGAATTTTTATCGCGTGACCGAAGAGCGCCAGAAGATAGAAACGCGGAGTTCTGGAGAGAATGATGGCGAGAATATACTTCAGTAGAGGAAAGCGCGCGAGAACAACGAGAAATCGGAACGGATAGAAAGGCACGGGAGTGAATCCTGCCACAAGGAGAGCAGTGAACGGAGCTTTATTAAAGAGACGGATCAATTTATTCACTGTTTTGCTGTAATGTATGCTTTGAACAGATTTCAGGTTTCCGACGTATTTGAAGACAGAATAGTTGAGCACCTCTGCGAGCGATGTGCCGACAATGGCCACAAGCGTCACGCTCAAAGGGGAATAAAATTTACTGAAATAGAGAAATACGGGCTCATGAGGGACAATAGCGATCAAGAATTGTGAAGGAAAATTGTAAAAGAAGAGAATCCAGAGACTTTTGCTTTGCCGGATGGACTCGGAGCTCAACCATGCAAAAAGAAGAGCGAGAATGAGTGCAATTTCGAGAATAAAAACGATTGTCCTGGTTCGAGAGGCGGACCTGGGTGTTTTGACTGCGATCGGAACTTGAGTATCAGGAATGCTTTTCATTCAGTCGGATTTCCGTTCTCCTTTATCTTTACCGGCTTATGATTTCTTTGGCTGAGTCCGTTTCTGAGAGAGGCTTGATCTTTTCTGGGAAAGGCGGGTCAAACTTGCCGTTGCCGTCGACATCGACGAAGACGGGATTTGTCAGTGCATAAGGGAGAGTGGCGCTCGTCGAAAAACCGCTCCAGGATGACCGCTGAAGCACAGGGTAAAGAGATTCCTTCCCCAGAACCTCAACGATGATGTAGGAGTCTTTGGTGAGAGTCCAGCTCAAGGAGGGCTGCGAGAATTTTTGGACAGTCTCCTTAGGGGTATGAACCGGAAAAATGATCTGTCTTTCTCCGTTCACGATCAGGCGCACCTCATTCACAGCGATCCAGGGAGCGCTCAGCACCTTCACAGAAACGTTGATTTCTCCAGAACTGGAGGTGAACGTATCGCCTGAAGAGTATCTGCCGTTGACCTTGAATTCGACTATCGGGCCATTACTGGCAAAGGACTGCCCTTTCCGTATGGCGCGGCAGAGCGTGTCCGAGTCCAGGTTGTCAGCTTCTTCTCCCCGATACAGGACATAGGTGCGGGAATAGCCGGGTTCGCCCCTGTCTATACCATGCGCATCCGAGGAGGCAGTGAGTGGATAGTAATAGCCCCTGTTGAGAAGATGAAGCCAATCCTCGATAGCCGTGAAATTCGAGGAGTAGAAGTAGGGCCCGTTGATGATCTCGAGGACGTCAAAACCTGTGTCGAAATTCTCCAGGACTGCGGCTGCGGATTCAAGGTCGAGCTGAAAGTTGTTGAAATACCCGAGTGTGCCAGCTCTAGGGTGGTTGACTTGGAGGAGTGCAGCCGGATCTTTTTCCCGGCTACCCTCAAAAAGAGGGGTGACTTCTTTGGAGAGTGGCGAAATGGCCCCGTTATTCTCTTCTTCTGGCCTCTGTTTCACCGGATAAGAATTGTAGTGAATCATTCCCGATACTGTCACTTCGTTCCCGGGTATGACGGCCAGGTACTGGTTCAACCGGAGTTTTGTGAGCGTTGGAGAATAATCCGTGATGGTGTTATGGTCGGTGGCTACAGCCACATCCACGCCTTCAGCGACAACCGACCGGATACGTTCCGCAACACTCATTCTTCCATCCGAGTGGATGGTGTGCATATGGGGATCAACTGAAACAAATTCGGGCGTCTTCACCACCTTGTCGATGCTGAAGACTAATTCTATGGATTCATCCTCCAGCACTTCAAAGACTTTTTTATCCACTGTATATTCGGGACCCCTGGATGCAAAAGCGAGGTATGTCCCGACCGGCAGTTTGACTTCCAGACCCCGACTATCTTCAGGGAAGACCGAATTTTTAAAGGTTTCCCAGTTTCTTCCTGTTTCTAACGGATTATCAGGCTCAAAGTAAGGTGTTTCTGTAGGCGCGAGGCCGATAAAGGTGACCTTCCCGGGGACGAACTCTCCCTGGCTGTTCTGAATCTTCACCTTCACCTTGCCCAGGAAAGAATCCTGAAGGACGAACGTGTTGTCTTCTCCTGCTTGAACGGATACTAATTTTTCCAGCACTGCCGGAAAAAAATTCGCTTCGATCCAGTACGTTCCCTCAGGAAGGAACACATTGAGAGACAAGGGATCCTCGAGGAAGGAACGGAAGAACACGGCTGAAGAGAACGCGTCGCGGATGATGACCTCCAAAAGGTCTCCGTTAAGGTCCTGAAAGTGGAGGGTGGCCTGCTCTGTTTCGACCTGAAAGATTTGGTAGATCCTGCGCAGGAGTTCTTCGTGGTCTGCATCTGCCAGCAAAGTATAATGGATTTTATATATTTCTCCGGGAGCCAGTTTTCCCGGTATATGCTCTTGATCCTTATCAGCCAGAGGATTCCTGTTGAGCCAGGCTAAGTAATGGTCTTTTTTCTGGTAAATCCTGCACCTGAGCCCCGGATGTTTTTCTCTGTGAAAAGGACTGAAGGAATACTGGTGGAGCGCATTGAAATAAATATAATAATCCAGCTCGTTAAGCTCTGCCTTTCCCGTGTTGGTCAGAGTGGAGACGATATCCACTCTCGCCTCATTTGCAGAAAAACTGTAGAGGGTTTGGATCTTGGCTTTTTTCCCTTTCTTCCCGCTGTATACGGCAGTGGCTTCAAAGGTTAAGACTCCTTCTGGAGTACGTTCCCTGACCTGCTGGATCGAGCTGTACACCAGATCAGCTCTTTTATCTTCGAACCGCATGACGGGTGCTCCGACGATCAAGTCGCTGGTTATGTCTAGTCCGGCCGGAGTAAAACTGAGTATGCATCCCAAAGCGTCAGCCGCAGGATAATTGGTCGTGGATTTCAAGTGCCTCCTGACGCCCCCGATAATGGCCAGGTTCTGTCCATGGATCAAGAGCTGATCCCCTTTTTTCCAGATCGTACAGAATTTTTCGGGCAGATCATCTTCAGTATTGATGATCCTGACCTGGGATTGGTTTCCCAGAAGTAAACCGGGAATGAGGAGGAAAAAAAGTATGAAAGCCGTTATTTTAAAAGCGGTCATTTTCTGCTCCTTTGGAAAGATGTGGAGTCTAACAACCTTGCCGCGAACGGAAGTGTTTACGATATACCAAAAGAAAAATGAATTCAAATCATTTTCGGAAATAGAGTCAAGCCTTGTCAGATCGGCTCGCTCTCCTGTTTGAGGAACCATGTCCGCTTGCTTCCGGTTATCTTGCATTGAAATACGACGGAAGTTTCGATAAAATCAGTTTTCCGCGAACCGCATCTATTCAAAAGGAATTCAGCCGCTATGAAAGGCCTGGAGAGAATTCACGAGATCAAGGGAAAACGCTATTTGTTCCGAGTGGAAACGTCAGATAACCATCACGACTATGATAAATACGAGGCATTGAGGAATACAGTCTGGGGCGAGCCGAACGACAACCTGTCCGGTTCACGAAACATGATGTGCGAGAATTTTCTCCATGAGGGGAGCAGCCTTTTTATCGGCGTTTTTGTCCAGGAGAAGGGGAGCTTCACATTAGACAGCGAACACCTTGTCGGATTTTCTTACGGATTCGTGGGGATTAAAGATAAAGAAGTGGCGTACAGGGAGCCAGACAACCTTCAATTCTATTCTCAATACACATGCGTGAGGACGGATTTTGAACATCAGGGATTGGGAGTCCTGATCAAGGAATTCCAGAGAGACATAATGCTGGAGAAATTAGGAGTCTTCACGATCACCTGCACGTATGATCCGCTGACCGGAATCAACGCGTACAGGAATATCCATCACTTCGGGATGGACGTTGTGGGCTACAAGGAAGCGTACTATGGAGATTTCGGAGGGTTGCTGAACAGGCTGGATGTCCCCTGCGACAGGTTCTTTGTGTCCTGGGATCTGAAAAAAGGTATCCACAGACCAGATTATGAACTGAGTTCTTTGGTCGAATCGGGATTTTTAGCGGTTCGCGCAGAACCGGAGACTGTCGGAGGTCGCAGCGGCCGGTTAGAGCTTGAAAAGATAAAAGAGATCAACCTTGAGCTGGAGCATGAGTTTCTTTTAATTGAGATTCCTGTGGATTATTACTCGATGCTCAAGGAGACCGATATCGCAGAGGATCAGATCCGGAATATCCCGATTGAGTGGAGAATCAAAACCCGGGAGGCCTTCCAGGCGCTGTTTCAAAGGAACTACAGGATAATCGATTTCAGGAAGAGAAAAGAGGAAGGACGAGACAGAAATTTCTACGTCTTGATGAAGGAGTCAAACTGAAACGCACCGAGAAAGGGTTGATGCATGGCCTCGGACCTGACCGGGGTTTGAAAGCACTTTTTTCTCGGGGTTCTGGGCATTCTTGAGTCCAGAGGACCGGAGCCATATCGGATTTCATTCAACTCATGCCCGGTTTTCATAAGACAATATGGGGAGGTGGTCAAATGTTTGAGACAAAAAACTTTATACAACTCAGACTTACGCTTATCGTGTGTGCAGCGCTTTTCCTGGTTGTTTCCGCTTTTGCCGGAGAGAAGGGAACTCCCCTGATCCTGCAGGAGATGACCTGGACAGATGTCAGGGATTATCTGGAGGAGTGCGACATGGTGATCATTCCCATCGGAAGCACGGAACAGCACGGCCCGCATCTTCCTCTGGGAACCGATTATTATGAAGCTCTGGGAATGTCCAAATTGATTTCCGCACGGACGGGAGTGGTCGTGGCGCCTGTTCTGCTGGCCGGCTACAGCGAATATCATTCCGGTTTTCAGGGAACATTGAGTCTGAAGCCCGAGACGCTGGAACAGGTCCTTTTCGAGACGGCTGAGATGTTGATGCGGTATGGTTTCCGCAGGTTCATGTTCTTCAATTATCATGGAGGGAACAATACATCCCAGCAAAAAGTCATTCACAGGATCAATCACACAACTGAAGCCATAGCCGTCGCTATAGGTCACGGCAGTCCGATTCAAAAAGGAAGATATCAAGAGAAGGATGAGGTTGGCGATGAACATGCGGGGATCGGCGAAACATCCCTCATGCTCTACCTCAGGCCGGACCTGGTGAAGATGGAAAGGGCGGAGACCTCGAAAGCCACCTATAACACCAAACTCCAAGAAATCTGGGAGCTCGCTCAAAAGTATCCCGATCTCTACATGGTGTTCAATGCTTTGAGGGGAGTCCCGGTGGAGACGGAAAAGGGTGGAGCGAGTCATGAACTGTACAGCAACGGGATCTGGTCATTCAGCGATCCCAGGAAGGCGACGAAAGAACGCGGAGAGAAGCAGGTCACCGGCATGGTGGCCTATGCAGTGAAATTCATCGAAACCTGGAGAAAGGCCAAAAAATGATATACTTTGATGCCGGTTTTATGGTATCAATTTCTTTTCTGCAGCCTGTGTTGGGCTGCCCGTGAGAACTCATTCTCAAGGAGACAACATAATCCCTAAAAGGAGTCATCGATGGAAGAGATAAGTAAAGCCGTCGAGAATGCCATCAAGGAAGCGATCCGGTTGGAGATCAACGGGAGAAATTTTTTCAACCATGCGGCCGAGATCACTCACAATGAGCACGGCAAAAAGATGTTTAAGAAACTCGCCTCAGAAGAGGTGAAGCATATCGAGGTGTTCAGCAAGCTGTTCACCCGGATACTCAAAGAGGCGGACTGGAAGAAGTATGTCCGGGATGAAGAACTCAAGGGGGAATCTGCGTTGATCGAAAAGTTGAAAGAGAGGATGAAGGGCGCGGAAGGGAAGAGTGAAACGCAGGCCTTGAGTATCGGGATGGAACTCGAAGAAAACGCCGTTCGCTTTTTTCAAAAGGCGTCCGAGGAAGTGGATGATCCTGTCGCCAAGGAGATTTTCAGGAATATCAGCGAGGAAGAGAAATTCCATTATGACCTGCTTCAGGCCCAGCATGATTCTCTGACCAACTCGGGATTCTGGCTGGACAGCGCTGAATTCCAGATGGACGGCAAATACTGAGAGAGAAAAATTGATGAAAAAAATCGCCTCCATTGCAATTGTTTCGATCCTCTCTTTTTGTTTTCTTGGGCTGGTGTGCTGTGCTCCGAAGTTGGATCCCGAAGACCTGGAAGCCGAGTCCCTGGCGATCCACGACAGAGCCTTGACAGTTGACACGCACTGCGACACCACTTACCGATTGTTGAGCGATGACTGGGATATTGGGGAGCGCCATGAGTCCGGCGAGAGGGGGAGCGGCAAGATAGACCTTCCTCGAATGGCCGAGGGGGGGTTGGACGCAGAATTCTTCGCGGTGTTTGTCGGGCAGGGAGAGCGAACACCCGAGGGCTACGCAAGAGCCAAAGAGAGAGCCCTGCAGCAGCTGGAGGGCGTCCATCGGATGTGTGAGAAGTATCCCCATCTCGTGGGCCTGGCCACATCGCCTGAGGATGCGTACCGTTTGGAGAAGGAGGGGAAGCGGGCGGCCTATATCGGAATGGAGAACGGATATCCGATCGGGAGAGACCTCTCTTTGGTCGAAGAGTACTATAAGAAAGGAGTCCGCTACATCACTCTCTGCCACGGTGGAGACAATGATATCTGCGACTCTTCCACAGAAAGGAACAATCCCGAGGATAACGGGTTGAGTGATTTCGGAAAGCAAGTTGTGGCTGAATGCAACCGACTGGGAATCATGATCGACATCTCTCATGCTTCGGACGAAACTTTTTTTGATGTGCTGGAAACATCCAAGGCCCCGATCATCGCCTCTCACTCCAGCGTACGCGCTCTGTGCGACCACCCGAGAAACCTCACGGACGAGATGATCAAGGCTCTGGCCGCCGACGGAGGAGTTATCCAGATTTGTTTTGTCTCGAGCTTCGTCAAGACACCCAAGCCGAATCCGGAAAGAGATAAAGCCCTCCAGGCTCTCAGGGAAAAGTATGGGCCGAGAAGAGAGATCAAGGATGAGGCTGTTCTGGAAAAAATGCGTGAAGAATACATGGCCGTTTACGAGATGTATCCGAGAGACAGGGCCACAGTCAAAGACCTGGTCGATCACATCGATCATGTCGTCGATCTGGTCGGAGTGGACCATGTGGGGATCGGAACCGACTTTGACGGAGGAGGAGATATCGACGGCTGTTCGGATGTCAGCGAGCTTCCGAACGTCACCGCCGAACTCGTCCGCCGCGGGTATTCTGAAGAGGAGGTCCGGAAGATCTGGGGAGAGAACCTCATGCGCGTTTTCCGCGCTGTGATCGCAGTCGCACAGAAAACGCAGAACTGAATAAAAGGGGACAGGTGTACTCGCTCAGTCATTCGGTAACATTTTTATTGTGTCATTGCGAACGGAGTGAAGCAATCCCGTAAAAAGAAAAGCAATTTTCTCTAAGAGATTGCCACGCTTCGCTCGCAATGACACCACACATCTACTGCACTCATTTCA
>CAYGBC010000063.1:0-45421 GCA_964348015.1 uncultured Eubacteriales bacterium | reverse complement strand
GCCGGGGCTTCCTCTGAGGTTACCGTCAAACCTGATAAATCAGGGATTCTTCACCTCTGACAGGAGTTTACAATCCGAAAACCGTCATCCTCCACGCGGCGTCGCTGCGTCAGGCTTTCGCCCATTGCGCAAAATTCCCCACTGCTGCCTCCCGTAGGAGTCTGGGCCGTGTCTCAGTCCCAGTGTGGCCGGACACCCTCTCAGGCCGGCTACCCATCATTGCCTTGGTAGGCCATTACCCTACCAACAAGCTAATAGGCCGCGAGCTCATCCTCAAGCGCCCGAAAGCTTTGACTCTGAAAGCTTAAGCTCCAGAGTATCATGCGGTATTAGCCACGCTTTCGCGTGGTTATTCCTCACTCGAGGGGAGATTACTCACGTGTTACTCACCCGTTCGCCACTCTTCTTGAGTGGCAAGCCACTCAAGAATCGTTCGACTTGCATGTGTTAGGCACGCCGCCAACGTTCACTCTGAGCCAGGATCAAACTCTCCAATTATAAAGAACTCCGAAGAGTTCTTTTCTCACCATTTTTTGGCAAATGGGATCGATCAAGGCTGCTCCGCTTTTTTTCAAAGAACTTTCTCTTTCTGTCCCGAGAAAGAGACAAATGAATCTGTATTTACTTTATTTTGAACAAAGTAAATTTTCATGCGCACTTATCGTACGCAAGAAACCTCCTATATAATAGGGGTGTTCCGGTTAAATGTCAAGACTCATTCCCCTATTTTTATTAAAAAAATCAAGATTTTTTACACATTCGGGATTCTCATCCCAAAATCGCCGAATCAGACCTCGAGAATAACACCCAATGGTTTGACATTGACTATTGTCTAAGTAATTGATATTCTTTTGCCAGGCAAGAAAAGGAAGCATTGCCCATGAAATGCCCACACTGCCAGAGCGAAAATCCTTCAGACAGCGGATTTTGCAGCAAGTGCGGAATGCAGCTTGTGCCCTCCCCGGATATTCCTGTAAAGCAGACAGAGACCGTTCAGAATCCAAAGGAGGAATTGACCTTAGGCACTACGTTTGCCGGAAGATATCAGATCATCGAAGAACTGGGAAAGGGGGGAATGGGCAGCGTTTACAAGGTCCTGGATACAGAACTCGGGGAAAAAGTCGCTTTAAAACTGTTGAAGCCCGAGATCGCCTCTGATGAGCAGGTGATCGAGCGTTTCCGGAACGAGCTCAAATTCGCCCGAAAAATCACACACAAAAACGTCTGCCGTATGTATCACCTCGGTAAGCACGAAAACACTCCGTACATCACCATGGAATACGTATCGGGCGAAGATCTCAAAAGCACCCTGCGGAGAGTGGGGCATTTGAGTATCGGAAAAGCCGTGTATATTGCCAAGCAGACCTGCGAAGGGCTGGCCGAAGCCCACAAGCTGGGAGTTGTGCACCGGGATTTGAAACCTCAAAACCTCATGATCGACAAAACAGGGCATACTCACATCATGGATTTCGGGATAGCCCGCTCCCTCAAGACAAAGGGCGTCACTACAGCGGGAATGATTATCGGGACACCGGACTATATATCCCCAGAGCAGGTCGAAGGAGTGCAGGTCGATCACCGCGCGGACATTTATGCCGTGGGCGTAATCATGTACGAGATGCTGACAGGCGCTCTCCCTTTCGAGGGAAAAACTCCTTTGAGCGTCGCCGTGAAACACAAAACTGAGATTCCTCGGGAACCCAAATACTTCAACCCTCAAATCCCCGATCATCTCAATCAGTTGGTCATGAGATGTCTGGAGAAAAAACGCGAAAAAAGGTACCAGAACACGGCCGAAATCCTGAATGAGCTGTCCGCCATAGAGAAAGAGATTCCGACCAAGGAGATGATTTTAGAAGGGGAAAAGACCCTTTTCATGGCTTTCCTGAGAAAATTGAAGGAAAGGAAAATTTTTCATACTGTCGCTGCTTTTATCGGAGGCGGCGCTGCCCTGATTGAATTTGCTCATCACATTCTGGTCGGCCATTACCATCTTCCCAAGCAGGTTGTGGATTATATTGTAGTGACGCTTATCCTGGCCCTGCTCCTGACTGTGAGCTGGCAGTGGTTCCATGAGAGGGAGGTCGTCCAGCCCAAGAGACGCCGACTCCGGAAAATCAAATTTGAGCGGATAGCCGCTCTGATTGTATTCGCTCTTCTGGTTGCAGTAGTCGCCTGGCAGTTCACTCCTCTTCCAGAAATCCTGGGAATCTCTCCGTCCTCTGCACTCCTCACCGCTGAGGAACCTGTTCAAGCCGCAGCGCCGGAGGAGAAAAAGGCTCCCGGACCTGAAGCGGTCAAAAAGCCGGTGCCGGAGGAGCCAAAACCGGAGCCAGAGAAAAAAGCTCCACCAAAAGCCGAGAGCACAGAAACCAAGCCCGATGTCCCCAGCATGGTGGATCAAGGGATCCAGGCATTCAACCGGGGAAACTACGACGAATGCATCACGCGGATGGAAGAGGTGCTGAAGATAGACCCCGAAAACACTTCTGCCCAGTATTTTCTGTCCGAAGCAAAGAACAAAAAGAGCGAAAAAGCTCAAGAACAGGAAATCAGCGATAAACTCAGAATTGCTCAAGAGGCGTTTCAAAGAGGAGATTACAGGGAGAGCGCTCAGCATATTCAAGAAGTACTGAAATTAGATCCTCAAAACACTCAAGCCAGAAGACTGGTCACTCAAATACGAATGAAAATGGCACAGCAGCAGGCAAACGCTCTTGTGAACGAGTATGTCCAATCCATCAATTCTAAAAATCTGGTCGCGTTTTACGAGAAGGCATGTGTTCCGCAGCTCTTCCAAAGGCTCAAACAAAAAACTGAATCCAGCATGAGCCGGTTCGAAAGTTTCCAATCCAGCGCTTCGGGTGTCAACATTCAATTTAAAGGTCTCAATCAGGCTGAGATAAGCTTTTCCAACGTAATCGCTGGAGTCTTAGAGAACGGGCAGAGGCATGAATTTTTTAACGGTCAAGTCGTATGGCGCGTCAGAAGAGCGGGCAACACCTGGAAAATCTGGAACATCAACTCCAGGCCAAAAGAGAAACAACAGAGCTTACAGAAGATCCAGACAGATAACTTATTGTAATTATCATTCAGACCTCTCTGATTCATTTAAATCCGCAGTTCCGTTTCTTTATACTCCAGAATCCTTCAAGCAAAGAGACGGACTGAATCGAACAATCTCTTTTCCTGAAAGCATCAAACTTCAGAGACACTGAAAATCTGATCTCTGCTGTCTTAAGTTTTTGAGGTCTAGCTCCGAGCAGATTTATACATTGACTAATTTTTATGAATACATAATAATTTATTAAATATACAATATACCCACATTTTTTTCTTATGAGCTTAAGGAAGCACGGGATATGAAATGCCCCCAATGCCAGACTGAAAATCCTCAGGGAAGCGGATTCTGCAACTCGTGCGGAGCAAAGCTCTTTCCTTCCTCTGACATGCCCTACTCAAAGACAGAAACCGTCCGTCATCCCCGGGAAGAATTGACCATCGGCAGCACGTTTGCCGGTAGATACCAGATCATCGAGGAACTGGGGAAAGGGGGAATGGGCAATGTCTACAAGGTTCTCGACAAAGAACTCGGGGAGAAAGTGGCGTTGAAACTCCTGAAGCCCGAAATCGCCGCTGACAACAATATCATCGAACGCTTCCGGAACGAGCTGAAATTTGCCCGCAAGATCACCCACAAAAACGTCTGCCGGATGTACGACCTCAGCAAGGCTGAAATGACCCCGTACATCACGATGGAGTACGTCTCCGGAGAAGACCTGAAAAGCACCCTCCGGAGAGTCGGACCGTTGAGCACGGGGAAGGTGGTCTATATTGCCAAACAGGTCTGTGAAGGCCTGCTCGAAGCCCACAAACTGGGTGTCGTGCACCGCGACCTGAAACCCCAGAACATCATGATTGATAAAAAGGGACACGCCCACATTATGGATTTCGGGATCGCGCGTTCGATGAAGTCGAAGGGCGTCACGACCTCAGGAATGATGATCGGGACACCGGAATACATGTCTCCGGAGCAGGTGGAAGGGAAACCGGTGGACGTGCGCGCGGATATCTATGCTATGGGCGTTATCCTGTATGAGATGACGACCGGGACCACCCCTTTCACGGGCGATACGGCGATCAGTGTGGCCATAAAACACACCAGAGAAAAACCCCGGAACCCCAGAGAAATCAACGCCCAGATCCCCATCGATCTCTGCCGCTTGATTCTCCAATGTCTCGAGAAAGACAGAGGAAAAAGACCTCAAAGCGTGGAGGATCTCCTTGGGGAATTGAACAAGATCGAGAGGCAATTCCCGACGACAGACAGGGTGATTCCGGATAAGCCCAGCACTTCACGGGAGTTCACTGTTAGCTTCGCGCCTAAAAAGCTTTTTCTGCCGGCACTTATCGTTGTCGGCGCGGTCATTATCGTTCTGGCTGCATGGCAGTTCACTCCCCTGCCTGAAATCTTTAAAAAATCTCCAGCGCCCCCGCTCGAACGACAGGTCGAGGACGGCATGAATGCCGCGAGCCAATTCTGGAAAGACAAAGACTATTCCAGGGCTTACAACCAGTACAAAAAAGTCCTGGAAATTGAGCCCGGCCATTTCGAAGCACAGTTTGGACTGGCAAGCACACTCAAAGCCCAGGAGAAACTCGAAGAAGCGATCCCCGCGTATGAAAAAGCCATCGCTCTCGATGGCACAGACCCGCGCCCGTACGGCCAGCTCGGCCTGATATACGAGCAGAAACAGGAGCCGGAGAAGGCTCTCCCGTACTACAAGAAATACCTCGAGATCGCACCCCAGGGCCAGGAGTTCAACGTCGTGGTTCAGAAAGTCAAATACCTGGAAGAAAAAATTCAAACGGCGGCCGCAGAGCCTGGAGAAGCGACAGAGCCTCCCGCAGCCAAGCCGCCAAAAACTAAAGGGCCAGCAGTTCAACCCAAAGAAAAGGCTCCTCCCGAACCCGAGCCCACAAAGCCTGAGAAGAAAAAACCAGACGTGTCCGTTAATCTTGACCGCGGAATCCAGGCGTTCAACCGGGAAGATTACGAGGAATGCATCCAACAGATGGAAGAAGTGCTGAAGTTCGAGCCCAACAATTCCTCTGCCCAGTTTTTCATGGCCGAAGCGAAGAAAAGAATCAGCGACAGAATCAAGGAGCAGGAAATCTCGAGCAAGCTCGAAACCGCCCGGGACGCCTTCCAGAACAGAAAATACCAGGAATGTATCAGCCAGGCGAATAGAGTCCTCGAATTGGACGCAGACAATGCTGAAGCCAAACGGCTGTTGAGCCAGGCAAGGATAAATTATGCCCAGCAGCAGGCCATAGCCCTTGTCAACCAGTACGTCCAGGCCGTCAACTCCAAAAATCTGGTGGCATTCTATGAGAGAGTCTGTTCTCCGCAACTCTTCAACAGCCTGAAAAAGAGAACAGAATTGAGCATGAGAAGTTTCGAAAGTTTCCAGTCGTCCGCATCGGGTACGGGCCTCCAATTCAAGGGAACTAACACGGCAGAAATAAGCTTCTCTCATGTCATCAAGGCAACAACCAGAGATGGAGTCCAACAGGATGTGTTTGACGGAACGATCCAGTGGGAGATCACAAGGCAGGGGGAGACCTGGAAAATCACGAAAATCACACCTCTCCCAAAAGAGAAAAAATAAAACCAACAGAATGTAAAGGAGGTCCTATGGGAAGTAAGTTTACTGGGAAAGCCATCATCAGCCTTATCATCGCATTTATCCTTCTCTTACCGGCTGTCAGCCATGCGCAGCAGAAGCAAAGGATCAAAGTTATTGTCCGGAACGCGAGCATCCGGCTGCAGCCCAACGTCGACAGTGAAGTCATCCTGAGCCCGCCGATCGGAAGCACCTTCGAGGTGGAAAAAATGATCGGAGAATGGTACGAGGTCAAATTCACATCTGAACTCGGCGTGTTGATCACCGGATACATCCACAGCATGTTTGTCGATGTGATCGCGGCCGAACCGGAGCCGGAGCCGGAAGTTGTCCGGGAACCAGTCCGACGGCAGCCTCAGCCCAAGCCCAGAAGACCCCGGCCAGCCGCTCCACTTCCAAAATTCAACATCAGCTTAGGGGGGTACTTCTCGGCCGGCACCGAAATGTACGACAACGAATGGAGTACTCTTTATGTCGGGCTCGGAGAAGATTTATATGTGTATGACTACATGGAATCCCCGTACGCGACCGGTTTCACTGCGGGTTTCGGTGTTTTCCTGATGCCGAGAGTAGAGCTCTTCGGGAGCTTCGCCTCTGCCTCCGGCAATCCCTGGTGGGAGACGACTCTGAGCGTCCCGAGCCCCTATTTCTTTGATGACTACCGGGATGATACTATTGACTCAGATGCATTCTCTGAAGATGAACAGCTGGCCTACAAGCAAAACATTCTCAGTTTTGGCCTCAATATCTATCTCATGAGAACCGGTAAGTGGAGTCTCTATCTTGGCGGCGGCGGGAGTTATATCATGACAACTGTCGAGCTGTTGTATGATGCGGATTTCACCCACACTTTTTATCCTGGGCCACAAGACCACGATGTCACCATCGATTCTGTCATTTTTGAGGAAACAGATATTAACACGTTCGGATTTAATTTTAAGCTGGGCGCCGAATTTAGAGTCAGCCGGAACATATTCATCTTTTTTGAGGGGATGTACATCGCGGCAAAGGATGAAGTCCCCTATCCATTAGACAATGGGGCCACGTTTTTGGATATGGACCTGGGAGGAGGATCTTCTGCCCTGGGGATCAAGATTCATTTTTAACGACCGAGTAAAGAAACAAGCAGCGGGAGAAGTTCATGCGGACTCTTCCGCTGACGAATAAAAGGTAAATCTAAAAGGAGCATTAGGGCAGTCAATCATCGAAACCGGATAGCACTGCTTCCCTTGCTTGCTGTTTTTCCCGCATTCACTAACAGATTGACACGCTTTCTCTGAATTGATATTCTTTTGCCAAATAAGCAAAGGAACCACAGCGCATGAAATGCCCGAAGTGTCAGGCTGACAACCCCGACGACACCCTTTTCTGCGGCAAGTGCGGGACAAAATTCGAAGCCGAAGAGGAAGTCTCGCCCTCTTTTACCAAAACCGTAGAAACTCCCACGGAAGAGCTCACCCGGGGCAGTGTCATCGCCGACAGGTATGAGATCATCGAAGAGCTGGGCAAAGGCGGAATGGGCAAGGTCTTCAGAGTTGAAGACAAGAAGATCAAGGAAGAAGTCGCCCTCAAACTCATCAAGCCTGAGATCGCCGCCGATAAAAAAACCATCGAGCGCTTCAGCAACGAACTGAAATTCGCGCGGAAGATCGCCCACAGGAACGTCTGCAAGATGTACGACCTCGGGGAGGAAGAGGGGACCTACTACATAACGATGGAGTACGTCCCTGGCGAGGACCTGAAAAGCTTCATCAGACGATCCCGGCAGCTGAATGTGGGCACAGCCATTTCTCTGGCCAAACAGGTGAGCGAAGGGCTATCAGAAGCCCACCGTCTGGGAGTCGTGCACCGGGACCTCAAGCCCCAGAACGTCATGATCGACAAGGAAGGAAATGCCCGGATCATGGACTTCGGCGTGGCCCGCTCCGTAGAAGGAAAAGGGATCACGGGTGCCGGCGTGATGATCGGCACTCCAGAGTACATGTCTCCGGAGCAGGTGGAGGGCAAGGAGGCGGACCAGAGGTCGGACATCTATTCTCTGGGCATCATGCTGTACGAGATGCTGACCGGAAGAGTCCCTTTCGAGGGAGACACGGCGTTCGCTATCGGTGTCAAGCAGAAGAGCGAGTCTCCTCAAGACCCGAAAGAGCTCAACTCGCAGATCTCCGAGGACCTGAGCAAGGTGATCCTCAGATGCCTGGAAAAGGAGAAGGAAAAACGGTATCAGAGCGCGGGAGAGATCCGCAGCGAATTGAGCCGTATCGAGCAGGGCATCCCGACCACAGAGAGAACGATCCCCAAGAAAGAACCGATCACTTCCAAAGAGATCACTGTCACCTTTAGAGTGAAGAAACTCCTGATTCCGGCCACAGTTGTTATCGCTCTTGTCATCGCCGCGGTTGTGATTATACAGCTTCTCCCTCAAAAAGAAGCTATTCCCGTGACTTCGGATAAACCCACTCTGGCTATCGTATACTTTAAGAACAACACTGGAGATCCCAACTTTGAACACTGGAGAAGCACACTCTCCGACCTGTTGATCACCGACCTCACTCAGTCGAAATACATCCGCGTCCTGAGTGGAGATCAGATCTTCGACATCCTAAGCGAACTGGACCAGCTGGAAGCGACAACCTACTCATCCAGAGTATTGAAAGAAGTGGCTTCCCGTGGAAGAGCTACCCACATCCTGCAGGGAGACTTCAGCCGGGCAGGCGATACTTTCCGGATCAACACTGTGCTCAAGGAATCGAATACGATGGAATCAATCGATTCGGAGATAGTCGAGGGAGAGGGCGAGGGAAGCTTTTACGCCATGGTGGATGAGCTCACACGAAGGATCAAATCCAGCTTCCAACTGACCGAAGAGCAGATCGCCGGTGATATAGACAGACACATAGGGGAGATCACAACCAGCTCTCCGGAAGCTCTCCGGTACTTCATCGAGGGGAGCAGGCATTACCGGAAAGGAGAGAACCGCCAGGCTGTGGACCTGCTCGAGAAAGCGGTCGAGATCGACCCGGAATTCGCCATGGCCTTCAGAAACCTGGCCGGGGCCTACTCCAACCTGGGTTATCCCACGAAATGGAGAGAATTCCTTCAAAAGGCTCTCGAATTGACGGACCGCGTTTCAGATAGAGAGCGCTTGAGAATCCAGGGAGACTTTTACCGCCTTTCAGAAAAAACGTATGACCAAGCTATTGCTGCCCTCAATAAACTGCTTGAGCTCTATCCGGATGACTGGATCGGAAACAACAGCCTAGGAATGATATACTTAAGATTAGAGGAATGGGACAAAGCCGCGAAACGGTATGAAGTGAACGTCAATAATAGAGTCGAAGCCATGCATTCGTACGTCAATTTAGCAACAACGTACAGGCGCAGGGGAATGTACGATAAGGCCAGGGAAGTTCTCGAGCTTTATCTGACGAACATTGCCGACAACGCTCGGGTTCGAAGGGCTCTTTCTGATGTTTATATATACCAGGGAAAATATGACCTTGCTCTTGTTGAACTCGATAAAGCCACTTCCCTTGAGCCGGATAACTTTGAAAATCTCAATTCTCGAGGAGATATCTTCTTCTTAAAGGGCGATTTGGCTAAGGCCGAAGAAAATTATTTGAAACTCACCTTGAATAACGAAGTCTATGCCCGAGAATTAGGCATTGGAGGTTTTGTGGTATTAAACCTTTTGCAGGGCAAATTTGAAGAGGCAATGAAGCAGTGTAATATTGGAATTCAGCTGGCAGCGGAGCATGGCGAAAAAATAGGAGCATGGCAAATCCGTATGTATAAAACATACATTCAAACATATTCAGGAAATTTCGAGGAGGCTCTTGAAGAACTCGACAAGATGTGGATGGCGGCTGTGGAGGAGAAAAATCCAGCCTGGATAATGTTTGTATGGAGGACCAGAGCAATCGTGTATGCGGAGATGGATTCATTCGATGATGCGCGGAAAGCTGCAGATGAGTCTAAAAAACTGCTGGAACAAGCGGCGAATAAAAATCTCATGAGAGAGTATCATTACATAACAGGTTTAATAGAGTTGCGGATGAAAAATTATTCCAGCGCCATAGAAAGCTTGAACAAGGCTTTGGAGCTCTATCCATATCATCAGGGCAGATTCCTGACTTATTTTCTGGACAGTTTAGCTCTGGCTTATTTTGAATCCGGAGAACTGGACAAAGCTCAACAGCAGTATGAACGAATCACTCAACTCACGTGGCCCAGATACTATCTCGCGGATATCTATGTGAAGAGCTTCTACATGCTGGGCCGAATTTTTGAGCAGAAGGCCTATAAGGGCAAAGCCATCGAGAATTACGAAAAATTCCTCGAACTCTGGAAGAACGCTGACTCCGGTATCGCTGAGGTCGAGGATACCAGGAAAAGGCTCGAGGCTCTGAAAAAATCGCCTTAGTGTTTCTCTTAAATTCCTCCTCTAATTATACATTCATTATATTACCTTAATTAATTCATTAATCAGAGTGGTTCATTCATCCAAGATTCCTTTTTCTGTCAACTTTCGTAGACAGAATTAATCCTATGTTCCTCTCAATTTTTCCAATAGTAGACATTTTGTCTTAGGCATACCGCCTCTCCCCTGAAAACCTGCTGCTTGTTCTGGCACATAATGCGCATAAGGAATTGTGTTCCTCTTTTATGAGATTGCCGCGCTTCACTCGCAATGACACATGGATGAGATTACAGCGCTATGCACACAATGACATGAGGAGGGGATCGCAGCGTTCCTAATGTAATGACATAAGGATGAAAACACTGTTGAAGAATCCAATGTATCGACAAACAAGCCATCTGAAAGGACAAACAAAACATCAAGGATTCACGCTGGTGGAATTTCTCGTCTCGTTCACTCTGGTGACGCTTTTGATCACGGGAACGGCCCAGATAACTATACACACTCTTTTTATTAAGCGGAACGCTGACCTCAACATGAAGACCGCCGAGCTCGCCTCATCATTTCTCGAATACATCAAATCTCTTCCGTATGACAGCGACATGCTGGAGGAAGGCTCTGGGGAAGAATCCATCCAAGAAGAAGGGTCTCTCGAAACATTCATCCGGCAGTGGAATGTCACAGACATCGCTCCGAACCTGAAAAGGATCGAAGTTGAATGTTTCTCCGAAAACCGCCGCTTTAAAAAGACACGGTTGGTTCTCTATATATCCAAGGATCTCGGTTTTTGATTATGTTGAATAGAGGAAAAAGGTTGAGGTTGCCTCGCTCCCCTCGCCAAAAAAATGTAGGAGATTGCCACGCAGGCTCGCAATGACACAATAATGAGATTGCCACGCAAGCTCACAATGACACAATAATGAGATTTCCCGCAAGCTCGCAATGACAAGGAAGGAGACGATTGCTTCGATTCATTCGATTGAGATGCAACCATTAATGTCAACCCAGGAAAAATCTTCTAAAGATATTTTTAAAATGAAAAAAGCCATACGGCTGAGCGATCCAAAAAAAGGGTTTTCGCTGATCGAATGCGTGATCAGCCTCTCCCTGTTCCTGATCATCATCCTCGCCTGCCTCGAGTTCCTCGGAAGAACACGGACTCTCTTTGTGAAGCTCAAGGACAAAGAAGAAGCCAGAGAGGGTGTACTCGCGTCTCTGGACAGAATACAGACCGACCTGCAGCAGGGAGGCTCAGGGCTTATTGCCCCCGCGCAGCTCGGACTTCTTGAAGGGGTATCGGAAGACGATGGCATCCTCATCATCCTCAGCCGGGAAAAGGAACTGTCACTGTGCAGCGACCTCGTCGAAGAGCAGACGAGAATCCTGCTCGAGAGCACATCCTCACTCAAGGCAGGGAGAGAAATCTGCATCTTTGACTCTTTGAACGGGGAGGTCAAAATCCTATCCTCGGTCGATGCGGAAAGTGTGGTCATCTCCTCTCCTCTGGAGCATCCGTATCTCAGTGAGAAGACATCGATCATCCTGTTGAGAACGGTTTCCGTTTTCCTCGATGAAAAAAAGCAGGTCCTGAGGCGCAAAGTCAATTCCAGCCCGGCGCAGCCCCTCCTGGAGGAGGCAGGCTCTTTCAGTTTCGACCTGGATAAGGCCGCAAACCTCGTGAGACTGCGTCTTGCACACTCGACAAATAGGGAGAAATGCTATGAAATTTTCGTATTCCCCAAAAATACGGCGCTTGCCTCCTCTCATCAGAAGGAAAATGAGGAGTCATAAAGGGGCGACATCCGTCGTCTCGGTCTTTCTTTTTATCATTTTTTCGACTTTAGGATTAAGTATGCTCTATTTCACCGGGATCTATCTCCGGATCAGCGCCTACAAAAAGAATGCGACTCTTCTGGATTATGCATCGGAAAATGGAGTCAAACACGGATTCCATCATCTTCTCAATCTGCTGACACAGAGCTCTTTTCCGGGCCTTCTTAGCCAGGGGGAGCTGGAAAAGCTTTGGATAGATTCCCTGAATCAAGGCTCGGGAACAGTCGAAAAGCTCATCGGGCAGACACTCCCACTCCAGACTGACCAGGATTGGGAGAACCTCAGATGGAAAAGCACAACTGATTTTTCTCTTTACCGGATGGAAGAAAGCGAAGATTATTTCAAAGCTGTTTACAGGACACACATCTTCTCTGAAGGAAGGATCGATCATTTTAAACAGACCGGCAAATCCTCCTTCGAAGCATCCCTGGGAGTTTTCGCCGGCCGCATTCCTCTCCCGTCTATTCCGTTTCTGGTAGACAAAAAACTGGAGCCTGAACAGAAGGAAAATTTCGCAGAAAAGAATTACATCACGCTGATTCCTTCACCCAAAAACCTCATTCCACCCCAGACCGTGCATTCAGAAGATAATCTTCTTCCCAAGGACGCCCTTCCCCAGCTTCAAATAGCCCTGAGGATCAAATTGTTCAGCCCGTTCGACCTCTCCAACCGCGTTCTTCGCAAGGCTCTCGGCCTGGAGGAATCGAACGCTCCGATCCCCGAAGGCGTCTATCTCATCCAGGACGACCTGGGCCTGGGGGGGATCTATGTCCAGGGAGACCTGGAGGAAATGGTTCTGGCCATCGAGGAGGAATTTCAAGTCGTGTCATTTCTCAGTGAAATGGGCTGCTGGGTACTCAAGTTCAGCCCCCCGAAAAGCCAAACCCGATTCATCACTCCGGAAGGAACACAGCATTTTGACCTCTATCCCCGGGGCATTATCATTGTTAACGGAAAAATCCAATCTCTGGGCGGAGGGAGAATGGAGCCTTCCGGCAAGGCAGTTCTTGTGACAGAAGAAGAGATTCCCTCCCTTCTGCAGGGTGTCAACCTGACGATCATTTCGTCAAGCAGGATCACTCTGTCCTCCCACCTCATCCACCAGGGCGTGAACTGGACGGACACAGTGCCCTATGCCCAATATTCCAGATCCCAACTGAATATCTTTGCCGCAGGTCAGGATTTCCAGAGCCATGCGGCTACGAAAGGGAAAATTGCCATCGGTGAAAACGCCCCTGAGAGTCTAAAAATCCAGGCTTCGCTCACAGCCTCCGGCAAAGGATTTTCGATAGAAGGCGAGAACAAAACAGTGAATATTCTGGGCAGCTTGCAGGTTTCCGATTATTTATCCAATGAAAATGCACTCAGCCTCACTCACGATGAAAGGCTCCCGGAGATGAGCGAATTAGCTCAGGATTCACCAAAAACCGCAAAACCAGTTCTTTTTCTTTCTTTCTTCAAGCCGGTCGAATGGAAGGAGTTTTAGATGACAAATTGGAAAACAGGCTCGCCTGGAACACAAAGAAGAGGATTCACACTCACGGAAACGATCATCTCACTTTCTATCCTGGCACTCATAGGGGCCGCGGTCGCCGCGTCTTTCCTGAACAATGCTCCAAAATACAGGCTCCAGAGCGCCGTCCGGGAGGTCCATTCCCGATTGAATTACGCCAGGTTCAAGGCGATTTTTGAGGGAGAAAAAATCAGGGTGAAATTTTACGCGACTGGCTACGCCCTTGAAAAATACAATGAAAACCTAAAGGAATGGAAACAGGAACGAAAATTCCCGATCCAGGGAGTCACGCTTCGCGCGAACAACAGTCCTGTGTTCCATCCGGGCGGAACGGTTTCAAATTTGGCCTCTATCACTCTTTCCAATTCATGGGGGGTGTACAGAATCAGTCTCGCCATTTCTGGAAGGATCAAAACCGTTCGGCTTTAGGAATCGCGGCTGCCCTTCTTTTTCGAAAAAACCAGATGCGGTTACTCCATTTTGAAGAAGGAATCTTCAAGTCCTGTGTTGAATTTCACCTCTGTGAAGGTCATGGACACAGCTTCCTCGCCATCCGAATACATCTTAAGAGAAAAAGAGACCATCATGCCGTCCACTTTTCTCCAATCTGAGAAAAAAGTTTCCATTTCCGCCTCGACGCCCATCTGGTTATAAGTCGTCACCGTTTTGTAAGGAAGATAAGTCTTGGAATCGATATATAGGGTGAGAGAAAATCCATCCGGAAAACTCTGCTCCATAACGTAATAGTCTTTCCCTTCGATGTCTTCCGATTCTTTGAGCGTGTACGTAATACCATATTTATCCGGATCGAGGAAGATAGAATTCCCATACGACTGCCTTACGATATTCTCTGCCTGATCCGCAGGCATTTCTTCATAAGATCCAGTTTGTGGATTAATCCACCAGGCCATCTGGCCGTCATAAGCTTGAGTAATCACTTGGCCCATCATCTCAATATCCATCCGCAACATATTCGGCTCTTTATGATACATGGTCAGCGATCCGCTCATGCCCATCATCGGTATCTCCATAGTTCCGGCCGTCATAGTATCCTTGATGCTTGCGAGGAGTTTTCTCCCGCCTGACGCCTCAATAAACTTTTCCAGGATATCTTCGGCTTTCTGTCCAAATCCTGGTGAAACAATAAGCCCGATAAGAAAAACACCTAAGAGACTGAGTGAAAAGATTTTTTTCATAGATTCCTCCCATACCTTTTGAATTTCATGTCTTTGTCCACCATGAACGCTAATTGAAATCTTCTTATCTGCTGATTAAAGCCTCTGTTGACTCGGATGGCACAGAATAGCAGTTAGCGAGTAAAGAGTCAATCGAAATTATGGGACCTGCTGGATGCTTCAGACTGGTTCTTGCTCTTGACTTCATATGTCCACCGCGTAAGATAGGTTAGCTGGTTTGAGAATGATCACAATTCAAACGGAGGTTTTTCTGATGAAATGCATTAAAGTGACTTTCCTGTGTTTATTCTGCATGATGTTATTTACCGCATCGTATTCAAAGGGGCTTTCAACAGATCCAGGAGAAGAATCCATCTCTCAGCCAAAAAAGCTCGTCGTGCTCTGGACAAGCGGAGACCGCGAGGTGGCCCTGAAGATGGTTTTCATGTACACGTTCAATGCGAAAAAGAACGGCTGGTGGGATACAATCCACTTTATCGTTTGGGGACCCTCCTCCAAGCTTCTTTCTGAAGATGCGGAACTTCAGGATTACATTCAGGAGATGAAAAAAGTCGGGGTGGAGCTGTTCGCCTGCAAGGCGTGTGCCGACATGTACGGCGTCTCGGACAAAATGGCGAAGCTCGGTTTAGAAGTGAAATATATCGGCAAAGACCTGACTTCGCTGCTGCAGAGCGGCTGGACCTCTCTCACATTTTAAAAATTGGAGCCAGACTCGGACAGCTTTGATAACTTAGAATTCCAGGCCGTGCGCCCCTCTTTTATGTAATGTTCTTATCCAAAAGCTGAACAAGTTTTATTTCTCGAAAACGATCTTTCCATCGACGATGGTGTAGACCACTTCGACATCCAACAGCTCGTCCTCCGGAATTTTGATCAAGTTCCGGTCGAAAACAGTGATGTCCGCAAGCTTCCCGGCCTCCAGAGACCCCCGGATATCATCCTCAAAACAGGCATAGGCATTATTGATCGTGAACGCCTTGATGGCTTCTTCCACAGAAATCCTCTGTTCCGGAAACCAGCCGTTTTCCGGAGTCCCCTTCAGAGTCTTCCGCGTCACCGCTGCGTAGATCAGGTATTTGGGATGCATATGATACAGCGCTGCGCTCGTGCCCGGCCAATCCGAACCAAAGCTCAGCATAGCTCCGTTATCCAGGAGCGACTTGAACGCATAGGCGCCTTTGCACCGCTCATGCCCGATTCTCTCCTCCATCCAGCGCATATCATCCGAGATATGGTAAGGATTGACTTCGGCGATGACGTTCAGCGCTTTGAACCGGAGGAAATCCTGAGGCCTGATGACCTGGGCATGGATGACCCGGAAACCTGTCAGATCCACTCCTTCGTTCTTCAATCGTTCATACAGGTCGAGCATCTCAGCTACGCCCCTTGTCCCGATGGCGTGGACGTTGGGGACAAATCCCGCTTCCAGCCCCGCCTTGATCAGTTTGTACATCTTCTCCATGTTTCCCTCTTTGAACTGGGGGTGGTCCGATGTGTGACGGCGCCAGTGTCCGTAGTTGTCCGGTTGGTCATCATAGGGTTTGAAGAACAAGGCACTGTGCGTTCCCATGATCCCGTCGATGTAGCCCTTCAGCGCGCCGTACCTCAACCACGTATCTTTTTCTTTGGTCTTCGGGTGGAGCCCCATGGTGAAGCCTTTTTCTCCCAATTCCGCTCCCCGCGAAAGGTCGGGCCTCAGCCACACCCGGCAGGTCAGCTCTCCGTTCTCCTGGAGTTCGATGAACCGCTTCGTCTGGTCCGGTCTCTCGATATCATGGACTTCCACAATCCCAGCCTCCCTCAAGGCTTTGAGCGCCGCACGGTTCTCATCCAGGAGCCTCTTGTGGGACTTCGGCTTCACAGATTTCCTCAATGCATTAAATGCAGGCGACGGTCTAAAAATGATGCCGGTCGGTTTCCCGTCCTTTCTCATCTCCATCCCATCCACACCGCCGTTCTCCAGCCCAGCTGCCGCAAGGGCTTTTGTGTTCGCCAGCCACTCCCTGTAATCGAAGCGGCAGATAAAGCAGGGATTATCCGGCGTTATGTCATCGATCATATGTCTGTTGGGCCGCCAGGGTTGACTCTTCTCAGAATTTTTCTCTCCCGCATCTCCTAAAGCCCACTGCTCGTAGGCTCCCCAGAGCCCTTCGGTGATCCATTCGCCATCATCCAGGATATCGACTACCCTTTGGATTTCCGCCCGCAATCCCTTCTCATCAGATACCGTCATCAGATTCGCGTCATTGATCAGCGCTCCGGCCCGGCTATAGTGGACATGACCGTCGATAATTCCCGGCGTGACAAATTTTCCTTCGAGGTCAATGACTCTCGTCCCCTCTCCGATGCATTTCCTGGCCTGGCTGTTTTTCTTGTAGACGGCCGTGATCGTATTTCCGGTGATGACCAGGGCACTCGCCCAGGGATTATCCGCATCAACCGTGTAGATCTCCCCGTTGACCAGCACCAGGTCAGCCGGAAGATAGGCTCTCTGCGCACAGTTCGGAAAGATCACCATCATTGCCAATAATAAAACTATTCCCATAAAAGACGAGTTGATCCTGTATAGGTTTCTCATGTTGCCTCCTCAATTTTGAGTTTTTCGTCCCATGATGCTTATCCAAAGCGAAACGATTATATTCACGAAAACACACATCTGTCAAAAAATAAGAGGGATTTCATCACTATGCAAAATTCCCCCGGCACTTGAGAAGGAAAAACAATTGATTTATATGCACTCAAAATGCGAAACTAATTTCTATCTAAACAGTTATTAATATTAATGAGGGCACAATGAAAATCAAAATATCAATTGTTTTTTCATCTCTATTTCTTCTAACCTTATTTGGATCAATCGCCTGTCAAAAACAGGAGTCCGGTTGGCAGGGGACGGTCGAGGAAGGAAACGGCATAAGGGTCGTCACCAATCCGGCTGAACCGCTGTACGGTGAGCTAACTCTCGAGTTAGAAGAAGACCTTTCGATCGGCAGCGCGGATGACGAGAATACCATGTTCTACCAAATCGGAGACATAGCTGTGGACAGCCAGGGAAACCTGTACGTCCTGGATTCCGGAAACCAGAGAATCCAAAAGTATGATTCAGACGGAAACTACATTCAGACGATTGGGAGAAAAGGACAGGGACCCGGAGAATTCATGAGGCCGTTTGATATCCTCCTGGATGAGCAAGATAATATCTTTTTATTAGAAGGCCGAAAAATTCATGTTTATGATCCGCAAGGGAATTCAATCAAAGACATTAACCTTCAGGCTTTTATGATGGGATTTGCCGTGGGAGCTGAGGGAAACATCATCGCACACGGGTTTGTGCAAACTGAAGAAGGCCAAAACTTTGGTGTGGTGATCATCGATCCGGAAGGAAAAATCATAAAAACCATTGCAGAATTTCCGGGGATGAGGACAGTTGTCCGTAGAGACACCCAGTTCACTCTTTCCCATGCATACACACCATTTCTCGGCTTTTCTCCTGTCATGCAAAACGGAGCCGTCTACGGATACAATCCTGAATACACATTATTTCTGATTGACCGTTCAGGGGAAACCACCATGGTCATAAAAAAAGACGCACCTTTTCTTCCCATCACCCGCAAAGAGAAGGACCACATCATAGACGAAGCCTTAGAGAGAACGTCTCGCCGGGGAGCGAGATGGCCCAGGGATGTCGTCGAAGAAGGAGCCAATTTCCCGGACCACCGCCCTTTTTTCGACGGTTTTGCATCTGACGACAAAGGGAGAATATTTGTCAGAAAAAATAAATCCGTTCTGGACGAAAGCGAAGAAGATGAATTCGACATTTTCAGTGCGGATGGGTATTATCTTTACGCGACAAAACTCGCATTCACTCCCGAACTCATCAAAGACGGCTATCTTTATCGGAGAACCTATTCCGAAGACACCGAGGAATACAAAGTCATTAGATACAAAATCAAAAACTGGAACGAGATAAAAACAGGAATTCAATAAAATCAGAGGGAAAAGCCAGCCGATGAAAGACCTGAAGAAAATGTGGGAAGAGCTGGGAATGGACCTGGAGCTGCATGACCAGCTCATCCAGAATCAAGCCAACCTGCACAAAAAAACACATCTCTCGCAGAAAAACCGCCCGAAGGCCATGGCCCGCTTCGACGACGCGTTCCATGCCAGCCATGCGGAGCGTGTCGCAGAGATTATCGACTACCGCAAAAAAGGAGGAAAATCCATCGGCACTTTCTGTATCTATGTTCCGGATGAGATCGCCCTGGCCGCCGACGTCCTCCCCATCCCGCTCTGCGGCGGCTCGGACTGGTCAGTCTCGTACGCCGACAAGATGTTCCCCCGGGATATCTGCCCGATCATACGCTCCACCTTCGGCATGGCTTTCAGCAACACCTGTCCCTACAGTACACTCAAGGACTTTGCCCTCGGCGAGACGACCTGTGATGCCAAAAAGAAAGCCTGGGACCTGTTGGGCTTTAAGGTGATGGAAGTTCCCCAGAAAAAGAATCCGATAGACCGAGGACTGTGGCTGCAGGAGGTTTACAATTTTAAGGAGATGGTGGAAAACCTTTCCGGGATTAAAGTCACCGAAGAGAAGCTTCATAAAAACATTCAGCTTGTCAATCGAAAACGGAAAGCTCTCCAGCGCATCGATGAATTCAGGAAGCTCCCTGATCCTCCGATCAGCGGATTGGATGCTCTGCTCGTATCTCAGGTCGCGTTGAATCAGGATACACACAAATTCATAGGGGATGCCGAAGAACTGGCAGACGAACTTAAGGATCGGGCGGATGCGGGCATCTCTGCCTATGACGGCACCGGAATCCGCGTGATGATCGCCGGCTCTCCCTCGCCCATGGGGAACGCTAAGATCCATCACATCGTGGAGTCATCGGGGCTGCGCATCGTTGTCGATGAATCCTGCACAGGCCTCAGATACTACCGGGACCTTGTGGACGAGAGTCCTCAGGATTTAGACGGGATGATGCGCGCCGTGGCTGACCGCTATTTTGCCATCGACTGCTCCTGTTTTTCTCCCAATACAGAGCGGATGGACAGCATCTCCCGGCTGGTGAAAGAATACAGCGTGAACGGCGTGATCCAGAATATCCTCCAGTACTGTCACACCTACAATGTCGAGGCCAAAGTCGTCGAAAACATTCTCCAGAAGAGCGGTATCCCGTCGATCAAGATCGAAACCGATTACTCCCAGGAGGATATTGGACGGATACGCACACGTATCGAAGCCTTCGCTGAGATGGTCAAGGAATCGCTGTGAACAAGGTCATAGGCATCGACCTCGGCTCACGAACGACAAAGATCGTGCAGCTCAAGGACGGCAGAATCCAGCACCAGGAAATATTCGAGACCTCTCACCATCCCCTGAAACATGTCAAGGCGACTCTTCACCGTCTGAGTGAAGCGCCGATCATGGCCACAGGCTACGGAAGACATCTCATCTGCGAGAATTTTGATGCCCGGCGTGTTTCTGAAATAAAGGCCTGCGCAAAAGGAGCACATCATCTTTTTCCCGGATGCCGCACGGTCCTGGATATTGGGGGACAGGACTACAAGCTCATTCAGCTCAACGAGAATGGAAGTGTTCTTGATTTCGATATGAACGACCGATGCGCCGCGGGCACCGGAAAATTCCTGGAAATCATGGCCCAGGCCTTTAACATGGATATTGAAAAGTTCATACAGACTGCCCTGAGCGCCTCGGACCCTATCAGCATCAGCAGCATGTGCACCGTGTTTGCCGAGTCTGAGGTCGTCTCCCTCATCACATCCGGGGAGCCCAAAGAAAAAATCGCGCTGGGACTTCACCTGTCCATCGCACAAAGGCTCCAGGCCATGTTTTCCAAGATGTCCATTGAGAATGATGTGCTGTTTGTCGGCGGGGGAGCCAAGAATGACTGCCTGCATGCGATTCTCGAACGACAACTCAAAAGGACGATCAAACGGCCGGAAGAGCCTCAGACCGTTGTCGCTCTCGGTGCCGCACTCCTCGCGAATGAAACGACTGCGGCCTAGAATTGATTATCCCGAGTGAAGATTACTTTCTTTTTAAATATTCTCTGAACTTCCTGTATTTATCGCTCATCCCTTCAATTTTCGACCATCTCTCGACTTCTTTGAAATCGATCTTATTGTCTCTACACACCAGTATCGCCTGTTCCAAAGCCTGCCGGTCCTCCCAGTGATAATAAGCGGCTAAGCGGTCTTTCATGCAGTCTGTCGCAGATAAAAGCTTTAAAGTCCGGCCTCCCTTCTTGATCTCTGCGATTTTTCTCACAGGCTCACTCCCGACTGAAAGAGGCGGCGCAACGAAATCCAGGAAATATTCGCTGTCTTTATGTCTGAAATATCTCTTTTCTTCGTAAAATCCAATTTCTGCCAATACCTGTCCCACTTTTTTCTGGTCTTCAGAGGAGAGGAGCACAAAATCCAGGTCATAGGAGATGTATTTATTCTTTGTATAAATCGAAACACACGCCCCTCCAGAGAGCACTGTGTCGATGCCGTTCCTGGATAAGTGATCGGAGACGAGGATGGCGAAATCTTTGAGCGGAAGATTTTTTAGATTCATATTTTTTTTAGAATGGTTTTCCGGTGCGCCGCGGTCTCAATCTCGGTGTAAAAAATTTATCTCTTTCTTTTTCAGGAATAAAATCCAGTGCTTTTTCGAGTAATGCCTCCAGTTCCTTTTTAAACGGATACCTGGGATTGATCCCGAACAGCCTGGTTTTTCCCTTGAGCTTGCTGTAGAGGATGCCGTCTCTTTCCATATTAAGAAGCTGATTCTGGACCGCATTCAAATAGAATTTGAACACTTTAGCGATTTCTGATGCATAGGCTTCGCCGTTCGTATAAATGTACAATAAGATTTTTCCTTTTTTATCCGACCCAAAGAGTGCTTTGAACATTGTATTCTGCATTACCAATTATTTTGGTTATATAACCAATATCATTGTTTATAACATGGATTGTCAAATCTGTCAACACCAAAACTCAATCATTTCAAATGATATCATTCATTTGACTCTTTTTTCTTGAGTTGATATTCTTTTGCCAGATAAGCTGAGGGAACAAAGTCCATGGAATGCCCCAAGTGCCACTTCAATAATCCGGGTGATCCGCGGTTCACAGAACTGTTGAAGACCGTTAGGTTGGACTAGTTGCCGAAAGAATCCTTATAGTATATATATGTGAGGAGGAATTTGGGGAACACATTATAAATATTGATTCTCATCCTTTGTTCTGCGAATAATGAAAAAGGAGGGAAACACAATGTTTGCGAGATTACTCGTCATTCAACTCAAGGTTGAACAGATAGATGAAGCCTCGATGCTTTTTGAGGAAAGTGTCATTCCTCTAGCCAAAGACAAGAAGGGTTATAAGGGAGCGTATTTTCTGACGGACCGGGAAACAGGGAAATGCATTATAATGACACAGTGGGAGACCGAAGAGGACATGCTCGCCACAGAAAAAAGCCGCTTCTTCCAGGAGCAGTTGGTTAAGTTCATGGGCTTTTTCAAATCAGATCCCGTACGTGAAGCCTATGAAGTCGTGATTGAGGATTAAGTGTGAGATCCCCGCGCTTCACTCACAATAACACGCTTATTCTTTCCGATTGAGATTGCCACACTACGCTCGCAATGACACAAAAAAACAGAATAGGTAATATTTTTTTAGAAAACAGCCTGGCTACGTTTTCGAGGATTGCCGCGCAAGCTCGCAATCACATCCTTCCTATGAGATTACCACGTCGCTTCGCTCCTCGTAATGACACGACTATCTCGCAAGATTGCATCGATAGACTCGAAATGACACATGGAGTTAAAAATGAATGAAACGGGAAGGATTTACGCGGCTGCTTCGGCCAAAAAATAATCGGCAGGATTTATATCATATTTCTTAGGGTCTAAGGTCTTCACGATCGTTCTCTTGAATAAACCATCTTCAGGATCTTTCTCTGTCAAATCGACAATTTCGCCATTAATTCTTTTCTCTTTCTCATCGGAGATCAGCTTCACTTTCGGCCGAAGAACAAAAGCCTCCTCTGGATTTATCTCCGCCACAATTCCCAGCTCTCCGGTGTTCAAAGCCACGAGAGTGCCGATAGGATAAACTCCCACCATCTTGACAAAAACCTGGAGCAGGACAGGATCGAACTCTGTCCCGGTCTTATCCAGCATCATGCCCAGAGCTTCCTCTCTAGAGTAATCCCGCTCTCTATACTCTCTTTCAGTCGTCAGCGCGTCAAAAAAATCACATATCTTGACTATTTTGCTGTACAGATCCGGCTCTGTCTTCTTCCAGTATTTCGGATAACCAGACAGGTCAATCCCGATATGGTGCTCCATAGCGACAGAAAGGGCCTTGACAGGAAAATAACTTAAACTCTTGAGTTTGACTAATTTTAACATGCCGATTTGAGTGTGTTTCTCCATCACCTTCCTTTCATTTTCATTCAACTGTCCTTTCTTTTCCAGGATGGTTTTTGGAATCTCCAATTTTCCGATATCGTGGAAAAATGCGCTTATCCCCAGCTCCAGCAATTCCTTTTTTTCAAGACCGAGCCTTTTTCCCAAACATATCGCCAGGATGGCCACGTTCGTCGAATGGTTGAGTGTGTACTCCTCAAAGTTTTGTATATTGGTTAAACCGATCATGAAAGACTCGTTATGGCCTAAAAGATTGACAATGGACTGCACCAGTCTTCGAGTCGTCTTCACTTGAGGCCTATAGTTTTGTTTTTCCTGGGCAAGAACTTCCTTTAAATGAGTGATACTCTTGAAGAATACTTTTTTGGCGGATTGTCTGATCTGAGCTTCCGACATCAAATCATCTTCACTCATCGGCTGCATCTTCTCTATATATATATTTTCTATTTTTTCTTTTTTCATTTCTTTCTTGAAATCTTCAAATTTCATCTTTTTCTTCGCAATTGATTTGGCGAGCAAAACAATGAACCGCGTCAACTCTTTCTCACTCAAGCCCGGTTCGAAGCCGACGCCTTCCACCTCTTTCTCTTTGAACTCGTTCGCCAGGAATTTAAACTTCTGGTAGCTGTTAAAATCAACTTTGACTCGAATTGTGTTAAAAAACAGTGTGTTCCCCCGGAAAAGAAAAACAGCATTCCCCAGGCTCTTGAGGATGTCTTTAATCGAAACGATAAGAGGCTTTATCTGTCGGACAAAAGCAACATTATTGGGCTCATAGATTTGAGCGGTTCGCACAATCGAAGAGAAACGTATGAAGATTTCTTCGACGGTCTTGGAGAGGGTTCTTGCCTCCGAAGCCTCGCGTTCTCTTTGAGCTGTATCTTCCATTTAATTTGTTTCTGACCTCTCTATTTCGTCTTTGCTGGATTCAGATTTTTGAGAATTCCCCCTCAACTGCAACTGACAAGCACGGCGAACAGTTGGGTTTAAGACTTTGGCTCCTTTCTTCAGGATTTCCACAGCTTCCGGAGTCGCCATATCTGCCAGCGCGGAAACCACACAAAGTCTGGTTTCTGTCGTCTTTGAGGAAGGAAGAAAACTCCATCTCTTCAGATTGGAACTCAAGAGGCTATACACCTTATCCTCCTCAACTTCAGCGGTTACCAGATATTGCAAGAGAGCTGTCTTTTCGATCCTGTTTCTTTCCTTGAAATCTTTTTTCTTCACCAATCCCCTCACCTTGTTGAATGTCGCTTTATCTCCGAGATATTTCAGATGGAGGGCCGCTTCTGCACGGACTTCCTCATCTCTATCCTCGAGAAACTTGAGCAGGATCCAGTTCGCCGTTTCATTTTTGGCTCTCTCCAAAACTTTAATGATTTGAAGTCTTATTTCTTTGATCGGATGGCCCACAAATTCTTCGAGATAATGGATATCTTCCACATCGCCAATATCCTCCAGCAAACTCATGACTTCCTTCAGTAAAGCCACATCGCTTCCTTTAGCCAAATAAAGAAGAGCGGCGACATTTTTTTTCCCGATTTCTTTTAAAAAATCCAGAGCTTTCTGACGGGCAAGCGGGTCCGCTGATTTCTCCCATATCTTCCCGATGAGGGGAATGGTTGCCGGGCCCAGATCCCCGAGGAATTGAAAGAAGGAATCGACATCTCCTATTTTTCCCTTGAAATAGAGATCCCCCAAATACTCGATGGAATTTCTATCTTTCGAATTATCCAGGAATCTTGCGACTAATCTGCTTTTCTCTTCCGAATCCGAAGGGATTTCTTTATAGAGTTCCTGAAGCCTGTCCAGGATCAACTTCGCATGGGAAAAATCGGCCCTTCGCAAGGCCTCCAGATAAGATTGATCAAGAGTATCCAGGAGAGCCGAGAACTCCCCATCCCTTTCTTCATGATAGAGCGCTTCTAAGAGCAATGTGATCAACTCATCGAAGGGAGTGATCTGGCGGTTCTTTTCCACCATCGACTCTATCTCAGGCATGTTGACCTTCTCGATGAAAGGGACCTGGACAGAAGACGTCAGCACTTCCGAAAGTTCATCGTCATCCTCTTTTTCCTCATCTTCATCCAAGGTAAAACCCAATGCTTCACTCTCTGACTTGATCTCTTCCTTGTCTTCAGGAGTGAGGCCTATACTTCCTTCTGATAATTTTGTGATATCTAAGTCAATCTCGCTGTCTTTCTCTTCCCTTCCGATATACATATCCAGAAATTCATCCACGACAAAATACCTTATGTTAAAAAAATCCTCTTCCCAGAGGAAACTCACGACATCACTTTCTTCGGGAGGAAGATCCGTGGCCTCTTTTAATATCTCCAGAAATTTCACGAGCTCCTGTTTCTCCAGACCGTTCAGAAAAGTCAGCGTTCTCATCCCATCTTTGAATAAGAGAAAAGCCAGGCTCTTCTTTTTGATTGTATCCTGGAAGACTGTCTCTCCCTGGAGAGTAAAGCTGAATTCTTTAATTCCGAGCCTCAACTCCTCGTATGTCTCGAGATACTCTTTTAATCTTTCCGTGAAAAAATGAACGCTCTTTTTGACAGCCGGATTTTCCGAAGGATAGATCCTCATCGCCGTGAGAGCCGTATCGAAGGATTTGAGAACGATTTTGGCTTGATTGAGTGTGGCAGGGTCGGGCCCGAGCAAATCCTCTTCTGTGCCGTTCTTGCCGTTTGTTTTTTCAGGGTCCATTTTCAGACCTTTTTAGAGGCAGATGTACACAGATTTGGAATCACATTTCGAATTCGCCCCTACTTAAGCTTTCTTTTTTATAAGAATAAGGAATAAAAAATTTTTTTTCAACACTTTTTCAGCGATACTTTCACGTCTGCCGCTTAACATCAAGTCCGTATTTCGCATGCCCTACGCTCCGACTTCCATGGCTTGTGCGAGGAAGTATTCCGGAATGTTGATGTCATATTTTTCCGGATCAAGTGTATTCACGATGGTCCTCTTGAACTGACCGGACTCGGGGTCCTTCTCTGCCAGGTCGACGATCTCCCCATCAATCTTATTCTTATCATTGTCCGTTATCAGTTTCACCTTGGGACGGAGCATAAACGCCTCCTCCGGATTGGTCTCCACCACAATACCCAGCTCCCCCCTATTCAGGGCGACGAGCGTCCCGACGGGAAACTGTCCTATCATGTTGGCAAAGACTTTGAGCAGAAGGGGATCGTATTCTTCTCCGACCTTCTCGAACATCATCGACAGCGCCTGTTCTCTGGTAAAGGCGAAATCACGATAGATCCTTTTTGTCGTAATAGCATCAAAAACATCACAGATTTTCACGATCTTGCTGAAAAAATTCAACTTGTTCTTTTTCCATGTCTTCGGATACCCGGAATGGTTGGACCAGATATGGTGTTCGTACGCAACAGAGAGAGCCCTCACGGGAAAATAACTCAAGTCCTGGAGCAGAACCAATTTCGTCATGCCATCGATGGGATGATTTTGCATCATATTCCATTCTTTATCATCCAGTTTCCCTTTTTTGTTCAGAACCTCTAAGGGAACATCCAGCTTTCCGATATCATGGAAAAAGGCACTCATCCCTAACTCCACCAGCTCACTCTTCTCTATTCCCAATCTTCTCCCGAAGCAGAGGGCCAGAATAGTCACGTTAATCGAGTGATTGAGCGTGTACTCCTCGAAATTTTTAATATTGGTCATGCCCAGCATGAACGACTCATCAAAACTGATCATGTTGATAATGGACTGGATCAATCTTCGGGTGGTCTTGAAATGAATTTTTTCGTGTTTTTTTTCTCTCTCCATGACTTCCTGAAGATGCACGATGCTCTTCAAAAAGACCTTTTTGCAGGAATGTTTGATCTCCTCGGGCGTCATGCGTGTGGACAGGTCGTATGGGTTGAGCTTCTCCAGGAATATATTTTTGATTCCCTGGTTTTCCATTTCCCCTATGAAATCCTCGAAATTTCTCAATTTCCTCTGCTTGGACTGCGCGAAGATCACGATAAAACGCGTCAGCTCCTCTGCCGTTAATTCGGATTTGAACCCGATCGCCTCGATCTCTTTGTCTTTGAATTCCCCCACCAGGAATTTGAACCTCTGGTAGCTGTGGAAATCGACCCTTATCCGGATCGTGTTGAAAAACAGCGCATTCCCACGGAACTGCAGAACCGCTTTCCCCAGGTTTTGCACCAGGCTCTTGATCAAGGCAAAGAGCGGCTTGAGCTGCTGCTGAAAAGCGATATTGTTCGGCTCAAAGATCTGGGCAGTCTTCAAAGAGGAGGTGAAGCGCATAAACATTTCTTCTATGGTTTTGGACAGAGTCTTTTTTTCTTCTTCCGTGTACTGGACTCTTGTTTTTTGTTCAGGTTCCGCCATTTCGATCAAATTCCTTTCATGCTTAAAGTCTTTGATGCCGGTTGTTCTTTCATGCCATTTTACTCAATGCAGCCTTACATGCGTCGCGAACGGATCGTCCGAACACTTTTGTCCCCTCATCAAGGACTTCCTTGGCCTTGGGCGTCGCCTGTGCTTCCAGAACAGAGACTGCCGCCAAACGTGTTTCATTCTGGCTGCCCGCAGAGAAAAACCTCCAGGTTTTCAGTATGGAGCGAAAGAGGCTGTACACCTCTTCGGTCTGTGCGCTCGCCAAATATTTCAGTAAGGCGCTTTTTTCCTGTTTGGTTCTTTTCCTGAATTCTTTTGCCTGGGCAAGACTCATGATAAACTCAAACGTATCCTTGTCGCCCAGATATTTCAGTTTCTGGGCCGCATACGCGCGAACTTCCACGTCTTCATCCGAGAGGAACTTGACCAGGATCTTGTTCGCCTCGACTGTGCCGGCTATCCCCAAAACCCGAATGATCTCGAGCCTGATCTCTTTATTCGGATGTTCGACGAATTCTTCAAGGCGGTGCACTTCTTTTAGATCGCTGACTGTCTCCATCATGGAGATGATTTCCTTGGTGAGAGCGACATTGCTCCCTTTGGCAAAATAAAGGAGAGCCTCTATATTCTCTTTCCCTATTTCTTTTAAAAGAACAGCTGCTCTGCTTTTGTGGGCGAGATCTTTTGGGTTTTCCCAGACCATCCCCACAACTGAAGTCGCGTCAGGCCCCAAATACTCCAGGTACTCGAAGAAAGAGTCATAATCCTTCACCTTTTCATCCAGATAGAGCTTCTTCAACCTTGACATCGAGCCTTCATCTTTCACGTTTTTTTCGACCTTGTCCAAAAGCATCATCTTTTCTTGAGATTTGTCAGAGTGAATCTGCTTCAGCTCGTGTATATCCTTCAAGACCGTTAGAGCCTGGGCGAATTCAGCTTTTCTCTCAATCTCTGTGAAATATTTCTCCACAATCCTTAAAACGTCTGCGAACTTATTATCATCCTTTTCATAAAAAAGGATCTCAAAAAGCAAATCCACGAGCTCCCCCGATGGAGAGAACTCACGGCTCTTTTGGATCAACGCCTCTATCTCAGGCCCATCTTCCGGCTTGAGAGCAGGAATCTTTGAGTCAGGAGCAATGGCCCCTTCAAGCTCCCCTTCGCCGCCTTCCCCCTCTTTATCTTTTTGCTGGCCGAAGAGCACCATATCACTCCGTTCCTTGTACTCTTCCATGTCTTCTGGTTTCAGGTCCAGCTTTCCCTCTTCAAATTTCCGTTTGTCCACATCC
The DNA here is from genome assembly GCA_964348015.1 of uncultured Eubacteriales bacterium. Lineage (GTDB taxonomy): Bacteria > Acidobacteriota > Aminicenantia > Aminicenantales > Aminicenantaceae > SOIA01. The sequence goes on along the minus strand of CAYGBC010000063.1, from coordinate 16,659 downwards.
AGGTCGAGCGCTTTCTCTCCCCCACCAATGTTCAGATCTAAAAATTCATCGAGAGCGTAGTACCGAATATTGACAAAATCCTTTAACCAGAGGAGGCCGACCGCATCGCTCTCTTCAGGAGGAAGGTCGATCGCTTCCTTTAACGTATCCAAAAAATGTTTCAGCTCATTGCGCTCCAAACCCTTGTAGAAGGACAGTTCCCGCATCCCGTCCTTGAAAAGGAAAAAAGGGAGGCTTCTCTTCTTTTCCTCGTCTTGAAAGATTTTTTCACCCTTATAAAAAAAACTGAATTCCTGAATTCCGATCCTCAATTCTTCGTATTCTCGGAGAAAACCTTTCAATTTTTCGGTGAAAATATCCACGGACTTCTTGATGGACGGATTCCCGGGAGGATAGAGCTTCATGGCCGAGAAGGCCATATCAAAATATTTGAATAGAAGGTTGACTTTGTTCAGCTCATCCGCGTCGATCTTTTTCTTCGGAGCCAGTCCCTCTGGAGCCGGTCTCGCTTCCGGCTGCTCCTGGCTGCCTTTGTTGTCTGGTTTCTCTTGTTCCATTTCCCCTTTTTCTCTATATTAACAATATTTTTCTCGCATTGACAATGTCTCTTTTAAAAACAGTTCTCCTCGATCATAAAATCCCGAGGCTCCCCCTGAGGCATCCCTCTGGGGATTAACTAACCCCGCCTCTTTCCTTCGCCTTTATCCTCGAACATGCTCCATTCTATCATAAATTCTTCGAACATAATCAATCCTCTCCAAGGGTGAATCGGAGGAGGATATTTCACCCCCTTTTTCCCCCCCTAAAGGGGAATCCTAAAAAAACGAAAATAACATAAAAAAATCCCCGCCACGACCCCTCGCATCCTTATCTACATGAATTTAAACATGTTAAACGATGTATTCAAGCAGAGAAAAATCGGAGAAAATCCATCCTGAATTCGATTGAAATTGCTGAATCGATTGGTGTATATTTAGAAAACTCCGAACATGAGAAAATCCACATCACCAGGAGGAAAATTATGAGAAAAACCATTCCAGTCATTTTTATGATTTTTGCCTTTGTATTCAGCCTCACTCTTTTCGCCCAGGAGCCTTATAAGCTCCCGCCGAAAGAAGTGATCGACATCGTCGATGCCCCGCCCACGCCTCGAGCGAGCACAAATCCAACAGGAGACCTGATGCTGCTCTCCGAGTACGAATCCATGCCCTCGATCGCTTACATGGCACAGCCGCTGCTCAGGCTTGCCGGCACGCGAATCACTCCGAATTACAACAGCCGCCAGCAGACAACGTTTTACACCGGATTCACTATTCTCTCGATAAAAGACGGCAAAAAAACGCGCGTCGCTCTTCCTAAAGAATCAAAATTTGGTTCTTCCCGGTGGTCCATCGACGGAAAATGGCTGGCTTTTTCCAGGTTGACCGACACCGGGTTCGAGCTGTGGGTGGCTGATGCTCAAACAGGAGAGGCCAAAGCGCTCACCGGCCCAATCCTCAATTCCACGGTGAGTTCCGGCTACTCCTGGCTTCCGGGCAACCGCCTTCTGGTTTACGCCCTACTGGAAGACCGGGGCGCTCCTCCGAAAAAATCCGAGGTCCCCGTCGGACCCAACATTCAGGAAACGGCCGGGCGGTTCGCAAAAGTCAGAACCTACCAGGACCTCCTCCAAACTCCGCACGACGCTGATTTGTTCAAATACTACGCCACTTCCCAGATCCACGAAATAGACATCGCCACCGGCAAGAGCAAGAAGATCGGAAAGCCTGGAGTCTATCTCTACGCCGATCCTTCCCCGGACGGAAAACTTCTGATGGTCTACAGGGTCAAAGAGCCTTACTCCTTTAGTGTCCCTTACTACCGATTCCCTCATTCCCTGGAGATCTGGGACAGGGACGGGAATCTCGTCCATCTCTTTGCCGACCTCCCTCTCCAGGACGAGGTCCCGATCAGGGGAGTCCCCACAGGACGGAGGTCAGTCCAGTGGAGGGCTCTCAAACCCGCTACGCTTGTCTGGGTCGAGGCCCTGGATGAAGGAGACCCGGAAAAGCAGGTCCCCCACCGGGATAAGCTGATGACCTTTTCCTCTCCTTTCACGGATGAGCCGAAAGAGATCATGAAGATCAAGCACCGGTATGCCGGAATCTCCTGGCTGCAGTCTGAAGGCGAGGCCTTCCTCTCGGAACGCGACTGGAAGAGGAGATGGCGGACAAGCTACTTCGTGAATGTCGACGACCCGAGCCAAGCCCCGAAGAAAGTCATCGATATCAGCTCTCAGGACCGGTACAACGATCCCGGACGCCCCGTCTTCACAATCACACCCAAGGGAGAATATGTCATACTCCAGGAGAAAGACTGGATCTATCTCTCCGGAAGCGGCGCGTCTCCCAAAGGGGACATGCCCTTCCTCGACATGATGAATTATAAAACCATGGAAAAGAAAAGACTTTTCCAGTGCAGCGAAGGCAGTTACGAGTTTTTCGTGGATTTCACAGGGAAATCCAGGAACCAGATCACCACGCGATTGGAATCCAAGACAGAACCTCCGAATTACTACCTCTATGACCTTAAGAAGAAAAAGAGAAAAGCTCTCACCGACTTTAAGGATCCGGCTCCTCAGCTCACAGGATTGAAGAAACAGCTCATCAAATACACCCGGGCGGATGGAGTCGAGCTGTCCGGGACCCTGTACCTGCCTCCGGATTATAAAGAAGGGGAAAGACTGCCCTGTGTGATCTGGGCATATCCCCGCGAATACCAGGACCGGAGAGTGGCCGGACAGGTCCGCGGCTCCCCGCACCGCTTCACGTTCTTTAGAGGAACTTCTCAGCTTTTCTTCGTGACGCAGGGATACGCGTTGCTCGACGGGGCTCAGATGCCTGTCATCGGTGACCCGAAGACAATGAACGACACTTTTGTCGAACAGATCGTCTCCAGCCTTCAAGCGGCTATTGACAAGCTGGATTCCATGGGCGTTATCGACCCCGAACGCGTCGGTGTCGGAGGCCACAGCTACGGCGCCTTCATGACCGCCAACCTGCTCGCCCACTGCGACCTGTTGGCCGCCGGTGTTGCCCGGAGCGGAGCTTACAACCGGACGCTCACACCCTTCGGCTTCCAGAGCGAGCGGAGAACCCTCTGGCAGGCTCCAGAAATCTACTTCAAAGTCTCCCCGTTCATGCACGCCCACAAGATCAACGAGCCCATTCTGCTCATCCACGGGGAAGCGGACAACAACTCCGGAACATTCCCCGTCCAGTCCCGGAGGCTCTATCATGCGCTGAAAGGACACGGGGCCACCGCGCGGCTGGTCATGCTCCCGAACGAGAGCCACGGCTACAGAGCCCGAGAGTCAGTCCTCCACGTTCTGGCCGAGATGTTCGAGTGGTTCGACAAATACGTGAAGAATAAATAGAGCAGATCCGGAAACACACGAAAGAAGAAAAAAGTCGAATTTCTCAATTTGAGAATTTCCTATTTTGATTTTCTGTTGAAATCGCTCCTGCAATGAGCTTAAAATAAATTATTGTGCTTTTGAATCAGGATTCTCACAAAAAGACTGATAACGCCAAAACAAAAAGCACACCACCTCAAAAAATCCACACTTATACGCTTCTTCCAAAAATGGTAACATTTCTGGGCATGAAGGAGAGAACATGAAAACAAACAGAATCCTCACATCTTCAGCCGCAGCTCTGCTGTTGATTTTCATCATATTCCCGGCGTCCGTTTCAACACAAGAGGCCGAAAAGCCTGACCGGGAGCTGCTCATCACCTCCTGGCTGGTGCTCGGCCCATTCCCCACGCCGCTCCCCGCATTCCATGACGACGGAAAAAAGGGCTACCCATTAGACGAGCTTCTCGATTTTGAGGAGATGGACACATCTCAGTTCAAGCCTAAAGCCGGGGCTCGCTTCAGCTTGCATGATGGAGTGACGGCGCAATGGAAAAAAGTCGATGCCGGAAAAAGGGGAATCCAATTCAATCAGAACCCAGACGCTCCCTCGACAGCCTACCTCGGAGTCTACGTGGAGGTAACCCGGTGGACGACAGCCAGAATCACGGTGGTGAGCCCTCAGCTCTTCCAGGTTTATGTGGATGGGAATAAGGTGACGAAAAAAACAAGATCAGAGGTGCATGAAGAAGGAGAGCCATCGCCAAGGGGGAAAAGCGCATCGGCGGACCTGATCCTCGAGAACGGAAAACATCTCATCCTGGTCAAGACCGTATTCGACCCCGCATCCGGCTCTGACTGGACGGTCGAGGCCGCTCTATCCTTTAACGAAGGCTACGCTTCTCCTCCTCCCACGCTCACTCTTTCCCCTGAGGAGACGATGACCATCACGCATCTCCTCGACGGCCCCAAGGTCACCGAAGCCTCGATCTCTGCGGACGGAACTCTTGCCGCCCTCACCAAACGGAAGACCCTCCCGCCCAGCGACAGGTCAGAGTCCTGGCTCGAGATCTACACGCTTCCTGAGGGACGCCTGCTCCACACCTTCCGCGGCGGCATGTCGATCTCGTCTGTGAACTGGGCCCCTTTCGGGAAAATATTCTCCTACACGAGCCGCAGGAACTCGGGTGCCACCCTGTGGATCGTGAACTTAGAAGCCGGAACTTCTTTTCCCATCCTCAAAGATATCCAGGACCTGGGCCGCCATGTCTGGAGTCCGGACGGAAGCTTCATCGTCTATTCGATAAAAGAAAAAGGAAAGCCGGACACAAAAGGCGTCAAAAGGTTCCAGAACATGGCGGACCGCCAGCCCAACTGGAGGGACCGAAGCTACCTGTACAAGCTGACCGTTCCCGGCGGAATGCGGCAAAGGCTGACCGCCGGAGAGCTGTCGACATACTTCAACAGCATCAGTCCTGACGGAAAAAGCCTCCTGTTCACGCGGTCTGTCGTCGATTACTCCGAACGTCCTTACTCGAAAACAGAACTCTATACACTCGACCTTGCAACGCTCGATGCGAATATGCTCTGGAAAGGAGCATGGTTCGGAAGCGCCCAGTGGAGCCCGAGCGGAAAAGAACTTCTCGTTCTCGGAGGACCCTCCGTATTCGGAGAAATCGGCCGCAACGTCCCGAAGAACACCATTCCCAACGAATACGACAGACAGGCTTACCTTCTGGACCTCCAAACCGGAAGAGCCAGGTCGATATCCCGGAATTTTGACCCTTCAATCAGCCAGGCTTTCTGGAGTCAGACGGGCGACAGCATCTATTTTACCGCCACTGACCGCTCCTATCGCCAGCTCTTTAAGTACGACATCCAGGAAGCCGGTTTTTCTCATATCCCGTGCGGTGCTGAAGTTATCCATTGGATCGACATCGCAGATAACAGGCCTTTTGCCGTTACCATCGGCTCGAGTGCCGCCTCTCCCCCGAAAGCGTTTTTTCTGGACCTCGAAAAAAAGAAATGCAGCCTCCTCGATGATCCCGGCCAGATGGACTTTGCCGAGGTCAGATTCGGAGATGTCAAGCCTTGGAGGTTCAAGAATGCGAAGGGCCGGTGGATCGACGGACGAGTCTATTATCCGCCCGGTTTTAAGAAATCACAAAAATATCCCTGCATCGTCTACTACTATGGAGGAACATCCCCTGTCACCAGGGAATTCGGGGGGCGCTACCCTAAAAACCTGTATGCGGCGAACGGATATATCGTCTACGTCCTCCAGCCAAGCGGCGCTACGGGTTTCGGGCAGGAGTTTTCTTCTCTCCATGTGAACGACTGGGGTCTGGTTGTGGCGGATGAGATCATCGACGGCGTGAGACAGTTCCTGGACGCGCATCGTTTTGTCGATCCCAAGCGCGTCGGATGCATGGGGGCCTCCTACGGCGGGTTCATGACCATGCTCATTTTGACCCGGACCAACCTCTTCTCCGCAGCCATCGCCCACGCCGGAATCAGCTCGATCTCCAGCTACTGGGGCGAAGGTTACTGGGGATACGCCTATTCGGCCTACGCCACGGCCAACAGCTTTCCCTGGAACCGGAAAGACATCTACGTGAACCAGAGCGCGCTGTTCAACGCGGATAAAATCTCGAGTCCGCTCCTGCTTCTCCACGGCGCCCGAGACACCAACGTGCCGCCCGGCGAAAGCACCCAGCTCTTCACTGCGCTCAAGCTTCTCGGCCGGGAGGTGGAATACATTCAGATTGATGACCAGGACCACCACATCATGAACTACAGCAAGAGAAAAATCTGGACAAAGACGATCCTGGCCTGGTTCGACAAATGGCTCAAAAACCAACCGGAATGGTGGAGCTCTCTCTACCCCGAAAAATAGACAAAAAGCATTCTTGAAAAATTAACCCAATACTGATATTTAAGAGAAATCACAGCGTCATAACTGCACAGTCTTGATTTTCAACGGGACACAAAATCAAGAGAGGCGATCATTTTTTAAAGGAGGGTTACATTGAAAAAAACACAAGTTATCCCAACGTTCCTGTTTTTTCTATTGGCTTCGGCAGCTCTGGCCGTCCCACCGCTCAATGCCGCCCAGTCCGAAAACATCCAAATGAAAGAAGTCTCTCCCTTCTCCTACTGCTGTATTCCTCATAAGGGGCCTTTCACAGAGATCGAAAACGTGATTCAAAAGCTGATGTTCACCACCCAGAGCCGGAACATATTCCCTACCGGACCGATGATCGGAGTCTACTACAACAGTCCGGAAATAGTGAAACCAGATGACCTGGAATGGGAAATCGGATTTCCCATCGATGTTACCCTCAATGTCGATGAACCGCTCAAGAAAAAAGTATGGAATATCACGAACGTGGTCTCAGCTATCCATAAGGGGGCTTATGAAGATACAGGAAAAACCATCGCCAAGATGATGGAATGGATGGAGAAAAAAGGATTGGTCCAGGCAGGTCCGGTGCTGGAAAGATACCTGGTGAATCCCACTCCGGATACAAAGCCCGAAGACTTGACTTCGGAAATCTGGATTCCCTACCGGCAAAATTAAAGACACCGACAAATCCTTTCCACTCTCCGGGATTTTATTCCCGCAGAACGTCATTGGGTAACCGCAAAAGGTGATATAAATCCGCCAAAACGGTGATAAATTCGGGAATAAATCACCACCCAATTCACCCTGGTAGGTTATTTACTAATCTGAGGAATTCAAGTACTCTCTCCCTGAGTAAAAGAATTTATTGGATAACTTTGCCTGACTTAAAAAAAACGTGCATCAATCGATCGAAGAACCATGAAACCTGACACCGTGAAAGACGCTCCCAAGCTGGCAGAAAAGCACTACAGGTCTTTTCTGGACAATGCTCCCGATATCGTTTTCTCCGTTGACCTGAAGGGCAACTTTCTCTTCGTTAACAAAACCGCGCAAAAAATCACAGGGATTCCCGTCTCCAAGCTCCTGAAAACCAGCCTGCACAAGATCGCCGCTCCTCCGTATAAAGAATCCGTTAAGAAATTCTTCCAGAATGATTTCAAAGGCAAATCCATACCCCTCCTGGATATCGAAGTCGTCAGCCAGAACGGAAAACAAATTCCTCTGGAAATCCACATCGAAAGGCGCAAGGACTCAAGCGGAAAAGTCGTGGAGCTACAGGGCATCGCCAGAGATATCTCCAAACGCAAGAAAGCGCTCAACCAGATCAACCACCTGTATAAGGAAGTCGAGAAAGCCAAAACCGGCTTCAAATCCACTCTGGACACAGCGACAAACATCGCTATTCAAGGATACAACGTCAAAGGTGAAGTCGTCTACTGGAACCGCTTCTCCGAAAAGCTCTTCGGGTATTCTGCAAAGCTTGTCAAAGGAAAAAACCTCAAGGGGATAATCTTTTCTGAAAAAGACGAGAAAGATTTTAAAAAACTCCTGAAGAACACCATCAATAACCGCAGGTCTTCTCCGAAAAAGGAATGGATTATCACCACGAAGAAAGGAGAACAAAAGCATGTCCTCTGCCATATCTTTCCCGCTGTCTTCCCCGGGCAGGAATCCATAGCTGTGACCATGTACACGGACATCACAGAGAGCCAGAAAGCCAGAGATAAGGTCGACGAGATGCTCCGCCAGATGGAAAGGTTCTCCTCGATATCCGCGGATATCCTTTCCATCGAGAAAGAGGGAGAGCTTTTCGAACGCATCTCCCAGGCGGTCGTGGACATATCAGACTATGAACGTGTGCTCATTTCCTTTTTCACGGAGAAATCCCCGTACAGGGAAATCATCGGGTACAGAGGAATCAAAGAGGCGGATTTCAACCGAATCCAGAAGGTCCAGATGCCCAAGGAGAAATACCTGAAGTACTTTGAGAAGGGGATCAAGATCGGAGACCAGTCCTGCTACATCCCCCACAAGATGAAGAACATCCTGGACAAGAAAGCCTTCATCCCCGGAGATAAATCCTATCCGGAGAAGGAAGGGCGCTGGCATAAAGACGACAACCTTCTTGTCGCCATGCGCGATACAAAAGGAGAGCTGATCGGTATCATATCCGTGGACGACTCCAAGAGCGGGCTGGTCCCCACAGAGGAGACCGTCCGTCCGCTGGAGATATTCGCCAACCTGATCTCCGAGATCATCCAGAAGCACAAGCTCGCCTCAAAAATCAGTGAATCCGAGGAAAAGTACCGCGAGCTGGTGAACAACATCAAGATCGGGATCTTCCGGGCAACTCCCAAAGGAAAGATCCTCGAAGCCAACCCGGCTGTCGTGGAGATGTTCGGGTACGCGGACGCGGCGAAATTCCTCAACGTGAACAAGACCGACCTCTACGAAAACCCGGAAGACTACAAAAACTTCCTCGCTGAGCTCGAGGATAAAGGCATTGTCAGGAACGAAGATTTCACCCTGATGCGCGAGGACGGAGAGTCTTTCTGGGCCTCCATCACCTCGGCCGCAATCAGAGACAAATCCGGAAAACTCCTCTACTACGACACGGTTATCGAAGACATCACGGAAAGAAAAAAGCTGGAGCAGGAGGTCAAGCGCCTCTCTGTCACAGACGAGCTCACAGGGCTCTTCAACAGAAGATACTTCAACCAGAATCTGCCCGACGAGATCAAAACCGCTGAGAGGTGGAGAAGTGCCCTCTCGCTGATCATGATCGATATCGACGACTTCAAGCAGTACAACGACATGTATCTCCACCTGGAAGGAGACGAGGTCCTGAAGGAGACCGCCAAGGTGATATCCCACGTCATCCGCAAGGACATGGACTGGGCCGCGCGATTCGGAGGAGACGAATTCGTGATTATTCTTCCCGGGATCAACTCCGAAGAAGCAGCGGTCGTGGCCGAAAGGCTCCGGAAATACGTCCATTCCGTAAAATTCAAACCTAAATCCGCCATCGTCCACAAGACAATAAGCCTGGGGGTGGCTCACTGCTATTACTCGGAAATCAGGCCGACCAGAAACGGAAGCCGCGTCTACCCGACAAACTACGAGAAAGTCGCCACGGATCTGACCATTCTCGCCGACAAGGCTCTGTTCAAAGCCAAGAACACAGGCCGGAACAAGGTCGTCATTTCGAAGGATTCCTTAGAGGTCAGCCGCAGCACGCGCTGAGAAATCGTCCCCCCATACGCGCGGCAACCTGCCGCAAACTCAAAAATGAAATGCTTGATCTCTTCGACTACCGCGTTGTGCCCGAGCAGGCCTTGACACACACTCCGCAGATGTGCTGGCCGACGATCCCCATTTTCCGGAACTCCTTGAGCTTCTCGAAGCAGGCCATGTGGTCAAAATCCTCTCTACTCTCTTTGATCGCCTGAGCGGGGCATGTCTCCAGGCACTCAAGACACTCCTCGCATCCAGCTCTCAGCGGCCTGCCCGTCTCAAGAGGCATATCCGTCAGCACCGTGACCAGCCGGAAACGCGAGCCGAAATCCGGGTGCACGAGCAGGTTGTTCAAGCCTATCCCCCCGAACCCGGCCAGGTATCCCACTTTCTTGTGGGAAACGTGCGCTTTCTGGTTCTCCCAGTCGATTATCTGGGAAGCGGCTATCGGCAGAGCATCGAATCCGAGCTCCTGGATGCGGAAGGACAGCTGCAGGGCGGCCCTGTCGAGAAAGAAATTGAGCTGTCGATAGTGGTGGAAATAAAGCGGTGTGGGTTGATCCTGGATATCTTCGAGGACGGCGTTGATCAGCCTTTTTCCGAGAGCGACGGCCCTGTCGAATTTTTTCCGCGTCCTCTCGTCCAGGAGGAACTCATCCCGGATCCCCGTGATATCCGCCACTCCGAAGAGCGATACGCCCAGGTCCAGGGCGAATTTCCTGAGGTCTTCGGTGTTCTTCTTCTCTTCGGACATGAGAGTCCATTGTACTGACGCCCCCTTCCCCTGTCAATTCACGACAAGGTCAGGCTTTGATAACTTTGATAAGTGAGTCCGCTCAAAAATCATACCTGCTTCGTCAGGTACATCATCCTCACCGAAGTTGACTCGCGCGCGGGATTCGGATATACAGAGAAAGACTTCATACGAGACTAAGGAGCCATCATGGTCGAAAAAACTCTAGCCATCATCAAACCCGACGCCGTCAAAAAGAAAGTGGTCGGCAAAATCATCCAGAGAATCGAGGACGAGGGATTCAAGATTTCTGGCCTGAAGATGCTTCACCTGACAAAAGAGGACGCACAGGGTTTTTACGTCGTCCACAAGGACAAGCATTTCTATGATCCCCTGACAGACTTCATGTCTTCCGGAGAGATCCTGGTCATGGTCCTGGAACGGGAGGATGCAATCTCCCACTGGCGGAATGTGATGGGAGCCACGGACCCGGCTCTCGCCGAACCCGGCACACTCCGCCAGATGTACGGCTTCTCGGTCGAGCGGAACGCCACCCACGGTTCGGACAGCCCGCAGACCGCGGAGTGGGAGATCGATTATTTCTATAAAGAGGAATGAATTCACATTTTTGCGGTTATCATCGGAACACCTTAAGCGAATCCATGAGAATGTTTATTTTTCCCCCACCAAAATAATGACATCGATAGCCTCAGAAAACCCCGATGACTCTCGCTGAAATCTTCGGACTCTTCCTTCTTCCCTCAGCTATTATCCTCCTCTCCATCCTGCTCTATATCTTCTCCAAAGAAAAAGGAGAATAGCGCGAATGGAGCAAGCACCTCAGGTCGCGATCCAGACCAACTTCCTCACCATCCTCGCTTTCGCCCTTTACCTCCTCGTCATCCTGGCCATCGGCTTCCTCTCCGCTAAATTTTCCTCCTCCGGACTTTCCGAGTTCTTTCTCGGCGGCCGCAAGATGAAAAAATTCGTGGTGGCCCTGAGCGCCGTCGTCTCCGGACGCTCGGCCTGGCTCCTTTTGGGTGTGACCGGCATGGCTTACACAATCGGGGCTCCTGCGGTCTGGGCGGTCACAGGTTATATCACGGCCGAGGTTTTCCTGTTCGCCTTTGTCGGGAAACGGCTGAGGCGTTACACCTCGATGAAAGACAATCTGACGCTGCCCGACTTTTTCGAGTCCCGCTTCAAGGACACGACCAATACACTCAGAATACTCTCGGTCTCGATCATTCTGATCTTCATGGTCTCCTACGTGGCCTCCCAGTTCAACGCCGGAGGAAAGAATTTCGCCACGAGCTTCGGAGTGAGCGAGACATCCGGAATTCTCGTCACCGCCATCATCGTCCTCCTGTACACCGCGATCGGCGGATTCCTGGCCGTTTCCCTGACCGACATGATCCAGGCCATTTTCATGATCGTCGCCCTGCTCGTCCTCCCCGTGATCGTTATCTCGCATGCCGGCGGATGGACCACAGTCCTGGAGATCCTCAAACAGTTCAATCCCCAGTTCTTCAATCCCTTCGCCTTCACATTCGGAGGAATCATCGGATTTCTCGGCATCGGGCTCGGCTCCCCCGGAAATCCCCACATCCTGGTCCGCTACATGTCTGTGGAGGATCCGAAAGACCTGAGAAAATCTTGCGTCATCGGGACCGTGTGGAACGTCCTGATGGCCTGGGGCGCGGTGTTTATCGGCCTCGTGGGAAGGTTCTACTACAGGAATATCTCTGAAATCCCCGGCCAGGACCCGGAAAACCTCTTCCCCTTCCTGGCTTCCGCTCACCTCCATCCCTTCATCATGGGCATCATCACGGCCGCCATCCTCGCGGCCATCATGTCTACAGCCGACTCCCAGCTCCTGGTCGCCTCCTCCGGAGTCGTGCGCGATATCTACCAGAAAATCGCGGCCAAAGGAAAAACCATAGACCAGAAGAGGCTCGTCTTCCTCAGCCGCCTGGTCGTTCTTATCTTAGTCATCGCCGCGCTCATCTTCGGGCTCACTGCAGAAAAACTGGTCTTCTGGCTGGTCCTGTTCGCCTGGGGAGGGCTGGGCGCTTCCTTCGGACCACCGCTTCTTCTCGCTCTTTACTGGAAAAAAACCACTAAGGCAGGAGTCGCGGCCGGATTCATCTCCGGAACAGCGGTCACTATCGTCTGGAGCCTCGTCTCTGCGCTTCAAAACGCGCTTTACCATCTTGTTCCGGCTTTCTTCGTCTCGGCAATCCTGACAATCACTATCAGCCTTCTCACCAAGCCGCCAGAAGGCGCAGAACGGGAATTGAAGTCAATTTCTGCAAAATACAGCCGTTAACCAAAAAAACTTTCAATTTTTCCGTTTCTTCAACGACTCAATAGGTGCTGGCAGAAAGTGTATTCTGCTACAGAAAAATGAAAACGTGTTGGAGTGCATCCACACAATATGTACGGTGTGTGGGAGTGCTCTGACACAAGATGTATGAATGACGAAGACTGTCACGGTTCTTCAAGGCAGCGGAGGACGTGTGCGCCTTAACATGTTTTAAATGAATAACTTACGCAAAAAAAAGACTTGACATTTTTTTGTCAATTTATAGAATTAATGGTGCGCTTTGGATAGGAGAAAAAGAATGAGGATTCCACATGGCTCCCTTTCCCGGGAATCCCATCCCTTCATCCCTAAATTTAAGCATACCGTATTTTAAAGGAGGTTGTGTTATGCGTAAAAAGACAGTCTTAAGAGCAATCGCTATCGTGACATGTCTTGCGATCATCTCCCTTTCCGTTCCCACAGTCGCCGTAGCCAAGGAACGACCCGACAAGTTCACCTTCAAGTCCCTTTTCCTCAAACAGCTGAGAATTCTCAGCTCTCTCTTTCCGTTCTTGAACATCGATGTCGATGACGGCCCCACCCCGAAACAGAGCAAGATCAGCAAAACCAGCAACGACGCCCCCAAGAACCTCAAGAAGATCACCGGGACGTTAAATTCTGTTCAGCGCCCTGAGGACGATTAATTCGAGTCGAGCAGTCTAAAAAATTTAGCGAAGAACACAACACAAGAATTCCGCGAAGGTAAATTTTATCTGTTTACCCGAGCGCAATAAAGAGTTACACGTATTTTCTCTGTAACTCAAAAAAACATACATATTATGTAGAGGCGGGGCACATCAATCCATCCTTAAAGCCATTGATTCCCTTCTTATGAATTTGATAAAATTCATATGCAATTAGAAAAAAACATATTCATCAGAAAAAAATAAATAAAGTGCGAAAATTCAAGAGCCCAATATCAAGAATTTGCATTTATACATGTTTTTTTTTATTCCTTTTAAATATCCCTCTCTTTCCTTTTGATACAGGCGATTTACAGCAAGAATACCTTCAAAAATTTGAGAAAGCAGAACAACTCAGGCAGGCAGGCGAATTCGAGAAATCATTAGATCTCTTTAATCAATCTTTAAGTATCGCCACAAAAATCAAAGATGAAACAAAACAGTGCGAATCCCTGTATAAAATGGGAATTTTGTACTGGAATCTCGGAAAACCTAATGATTCCCAAAGGTATTTCGAGCAAGCGAAATTCCTCGCAGAAAAATTAAAAACAGAAAAGATACTCCACTTAAGTAAAACTGCCCTTGAAATCTATTTATTGTATAACCAGGGAAAGGATTTCCGTTATTCAAGTGAATTTGAAGAATCCATAAAAAGCTTCCAAACAGCAATTTCCCTGGCGCAGGAGATCGGAAGTCAAGAGCATGAACTCAAATGTCTCCGTCAAATGAGCTATGCGCATCAAGATAACAATCAACTCATCGAATTCAAGAATGCCAATATAAAGGCTTTGGAAATCGCCCGGCGACTGAATCATAAGATCGAACAGGGACGATGCCTGATCAACATCGGAAACTACTATGAACAGATCAACAATTATTCTGAAGCGCTCAATCAGTATAAACAGGCTTTGGAAATTACATATATAAAAAAGGACAAATCAATATGTCTGAACAACATCGGAATTATTTACCAGAATTTAGGTGTCTATGAAAAATCATTGGAATACTTAAATAGATCCCTTGCCATTGACACGGAGTTAGAAGACGACTACTCAATCTCTAAGGTCTTAAACAATATCGGAGCCGCGCACCGGACCAGAGGACTCACCTATGACACACAAGGAGACATCCTTCAAGCCCAGGATTTTTATTATAAGGCACTCAATTCTTTTCGGGAGAGTCTCAAACTTGCAGAAAAAAATAAGGATCCAGAGACTCAGGTTGAGGTTCTCAACAATATCGGAACAATTTACTCAGACCTGGAGAGATATTCTGAGGCCCTGAAATACTTTCAAATGAGTTATGAAAAAGCTAAAGAAATTTCCTATTTCGAAGGTATGGGCATGACTCTGACGAACATAGGGATCGTGCATTACTATTTGGATAATTTTGAGGAATCGGCAAAATGTTACGAGAAGGCCATCAATCTGGCAATACAAATTGAAGGTGGCCAAATCCTCTGGGAAGCCTACCTTGAAATCGCAAAGGCCTATGAAAAACAGGGTAAAATAAACGATGCGATTAACAATTATATGGCTTCAATCGAGACTACAGAAAAGATCCGCTCCAAAATCATATTAGAAGAGCTCAAAGCAAGATTCCTGGGGACTGATAAAAGGATCGAAGCCTATCACCGGCTTATTCATCTCCTCGTGAGCCAGCGTCAATCTGAATCCCGAAAAAAATACAATGAAGACGCCTTCAATTACCTGGAAAGGGCCAAAGCGCGGGCATTTTTAGACAGCATGGAGCTTTCTCAAGTCGACCTCTCGCATGGGATTGACGCGGAGCTGCTCAACAAAGAGAAAGAACTCATGAAAGACATAACCAATATCTACTCAAAACTTCTCGCTGCAGAATTATCTTCGGATGAGAAAACCAGCTTGAGCACCAATCTTAAAGTACTGGAAGACAAATTAGAGACACTCAAAAGAGAGATCCGGAAAGAAAGCCCGGCCTACGCCAACCTCAAATATCCTGAGATCATCACACTCGACGAAACGCAAAAAAAACTCCTGGATAATAAAACGGCTGTTTTCGCGTACTCCCTTGGGCAGGAAAATTCTTATGCTTTTATAATCACAAAAAAGGAGTTGAAGATATTCCCGCTTCCAACCAGGAATCACATTCGAAAGAAGGTCTCAGACTATCTCAGAGTCATCACCGACAAGGATAACCACAGTTTCCAAGCAGGCAATGAACTCTTCAACAGCCTAATTCTTCCAGGTCTAGAGGGGGATATCGAAAACATAATATTCATTCCGGACGCCATCCTCCATTTTCTCCCGTTTGAAGCTCTCGTCTCTAATAACGAGAAAAACCGGTGGCTCGTCGAGGATTACACAATCGCTTATGCGCCATCAATCTCGTCCCTCCGGGAAATTATTGACCGTAAAAACACAAATAAACGGAAACCCCGAATGGATCTGCTGGCCTTTGGCGATCCGCACTTCGGAGCACTCGAAAAGGAAGAAAACGGAGGAGATATTTTTAAAGACTTCTTCTCCTCGAGATCCTTTGATTTCTACAGACTGGAATACAGCGGCATAGAAATCGACGAAATCAGCTCTCTTTTTAAGAAGGGGAAAAGAAATATTTTCCGCAGACAGGAGGCCTCAGAAGAACAGCTGAAAAATCATAAACTCGATGAGTACAGGATCATCCACTTTGCCACGCACAGCATCATCGATGAGCGAAGACCGTATCGCTCTTCCATCGTCTTGACTCTTGATAAAGACACGCCCGAGGACGGATTTCTCCAGATGAGAGAGATCTACGCTCTGAAGTTCAACTCCGACCTTGTCACTCTCTCTTCATGCCAGACAGGGCTTGGAGAGTTTATCCACGCCGAAGGAATTGAAGGCATCAACAGAGCCTTTTTTTATGCGGGATCCTCTTCTGTTCTGATGAGCCTGTGGGTCATAAACGATCAGGCAAGCTACCAGCTCATGGAAAGATTCTATTTCCATCTTCGCTCCTCCGAGTCGATCATGGATGCACTGCGTAAAGCCAAGCTCGAATTGATAGAGTCCGGCGTACTGTCTCACCCCTACTACTGGGCCGGGTTCATTGCCTCGGGACAAACGGATGAGGTCATCTTCCCGAGATCTGGTTCTAACTGGATATACTTCGGAATCTTTTTTCTTATAGTATTTGGAGGATTCCTGGTCTTAAGAAAAAGATTCACAAAGAATGCTTAATCCTTCCCCCTGTTTTTTTATTTCTGTATTCCTACCGCGTCAACCAGGACTGGTTCTTCATGGTCAACGCGGCAAAAGGAACAAGCCACCACATGCAAAAGGCGGTCATGAGGGCATAAGGAATTCCGTACAGAAAAGTGAGGCT
>CAYGBC010000062.1:0-34261 GCA_964348015.1 uncultured Eubacteriales bacterium | reverse complement strand
AACTCTCCATTTGAAATGGACTCTGAATGCCTCTCTGACTTCTTTTTGCATGTCCCAGACCTCCTTTTTGTAGCTTACAAAATAACACAAAGTGTCCAGGAGGGTCTGACATACCTACAGCAAGGACATCCCAGAATACTATCTAATCATTTACCCACACTAAATGGAAGAGAACTTATTTAGTCAACTGGTTAGACCCAAACGTCGTCTTTAACTGTCAAATCGCCTCCCGCATCCCCGGTGTTGAGGGTCCCCGCCGGCTCAACCAGCATAATTTTACATTCTTTCTCTGCGAAAGGTTTATGGTCCACTCCCTTCGGTACGATAAACATTTCTCCGGCCTTGAGGTTCACTTCTCCGTCACGGAAATCGATCCTCATCTCTCCTTCGATGACGATGAACGCCTCATCCGTATCTCTGTGCGTATGCCAGATAAAGTCGCCTTGGAATTTGCCCAATTTGAAATGATAATCGTTCATCTGAGCGATGATCTTCGGCGAGAAATGCTCTGAAAACTTGGCCAGTTTATCTTTAAAATTTATCGCAGAGTACTTCATAGAATCCTCCTGGATATCTCTTGGAGAACAATAGATCTCGCGACTCGAAAAAAGGGGTGCAGAATTAAAAGAACTGCGAGCCCACAAAGGAGAAGAGAGGCTCTTTTTCTCTTCCTTTATCTCTCAAACTTCTTCCAGTCTCACCGTGAAATGTCTCAAAGGTGGAGCTTGGGACGCGATCTTCAATCCTTTGATCTGCTCACGTTTTTTATGAAGCTCCACAAGAGCGTCGGCCACATAATGAAGATGGGAAACCGTATAAACTCTCCGTGGAATGGCCAGGCGGACCAATTCCAGCTCCGGGTATATTTCTTTCTCGCTCCTCTCATCCTTCTTGGCGAACATGATTCCCCCGATCTCTACAGCTCTCACTCCTGATTCCCGGTACAGGGCCACGGTGAGAGCCCATCCTGGAAACTGGTCACGAGGAATATGAGGAAGAAATTTATCCGCCAGGACATACACGGCGTGGCTGCCCACGGGCTTGTAGATGGGAACTCCGGCCTCATCCAGGAGCTTCCCCAGATAGTGAACCTGCGCGATCCGGTGCTCCAGATAATCCTGCTCCAGGACTTCCTCCAGCCCACGGGAAATGGCTTCCAAATCTCTGCCCGCTAATCCCCCATAAGTCGGAAATCCCTCGCTGATGATGAGCAGTTTTTTGAGCTTCTGCGCCAGCTCATCATTGTTCAGGGTGACAAAGCCTCCGATATTCACAAGAGCGTCTTTTTTGGCACTCATCGTGGCTCCGTCCGCAAAAGAAAATGTCTCCCTGGATATATCGAGTATGGATTTCTTCTGATACCCCTTTTCTCTCTGTTTTATGAAATAGGCGTTCTCGGCGAAGCGGCAGGCATCAAAATAAAAAGGGATGCCGTTTCTCCGGCAGATCCCGCTCACGTCTTTGATATTCTCCAGGGACACCGGCTGGCCACCGCCGCTGTTGTTGGTTATGGTCATCATGACCAGAGGAATCTTTTCCGCGCTTTTCTCTTTGATGAATCGCTCGAGCTTCTGGGTGTCCATGTTTCCTTTAAAAGGATGTTCAGAAGACACGTCGAAGACCTCATCGACGCACAGGTTCACTGCCTCTGCACCTCTGACCTCTACGTTGGCTCTTGTCGTGTCGAAATGGATGTTATTGGGAACACAATCGCCTTCTTTGACAAGCGCTTCAAACAAGATTCTCTCCGCGGCCCGTCCTTGATGAGTCGGAATGACATGAGAAAACCCGAAAATTCTTTTGATGGACTTCTCAAGGTGAAAGAAGTTTTTCGCTCCCGCATAGGACTCGTCCCCCAGCATCAGCCCCGCCCATTGATTATCGCTCATGGCCGAGGTTCCGCTATCCGTCAAGAGGTCAATAGAGACCTTCTCCGCCGGAATGTTGAACACATTCAATCCCGCCTTACGAAGAAGCTCCTCTCTCTCTTTCCTCGATGTCTTTTGAGTCGGTTCCACAACCTTTATCCGAAACGGCTCTACTGGCATTTTAATCTCGGCCATTCTTCCCTCCTGGATGGCATCGCATCATTTTGTATCCTTATCACTCCTCGAAAGAAACTAAAAAGAAACAAGCTTTCTGAACTCATCAAAGCGATCTTTGATTTCCTTCAGAGAAAGAGTTTTGAACCGGTTGATTCCAAAATCTTCTATGACAAAAGAGGCCAGAACACTGCCAAAAACAGCAGCTCTGCGAATTTCCTTCTTGTTGCTCAAGTCTTTTATATTATCCAAGTAGCCCAGAAAGCCTCCGGCAAAACTGTCTCCGGCACCGGTCGGGTCCACGACCTCTTCACAGGGATGAGCGAGCACGCCGAAGACCAGATCCTTCCCCATCACCAGCGCTCCGTGCTCCCCCTTTTTGACGGCCACGAGAGAGGGCCCTCTCTCCAGGACTTTTTTCCCGGCCTTTATCAGATTTTTCTCTCCGGTCAGCAGCCTGATTTCTTCGTCGTTGGCAAAATACAGGTCAACCTTCTCCAGAACTTTCAACAGGGAGTCACGTTTCTGGTTGATCCAGAGGTTGATGGTGTCCATGGCGATAAGTCCTGGCTTATGAACTTGGCTCAGGATCTCATCCTGCTGATCAGGATCGATGTTCGCCAGAAAAACAATCCTGCTTTTTCTGTAACTCGGAGGAAGCTGAGGTTTGAAATCCTGAAAAACATTCAACTCTGTCTTTACGGTCGTCCTTTGGTTGGGATCATCCCCGTATCGGGCTTCCCAGTGAAAAGTCTTTCCCGGCTGAATCTCCAATCCCTGAATATCGATCTTCCTCTCCTTGAGAAAATCAACCGTCTCCTCAGGAAAGTCTTCGCCCACGACGCCCACAATTCCCGGCTGCGTGAAAAAACTCGCAGCCAGGGCACAGTAGGTGCCCGATCCCCCCACGATCCGCTCCCTCCTGTCTAAGGGAGTCTCGATCGTGTCAAAGGCGAGCGAACCGATGATAATTAAACTCATGAGGTTATCCACTCATACTATTGAACCTTAACTATTTACTTCTGATGCCCCAATGCTTATTTTTCTTAACCTTAACCATCTCCGATTTGGATTCGGGTAATGATATATAACTTCAGGGTTGACAAGTCAAGCGAGGACCTCATTTATCTGAAAAAACAATTGAATTTTCCGCGTCAATAATAAAAAGGACAGGCTTTTTTGGAGACTGTCCGTTCAAGTCTTTTTGCTGAGGAAGAGAGGGACTGTCCGCTTATTCAAAAAGCAACCTCTCCCCGTTTATCTCTTTGATTTTTCTCCGAGAAAAGATTATCCTATGAGGCACGAGGAATCGAAATGACCGAGAAAACGGAAACTGAAGCGCTCGTCGACCTCCTGACTCGAGCCAAGCATGTCGCAGTCTCGACAGGGGCCGGAATCTCCGCGGAATCCGGGATTCCCACTTTCCGCGGCAAAGAAGGCCTGTGGAAAAAATACCGCGCCGAAGAGCTGGCCGCGCCGACAGCATTTGCCCAGAATCCGGAGCTCGTCTGGGAATTTTATGAATGGCGGCGGGGAATAATCGCTGAAAAAATGCCCAATCCCGGGCACAAGGTCATTGCCCGATGGGAAAGCGTCTTCCCTGTTTTTTCCCTTATCACTCAAAATATAGACGGGCTCCATCAGAAAGCGGGCTCCACAGAAATGGTTGAGCTCCACGGGAACATCTGGAAGCTCAGGTGCACAGACGAAGGAACGATTTCAGAGAACCATCAAACCCCTCTCGAAGAGGTTCCGCCTCTCTGTCCGGACTGCGGAGCTCTTTTGAGACCTCATGTGGTGTGGTTCGGTGAATCTCTTTCTCCGACTGTTCTCCAAAAGGCGTTTCAATTGAGTTCAGAATGTGATGTGATGTGTGTTATCGGCACCTCTGCACTCGTCCAGCCAGCCGCCTCCCTTCCTCTCGCTGCGGCTGAAGCAGGCGCCAAGATCGTGGAGATCAATCCGGATCCGACTCCACTCACGCCTTACGCTGATTTTTCGTTCAGAGGAAAAGCCGGAGAGATCCTTCCTCTTATCGATGAGGAACTCCAAAAGAAACTCCACTCTAAAAAGGGATAATTCCCGGATGAAATTTATTTATTTCGACGCTCCCGCCGGCTTGAGCGGTGACATGATTCTGGCCGCTCTTCTTGACCTTGGAATCAAGCCCGCGCTCTTCACGAAAAAGATGGCGGAATTGAAGCTTCCCGTGGATATCCGGTTGAAAGAGACGAAAAGGGCATCGCTTCGGGCGCTGAAAGTGGACGTTCGTGTCCAAAAGCAGAAGAGTCCGCCACGAAAATGGTCTGATATCGAATCACTCATCAAGAAAAGCTCTTTTTCTTCGACCGTTAAAAACAAGTCTCTGGAAATATTCAAGCGGCTATTCCAGGCTGAAGCGAGAGTCCACGGACACAAATTCCAGGAAGCTCATCTCCACGAAGCCGGTGCAGATGACGCGATCGTCGACATAGTGGGATGCTGTTTTTTGACCGAAGTCCTCGATGTGACCGATGTTTACTCATCCCCGTTGAACGTCGGTCAGGGGTGGGTGGACACATCCCACGGCAGACTTCCTGTGCCTCCGCCCGCAGTCGCAGAACTCCTCAAGAACACCCCGGTCTATTCAGAACATGTCAAAGAGGAGCTTGTGACGCCGACAGGTGCTGCAATAGTCTCCACCCTGGTTCACCAGTTCATTCCTTTCCCTGAAATATCCTATGAAAAAATCGGCTGCGGTGCAGGAGAACGGAACTTACAGAACTTTCCCAACATCCTGAGAGCTTTTTACGGAAACACGAAGAAATTCAAGGATGATAAAGAAGTCTATCTCATTGAGGCGAATATCGATGATTCCACTCCACAGGTTCTGGCTTCCTTCTTCGGCCGGGCTTTCGGCCTCGGGGCCCTGGATGTGTTCCTCACACCTGTAACGATGAAAAAGAACAGGCTGGCGACAAAATTGACCGTCCTGGCAGAGATTGATAAAATGGAGGCTCTGATCGACGCGATATTTCAAGAGACAAGCTCTATCGGAGTGAGGTACTTTCCCGTTCATCGGCGGGTATTGGAGAGAACAGTCGAGAACCTCCACGTGCTCGGTGAAGAAATCTCGATCAAAATCTCCTCCCTCGAAGGAAAAACAGTCAACGCTCAACCTGAATTCGAGGATTGTTTGAAACTGGCCAAAAAAAGCGGCCGTCCTGTCAAGGAGATCATGCAGTTGGCGGTAAAGGAGTACCTTAAGAAAAAATAAGGGAGTTATCCTGGCAGGATATTTCATCCTGAGATTTAAGGACAGACCTGACAATGCCCACAAAAAACAGCAAAAGAAAAGCAGACCTTGAGAAAATCGCAAAAGGGGTTAAGCTCATTCTGGAAGGGGTGGGTGAAGACCCGAAAAGAGTCGGGCTCAAAGAAACGCCACACAGAGTGGCCAGCATGTTTTCTGAGATCCTGGGAGGAGTGAGAGAGAATCCGTCTCGGCATCTCCGGGTGATTCAGGGTGAAAAGCACGACGAGATGGTCCTTATTAAAAATATCCCGCTGTATTCAATGTGCGAACATCACCTTCTTCCGTTTGCGGGTATCGCCCATATTGCCTATATCCCCAAAGGAGGTCGAATCGTAGGATTAAGTAAAATCGCCCGAGTCGTCGACAACCTCTCCCGCAGGCTCCAAGTCCAGGAAAGGCTGACCAAACAGATCGCTGACCTCATCATGGAACACCTCAAGCCACTTGGAGTCATGGTGGTGATCGAAGCGGAGCACATGTGCATGTCGATGAGGGGAGCGAAAAAGCCAAAATCTCTAACCGTCACATCGGCTTTAAGAGGGTCCTTCCGCACGCACAGCGCCACACGATCAGAAGCCATGACACTGATCAGAGGAGGTATGTCCGGTGGCAAAGAAGTCTAAGAACACATTTTACATCACAACCCCCATCTATTACGTTAACGATATCCCTCATATCGGACACGCCTATACGACGATCATCGCCGACGCCATAAGCCGTTTCAAGAAACTCTCCGGGAAAGAGGTCTTCTTCCTGACAGGAACGGACGAGCACGGACAAAAGGTGGAAAAAGCGGCCAAGGAGAAGGGATTGAAACCGATTGAGCTGGCCGACCAGGTCGTGGTCAGGTACAAGGACCTGTGGAAAGCCTTGAATGTCTCCTATGATTTTTTCATCCGCACTACAGAGTCTTTCCATGAAAAGAGCGTCCAGCAGATCTTTCAACAATTGAAGCAGAAAGGGGACATTTATAAAGGAATTTACGAAGGTTGGTATTGTGATTCGACTGAGCATTTTCTGGCCGAAGATGTTCCCCTCGAAAAGGGGGGACACAAAACCTGCCCCGAATGCGGGACAAAAGCCGTTCTTGTCTCTGAGGAGTGCTATTTCTTCAAGCTCTCCGCTTACCAGAAGCCTCTTCTGGATTTCTATTCCAAAAACCCGACATTCGTCCGGCCTCCCAGCCGGATGAACGAGGTTGTCAGCTTCGTCAAACAGGGTTTGAAGGACCTGAGCATCACCCGGACCACTGTCGCGTGGGGAATTCCTGTGCCGGATGATCCCGACCACACTATCTATGTCTGGTTTGACGCTCTCCACAACTACCTGACAGGCATCGGGTATAAATGGGATAAGTCGCGTTTTCAAAAATACTGGCCGGCCGATGTCCATCTCATCGGGAAGGATATTCTCAGGTTCCATGCGATCTTCTGGCCCGCCTTTCTGATGGCTGCAGGATTTCCTCTTCCCCAGACTGTGTTCGGCCACGGCTGGTGGCTCAAGGATGAAGCGAAAATGTCCAAATCCAAAGGCAATGTCCTTGATCCTCACATCATCCTCGAGACTTTCGGAGCCGATCCCCTCCGCTACTTCCTTCTCCGGGAGATTCCGGTCGGACTGGACGGCAACTTCTCCCATGAAGGATTTATCCACCGTATCAACTCTGACCTGGCCAACGACCTCGGAAACCTTGTCCAGAGAACATTGACTATGATCCAGAACTATTTCAACGGAAAAATTGAGGAAATAGGGAGAGAAGAAAAAGAAGACCAGAATCTTCGCAAGGAGTTTGAGTCCTCAAAGGAGAAAATCCTCAAGTTTTATGAAGATTACGCATTGAACAGAGCTCTCGAAGAAATCTGGTCCTTCATCAACACGGTGAACAGGTATCTGGCCGCGAACGAGCCCTGGAAACTGGCCAAAGATAAATCCCAGAAAAAGAGACTGGGGAGAATCCTTTACCAGGCCGCAGCAACTCTCAGGGTCATAAGCGGCTTCCTCTTCCCTGTGATGCCCGAATCATCCCAAAAGATCTGGGATTTTCTCGGCGAAGACAAACCATTAGAGGAGGAATCTCTTTCAAAATTAAAGTTCGATGGCCTCAAGCT
The DNA here is from genome assembly GCA_964348015.1 of uncultured Eubacteriales bacterium. Lineage (GTDB taxonomy): Bacteria > Acidobacteriota > Aminicenantia > Aminicenantales > Aminicenantaceae > SOIA01. The sequence continues at coordinate 26,816 of CAYGBC010000062.1, read as the reverse complement.
GGGACAGGTCATTAAAAAGCCAACGCCTCTCTTTCCGAGAGTGGACCTGAAAGAGTTTCTCAAGGAGGAGAAAACCCGGCAAGCTCCACCCCAAAAGGAGGAAAAAATGGAGATGATCACTTTTGATGAATTTAAAAAAATGGACCTCCGGGTCGGCGAAATACTCAAAGCAGAGAAAGTGGAAGGGACTGACAAGCTGGTGAAAATGGAAGTCGACATCGGAACCGAAAAAAGGACGATGGTGGCAGGTGTGGCGGATGTTTACGCCCCTGAAGAACTCGAAGGCAAAAAAGTTATCGTGATCGTGAACCTGCAGCCCGCTGTGATCCGGGGAATCGAATCTCAAGGAATGCTCCTGGCCGCGGAGATCGAGGGCAAAGCGATCATTCCCTCTTTCGACACGGATGTTCCCTCCGGAGCCAAAGTGCGGTAGGCCTTTGGGGTCGCGTCTCAACATTTGACATTTTTATAAACTACTGATCAGCAGAGAGCTACTTCAATTCTCAACAAATTTGAAAAGAGTAAAATATTTGAATGAGGTTGGACATTAAAACTTCCCTCTTAATTCTGATATTTCAAATCTTAAGATCAAGTCCCTTTCTCAGCACTGGCAGATTTGAGCTTGCTAAAAGAAATGTCAAATGTTGAGACGCGACTCCCACAATTAAAGGAAACACCTCACCGGGAGACGCAAATGAAAAAAATAGAGAGAAGAGAATTTCTCAACACGGTTTTCTTGGGGGCGGCTGGCTCGAGCCTCTTCCGTCCTAAGGTAAAGTTCACAAGCCTTCTGAGATCCTTGGCTCAGCCGAAGGAGGAGACAGGCGTGCTCGCTCAGGTCCTCGGGACTGCTCAGGATGGGGGGATCCCTCAAATGGGCTGTTACTGCCGGAACTGTTGTCGGGCACGGGAAGACGCCCGGTTCATCCGACTCGTGTCGTCAATCGCTCTAATTGACTTTATAGAGAAAAAATATTTCATCCTGGATGCCACACCAGATATCCGGCTTCAATCAGATAGGGCCCTTGACCGACTGAGCATTGAAAAGAGGGGGAAGAAAAACGCTCCGGATGCGATCCTGCTGACGCATGCCCACATCGGACATTACACAGGCTTGATGTTCTGCGGCTATGAGGTGATGTCGACTCAAAACCTTCCCGTACACTGCACTTCTCGGATGGGACGATTCTTATCGGACAACGGACCCTGGAGCCAGCTTGTAAGCCTCGAAAATATATCTCTCCGAACCCTTCATCCTGGAGAAGAATTGTCGCTCACACCCCGAATCTCTCTGACTCCCCTACCGGTTCCTCATCGGGATGAATACTCGGATACGATCGGGTTTCGAATCTCAGGAGAGAAAAAGACGCTTCTGTACATTCCGGATATACAGAGCTGGAAGGCCTGGAACCGCTCGATAGTCGAGGAAGTCGAAAAAGTCGATATCGCGCTCCTGGACGGGACTTTTTACAGTCCCGAGGAGCTTCCGCGGAGGGATCTGTCCAAGATCGGGCACCCGCTCATCCAAACCAGCCTGAAGACTCTGGGAAAAGTGGCCCAAAAAGGACAAACACAAATCCGCTTCACGCATTTAAATCATTCCAATCTTGCGCTTGATCCGGAAGGAGAGGAAAGGAAAGAAATCAGGGAGACGGGCTTCAGACTGGCGTCAGAAGGAGAGGAATTTTTTCTCTAAGACATTGATTCTTTCTCGAGATATTTCTCGAAGCGGGATCGAGGCACAACGCCCTCTCTCAGAATTTCAAGTCTTGAGGAGCTGAGATCCACAACAGTGGAAGGCTGAATCCCTCCGGTTTTTCCGCCGTCAACGATGAGGTCGACTTTCCCAGAAAAAACATCTCTGACTCTCTGCGGGTCTTCGATCTCTTTTTCCCCCGATATATTGGCGCTCGTGGCGGTTATCGGAAAATCCATCTCAGAGATCAAATTTTGAAGCCAGGAAACGTCCGGCATGCGGATTCCCACAGAATCTCCGGGTCCGCGCATTTCCGCGGGCAGCGCAGTGGACGCTTTCAAGACAAGGGTGAGAGGCCCGGGCCAGAACTCCTCTGTCAACTCCCAGAACAGAGAGGGAATCTCCACTGCAAGGCTCCGGACCATATCCCTGTCAGAAACCAGCACAGACAGGGGTTTGGATGGCTCTCTCTTCTTCAGCCTGTAGATTTTCTGAACAGCTTTTTGAGAGAAGCAGTTCGCTCCAAGCCCGTAAAAAGTATCCGTCGGATAGGCCATGACGCCTCCCTCCCGCAGGATGCCGGCAATCGTGTCGATCTGTCCTTTAGCTAACCTCTGAGAATCAATCCTCAGGATTTTTGTCTCAATCGCCATTTCTCCGTATAGTATAAATCAAGAGGGGATGCGTCTCAACATCTGACATTCTCTAAATGGAAAAGCCGCCCCGAGAGTTCAGGTCTTCCCTAAAGAAAGCCTGAAAATTTCAGAAACGGCATATTTTTCTGCGGGCTTGAAAGACTTAAGCGTATTCAAATAAAATGTCAAACATTGGGACTTGAACCCTTGACTCTTCTGGCAATCTGATTTATAAACAGTAATTTAATGCTAAAAAGTGGCCTGGGAGAGGACAGTTGACCTGTTTTGGACACATAAAAAGCAAGGTCTCCCCTAAGATTCAACTTGGCATAACTTTTGCATAATGACTGACGTGAGGTGAGATAGATGAAAAAAAGCATGATACTCTTTTTGGCGTTGATCTTTTTGACTCCGAGTCTGGCTTTCTCTGGAATTGTCACTTTTAAGCTCGGATTCTTTATCCCCAGAGCGCAGAGCGACCTCTGGGAGATCGAATTCGAAAACATGAGCTATTCCAAATCTGATTATTACGGATCAAACTTTGGGTTTGTCTATGAATACTTTCTCACGAGACAGCTCAGTCTCACTCTCGGCGTGGATGGGTACAACAGGAATAAAAGCGGATTCTACGTGGATTGGATTGGAATCCTCGGAAGCGCTGTGGGAGAACCGCTTTTGGATTTTGCTTTTCCCATCGAATATCAAGACGATTTTCTCCCGATAGAGAGGTTCGACATCTTTCACAGCTTTTTGGTATCCATAACTCCGATTCAGGCTTCTTTAAAAGTCGCGCCTCTGGGAAGAGGAAAGAGCATCATCCCTTATATCGGAGGTGGAGTCGGTCTTTACCTCTGGTCTGTCCGGATCCAGGGCCTTATTGTAGATTTTGCGGATGATACCTGGGAATATGATCCCGGTACAGGACCGCTCGTCCCTGTCTATCCAGTCTACGAAAGTTTTGCTCGGGAAGACAGCCGGCTCAGCATAGGGTATCATGGATTTGCGGGGATCATGATCCCCGTGGCACAAAAATTCACCCTTGAAGCCGAAATCAAATACAACTCTGTCAAAGGAAATTTCAGAACAGGCGCTGATGCTTCTTTCGTCGGTTTCGACGCCTTCGACATGAGTGGATACCAGTTATCTTTGGGAATGAACTACTGGTTCTAACTCAAGAGACCGCGTCTCAAAGATAGGTTCCATCAGAGTTTCTCTAAAAATAAAATTGGCCGCCATCCGGCGGATATAACTGCGAAGAATTATCCATTTGGAGTGTTTGTCAGATAAAATTTCCTCTTTGTTCTGCCTCTCCCGACATTCCCCACAGCTCAGAAACTCTCATAGGATACGATCTCATCCAGCCTTTTTCGGCCGCGATACGGCGGTGTCTCGTTCGGATAGCCCAGGGGCGTGAGAGCCAGAACCCTGACGTTTTCAGGGACATTCAAGAGAGATTTGACCTCATCTTCTTCGAATGAACCGATCCAGCATGTCCCCAGACCTTCTTCTTCGGCCTGGAGGATAAGATGTTCAAGAGCAATCGTGACATCCACAGGCCAGGATTTCATGTAGCGGCCCATGCGCGAATAACTGTCATCGGGAAAACCACACGCCACAATGATCACTGGCGCCTCGGCCATAAAAAACTGCTCTGCCGACGCGCGAGCCAGCTTTTCTTTTAACTCCGCATCCTGGACGATTATAAATTTCCACGGTTGATAATTCTTCCCTGAAGGGGCCAAACGGGCGGCCTCGAGCACTCGCTGGAAAACATCTTCAGGAATCGTATCCTTCTTATATCTTCTAATGCTTCGTCTTTTTTGGATAATTTTCAGAATGCTCATTTCTCCTCCCCTCTCAATTTTTTTTTGGTTGAAACTTCTCAATACACGCCAAGCATTCCCTGGCCTCTCTTTTTTTGTTCCTTTTCTCGTACCCTTTGGCCAAAATTTGATACTTCTTCACCAGCTCCTGCCGGACCAGCCTCTCCTGCTGAGGTGTGAGGCCAAGATGCAGAGCTTTCTCCAGAGCCTTGACTCTGAAGCGGTCCATTCCCCAGTATTTTTTCGAAAGTTGATCCGCGTGTCCTCCGCGCTTCACAATCAGCGGTTTGGGAAGAAGATAAACAGGATATTTCGCGGTTATCCGGATGCCCAAATCATAATCCTCGCAAACAGGCAATTCTTCATCAAACCTTCCGATTTCTTCAAAAACTTCTCTCCGGAACAGGGCTGAAGAGAGGCTCAAAAGACAGAGAGGCAAAACCTTTTCAAAGATCCATCCGGAATACTTCCTGTGTTTTTTCCGGGGATTCACGAAAACTCCCTGCCTTATCCAGGTCTCCTCGGTGTAGCACACTTTGGCTTCAGGAAAGGACTTCATAAAACTCAGCTGCACGCCTATCTTTTCTTTTTCCCAAAGGTCGTCCGAGTCCAAAAATGCGATAGAGTCCCCTTCTGCAAGATCGAGCCCCTTATTCCTGGAGGCGCTGATTCCGCTATTCGGCTGGAAATGATATTTCACCGTCTTTCCGAAAGATCGAACGACATCTCTGGTATTGTCCGTGGAGCCGTCGTCAATCACCCACAGCTCAAAAGAAGAGGGTCCGTTCCGCTCGAAATAATCCTGGTCGAGGACCGAACGGATGGCTTCGTGCAAAAAGGACGCTCGGTTGAACGTGGGGATGATCACGCTTATCATCGACTGATGAAGAACTCCGTTCATGAAGTCCTGGAAATCGTGATCCGTCCAGTCTTATCAAAAGGGATTTTCATCCTGCCCCATTCTGTCTTCACCTCGATCTCTCCTGTGAACCGACAGAGTGTAGAACTTCTCTGAAGGTGCGTGTAAACGTCTTTTCCCACCTCGAAGAAATTCATGAGCATCGGCAAAGAAAAAGCGGATTCCCCATGGCTTGGTATGGCCTTCCTTTCAGTCACAGATTCTTGAGTGACCCGGCTGTTCCTCAGATAACACTCGTAACTGATTCTTTCCACGGTCAATGCAAAAACGTTAGGATTCCCGAATTCTACATCGAAGACGACATCCGCTCCGCCGATGGTCAACTCCTTCACACGGAGAGTCCGGAATTCAATCTGTGGCTTCTGGAAGATGGGAAAGCGACCGGGAAACGAGAAGGAAAGCCTTCCCCTCTCCTTCCGCTTATCCGCGAATGTCATCGTCCCTGACCATGTCGCTTCAACCTGATCCTCTGTTTCAATCCCTTTGACGAGCCGGAAAAGATGGGCGTAAGTGATTTTTATGGGGAAGGACAGAATCTTGCTTTTTTGGGGCGCGATCATTATCTTCTTCTCCAAAGGAATCTGAAGGTGGAAATACGGCATCTGGTTAACCATGAAGCGGTACTCATAGCCGGAAAGGAAGTATGCCGAAGAAGAAGAATTGGATATGTGGGTATAAAAAACATAGGTCAATCCGTCTATACTGAAATCCCGAATCTTGGTGTCTTTGAGGGATATCTTAAGGTCATCCTGGAGGGATTTGGACTGCGACCAACCTGACAGTGCACAGAAAAGCGCCAGCAGCACAGCGATTTTTCTCGTCTTTATCATCTTTCTCCTCTGAATCATAAAGGATACACCAACAGGTTCAAGAGAACAAGCCTTCAAATATCTGAAAAAAAGTTTGAATCATGCAGGGAACTGTTTTTATAATAGGACAGAAAAAACAGGCTTTCATTCAGGATGGCTACCGGAAAAAGAGCCGCGATTTCGAGAGCGAACATGAAGAAATTGAAGATTGAGTTTCGAGACAAAGAATTCTTCATCCAGCACTTTGGCGGAGACGTCTATGCTGTTGGCGGAAGTGTGCGCGACCTCATCAGAGAAAATCCGACCACTGAAGTCGATATCCTTATCACTCGGCACAGCGTTGAGGACATCCAGAAGAAAATCGAGCCCTTCGGCAAAGTCGATCTTGTCGGAAAAAGTTTCGGCGTGATCAAATTCACCATTGATCAAAAAACGTATGATATTGCTCTCCCGAGGAAAGACAGGCCCAAAGGAAAGGCAGTCAAGACACACAAGGATTTTATCATTTCTGCGGAACCCGATCTTCCGATCGAGAAAGATTTGGAAAGACGCGATTTCCGCTGTAACAGCATGGCGCTGAGGCTCTCTGACAATGAATTGATCGATCCTTTCCGCGGAGAAGCCGACACGAAGGAGAGAATGATCAGGTTGACAAATCCCCAGGCTTTCCCGGATGATCCTCTTCGGGTTCTCCGGGCGGCACGGTTCTCTTCAGTCCTTGAGTTCAAGATCGACAAAGAGATCTATAAAGTCTCCAGAGAGATCGACCTGTCCGGACTCAGCGTCGAACGCGTGAACGAAGAAGTGTTCAAGATACTTCTGCGGTCTCCTTCTCCCTCTGTCGGCCTCGAAGGACTGTTCAAGCTCGGAGTGCTTCGCCAGCTCTTCCCGGAACTCTACAGCCTGACTCTTTCAATCCAGGACTCTCTGTTTCATCCCGAGAAAGACGAATACGGCCACCACACGGTCTGGCACCACACCACGCTCACCGTGGACCAGGCGAAGAGACTGGCCGAAACCAAAAAACTCTCCCAGGAGAAGAAACTCGCACTCCTCCTGGCTGCCCTTTATCACGATGTGGGCAAGCCCTCCACTGCGATGTGGGAGTTCAAGAAAGGCCGGATGGTCATCACCAACAACGGGCACGATATTCTCAGCGAGAAAATCACGAAGAAGATCTTCAGCCGGTTCAGGATCTTCTCCTTCAACGGATTCAACCTGAGGAAACAGGTTCTTTCCCTCATCCGATGCCACCACCGGGCCTCAGAACTCTGGCAGAACAGGGGTGTCGTGACCAAAAAAGCCTTCAACCGTCTCGCCGCAGAGATCAACGGAGAGATCGAACTCCTGGTTTACCTCGATGCGGCTGACAGAGCTGGAAGAGAAGACGCCCCGATAAAGGGGCTGGACAGGGAAGCCAGATGGCTTCTTGGAAAATTCAAGGAACTCAATGTCACCAAAGAGACCATCCAGCCCTTGATCTTCGGGAGGGATTTGATCAAAATGGGTGTTGCCCCGGGCCCGGGTATGGGAAAAATACTCAAGGAGCTTTACCAGCTCCAGCTCGATAATGAGTTCGAGACCAAAAGGCAGGGCCTGCGCATCGCAAAAGAAATCGTCGAGAGGGATCGTTCATGAAGGTTCTTGTGACAGGAGGGGCCGGCTATATCGGGTCTCACACTGTCAAAGAGCTTCTCAAGGAGGGGTATGAGGTTGTCGTCTACGATAATTTTTCGACCGGAAGAGAGGAACTGCTCGTGGGCGGAGAACTCATCAAGGGCGACCTCATGGATAAAGACACCATTCAAAAAGCCTTAAAGCGAAGAAATATCGATGCGGTTCTGCACTTTGCCTCTCTTATTCAAGTCGGAGAGTCCTATGCCGACCCGCAGAAGTACTACACTCACAACCTTGTGAGCAGCCTGAACCTTTTGGATGCGATGCTGGAAGCGAAAGTTAAGGCGTTCATCTTTTCTTCGAGCGCAGCAGTGTACGGAATCCCGCTTCAGATCCCGATCCCGGAAAACCACCCTCTCAATCCAGTCAATCCCTACGGGCAGACCAAAGTCTTTGTCGAAAAGATCTTAGAAGATTACCAGAGAGCCTACGGGCTCAAATTCATCTCTCTCCGCTATTTCAACGCGGCCGGAGCCGATCCCGGCGGCATCCTGGGTGAAATGCACAACCCGGAAACTCATCTGATCCCCAACCTCCTTCTCTTCCTTCTGGGGAAAAAAAAGGGATTCGACCTGTATGGAACAGATTTCCCGACTGAAGACGGAACAGCGATCAGGGATTACATTCATGTCACAGACCTGGCCCGCGCCCACGTTCTGGCTCTCCAGAAACTTCTTGAATCCAACCGGAGTGAATTCATAAATCTCGGCACGAACACAGGATACTCTGTCCTGGAGATCATCCAGAAGACTGAGGCGATCACAAGGAAAAAGATCCAGTACAAGGAAAGGCCAAAGCGGAAAGGGGATGTCCCGGTTCTCCTGGCCTCCAATGAAAAGGCTGGGAAGGTCCTCGGATGGAAGCTTTCCCACTCGGACATCGAAACCATCATCCAGACAGCCTGGAACTGGCACCAGAAAACAGCTCAAAAGTAACATAAGCACAATCTCCAAGTCGCCCCCATCCTCAAATGAAGAGATGAAACACACGGGAATGGAATAAGCGACCTTGAGGATTTAGCCTTCACGAACCGTCAGTCGAGGGAATCCGACAAAGTCGGACGGCGAGTATGTATTGAGCTTGCCCGAGCAAAAGGGAAGAGCGAGGAAAAACGCTCAATTCTGTTGATGAAAAGAGACTAGAATGCGAGTTACGCAGCCGCCGAGAATTGCGGTGAAGGAATGGCGTCAAAAATCCGAAGGGAGCGATGACATTCCCGTGTGTTTCATCTCTTCAATGGAGAAAAGCGATCTTGAGGATTTAGCCTATTCGAACATCTTTGAAGGATATCCCCCCCTTTCCTCTTTTCCGGTGAAAAATTTCACTCCTTAAATCATCTCTAAAGGCGATTTACTATTTTATCGGAATTTGTGTATCGTAAAGTATCTGCGGATCATTTGACTCTTTTACCCTGAAAATGTTATAAATTTTGCCTTACAGGAAAAAAATTGAGAAAACAGAGATCTTGTTGTTTAGTTTTTCTTTCGATAACTCTCATTCTCTTCGGGGGTTGCTCTGTATTTCATAAGGCTCCGGATAAGACACAGACGACTCCTCCCCCAACCCCTAATGAAACCCAGGCCTCACAGCCAGTCTTGACCGAAGAGCTGCAAAGCCCGTTTGAAGACGAAAAAATCCGGACAGACGAAGAACCTCTTCTCCGAAAGGACGGCTCGGGGCCAGAAAAACTTAAAAAGAATGTTGAGGAGGTCGGTCCTCTGATTATCCTCGAGGAAGCCCTGTATGCCTATCAGGATGCTCGGTTGGCCTGGGAAAAAGGAGACTTCGACACTGCCCTTGCGGCCCTGGATGAATCGTACAGCCTTATCCTGAAAATCAAACTTGCTCCGGATGACCCCCTCATCCAGGAAAAGAACGACCTGAGGCTCATGGTCGCCCAGCGAATCCAGGAAATCTATGCCTCTCAGGAAACCGCGGTCGGGAACAACCATCAGACCATTCCTCTCGAAGAGAACAAACATGTCTTGAAAGAGATCAAAGTTTTTCAGGGAAAAGAAAGAAAACTGTTCGAAACCAGCTTCAAGCGTTCCGGACGTTACCGCGCAATGATCTTAGAGGAGCTGAAAAGAGCCGGGCTCCCGGAAGAACTGTCCTGGATGCCGATGATCGAAAGCTGGTTCAACACGAGGGCCTACTCCCGGGCCAGAGCTCTCGGCCTGTGGCAGTTCATCGCCTCAACAGGAAACCGGTTCGGTTTGAAGAGAGATCACTATGTCGACGAGCGGATGGATCCCATCAAATCCACCCGGGCGGCGACGAAATACCTGACCGAACTCCATTCTCACTTCGGGGACTGGACCACAGCTCTGGCTGCCTACAACTGCGGGGAATATAGAGTCAAGAGAGTCATTCGCACTCAGAGAGAAAACTATCTCGATAACTTTTGGGACCTCTATATTAAACTGCCCCAGGAGACCGCACGATTCGTCCCCCGTTTCATCGCGACCCTGCTCATCATCAACAACCCGGAAAAATACGGTTTTGAACTTCCGACACCCGATCCTCCTCAGGAATATCAGACAATTTCAGTGAATAAACCAGTAAAGCTTTCTTCGCTTTCAGCGGCTCTGGGACTGGAGAGCGGGGCGCTGGCAACCCTCAATCCGGAACTCCGGCAAAAATCCACTCCTGACCGGGAGTATTCGTTAAAGGTTCCCGTCGGACTCGGCGAGCAGACACTCGCTTCGATGAATACACTCCCCCGCTACATCCCCCCTGAATCCACCTATGTTGTCCATTATGTGCGCAGAGGAGAGACTCTCTCAGAAATTGCTGAGCGTTACAGAACGAGCGTCCGGGCGATTGCCCGCACATCCAACCTGCGGAGCATCAACCTCATCCGACCTGGACAGAGACTGAGAATTCCGGTTCGGGGCGCATCAAGAGCGTACACGTCTCCCCCTCCACTGATTAAAGAGGGGGAAAAGCTGGTCTATGTTGTCAGGCGTGGAGATTCTCTCTACAAGATCGCGAGGGATTACAACACGACCATTCAGAAAATAAAGGAAGACAACAGCCTCACAAACAACAATCTGGATGTCGGCCAGAAATTAGTGATCCAGTCCGGCAAACCAGAGGGAGCCATCACGTATACAGTTAAGTCGGGGGATACTCCTTTTGAGATCGCGCGCCAATACGGAATGAACTTGAATACATTCCTTCAGATCAACGGCCTCAGCCGGAGATCCAAAATCTATCCCGGACAAGGTCTCTGGGTTATCCCCAAAAATTAACCATTCCCTCAGGAAAAATTCACCCGCGCGCTTATCGCGAGCCTATGCAGTCCAGAAACCGCTCCGGTTGGCCTCCTGTTAAAATGCAGAAAAGTTTCACGCACTGTTACGCAGGTATTCGAGATTTTGGAATTGACCGGAGAAAAGACCGGGTCTACTGTTTCTTCTTCAACTTTTCTTTGATATCCTTTTTCTTCTTTTCCTTCTTCTTGTACTCTGTTCCGATGAGTTCAAGCACCGCCATTTCCGCTCCGTCTCCTGCTCGAGGCCCGACTTTCACGATTCTTGTGTAGCCGCCGGGTCTCTCGCTGAAGCGAGGTCCCAGCTCTTCAAAAAGTTTCTTCACCACAGGCTTTTTGTAAATGAACCTCAAAGCCTGGCGCCTGGCATGGAGACTATCACTTTTGCTCAAAGTGATCATCTTCTCAGCAAGAGGCCGCGTGGCTTTGGCCTTGGCGAGAGTCGTGCGTATACGTTCTTTTTCCAGGAAGGAGGTCACCAGATTCCGCAGCAATGCCCGTCTCTGTGCGGTATTTCTCTGTAACTTTTTCCCCTTGACAAGATGCTTCATTCCCCCTGCTCCTCTGCTTCCTTCTCCTTCTTCTCTGCTTCAATTTTTTCTAACAATTTGGGATGAAGATCGAGATTAAGACCCAAATCTATCTCCTGAAGGGTTTCCTTTATCTCTGTGAGCGATTTGCGACCGAAATTCTTCGTCTTGAGAAGCTCCTCTTCGGTTTTTTGAACAAGCTCGTAGATCTTATCGATACCGGCTGACCTGAGACAGTTATTCGACCGGACCGAAAGCTCCAGATGGTCTATAGACTTGGACAGAATATCAATCTGGGAAAGATGAGGGATTTCCTTCTTCGAGACCACCTGCTCCCTCTCCATAGGCTCATCCACTATGTTCAGAAAAATGGCCAAGTGGTTTCTCATGATCTTCGCGGCTTGAGCCAGAGCGTCAGTCGGAGAAACCGAACCGGTCGTCCAGACCTCTAAATCCAACTTTTCATAATCGATCCTCTTGCCCACTCTCGCGGGTTCAACCCTGTAATTCACTTTGAGGACTGGAGAGTGAGACGAATCAAGGGGGATAAAGTCCACGCTCAAATCTTCGCCGAAATTTTGATCCGCAGAGATATAACCTCTGTTGTTCTTTACGACCATTTCCATATCCAGCTCACCATCTTTATCAAGAGATGCAATATGGATATCTTTATCGAGAATTTCCACATCCGCATCATGTTCAATGTCAGATGTTTTGGCCTCAGTCGGCCCCTTCTTTTTCAAAGTCATCACTTTCTGCTCATCTCCTTCGAGTTTCAACGGAACGCTTTTCATATTCAAGATAATATCTGTCACATCCTCTACAATTCCCGGGATATTCGAAAATTCATGCAGAACTCCTTGTATCCGGACAGCGGTGATTGCAGCTCCGCTTATCGAAGAAAGAAGAATCCTCCGCAGCGCATTTCCGATTGTGACGCCAAAACCTCGCTCAAAGGGCTGGGCCGAAAAGCGGCCGTAGGTCTCGGTTAAAGTATCATAATCACACTCCAGGTATTTCGGCCTCTGAAATCCAGTTTCTATCATGCTTCCTCCTTTTCAGCCTCTTTTTTCATTATAAATCTTCACTGAGAAACAAAGATTCTGATCCTCTGTGTTTCCAGCGACTCCAAAAAATCTATTTTGAATAAAGCTCAACCACCAAGTGTTCTTCCACAGGAAACGTGATATCCTCCCGAGTGGGAAAATCAAGAATCTTCGCTTGCATTTTTTCCCAATCGACATCAATCCAACCCGGGACAGTCTTATTCTTGTTCGAATTCACTATGGCTTTCAACTCATCATGCTTGGCTGATTTCTCCTTAAACAGGATGTTATCCCCCTTTTTCACCAGATAAGAGGGAATATTGACTTTCCAATCATTGATCCGGATGTGACCGTGTGTGATCAACTGACGCGCATGGCTCCGCGAATGAGAAAATCCCATGAGATATATCACATTGTCAAGCCTTCTTTCCAGCATAGAGAGAAGATATTCTCCTGTGATTCCTCTTTTCTTTTCCGCTCTTTCGAAAAAGAGCCTGAACTGTTTTTCCGACATTCCATAGTACCTCTTTAATTTCTGCTTCTCCCTGAGCTGAAGTCCGTATCCAAGGACTCTTCTTCTTCGGGTTCCGTGCTCTCCTGGAGGATAGAGCCTCCGTTCGGCCGGACATTTATCGGTGAGGCATTTGTGCCCTTTCAAAAAAAGCTTGACCTTCTCTACCCGACAGAGCCGACAAACTTGCTCTCTGTATCTTGACATCTTTCTCTCCTTAGATTCCGTTTCTCATTTAGACTCTTCTTCTCTTCCGGACACGGCAGCCGTTATGAGGCAACGGAGTCACGTCCTTGATGGACTTTATTTCCAACCCGTTTGCCTGGAGAGCACGAATAGCAGATTCTCTCCCCGCACCGGGACCTTTAACTCTTACATCCACATACCTGACACCATACTCTTTGGCCTTCAACGTCACTTCTTTGGCAGCCAGCTGGGCGGCGAAAGGCGTCCCTTTTCGGGCCCCCTTGAATCCGGATGTTCCAGAACTGGCCCAGCAAACGGCGTTTCCCTGCTGGTCTGTTATGGTAATGATCGTATTGTTGAAAGTTGATTGAATATAGGCCGCGCCAAATCCGATCTCTTTCCTGACTTTTTTTCTCTTGGTTTTTCTTTTCGGTCTCGGCATTTATCGCTCCTGATTATTTAAGTTTGGTTTTGACCTTTTTGATCGTTTGGCCACGCGGTCCTTTTCTTGTCCGCGCGTTTGTCTTGGTTCTCTGTCCTCTCACAGGCAGTCTCCTTTTGTGCCGCAATCCCCTGTAGGAGCCAATATCGACCAGTCGCTTGATATTCTGGGTCACTTCCTTTCTCAGGTCTCCTTCTATTTTCTCTTGTTTTTCGATGACTTCGCGGATTTTTCTAACTTCGTCTTCGGTTAAGTCTTTAACTTTTTTATCTTTATCTATTTTTGTTTCCAGAAGAATCCGAGCCGATCTCGAATGACCTATGCCAAAAATGTATGTTAATCCTATCTCAATCCTCTTATCCGAGGGGAGTGTGATTCCTGCTATTCTTGCCATTTTAACCTCGCATCATCCTTGTTTCTGTTTATGTTTCGGATTGGTGCAGATAACCCGCAGAGTGCCTTTTCTTTTTATGATTCGACAGTTCCTGCAAATTTTCTTCACGGACGCTCTGACTTTCATTATCTTTTCCTTTATTTGAAACGATAGGTGATCCTTCCCTTTGTTAAATCATAGGGCGAAAGTTCCACCAATACTTTGTCTCCCGGGAGAATTCGTATGAAATGCTTTCGCATTTTTCCTGAGATATGAGCCAGGATGACATGTTTGTTGGCCAGCTCGACACGAAACATCGCATTCGGGAGAGTCTCGACCACAGTGCCTTCGGTCTCAAAAACATCATCTTTAGGCATACCGATTCTCCTTGAAATCGAACGAACTCTTCTTTTTTCCATCCAGCAGGCTCAAAATATCAATCCCTTCCGGGGTGACAGCCACCGTGTGCTCGTAGTGAGCGGAGAGGCTCCTGTCTCGAGTGATCGCTGTCCAGTTATCCTCCAGGATTTCGACGTTCCAGTCGCCCATAGCGATCATAGGCTCCAAAGCAAAAACCATACCCGGTTTTATCTTTGGTCCTCTCCCTGGCAAACCGAAATTCGGGATTTGAGGCTCCTCATGAAGAGAAAGGCCGATTCCGTGGCCGACAAAAGCGCGGATGACCGAAAAATCCTGCGATTCCACATGGCGTTGAATGGCATGCGAAATGTCCGATATTCTGTTTCCTACTTTTATCTGGTCCAATCCCTTATAAAAAGCGTCTTCAGCCGTCTGGATAAGCTTCCTCGCTTGGGGAGTGACTTCACCGACAGGAAAGGTCGCAGCGGCATCCCCATAGTATCCTTCATACAGAACTCCGAAATCCAGGCTGATGATGTCTCCCTCCCGGAGAGACCGTGAGGACGGAATCCCATGAACGATCTCTTCGTTAATGGACGTGCAGAGAGAGGCAGGATAATTCCTGTACCCTTTAAAAGCCGGAACAGCTCCCAATTCTCGGGTTTTCGCTTCAGCCCATTCATCCATCTGTTTGGTGCTCAGTCCGGGTTTGATCATGGCCTCGAGGCCTTTCAGGATCTCGGAGACGATCTGGTTGCTTTTTTTAATCGCCGCAATCTCTTCCGCACAGTAAATGATCATTTTGTGATTTCCACCTCTTGGGACCGAGCCAATTCTCTATCCAGGAGAGCAGAGATTCTTTTAAACACGCTCTCGATCGTCCCTTCCCCGTTTATCTTAAAATAAACATTTTTTCCTGCATAATAATCAATAAGGGCTTCTGTCTGCTCATGGTAAACCCTGATACGTTCTTTGATGACCTCAGGTTTATCGTCATTCCTCAGGGCAAGCTTTTCCTCGCACACGTCGCAGCTGTCCTCTTTCTGCGGGGGTTTCTCTTTCAGGTTATATATTCTTTCACAGCCGGGGCAGATCCTTCGTGCTCCAAGTCTTCCCAAAACAGCTTGATCGCTCAGGAAAATCTCGACCGCCATCTCTTCTGTATCCGGATCAATTTCCTCTAATCTCCGGGCCTGAATGATATTCCGCGGAAAACCATCCATTATGTACCCTTTTTTATATTCAGGTTTTAAGATTCGGCTTTGGATCATTTCGATCACGATGTCATCGTTCACCAGTTCGCCCTTCCGCATCTTGGCCTCTGCCTCTTTTCCCAGCAGAGTTCTTTCTTGAACCTCACTCCGGAGAAGATCCCCCGTGGAGATCTTGGGGAATCCGTACTTCTTCTCTATCAAGTCCCCTTGTGTTCCCTTTCCGCTACCGGGGGGTCCGAGCAAAATAATCCTCATCCTCTCCTTCCTTTGAGGCGGCCCCGCCGCATGAATCCGTCATAGTGGCGCATGACCAGCTGCGCCTCGATCTGCTGCATCGTGTCCATGGCCACTCCGACAACAATCAGAATCGATGTCCCCCCGAAATAAAAATCGATTTGCAATCCCTGGGTGAACCACTGAGGCAGATTCTGATTCAGGAAATCTCCGATGAGAGGCAGCGAGCTGACTTTAAAGCCCCTTGTCAAAAAGTCAGGGAGAATGGCGATGGCAGCCAAATAGATGGCCCCCACGAGAGTGATCCGCGAAAGAACACTATCAATGAAATCAGAAGTGTTTTTCCCAGGTCGTATTCCGGGTATAAATCCTCCGTATTTCCTGAGATTGTCCGAGACATCTGTCGGGTTGAAAATGATGGACACATAAAAATAAGTGAAGAAGATGATCGATGCCACGTAGAGGAGGTTGTACAAAGGCTCTCCAGGATTGAACTGTAAAGCAATTCGCTGGACAGTCGGATTTTTGACAAACGAAGCGATCGTTGCGGGAATGGTTATGATCGAGGCGGCGAAAATAATCGGAATGACACCCCCGGTGTTCACCCTTAGGGGAAGATGAGTGCTCTGTCCTCCGTAGATCTTTCGTCCAACAACCCTTTTCGCGTAGGAGACAGGAATTCGCCTCTGCCCTCTCTCCACAAACACGATGATTGCCACGACGGCAAGCATCACGATAACCAGAGCAATGAGTTTTATCGGAGTCACATCCCCGGTCCTCAATCCTGCAAGGATCCCCTGCCCCATACGAGGGAAATTCACGACGATTCCGGCAAATATGATCAAAGATATTCCGTTTCCGATACCGCGTTCAGAAATTTGTTCTCCCAGCCACATGACGAACACCGTGCCTGTGGTTAAAGTCAACACGGTGAGAAATATGAATCCTATGCCAGGATTCGGGACTATGGGTGCTCCGCTGGGACTGCTCTGAGTCTGCAGCCACCAGGCGATCGCCGAAGACTGAATCATACAGATGAAGATGGTTCCGTAGCGGGTGTACTGCGTAATCTTTTTCCGGCCGAGCTCTCCTTCCTTGGACAGCCTCTCCAGATAAGGCCAGACCACTTGAAGCAGCTGAAGGATAATCGAGGCGCTGATGTAGGGCATGATTCCCAGGGCAAAGATCGTCATCTTGGACATATTCTGCCCGGAGAAAAGATCGACGAAACCCAGAATGGTTCCCTTTTGGGCTTCCCAAAACTCCTGCAGAGCATCCGCGCTGATCCCAGGATTAGGAATCTGCCAGCCTATTCGATAGACGGCGAGAAGGAGCAACGTAAAGATGACTCTTTTCCTGAGGTCCGGGATGCTGAATATGTTCCGTATACTTTCGAGCATTATTCACTTCCAATGAGGATTGCTTTCCCTCCCGCCTTCTCAATCTTTTTCATGGCTGAGCGAGAAAATTTATGGGCATGTATGGTTTTGGCTGAGGCCATATCCCCTCGTCCCAAAATCTTAATCATCTCCGATTCCTTTTTTATGATACCCGCATTTTTCATATCTTGGAGCTTAATTTCCTTCTTTCTGATCTTCACCAATTTATCCAGGTTGACTGCACTGTATTCTTTCTTAAAAATGTTAGTGAAACCTCTCTTCGGAAGCCGCCGGTGAAGAGGCATCTGGCCTCCCTCAAACCCACGTTTGCGGGAATATCCGGAACCGGATTTCTGCCCTTTTGACCCGCGGCCTGATGTTTTTCCGTACCCTGTGCCCGGACCGCGTCCGACTCGTTTCCTGGTTTTCTTGGAATCCTTGGCTGGATGAAGGCTGTGTAAATTCATTTTTTCTCCATCGCTTCGACTGTGACTAAGTGCTTGACTTTTTCGATCATTCCCCAGATCTCGGGACAATCCTTGCGAATAACCTCTGAGCTGATCCGGCGCAATCCCAATCCCTTCACGATTTCCCGTTGAATCTTCGGGCGCCCGATGAGGCTGCGGACCAGTTTCACACGAAGGACCGGCCCCTCTGGCTTGGTTCTCCCAGACTTCGTCTTTGAACTCGACTGGGTTTGACTTTTTCCTGTCGGGGATTTTTTTACTGCCATATACTGTCCTTTGTTTTTCCTCTTATCTTTGAAACCGATTCCGGATCTTTCAATCTTCTGAGCGCATCCATCGTAGCATTCGCGACACTCACAGGATTATTACTGCGAACTGATTTTGTCAGAATGTCTTTTATACCGGCCAATTCCATGATGACTCTCACGGCTCCACCCGCGATGACGCCTGTTCCTTTTGATGCTGGCCGAAGGATGACCACGCCGCCCCCGGCAACTCCTCTAATAAGATGAGGAACCGTTGTCTCCGCCAGAGGCACTTCTATCATTTTTTTCTTGGCATTTTCCACTGCTTTTCCTATCGCCATCGGAACTTCACGGGCTTTTCCTTTCCCGATCCCGACTAATCCGTTCTCGTTTCCGACCGCAGCCAGAGCTGAGAAACTGAGGTTCTTCCCGCCTTTGACAACCTTTGTGACCCTCCGGATGGAAATCACTTGATCCTTGAGTTCCACCTCTTCGTCTTCCTTAGCTGTCACTTCTTCCGGTTCTTTTTTCTTTTTCTCAGATTTTTCGTCCACTTTTTTTTCTGCTTTTTTGGGTTCTTCTGTTTTCACTGTTTTTTCCTTTGCTTTTACAGGAGATCGCGGCTCAGTCTCTTTTTGGAGCTTCTTTTTTTGTTCTTGTTCTTTGGATTCTTCTTTCGTATCTTCTTTTTTTTCCTCTTCAGCCACTCCTTTTCCTCCTTGGTTAACTTTCTAGAAAGTGAGGCCTTCCTTCCTCATGGCTTCGGCTAAGGCCTTGATCCGTCCGTGATAGGGATAAATTCCCCGATCAAAAACCACAAGTTTTATCTTCTTCGCCTTCAGCCTCTTGGCCAGCATCTCACCCAAAACCTGACAGGCTTTGACGTTCTTGGTATTCTTATTCTTTTCCTTAAATTCTTTCTCCAATGTCGAGGCAGTCATGAGAACCTGCCCTTCTTCATCGTTGATGACCTGCGCGTAGACATAGCGGTTGCTTTTGAATACGTGAACTCTTGGCTTATCCGGAGTTCCTCGAATTTTCTTTCGAATCCTCTTCCGGATGCGCTCTTTCGCATTTCTCTTCTGTATGACTTTATCTTTATACACCCGCAACCACCGCCTTACGTTCTTTCTTTATCAGACGCTCGCCCACATAACGAATTCCTTTGAGCTTATAAGGATCGGGTGTGCGAAAACTTCTGATCTTTGCTGAAACCTGGCCGACTCTTTGTTTATCTATTCCTTTGACAGTGATCAAAGTCGGTTTTTCCAGTGTGATCTCGACATCTTTGGGGATCTGATACATAATAGGTTTGGAATACCCCAGGCTGAGTTCTAACCTTCCTTTATCCAGCTTGGCTCGATACCCGACTCCGATGATTTCCAGCTGTTTGGAAAATCCGTTTGTCACTCCCTCTGCCGCATTGAAAGCCAAGCTCCGGCACAAGCCATGAGAAGAACGCTGTTCCTTGGAATCGTCCAATCTGGTCAAGATGAGTTGGTTGTCCTTGAGATCAGCCTTGATTCCGGGGAGCAAAGGAGAAGAAAGTTTCCCTTTGGGACCCTCGAATTCAAGCTTTCCGGGTGAAATGTTCACTTTCACTCCATCCGCAAGGACTACAGGTTGTTTTCCGACTCGAGACATCTTAAAATTCCCTTTTAATCTGATTTACCAAATATAGCACAAAACCTCTCCTCCAACGCCAAGCTCTTCACATTTGCTCCCAGTCGCTACTCCGGTCGAAGTCGACACGATCACGATTCCCAATCCCCCGAGGACCTTGGGAATGGAGTCCGCTTTGCAGTAGATCCTGCAGCCCGGGCGGCTGGCTCTCCGCAGCCCAGTTATGGCGCTCTGGCGCGCATCTGTGTACTTGAGAGCTATATTCAGGATACCCTGCTTTTTATCTCCGGTCACTCGGTAGTTCTTGATGTATCCCTCCTCCTTCAGGACTTTCGCGATCTCAACTTTCATGCGGGAAGAAGGAATGTTCACTTCTTTCTTCCTGACACTTGCCGCGTTTCGTATCCGGGTTAGCATATCCGCAATCGGGTCGGTTAAACTCATGATCTCATCCTTTCTCAAATATCACCATGAAGACTTAACGATTCCCGGTATTTCGCCTTTCAGGGCAAGCTCCCGGAAACACAGACGACACATATCAAACTTCCGGAAATACCCTTTTGAACGCCCGCATATCCGGCATCGTTTTTTCTTTCTCACCGCATATTTCGGTTCTCGCAAGTACTTCGCCATGGATGATTTTTTACTCATTTTTTCTTCCTATATCTCTTCAAACGGCATTCCTAATTTTTGGAGTAGAGCCTGGCCCTCTTTATCAGTCTGGGCAGAGGTCACGATCGTGATATTCATTCCTCGCTGGCGCTCCACTTTTGTATAATCAATCTCTGGGAAAACCAATTGATCTTTCAGTCCCAGGGTAAAATTCCCACGCCCATCAAAGGACCGTTGAGAAACACCCCTGAAATCTCGCACGCGAGGAAGAACGATGTTCACCAAACGATCATAAAACTCATACATTCTTTTTCCCCGCAAGGTCACATAACAGGCAATCGCATGTCCCTTGCGAAGTTTGAACGCAGAAATGGACTTTTTCGCCCGGCCTGTGGCCGCCCATTGACCGGTGATGAGACTCAACTCTTGCTTGGCCGTATCGAGCAGCTTGATATTCTGAATGGCCTCCCCTGTGCCGATGTTGATCACGATCTTTTCCAGTCGGGGCACGGCCATCCTGTTCTTCAAGGAGAACTCCTCCTGAAGCTCCGGGACAATCTGTTTTTTGTATTTTTCAAAAAGCTGACTCATTCTTTTTTCCTCACTACTGTTTCTCCAAGTTTGTCTCACATTTGCCGCAGACTCTGATTTGACTCCCGTCCTTCAATTTCATTTTTCTCGTTCTGACTCCCTGGCTGCATTCAGAGCAGAACAGCATCAGGTTGGACACATGAATCGGAGCTTCTCTTTCCATGATTCCTCCCTGGATATTTTTGCTTCGATCCGGACGGATGAACTCCTTCACGAAATTCACCTTTTCCACAACAGCCCTGTTTTTTTCCGGAATAACTTTCAAAATCTTGCCTGTTTTTCCCTTATCTTTCCCTTTGACCACGACGACGACATCATTTTTTCTTAAGCTTATTGTGTTCATCAGATAACCTCCGGAGCAAGGGAAATAATCTTCATAAACTTTTTTTCTCTTAATTCTCTTCCGACTGGGCCGAACACTCGGGTTCCGATAGGCTCTCCCTGACGGTCGATGATGACGGCGGCGTTATCATCAAAGCGGATGTAAGACCCATCCTTACGCCGAACTTCCTTCTTGGTCCTCACGATAACCGCTCGCACAACTTTCCCTTTAGCAATCTTACTCTCTGGCTCAGCTTCCTTAACAGTCGCGGAGATAATGTCTCCGATCGTGGCACTCTTACCGACTCCTCCTCCAAGAGGAGTGATGCACAGAATCCGTCGCGCACCGGAATTATCCGCAACTCTGAGCACAGTTTCCGTCTGGATCATCCTTTCTTGTCCTCATTCTCTTTTTCTGTCTCGCTGGGGGATAACCCAACAATCTCCTGAATGCGCCATCTTTTTCTTTTGCTCAAGGGACGTGTTTCAACGATTTTCACTGTATCTCCCACTTTACACTTTTCGTACTCATCATGAACGAGAAATTTTTTCCTCTTTTTGATGATCTTTTTGTAGAGCGGATGTCTCACCGGACGTTCGACGCGAACAGAAACCGTCTTTTTCGCTTTGTTGTCGACGACCACACCGATCTTTATGGTTTTTTTTGCCTGATTCATTTCTGTTTCCACTTTACTTCCCTTCACTCTTTTCTCTCAATATTGTTTTGATCCTGGCAATATCTTTCTTGAGGCTTTTGAGTTTCATCGCGTTTTCCAACTGACCCAAAGCATGTTGGAATTTCAGTTTGAAAAGCTGGTCCTTGGTTTCTTCTTCCTTGCTTTTCAATTCCTCTTCGGTTAAATCTCTTAATTCTCTGGCTTTCATCTCAATTCCCTGCTTTCCCTCGATACAAATCTCGTTCTCATCGGGAGCTTGTGGGCCGCCCTCCGCATGGCTTCTCGAGCCGTGCTTTCCGGCACACCCTCCATCTCATAAATCATCCTTCCTGGCTTGATCACGTCGACCCAAAACTCGGGATCTCCTTTGCCTTTCCCCATTCTCACTTCAGTGGGCTTCTTCGTGACAGGCTTCCACGGAAAAGCCCTGATCCAGAGTTTTCCTTTTCTCTTGACATGACGGGTGATAGCGATTCGGCCAGCTTCTATCTGGCGAGCTGTCATCCAGCCCGGCTCTAAAGCCTGAAGTCCGTATTCTCCGAACTCAAGAGTCGCGCCTCTCAGCGGGGATCCTCTCATTCGTCCCCTTTGTTGTTTTCTGAATTTGACTTTCTTCGGCATCAACATTGTTATATTTCCTCTACCTCAGCCGTTTGGGAAGTCATCTTCGGCTTTTCCATGTCTGTCCTGTAAATCCAGACTTTTATGCCTATCTGTCCGTACGTCGTGAACGCTTCGGTGAAACCATATTCAATGTCCGCTCTCAACGTCTGAAGGGGCAGTTGCCCCTTGAGGTACCATTCAGACCGAGCGATCTCCACTCCTCCGAGCCGGCCTGAGCACATGACTTTAACGCCCTTGGCGCCCATCCTCAGGGCCATATCCACCGCTCTCCTCATCGCCCGACGATACGCGATTCTTTTTTCCAGCTGGATAGCGATTCCTTCAGCCACCAGTAAAGCATTGAGCTCGGGCTTGTCGACTTCTCTGATATCGATATACACATCTTTCTTCACGATTTCCTGAAGCAAAGACTTCAGGTTTTCGATTTCCTTCCCGCCTCGACCTATGACTATGCCCGGCCGAGCTGTGTGAATAATGACTCGCACTTTTGGACCCACACGTTCGACATCGATTTCAGCGATCCCCGCATGATAATACCTCTTCTTGACGAGATTCTTCATCTCCAGGTCCTCATGAATGAACTGGCTGTACTGCGTCCCCTTGGAAAACCAACGGGAACTCCATTGTTTGTTGAACCCTAACCGGAATCCATGAGGGTGTGTCTTCTGTCCCACTTTTTATCTCCCTTTTCTCTCTTCTAAATACACATGGACATGACTTGTCCTTTTTAAGATCCGAGCCGCTCTTCCCATAGGAGCCGCTTTCCACCTCTTCATTTGAGGGCCCTGATTCACGAATATTTTGGATATAAACAAATTATCCACATCGATATCCGGAGACTTCTGCTGCGCATTCGCGATGGCTGAACGAAGGACTTTCTCAACCACAGAACTGGCTTTCTTTTTCTTGGAAAAACGAAGAATGGTCAACGCTTCTCCCACATATCTTTCCCTGATCAAATCAGTCACCAATTGGCATTTCTGCGGGGCGATCTTCATGTACTTGCCCACGGCCTGTGAAACGATTGCTGCTTCGTCCATCTTACTTCTTTATCCTGATCGTTCTTGCTGTTTTTGTCGTATGACCTTTAAAAGTCCGAGTCGGAGAAAATTCTCCGAGTTTATGTCCCACCATGTTTTCGTTAATGAAAACCGGAATAAACTTTCTTCCGTTGTGAACGGCGATCGTCAGACCCACCATCTCGGGAGTAATCGTAGAACGCCTCGCCCACGTCTTGATGACTTTTCTTTTCTGCCCTTTGGACTGCAAATCGGCAATCTTCTTCATGAGTTTTTCATCCAAATAAGGACCTTTTTTTAAAGACCTGCTCATGATCACTTACTCCTTCTTCTCACGATAAAGGATTCTGTTCTCTTGTTTCTCCTCGTCTTGTATCCTTTCGTGGGTATCCCCGTGGGACTCACAGGATTTCTTCCGCCTTTTGCTTTTCCTTCTCCTCCTCCGTGGGGATGGTCGATGGGATTCATCGCTGTTCCTCGGACATGCGGTCGCTTCCCTTTCCATCGGGTTCGCCCGGCTTTTCCGACGGATATATTCACAAAATCCAGGTTGCCGATCTGACCTATTGTCGCGCGGCAATCCAAATGAATCTTTCTGATCTCGGAGGACGGCATGCGGATCTGAGCATAGTCTCCTTCTTTGGCCAGAATCTGAGCTCCCGTTCCCGCTGACCTGACTAGCTGACCGCCTTTGTTCCTCCTCAATTCGATGTTGTGGATGACCGTCCCAAGGGGAATTCGCCTCAGAGGCATGGCATTGCCAGGCAGAATATCCACCGGCTTATCCGAGGAGACGATAGTCTGGCCAACATTCAAATTCAACGGAGTTAAAATGTACCGTCTCTCACCATCTTTATATTTTATGAGAGATATGAATGCCGAACGGTTGGGATCATACTCAATGGTTTCCACAACACCAGGGACATCAAGCTTGTTTCGCTTGAAATCAATAATCCGATACTGCCGTTTATGTCCTCCACCGCGATGACGGATAGAAATTCGCCCGCGGGAGTTCCGCCCCCCTGATTTAGAGAGGGACCGGAGGAGAGGCTTGTGGGGGCTCTTTGTCGTCAACTCTTCAAAAGAAAGCCCGGTTTTCTCCCGCATGCTCGATGTTACAGGTCTGTATGTTTTGACTCCCATTTTATACCGCCTCGAAGTACTCGATCATTTTTTCGCCTTCTTTAAGCTTGATGTAGGCTTTCTTCCAGTCCTTCTTTTTTCCCGCTGTTCGTCCCATTCTTCTGGTTTTTCCTCTTTTATTCATGACCCGGACACTTTCCACCTTGACCTTGAAGAGCTGCTCCGCAGCCTTTTTGATTTCACTTTTGTTCGCTCTCGGATCGACTTCAAAGCAGACCTCTCGATTGATCTCCTTGAGCATAGTGCTCTTCTCAGTGATGACGGGCAACAGGATGATCTTATGCGGATCTTTCATGACTTTAACTTCTCCATCAGCGATTCGAAGGCCTTCTGCGTCAACACGAGCCATTTATGATTCAGAACGTCATAGACATTGATCAAGTTGTAGTCCACGGCTTTGACCTTCGGGATATTCCTTAAAGACAAAAATAAGTTTTTATTTTGATGATGATCCACGACCAAGGCGGAATCCAGCTTCAAGGCCTTCAAAAGCCTGGCTCCTTGCTGAGTCTTTGGCTCCTTGAGCTCCAGAGCTTTCAGTATGATCACCTGCTTATCAGCCAATTTCACGGATAACGCCGACTTCAATGCATTCCGCCGTGCTTTTTTCGGCAGGCTGTAATAATAATCTTTGGGTTTGGGACCAAAGGTCACGCCACCCTTTCTCCACAGGGGAGAACGGATGCTGCCCGCCCGGGCCCTTCCTGTGCCTTTTTGCCTCCAGGGCTTTCGGCCTCCGCCGCGCACTTCACTCCGAGTTTTGGTGGAAGCTGTGCCTCGTCTCTGATTCGAGCGGTAGTTCACCACAGCTTCATAGAGAAGATGCTCCTTGACCGGATAGGAAAAAACTTCTTTAGGCGCGGTCATCTCGCTCACTTTCTTTCCGGTCTGGTCTAATACTTGAATTTTGCTCATTTCTGACTCTTTCTTTTTTCTTCTTTGGCTTCATCGGGGGCAGGTTCGGATTCTGGCTTTTCAGAGGCCTGGTCTTTATCCTTCTCTGACGCGCTCTCCTTAACCTCGGATTTCTCCTTCTCCTGTTCAGGCTTCTCTTCCTTGGATTTGGCCTTCTCCTGTTCAGGCTTCTCTTCCTTTTCCTTATCAGGTTTTTCTTTATCCGGCTTCGCCTTTTCGGGTTCAGGCTCTCCCTCCTTTTTCACCTCGGGCTCAGGCTTCTCGGCAGGGGGCTCAACAGGTTTGGCTCTCTCAGGCTCTGGCTCATCCGGATGGAAATCTTCCTTTTTGATCAGGACATAACCTCCCCTGGCCCCGGGAACGGCTCCTTTAACCAACAGGAGATTGTTGTCTCTATCCGCCTCGACCACTGTGAGGTTTTTGACCGTGACTTTCTGATCTCCCATCTGGCCGGGGAGTTTTTTTCCTTTGACCACACGAGACGGAAAGGCTGAGGCTCCAATAGAGCCTGGCGCCCTGTGGAACATCGAGCCGTGACTGGCTTTGCCTCCGTGAAATCCCCAGCGTTTCATGACTCCTGCAAAGCCTTTTCCTTTGCTCGTGCCGACGACACGGACTCTTTCCCCCACTTGAAAGATATCCACAAAAAATTGATCTCCTTCCTTGACCTCCGCCTGTGTTCGAAACCGGAACTCTCGCAGGATTTTGGCTGGAGGAATTCCAGACTTTGCATAATGGCCGACGAGAGGCTGAGATGGTCTTTTTTTCCCTTTTTCCTCTACGAAACTCAGTTGAAGAACAGAATACCCATCCTTTTCCTCTGTCTTTTTCTGGATGACCGTGCACGGTCCGGCTTTGATCACGGTCACAGGAATCACATTCCCTGCGTCATCAAAGGTCTGGGTCATTCCCACTTTTCTGCCAATCAGCCCTTCGACCATCCCTACTCTCCTCCCGCTCCAAAGGCCTGAATCTCAACATCAATTCCTGCGGGCAGATCAAGTTTCTGGAGCTCGTCGATGGTCTCGTTGTTGTATTCGCTGATGTCGATCAATCTCTTGTGGATCCTCATCTCGAAGTGCTCTTGAGACCTCTTATCCACATGCGGAGAACGAAGAACACAAAATCTGTGAATTCGGGTGGGCAGGGGTGTCGGACCAGAGACCTGCGCTCCGGTTCTTTTGGCTTTAATCACTATATCCTTCACAGACTGGTCCAGCAGCCGATGATCAAACGATTGGAGCCTTATTCTAATTTTTTCCATTTTTTGTATTCCTCGTTCTTTTTGGTATCGTTTCCTTTCAGTTCCGAATCTCTATTCTTATATTATCTCCTCAAACAATCGATATGGATTTACTCCAAGATATCGGTGACCGTGCCGGCACCGACCGTCCGTCCGCCTTCTCTGATCGCAAACGTCAGCCCCTTCTCCATCGCCACATCCGTGATCAACTCAATCTCCAAGTTCACG
>CAYGBC010000061.1:0-52155 GCA_964348015.1 uncultured Eubacteriales bacterium | reverse complement strand
ATTTTCCATTTTTACACGAAAATAAAATTGTAAGGCTTCTTTTCATGTTTCCATTTTCCAGAGGATAAAATGTAAAATTGAAACCTTAGCCCACACTTTTTCAGTTCTTTTTTCCTTTTTTTTCACTTTTTCTTGAAATGTGATTCTTTATTTCATAAACTTAGTGCTGACGCCCATGAAGTTCGTCGCCGACCTTCACATCCACTCTAAATTCTCCCGAGCCACCTCCCGCGAAATGGTCCTCGATACGCTCGCCCACTGGGCGAAGATTAAAGGAATAGACCTCCTCGCCACAGGAGACTTCACACACCCCGAATGGTTCTTTCTTCTGAAACAGAAACTGGAGCCTTCGGGAAACGGATTTTACCATCTCAAAAGCACCGTCCCCTCTGAGAATGATTACCTCAAATCTCTCCCCTCTTCCATCGAGAACGTCTCCTTTATCCTCAGCACAGAGATCAGCTTCATCTATTCCAAGAATGGTAAAGTAAGGAAAATCCACCTCGTCCTCCTCGCCCCGGATTTCGACTCGGTCGACAAGATCAACCAGAAGCTCTCCGGATTGGGGAACCTGCGGTCGGACGGACGTCCGATCCTTGGGATGGACGCCAAAACGTTCGTGAAAATAGTCGCAGACCACTGCCCTCAATGCGTGGTCATTCCTTCCCACATCTGGACTCCCTGGTTTTCCCTCTTCGGAGCCAATTCCGGATTCGACACCATAGAGGAATGTTTCGAAGAGATGACACCTTTCATTTTCGCTCTGGAGACGGGTCTGTCTTCCGACCCCCCGATGAACTGGAAGCTCTCCGCTTTGGACAAATACAGCCTGGTTTCAAACTCCGACGCCCATTCCCCTTCCAAGATCGGGAGGGAGGCGAACGTCTTTGATACGGATTTCAGCTTCGCGGGTCTCATTGATGCCATAAAGACCAAAAATCCGGATAAATTCCTGTATACGGTCGAATTCTTTCCCGAAGAAGGCAAGTATCACTATGACGGCCACCGTAAATGCGGAGTCCTTTTCTCTCCGCAGGAAAGCGCTCAACACAACAACATTTGTCCGGTGTGCGGGAAAAAGCTCACTATCGGAGTCATGCACCGAGTGCATGATCTTGCCGACCGGGAACACGAGGAATCCTCTCCTCTCAAGGTCCCGTACAAAAACCTCATCCCTTTGAACGAGATCATCGCCCAGGCGCTTGACAAGACATCCGAATGCAAAAGCGTCTGGGATGTCTATTTCCGTTTCATCCGCGAATTCGAAAACGAACACACCATTCTGACCGAACTGGACTTGAATGAATTGATGAGGCTGACTCCAGAGAGAATCGGTCTGGGAGTGGAAAGGATGAGGAACGGAGACGTCAAAATTGTTCCCGGACACGATGGATGCTTCGGACAGATCAGCCTGTTTGAAGAAGGCCCTCAGGAAGAAGAATCCCAGGGCCAGCTTAAACTGTTCTGATGGAGAACTCGGGACGGGCTCCTTTTTTCCACGTTTAATATTCTGGAAAAACTGCAGGAAAAGGTGCCGGTTGTTTATGCTCAGTCATTCGGTTACACTTTTGAATAAAATGTATAGAACAGCTTATCGTACGTATAAGTCAACGGTGTCATTGCGAGCGAAGCGTGGCAATCCCGTAAAAAAAATATTCCTCTTCATGAGATTGCTTCATTCCATTCGCAATGACACAAGGATGAGCATTCCAGCGTTGTTCGTAATGACATTATGAGAACGCGACAGAATTACTGGGTGAGTGCACATATCATTTTTGAGAAGCTCGATGAAAATCGATTTTAAAAAAAATGAATTCAGCGAACACATTCGCCTGACACTTCTTGCTGTCCTCATCGGCATTGCGGGCGGCCTCGCCTCCGTCGCTTTTAAGGCCATGATCCAATTTTTCCAGGATCAATTCTGGCGGGCGCCGGATATCATCTCTTCAGTCTCTTCACAGCCCTGGTACACCACGCTCCTTATCCCGGCTCTGGGGGGATTGATCATCAGTCCGATCATTTATTACGGAGCCAGAGAAGCCAAGGGGCACGGCGTTCCCGAGATCATGGAGTCACTGATCTTCCGCGGCGGACAGATCCGGAATCGCGTGGTCGCCATAAAGGCGCTGGCTTCTTCCATCTGTATCGGATCAGGAGGGTCTGTCGGACGCGAGGGCCCGATCGTCCAGATCAGCTCCAGTCTCGCTTCCTCTGTCGGCAAGCTGTTCAGGATCAGAGAGAGAGGCATGCGCACCCTCGTGGCGGCGGGAGCCGCGGCAGGAATCGGGGGGACCTTCAACGCCCCGATCGCCGGCGCTCTTTTTGCGGTGGAGATCCTTCTCGGAGAATTCGGCGTCTTTTCGTTTAGCCCGATCATCGTCGCCTCGGTCATATCCACACTGACATCCAGGATGATCGCCGGAGATTTCTCCGCCTTCACAGTGCCCAAATACACCCTCATCAGTGTCTGGGAAATCGGTCCGTATATCCTGTTGGGGATCGTGAGTGGTTTGGTGGCGATCCTTTTCATCAAAACACTCTATTTCTTCGAGGACAGATTCGATAAAATTCCGGTACACCCCCTCATCAAACCCGTCCTCGGAGGCCTTCTCATCGGAGGAATCGGGATCGGGCTGCCGCAAATCTTGGGAGTGGGGTATGACTCTATCGACGCCTGCCTCCAGAACCGTTTGGGTTTCTGGCTCGCATTTATTCTCATTTTTGCGAAAATTCTCAGCACATCGATGACTCTCGGGTCCGGCGGCTCCGGAGGTGTCTTTGCGCCCTCTCTCTTTTTGGGAGCCATGACCGGTAACTTCCTCGGCTCGATATTCCATAACTGGTTTCCCAACTCCATTTCGTCTCCAGGCGCATTCTCGCTCGTGGGCATGGGGGCGGTGGTTGCGGCAGCTACTCATGCGCCGATCACAGCCATCATCATCATCTTCGAATTGACCAACGATTACAAGATCATCCTGCCGCTTATGCTGTCCTCGATCATCGCCTCCTTTATGACCGTTGGACTCCATAAGGAATCCATCTACACGATGAAGCTCAAGCGGAGAGGCATCTTCTTCAAGGAAGGAAGGGAAGTGAACATCCTCAGGTCCCTTCCGGTGAAAGATTTCATCAGTCAGGACTATCACATTTTTTTGAATACGGAGCATGCGGGAAATATCATCGACCAGGCTATCAGCGGAAAGCATCACTGCTATCAAATTATTGATTCTCAAAGCAATTATGTGGGCTGCCTGTCGCTCAATCAACTGAAGACATCTGTCTCGCAGAAAGAGATCATCGATTCTCTCGTCATCGCCGAAGACCTGGCGGTATCTGACATTTATCTGGATATCGAAGACAACCTGGAACGCGCCATGGAAATCTTCGGACGAGAGGACGTGGCGGAAATCGCTGTCCTGAAGGACAAGAAATTCATCGGCGTCGTGAAAAGAAAAGATGCCATCGAGGCGTATAACCACGAGATTGCCAAAAAGGAAGCCGCATCCGGCCTCGTCCAGAAGCTGAAGTTTACGCATCTGACCAAAACGATCGACATCGGAAAAGGCTACCGCATCATGGAGATCGAAGCTCCTCCCGCTTTCTGGGGAAAAAGCCTCAAAGGTCTCGACCTCCGAGCTCTCCACAAAATCGACGTCCTCTTGATCAAAAGACAAATTCCTCCCCAAACGATCACACTTCCCTCGGCGGATGAAATCATCAGGAAAGGGGACACTCTCATTCTCGCTGGCCATGCCGACAGCCTCGAAAAAATCAGCAAGATCAGTCCCGGTCATTCCTCTAAAGATTAAAGCTCTCCCGGAGCTTTCTTGACAACATTCCTGTCAAGCCTTATATTTAATTAAACGGTCAACGAGGAGCGAGCCATGGAAATTGAAATGAAAATAAAGGGTCTTGTGGTGGATCCCATATCCAAGATGCCCATCGTAGTTCTCGAAGACCTCAAAAGCGAACGGATTCTTCCTATCTGGATCGGCGTTTTTGAGGCGAACGCCATTGCCCTCAAGATAGAAAACATTTCCACTCCTCGCCCGATGACCCATGATCTTGTCAAAAACTTCCTGGATAAACTCAACATTTCGGTCGAAAAAATCGTGGTCACTGATGTCAGGGACAATACGTTCTACGCTATGATCCACTGCCGCTACAACGATCAGGTCATCACGATCGATTCCCGCCCTTCCGATGCCATCGCTTTGTCGCTGAGAGCGAACGCTCCGATATTCGTGGAAGATGAAGTGGTGAAAAAAGCTCACAGCCTGAAGTTTGACGAGAATCTTGAGGACTCAGAGAAACTCAAGAAGTGGCTAGAAAACCTGAAGCCTGAAAACTTTGGCAAATATAAAATGTGACCGGCTCAATCTTCTGACAATCCCTCCAAAAAATTTCCACCTTCTGGTCTTATTCAGAATAAGAACACAATGTTCATCCCAGTTTCCTGTGACCGATTCTCAAAAAATCGGCCCCACGGCTTTGTGCTCTATGTCCGCAGCGTGAACAGGAGGTACAATGCGATCAGGCCGAATACAAGATTGGGGCCCCAGGCGCTGAGAAAAACGTTCAGGTAACTGACGTATCCGAGTCCCTGGAATACGGCGATAGCCCCCCAGTAAACCATCGCAATCACGATGCTCAGCCCGATTCCCACAAGAGTTCCTTTTTTTCCCAGAGTAAAGGCAAAAGGAATCCCGATCAGAGTCATGATCAAGCAGACAAACGGAAAAGAGACTTTGTAGCTTAAATCCACTTTGAACTTCACTGTATCAAAATTTCTCTCATCCAGTTCCCGGATATACGTGCTGAGTTCACCGTAACTCATCTGAGAAGGCTCTTTCCACTCCTTCAAGAAGAAGCTCCTGTCCTCACTCACATTTAATCCCAGCCTTTCTTTCTTTTCGAATCCTACCATTCTCCCTCCCGAAAAATAGCGAACCCAGCAGTCTTCCAGAGAAAGACGACTGTCGCTCAGCCGGGCCTTCTCCGAGTAAATCCTCTGCGTCACTGACCAGGAAGGAGAATCAAAGTCATAGATCGATAGCTGGTTGAAGACAGATTTTTCTGGATCGAAATAATTGTAGTGATAGATTCTATTCCGCTCTTTACTCAACACCCAACGGCGGTCCAGATAACTGTAACTGCGGGGAGGACGGTCATTGATTTTGTTCCAGATTTCCTCTGCTTTTTTATTGGCATAGGGAAGGATGTTTTCCTGATTATAAAAAGAGAAAAAGCTCACCACGACCGCAAGAAGCACAACCGGAAGTATTATCCGGTAAAGGCTCAACCCGCTTGTCTTCATGGCTGTGATCTCGTTGGACTTTGTCAAAAGCCCCATCGAGAGGAGCGCCGCGGTCAGGGCCGTGATCGGAAAAATATAATGCATAAATCCGGGAAGGCTGAAGCGGATATACTCAAACAGGAGTGCAATCGATTTTTCATGCTCATAGACATTATCGATCCGCTCGAAAAATGTCACAATCACAGAAATCATCAGAAGGCTGGAGAAAACCAGCGCGAATACGGCTAAATATTTTCTGATAATGTACCGGTCCAGTATGTTCGGAAATCTGAGGGAAAGACGAGGAACGGCTCGGGAAAATTTTTTCTGAGCTCCTGGAGAGACGTCCTCTTTCTCTTTTTTAGAAAGAAAGCGAAAAGAAAACAGGGAGAATTCTTTCGTTGACCTGAAAAACAGGTACAGGGCCGCAAGAAAGAGAAGGATGTTCGGCCCCCACATTCCCAGCCAGGCAGAAAGTTCTGCTTCCATGGCCATTTTTTCCCCGGCCGTGATCAAGATATAATAGACGAGGATTATTCCGATGCTGATCGTGAAACCGCTGGTTCGTCCTCCCTTTCTCGTCGAAGCTCCAAGAGGAAGGCCCAGAAAACCGAAAATCATGCAGGCAAAAGGGAGGGCCAATTTTTTGTGGACCTCAACCCAATAGGACACATAATCCTTCAGTTTTCGTTCATACGCGAATGCTTTTTTTTCGGATTGATCCTTTTCTGAGTAAAGCTTGGCCAGGTCCGGCTTGATCGTTTTTATCACCGAGAATAGCTCTCCGATATCCATGTCTCTTCTGTGTTTTTTTTCAGAAACAGTGGAAAAAAAGCTCTCCATGTTGATTTCTTCCTCATCCTTCTTGAAAGTCGTCACTCCGTATTTTTCTGGATCGGAAGGGGAATAGGAGTGAAGAGTCCCATCGAAGAGCTCGAGGATGGCTCTTTTCCTCTCCGCGTAGAAGTTCAGTCTTCCCCTCTCTGCCGATATCACTCTCGGTTCTTCCGAGGGATCAGAAAAATAGACAAAAACATTTTCCCAGTCCCGCTCCGGGCTCACTCCCTGAATAAAAATGACGGTATCAGGGATGGACTCGTTGAATTCCCTGGGATGGATCTTGAATTGAATTCTGGTCAGGACAGACCGAGTGAGAGTCTGGATCATTTTGGTATTGAAGCGCGGCGCCAGATAAAGAGCAAAGTAGGATGTCAACAGCCAGCCACACAGGGAGAAAAGAAGCACCGGACGAAGAAGCCGCGTGGAGCGTATCCCCAGCGTCTTGAACGCCATGACTTCCGAGTCGGAGGAAAGGCGGCTCAGGCCGCCCAGCGTGCCCATTAATACGGCCATCGGCACCGTAAAGGCCAGGATGGACGGGATCAAGTAGAACAGAATCAGGAGAGCTGGTTGGAGCGGAACTCCTCTCGTTATGAATATCTCGGAGAGGATCAGAATCTGATTCATCAGAAGGACAAAAGTGGAAAGAAGCAGTCCTATGAAAAAAGGGGGGACAATCTCTTTGATTATGTACCGGTCAAAATACTTGAACACTCTGTTTATATACCATAGAAAAGCCCTAAAAAAAAGAAAGGCCCCGCACAAAATGCACGGGGCCTGTGTGCGTCAAGCCGTGAGGCTCAGTACATCTCTCCTCCTGGAGGAGGCATCGGATATTTGGGTCCTTTGTCCTCCTCAGGAATCTCTGAGACCAAACCTTCGGTAGTCAGGAGCAGACCTGAAATGCTCGACGCATTCTGCAGAGCTGTGCGCACAACCTTGGTCGGGTCCAAAACCCCGGATTTGACAAGATTCTCGTATTTCTCTGTCAGCGCGTTAAACCCCGTATCCTGCTCCTTTTCTTTCACTTTCTCGACAACGATGGATCCTTCAAAACCCGCGTTATCCGCGATCTGACGGATCGGCTCCTCGAGCGCTCTTCTGATGATATTGACACCGACCTGCATGTCATCATCAAATTTCATTTTTTCAAGGACCTTCTGGCATCTGAGGAGAGCGACTCCTCCACCAGGCACGATCCCTTCCTCGACTGCCGCTTTGGTGGCGTGCATGGCATCTTCGACTCTTGCTTTTTTCTCTTTGAGCTCAGTTTCAGTCGCGGCACCGACTTTGATCAAGGCGACTCCGCCGACCATCTTGGCCAGCCTTTCCTGGAGTTTCTCCCGGTCATAATCAGAAGTCGTCTCTTCGATCTGTGTTCGGATCTGCTTGATCCGTGCCTGGACATCTTCGCTTTTTCCCTTTCCTTCAACGATCGTCGTGTTGTCTTTGTCGATCACGACCTTTTTGGCGTTACCCAACCATTCCACACCGACGTTCTCGAGCTTCACACCGATATCTTCAGTGATCACCTGTCCTCCGGTGAGGATGGCGATATCTTCCAGCATGGCTTTTCGTCTGTCGCCGAATCCCGGAGCTTTAACCGAAGCGCAATGGAAGGTTCCTTTAAGCTTGTTGACGACCAATGTGGCCAGAGCTTCACCTTCGACCTCTTCGGCGATGACCAACAAAGGCTTTCCCATCTTGGCCACGTTCTCCAGCAGAGGCAGGAATTCTCTCAAGTTGCTGATCTTCTTCTCATGGAGAAGAATCAGCGGATCTTCGAGGACACATTCCATCCTGTCCGGGTCAGTGATGAAATACGGGGACAGATAGCCCCGGTCGAACTGCATTCCTTCAACGACATCCATCGTCGTCTCCAGGCCCTGAGCCTCTTCCACTGTGATGACGCCGTCTTTTCCGACTTTGTCCATGGCCTCGGCGATAATACTGCCGATGGACTCATCATTATTGGCGGATATCGCTCCAACCTGGGCAATCATCTCGCCGCCGACTTCCCGGCTCAGTTTTTTCAACTCCTTCACCACCTCTACGACAGCCTGATCGATTCCCTTCTTGATCAAATTGGGATTGCGCCCTGCTGTCACATGCTTGAGTCCCTCCGCAAAAATACTCTGGGCCAGCACAGTGGCTGTTGTCGTTCCGTCTCCCGCTACATCCGAAGTCTTGGACGCCACTTCTTTCACGAGCTGAGCGCCCATGTTCTCCAGCGGTTCCTTGAGCTCGATTTCTTTCGCGACGGTCACACCGTCTTTGGTGCTGGTCGGAGAACCGAACTTCTTATCCAGAACAACATTCTTGCCTCGAGGACCGAGTGTTTCTTTGACCACATTACTCAGAATGTTGACACCTTTCAAAAGCGCTTGTCTTGCGTCTTCACCGAGTGTAATCTGTTTTGCCATTTTTTTTCCTCCTTTTCCTTATTTAGGCGATTTTGGCGAGGATCTCTTCTTCGCGGACGATCACGTGCTCCACATCTCCGATGGTCACTTCGGTCCCGCTGAACTTTCCGATGAGAACCTTATCACCTTTCTTAACATCGAGAGGAACAACCTTCCCGTCTTCGGTCACACGGCCTTTCCCGACAGCTATAACTTCTGCTTCCAGGGGCTTCTCTTTCGCCGTATCCGGAATGATGATTCCTCCCTTCTTCACTTCCTGTTCTTCTAATCTCTTGAGAAGAACTCTGTCATGGAGTGGTGTCACCTTCATTTATGAACCTCCTTGAGAATGAATTAATAAAATGATTTTTAGCAGAATAGCTAAAAGAGTGCCAATTTTAGCCGAAGTCCCCCTGCTTGTCAAGAAAAATATGAAAAAATTAGCACTCTATTCAAAAGAGTGCTAATTTAGCCCGTTCTCTCTGCTTGCAGTCCCCTTATTTTCGTTTTATCTCTTGACCTTCAAGGATTTTGCACGACTGCTGAGAGTATTGCGGTGGATTCCCAGCGCTTTGGCCATCTTTGTCATGTTGCCCTTGTATTTCTTCGAGGCGGTCTCGATGTATATCTTTTCGAACTCTTTCAGTCCGTCTTTGAGACTCAATTCTTTCTCGACCATTTCTTCAATAATGATTTCCATTTTTCGATGGATAGTGAGTTTATCGGATTTTTTTTGCATCTTTTTCCACCTTTTTCGTGATATCTTGATATGTATCCTTGAATTTTTCCTTAAGGTCCTTGGGAATCAGGCCGACCATTATTCTGGTAATCTTCATGCAAAAAGGAGAAAGCTGAGAGTCTTTCAAGGCTTTCTGGCTCACGGGAAATACCGACAGCGCAAAGATAACGACACTGCAGATAAAAATGCCTGTAAGGAAGCCCAGACATCCTCCTAAAAAATTATTCAGCAGCTTCAGCGGCCCTTTGATCAATTTTGACAGAATATGGGAAGATAACCATCCGGCACATACCACAGCCAGAAACACTGTCAAAAAACCTAAGAATTGGGCGAGCACCTCGGAAGAGATGAATCGCATGAAAAGCCAGGACACCTGCTTGTAAAAATTGAGAGCGAACACCACTCCCAGGATGACGGAGAGAAGGCCAAAAACCTGTCTCACGAGACCCTTAATGATGCCCACGACAGAGGTTATGGCCAGAATGACGAGCAGGGTGATATCCAGCATATTCAACGGGATTTACCTTTTTCTTTTTCTCAATTCCTCGACCATCCAGTACTCCCCTTCTTTGAGGGAACCGAAGGAGATATGCGGCTTGATGTTCCCGTGAAAATCAGAACCGGCAGTGGGAACAAGATCCAGTTCTTCGGCCAAAATCTTGTACTGCTCGATCTGAGAGTCGTCATGATAGAAAGTGTACACTTCCAATCCTTCAAGCCCTCTTGATCTCATGACTGCCAGGTCATCCTTAGAGGCTCTTTGAAAGTAGGCTCCGGGATGAGCGAGCACAGGCACGGCTCCTGTCTCCGGGGCCAACCTGAGCGCTTCCAGCAAATCCAGATTTCGTTTTGGAACCCAGGCTGTTTTTCCCCTCGTGAAATAGTCTCTGTAGAAAAAATAGGGAGCGAACAAACGGTTCTTCCTCTCATAATATTTTTTGAGAGACGGATGATTTTTCTTCTCATGCTTCTCCAGCAAAACCTGGGCAATCGTCACACCCAAAGGCGGATTCGGTTTCGACTTTCTGTGGACCTCTTTCCAGTTGATATCAAAGCCGATCTCTTGAAGCTTCCGGACGCGCTCTTTGCCTTCAACAATCCTTCCCTTGGCCACCCTGTCGATGAGTTCAGACACGATCTTTTTCCTCCAGTCCACAAAGGGAAGGAGGAGATGAAATTCTCTGTCATCAAAGAGTGTCGTGAGCTCCAGACTCGGGATGACCTCGATGCCCTCCTCTTCACCCAGCTCCAGCGCTTCCGGATACGCGGCCACAGTGTCATGGTCAGCGATGGAAATGGCTCTTAGCTTATTCTCTTTTGAAAGTTGGATGATATGAAAAGGAGAAAAATCTCCGTCGCTGCTTTTATTCGAATGAATGTGGAGGTCGACTTTCCATCGCATCAGAGCTCATTCTTGTCTGTCAGGAGTTTGAATATTTCACTATATCTCTGGGATGTCTGTTCGATTATTGATGGGGGCAACGGGGGCGGCGGCGAGTTCTTGTCCCAGTCCGTGCTTTCCAGATAATCCCGAACAAATTGTTTATCCAGGCTGGGCTGGGATTTTCCTGGAGCATAACTCGAGAGGGGCCAGAAACGTGAGGAATCAGGTGTGAAGATCTCGTCCACGAGGAGGAGCTCATCGTTGTGAAGCCCGAATTCAAACTTGGTATCTGCAATTATGATCCCCTTCGAGTAGGCATGAAGCGAAGCTTTCTGGTAAAGATCCACACTGACTTTCTTGATTTTCTGAGCGAGTTCCGGTCCGACGATTTTCTGCATCTCCTTAAAGGATATGTTTATGTCATGTCCTTCTTCGGCTTTTGTGGCCGGTGTAAAGATAATCTCATCCAGCCTGTCAGATTCTTTCAAGTTGGGGGGAAGCTTGACACCGCTCGTTTTTCCGGTGGCTTTGTAATCTCTCCATCCTGACCCGGACAGATATCCGCGCACGACACATTCCACAGGAACCACTTCTGTCTTTTTCACCAGCATGGACCTCTTCTCCAGGATATCTCTGTGCTTGTGGAGAAGAGAGGGGAATTCATCTATCTCTGCCGTCAGGAGGTGGTTCGGACACACGAGAGAAGTGTGCTCGAACCAAAATTTGGAAAGCTGCGTGAGGATCTTCCCCTTATCCGGGATGAGCGAGGGGAGAATGTAATCAAAGGCGGAAATGCGGTCCGAAGCCACAACAAGCAGTTTGTCTTCAACCTCATACACCTCGCGGACTTTCCCCTTTTTGAACAAAGTCAATTCGGGAATCGAAATTTCTGATAGTTCTGTCATAGCACGCTAAAGAATAAAAAAAAATTATTCAAAAAGCAACTAAAATGACATTCCGATGAAGCTCAGCATCCTTCCAGCTTTATCGCCATCCCGCCGGTACGAGTGAAAGGATTCGTCGCAGTGTGTGCAGCCGTCTGCGTCAAAAATATTCTCTTTTTCTATCCCGACGCTCAGCATCTGGGCTATGTTCTCTCCTTTCAAATCGAAGACATATTTGTTCTCTTCGGAGGGATGAGGTCGAAAAAAATCGGTCGAAAGCCCCTCCTTTTCGAAAGCCCGGAAGACGTCCTCCCCCACCTCGTAGCATTCGTCTCCGATGCAGGGCCCCAGCGCCGCAAGCAGAGCTGAAGGCGGGCATCCGTAACGGTCTCCCATGCCTTGGATAGCTTTTTGAATCACGCGTTTGGAGGTTCCTCTCCATCCGCAATGAACGGCGGCAATGACTTTCCGGGATTCATCAACGATCAGAACAGGAAGACAATCGGCTGTTTGAATAATCAGAAGGAGCTCGGGAAGGTGGGTGAGCATCGCGTCGCCTTTTAAATTCTTTTCCGGAATCCTGTCTATAAATCGGATGATATCGGAATGGACCTGATCAAGGTAAATGCGCTTGAAACCCGCCCACTCGGATTTTCTGCTGAAATCCTCGTCCGTCCATTTCCCCGTCCCGAACCCATGAACAAGGTAAGGAATCTTCTCCAATCGTGGGATTGAGAGAAGTTCATTCTCTCTTGCAGTTTGCATCATTAACTTGAATTTATACCCCTCGTTTTATCCAAAGTCAATCGGGGTCAGGCTCTGATAATTATTTGGGGTCGCATCTTAACATTTGACATTTCCTTTGCCATTTTTTTATTCGATGGTCATCGAGAAATTACTGTGGATTAATTCTTTAATGAGAAATGTCAAATGTTAAGATGCGACCCCTATTAGTATGATATAATCTGTGCACAACATGAAATCAAAAAGATTTGAGGCCGCCTACCTGAAGACACACAGAGAGGGCCGACTCTCTGGAAAAATCGAAAATGCTTTCCGCCTGCTCGAAGAATGCACTCTCTGTCCGCGCAACTGCGGCGTGAACCGCCTGCAGGAAGAGAGGAAATTTTGCGGCGCAGGACTCCAACCCGAAGTGTCTTCGGCCTCCCCACACTTCGGAGAGGAGAACCCTCTGGTCGGCTCTCACGGCTCCGGGACGATCTTCCTCACACACTGCAACCTGAAATGCGCTTTCTGCCAGAACTTTTCTATAAGCCATCTTGGAGAAGGACAAGAGGTCTCTTTCGAAAAGCTGGGCCTGATGATGGTGGAACTCCAAAGGCTGGGCTGCCACAACATCAATTTCGTCACTCCGACTCATTACGTTCCTCAAATCCTGAAAGCCCTTCCTTTTGCCATAGAAAAGGGACTTTCGGTTCCGCTGGTGTACAACACCGGGGGATATGATTCCCTGGAGGCGTTAAAAATCCTGGATGGGATTTTTGATATCTACATGCCTGATATCAAATACGCGGACGGCCAAGCGGCTCAAGAATACTCCCAGGTCCCCGATTACTTCACGGTGGCCAAGTCTGCTATAAAGGAGATGCACCGCCAGGTTGGCGACCTCCTCCTGGATGAAAAAGGAATCGCCTTGAAAGGCCTGCTCGTGAGGCATCTTGTTCTTCCTCAAGGGCTGGCAGGAACAACTGAAGTGATGCGCTTCCTGGCTCAACGAATTTCGAAAAGCACCTATGTGAACATCATGGACCAGTATCGCCCATGTGGAAGGATAAGCCCCGACTCTCCGCTCAACCGAAGCATCACCCCAGACGAGTATAAGCAAGCCGTAGAAACAGCAAAGGAAGAAGGCATCACTCGCCTGGATAAGAGGGTGAAATTCCGATTGATCTGGCAGGTCTGATAGGGGTCGCATCTTAACATTTGACATTTCCTTTGCCATTTTTTTATTCGATGGTCATCGAGAAATTACTGTGGATTAACTCTTTAATGAGAAATGTCAAATGTTAAGATGCGACCCCTATTATTTTTCTTCCCGACAGAATCAGGCCGAGAGACGAGAACAAAATGAAAGCGGAAAAAAGAGCAAAAGACGGGCGGATTCCGATCGAATGATAGATCCAGCCGAACAAAAAAGGGCCGAGAGCAAATCCAAGGTCTACAGCTGAGGTGAAAAGACTCAGAACCTTTCCCCTCTCTCTGGGTGCAAAGCCTCTGACGATCAGAGCCGAGAGATGGGGGTAGAGGATCCCGATTCCAGTTCCGTAGACCATTCCAGAGACTCCGAGCAGAAAATTGCTCGATGAGAGGAAGATCAAGAGTCCTCCT
Source organism: uncultured Eubacteriales bacterium (assembly GCA_964348015.1). GTDB lineage: Bacteria > Acidobacteriota > Aminicenantia > Aminicenantales > Aminicenantaceae > SOIA01. The sequence goes on along the minus strand of CAYGBC010000061.1, from coordinate 38,261 downwards.
CCAGATATCAAACAGAAGGCCGGGAGAATCAGCTTTGGACTTCCCCAAAATTTGAGATGCCTCCCTCCGATAACACGCATAAATACAGCACTCAAGGCTAAGAATGTGAAATAGTATCCCGAGCGCATGAAAGATTTGCCATAGGCCAAAAGAGGGACAAAAGCCAGGCAGGAGCTGAGGCCGATTTCGAAAATAAGGGTCAGGAGCAAAATCAGGTAAATTTTCTTCTGTCTCAACAGGAAAAGATAACCCGCACTCTTTGCATTCAATTCCTCTGTATAGGGAGGAATGTCGAGCTTGATCAATAAAGAGTGCACCAAGGGAATCACAGACAGAAAAATTGCACTGAGAAAAAAATAAAGGAATCCGAATCTTTGAATAATCTCTTCTCCCAAGAAAGGAAACACCAGAAGAGGAAGCATGAATCCTGTGGACACAACGCCAATGGCATACGCCCTTTCTTCTTCACGGACGAGTGACACAGTCATCCACAAGGCGGCCAGGACAAAGATGGAAAATCCCAGACCATGAAAAATCCTTATGAACACTACGAACAAGTTCAATTCCTGGATGAAAGGATACAAAGACGTCACCGCAAGCATGAGGAAGAGCCCGGCGATCATGATTTTCCGGGCATTGAATTTGCTCAAAAGCCAGCCACCGAACGGCCGGGACGCGAAGGCGGCAAAAGCAAAAAGACTTATCAGGAAGCCGATCCGTCGAGGGCTGCCCCCCAGGTGTTCAAAAAAGAGAGAGAGAAGTGTCAGTATGGTGATGGACGAATAGGATATTAAAACCAAAAAATGGATATTCAGTATGCCCGGACCTAATTTTTTCTTATTCATGTAAAGACAAAAAAGTTAACAAATCTTTGTCCTGATTTCAATTCTTTTGTTCCCTAAGAGCGGGCTGGATAGAAGAGGACGGAATGCAGATCACAAGTATTCAGATAAGCAGGATATGATCTTTCAACCCTAAAGCTTCAAGAAAAGGAGAGTATTCTCAAAGAATCCGATCTATCGCCCTTTCCTTTATTCGTTCTTGGTGAGAATCTCGTAGCTGAAATTTCTGTAATGTTTGATCACGTCCATGATCAAGTCTTCCTTGGGAAGCTTCAAGATCTCTGAAGGCAGGACATCCTTCATGAAGAAGTCTTCTTTTTCCTCTATAAGACTTCTCTTGGTTCTCCTCCCCCTCACTCGCAGTTTTAACTTGAGCTCGATGGAGTTCTTTGGAAGGATAATGATGTAATGAAAATTATCTATCCTCGATTTGGGAAACTTCACTTCAAGCGAGATCCACTTCCGCTTTTTGATCCGGTACTTGGATTTTATCCCGTACTTTTTCAGCTCTTCTGAAAGGCTTTCAAAGGAAGGTTCAGCGATAAACTCACAAAACTGATTGAAGTTTTCTGGGGTTTCCCCTTTACATTCTTCGATGATTCTGAGGTCTTCTAAAAAATTGGATAAGCTCTTTTTCCAGCCGTTCTCTTCCATCTTTTACCTTCGGAAAAACAAACATCCACCAATATAGCACATTTTGGCTCGAGTGGGAAAGACGCCCCCATTCACTTCTTTACCAGCTGTGCAAATTTCCGGCCGAACTCTTCGCCTTTCTTAATCTCTTCCTCTTTCGGGGCTCCTTTGAATTCGAACGTGTCCACCAGTTCCCATTTCAAAGGTTCGATGATCTTTTCAAGATGTCTCAACGCGCCGCCGCTCCAGCCAAAACTCCCGAAATAGGCCGCTTTTTTGTTCTTGATGTGTTTATGGGCACACACGTTCAGGACTTCCGCGACTGGCGGAAAAAGAGAGACCTCGTATGTGGGAGCTCCGATCATCACCGCGCTCTTCGTCCAGAGCGAGGGGAGGATGTAGCTCACATGAGTTCTGGAGGCATCGAAGATCTCTACGGGAACGCCTTCTCTTGATATTCCCTGTGCCACCGCGTTCATCATCAACTCTGTGTAGCCGTACATGGATCCGTAAACAAGAGTGATCCCGGGTTCGGTTTTTCCCTCCGCGCATTCGGCCCATTTTTTGTAAAGGTCGACAATCAGAGAGGGATTTTCCCTCCAGATCAGACCATGAGAGGGAGCAATGATGTCCACAGGGATATCCGCCAATTTCTCGATCGCTGCCAAAACTCTTGCACTGTAATTGGCCACAATGTTGACATAATACCGGAGCGCTTCTCTTTTGTAGAATTCGAAATCCTCGCATTCATCATCAAAGATAGCTCCCCGAATAGCGCCGTAGCCTCCAAACGCATCGCAGGGAAAAAGAATCCGGTCTGAGACGTCGTAAGTCATGATGGTCTCGGGCCAGTGGAGAAAAGGTGTGGAGAAGAATTTGAGTGTGCGCTTCCCTATCGAAAGCGTATCTCCATCGCTGACAACTTGGATATTGTCCGTAATAGAAAAAAAGCTCTCGAGCATTTCTTTAGTCTTTGCCGAACCCATGAAGGTGGCTCGAGGAGCAACCTTCCGAAACGTCCGGAGAAGGCCGGAATGGTCGGGCTCCATGTGGTTGATGACAACATAATCGATTTGAGACGCATCTGTGAGCTCACTGATTTGGGCGATGTACTCGTCTTTCTTAAAGGATTTGACCAGGTCAACGACCACCTTCTTCTCATCATCTATCAAGTAAGAATTGTAGGAAACCCCTTCTTTGGTGATGGGCCATATCCCTTCAAAAAGGTCGGTGGTTCTGTCGTTCACTCCTATCCAGTAGACACCGGGTTTAATCTCGATCGCCGGCATATCCTATACCTCCTCTTCCTGAATTATTCATAAAATCTGCCGACACCTTATACCATCATTTCTTAAGGACGCTTGATTATTTTATGTCGGCATCTTTTCCCCTTCGGGCGAGCCGATCTCACCGAATCTACTTCGTTACAGCACAATCGCGGTGGAGGACCACGTCATCGCGAGCGAAGCGTGGCGATCTCATGCCCTTGCGCATAGGCATGGGATTGCCGCTGTCGTTTCTCTCCTCGCAACGGAGTCTCCGGCAACCTCGACTCGTGAATAGCTCAGGAGTCCTGAATCCTTCACTCGGGAAGTCGAGTTGACCTCTAATTTTATGCATGAAGCGAGACTTACGCAACTTCTTTTTGCTGAATTGGGGTCAGGTCTCAACATTTGACATTTGGCTTTTTTCCTTTCTCGTCTAAAAGATTTTTTTCAGATGTCAAGTCTAATGAAAAAAAGATAAATTGAGAAAATGTCAAATGTTGAGACCTGACCCCATTTTGTGGTAAAAGATACGGATAAATATGGAAAATTTCAAATGAAAAAGTAAGGGAGACTGAAAAATGGAGAACCAGGAAGCGACCGCAAGAGGGATCTGGGGCTCCAAAGTTGCTTTTATCTTCGCTGCCACAGGATCAGCCATAGGCCTGGGCAACATCTGGCGTTTTCCGACTGTGGCCAGTCAGAATGGCGGCGCGGTTTTTGTTTTCGTTTATATCCTGGCTGTGGTGTTCATCGGATTTACCGTAATGTTGGCTGAGCTCACTCTCGGCCGTCACTCACAGAAGAATCCCGTTGGCGCCTTCGAATACATTAAACCTGGTTCACCCTGGAAATTCGTCGGCTACCTTGGAATCATTACCGGGGTTTGCATACTCTCCTTTTATGCGGTTGTGGCCGGCTGGGCGGCAGGATACATTTTCAAAACAGCCGCTGGTGCTTTTAGAGGAGAACTCACGGCGAAAATGTCGAATCAAATATTTTCTGATTTCAGTTCTGATCCTCTCCAGGTCTTCATTTTTTTCGGTCTGATCATGGGATTGACCATCTTCATCATCTCCAAAGGAGTCAAGAAAGGAATCGAGAAATGGACAAAGATCCTGATGCCCGCTCTTTTCCTCCTGATCGTGCTGCTCGCAGTCAGAGCCCTCACTCTTCCTGGTGCAGGTCAGGGAATCGCCTTTTATCTCAAACCCGACTTCTCCAAGCTCAACGGGACAGTCATTCTGTTCGCTGTCGGCCAGGCCTTCTTCTCTTTGAGCTTGGGTATGGGGACAATGATCACTTACGGCAGCTACATTTCCAAAAAGGATAACCTCGTGTCATCCGCGGGATGGGTTTCCTTCTCGGATACTTTGATCGCCCTGCTCGCCGGGCTGATTATCTTTCCCACTCTCGCTTTTTCCGGTCAGCCGGGCGATGTGGGCGGGGAGGGCCTCGCATTCCAGATCTTTCCCCTCATCCTTTCCCAGCTCCCTGGAGGATATATTTTTGGGATTCTTTTTTTCACGCTTCTCACTGTGGCCGCGCTGACTTCGACCATCTCTCTTCTTGAAGTCCCCGTCTCATACTTTGTCGATGAGAAAAACTGGTCCAGAAAAAAAGCGGTTTTTGTGATCGGTATCATCACCATTATTATCGGTATTCCCTCCGCCCTCTCCACGGGAGGGATGCCGTTTTTTACTCGACTTAAAGTTTTGAGTTTTTTCGCTTTTGTTTTCCAGAATATCGCACTGCCTGTGGGCGCTTTTTTTATCTGTATCTTCGTAGGCTATGTCTGGAGAGCCAAAAAGGCACTCAAGGAAATTGCCTCTGGGAACCAACGATTCAAACTGCGTCCGGTATGGGTCTTTTCGCTAAAGTTTCTCACGCCAGTCGCCATACTCATCATTCTTTTCTTTATTAAAAAAATAGCAGGATAAATAATGCCATGAAGAAAAAACTTTCGGCCATCATATTCATATTCTTTTTACTCACTGGATTCTCTTCTTTAAATGCAGCTGAGATCAAGGGCCAAGTGAACGTCACCACTACGGGAGAGGCGTACGCGCATGGCTCTGTGCTACTCGAGCCTATAGGGACGGAATATCGATTCGAGTCCGAAATTGACGAACACGGAAACTATGCTTTCCAGAATATTGAACCCGGGAGATACATCCTCTGGGTAGACCTGTACAGCGCCACACCGGCAGGAGGAGAGAGGAGGGAGATCGAGATCACAGAAGGGGACGAGACCATTGAACTCATTCTCTCCATCACCCCTTCACTGCTGGATAAAGCCCTCGTGTTCACCAAAGAGACGAGTGACTTCATGTGGTTCCCGCTGATGGTCGTCCTCCTCTTTTTGATCGGGGCGATGCTCACTCTGCTCACCCGCTTTATCCAGGTCCGGCGCCTCATTCTGTCCTTGAAGATGGTCCTCAAGGGAGCGATGAGGAAAGATAAATCAGAAAAAGAAGAAGGGGATATCTCGCCTTACGCAGCCTTGATGACCGCACTGGCCGCGACTGTGGGCAACGGAAACCTCGCTGGAGTGGCCACGGCCATCGCCACTGGGGGACCGGGAGCGCCTGTTTGGATGTGGATCTTCGGATTTATCGGCATGGCCACCAAATACGCCGAAGGCTTCTTGGGAGTCCGGTTCCGGATCAAGAATGAGCGCGGAGAGATGTCCGGCGGACCGATGTACTACGCCCGGCATGGCATCCGCAACGAAAAACTGGCCAAATTCATGGGGATGTTTTTTGCAATCTGCGGGGCCTTCACCTGCCTTTTCGGAACAGGAAACATGGCCCAGTCCAATTCCATGGCTCTGGTTTTCAACGACCAGTTCGGAGTCCCCTTCTGGTTGACAGGCCTCGTCATTTTCACGATGGTCGGGGCTGTTGTTTTAGGCGGGATCAAAAGAATCGGCGCGGTGTCCGAGCGTCTCGTACCGACCATGATTCTCTTGTATTTCGGCGGAGCGCTCGTTATCATCGGAGCCAACATCGTCAATCTCCCTGCAGCCTTTGCGGTCATATTCAAGTCCGCCTTCTCCGTCAAAGCCGTGGGCGGAGGCATGGTGGGAGCCTCCTTAAAGCTGATCATCAGCGTCGGTGTCCGGAGAGGACTTCTCTCCAACGAATCTGGACTGGGCTCGGCCGCTATCGCCCAGTCGGCTTCAAAATCCTCAGACCCTTCCCGGAACGGCCTGATCGCCATGACAGGAACCTTCATCGACACTCTGATCGTCAACACCCTTACAACCCTGACCATCGTTATCACGGGGATGTATCTCAAAACATCTGTTTTTGGATCAGCCGAGGGACTCACGTCCACAAAGCTGACAGCCGCGGCCTTTGATTCTGTCATCCCTTTTGGAGGGTACATCATCGCTTTGAGCTCTTTCCTGTTTGGCTATTCAACTCTCCTGGGGTGGTGTTACTACGGAGAAAAGTGTCTGGAGTACATATTCGGTGTCCGGATTATCTATCCTTACCGAATCGCTTTCATAGTCCTGCTTTTTATCGGCGCGAATATTCAGGGACCTCACCTGAATATCGTCTGGTACATCGGGGACATTGCCAACGCGTTTATGGCCTTCCCCAACATCGTCTCCATGCTCATCCTGGCCGGAATGGTCGGAAGAGTCACCACCGACTATTTCTACAAAAAAGACAAAATCTGAAATGATTTTAAAATCCTTGAAGCAACCTTGAAGATTTAGCCTTCACGAATCGTCCTTCGAGGGAATCCGACAAAGTCGGGCGCCGAGAATGTCTGAGAGAACTCAGGCCAGTGGATTTCGAAAACACGCCACTTTTGCCCCAGCGATTCAAAAGCGGCTCGGTTTCAGGCTCCGCTCTCCTCACCTCATCGGTGAGGAACCATGCCCGCTCCGCCTTCAAACGGTTTTCTCCCCAACTGGCCTTCGCTTATCCGCAGATAAAGTGAGTGAGGGAATGGCGTGAAAAATCTGAAGGGAGCAAAAGGATTTTAAAAACCATGCTTTAATCATATAAAATGAGATGCATTCTCAATGAAATTTGGGGTTGATAAAAACCGGCGTGCGGGATATCATTAAAAACAATGAACTTCCGCCAAAGTCTTTTTAAAAGCCTCCGCCTTTTTCCTGCAATCCTTCTTCCTCTTGTTTTTATCTTCTCTCTAGTTGTTTCTGGACAGCAGAACGTCTCTGAATACAAGAAGCGACTGGCAGACATCTCCCGGCAAATCGATCAGCTCAAACTGAGAATACAGGAAGAGGAAAAAAAAGAATCCTCCTTGCTCTCAGACCTGGACCGTATCGGATTCAATAAAAATCTGATCCGGAAAGAAATCATCCTGTACACCATGCAACTGGGGAAGACAAACCGTGAGCTCTCTTCGATACAAAGGAGAGTACCTCAGCTTAGAGCTAAACTGGAAAGAGAAAAAGACTCGATCGAAAAGATCCTTGTCAGCATGTACAAATTTGGAAAACTCAATCAACTGCAGTTCATAATCCAGGCCAAAAACATGAACACGCTCGTGTCTGAGAGCAAAAACCTGACTCTTCTGGCCCAGTATCAGAACAAGGTAATCGCGAATTACATTGGGACTCTTCAACAGCTTCGGAAAGCGGAGGAGGAACTCGAAGAGAAAAAGAAAGAAAGTTCGAATCTCATCTGGAAAACCAAGAATAAAAGACAGGAACTCGAAGTGCAGGAGAAAAAACACAAAGCGTTGATCACAGAGATAAAAGAAAACAAAAATACGCATCTTCAAGCCCTGGATGAGCTCAAAGAGAGGTCTCAACAGCTGCAGAGTTTGATCGAAAAATTGCTCAAGGACGAGATTTCTTTTCCTATTCTCATCGTCCCCCTCTACGAGCAAAAGGGAAGGCTTCCCTGGCCGATAGAAGGAGCGGTAGTCTCCACATTCGGGCGTCAGGTGCATCCGCGGTTTCGGACTGTCACAGTCAACGACGGAATCGAAATCACTCCCCGGGAAAACCAGGCCGTTGTCAAAGCCATCCATCCAGGCAAAGTCGTATTTTCTGACTATTTTAAAGGGCGCGGAAACGTGATCATCCTCGACCACGGAATGAACTTCCATTCGATCTATGCCCACTGCGCAGATTTCCTGGTCCAAATAGGGGAACTGGTTAAAACAGGACAGCCCATAGCGATTGTCGGAGACACCGGTTCCCTCAAAGGAATCACACTCTATTTCGAGATCCGTTCGAAAGCAAGACCCGTTGATCCCTTGAATTGGTTGAAAAGAAGATGATACAATCAGTATTCGCACATAGAGATAAATGAACACAAAAAAGTCAAAAATCATTCTCCTGACAGTGCTTGCTGTTGTTTCGCTCCTCTTGATCATTGAAAAAAACCTGGTCCCCGGGCTTTTTTCGAATCTCTCTCCTTATAAAAATTTCGAACTCCTTGGAAGAGTTATTTATCTCATCCAGAATGACTACATTGAGGAAGCGAATCCGACAGAAACCATGAAAGGAGCCTTCAGAGGACTTGTCAATTCCCTGGATGTTCTCTCTTCTTATCTAGACAAGAAAAGCATGATTAAGTTCACGCAGCGCACCGAGAACGACCTGAAGGATGCCGGACTCGTACTCTATAAGAGATACGGCTCTTTTCCCCAGGTTGTGGGAATTATTGAAAACTCCCCCGCTCAAAAACATGGAATACAGGTGGGAGATTTCATCAGCGCTCTGGATGAAATTCCGCCCCAGATGATGAGCCTGGTCGAAGCCCAACTGTATCTCAAAGACAGAGAAGAGAAACCGGTAGAATTGAGAATCCTCAGGGACGAAAAAACTTTAGAGATCAAGGTGGAAAGAGCTCAGCTGTTTAAGGACTCCATCTCTTTGACTTCTTCGGAAGGAACGAGTGGAATTCTCAAGGTCCACCGTCTCTATTATCCTGCTGTAGAAACAGTTAAAGAAAAAATCATCCCCCGGTTGAAGTCGACCAAAAATCCGTTGATCCTGGATTTGAGGAACTGTTATGAAGGAGACCTGCAGGAAGCCCGTCAGCTCATCAATATCTTCCTGAAAGCTCCCAAAATCGGCTACATTGAACACAAAAAGGAATCCAGGGAATATCTAAGCTGCACGGAAATTCCTGAACTCGAGACTATTCCTCTTGTGGTATGGACCAACCTGGCGACTCAGGGCCCGGCAGAAATCGTTGCGGGAGTCCTTCAAGACTTCAAAAGGGCAAAAATCATCGGTCTCAAGACCCCAGGTCTCACGGCCAAACAGACCATGTTTCGACTGGAAGACGACACAGGATTGCTGTTGACCTCAGGAATTTTTCATCTGAATTCAGGTGAAACATTGTGGCTCAAGGGCGTCAGACCGGATGTCAAAATCGAAATAGATAATCAAAGCGACGACATTTACCTCAAGAAAAGCTTTTCCTCTTCATTCTGACACATAATACATGCTTAAGAGCAGGTCTGGGAAAAATCAGAACAGCCAGCCTCAACGCCTCATATACATAATCTTCTCTCTCCTTGTACTTTTTTCCGTCATCGGGTTGGACTTCATCGCTTGGAAGAAAGAGAAAAGCTCTTATTTCTTTTCTGCTTTATCCGGAGAAACAGAGGCAACCATAAGTCAGGAAGTCCTGGAACAGGTTGTCCTGAAGAGCCTGACCCTCAACGGAATATCTTCTGAATCGATTCAGCAGTTCAGGGACACCCAAGGAGCCCTTCATCTCATGGTTGACCTCTCCGAGAAGGTATACAGAAAACTGGAATCTTACTTGGAGGCGGAATTTGCAAAAATCAACGCTCCCCTGCTGGGAAAAGAAGAACAGCTCGGGGAGGAAAAAAATTACTACCTGTGGCAGGTGGGAGAAGAAAAAGAGAAGGGACTGATTATCCTTTTTTCGGTCGACAAGCTGGAAGCGAAAGAACCGCCACCGCTCCTCAAAGAGCCAAGAAATAGAGTCGCGATCATCGTCGATGATATGGGTTACAGCCTGGAAGCGATACGCCAACTCTGTTCTTTCCGGAAACCTCTGACAATCTCCATCCTTCCTTTCAGCCCCTTCGCCCAAGAAACCGCCCAGGTCGCTCAACAAAACGGTCTGGAGGTCATTCTGCATCTCCCGCTCGAATCCGTTAACAATCAGGATGAAAACAACATTGATGGGCTCATCCATTCACAGATGAGCGAAGAGGAGATCCAGAAAACTGTGGATATGAATCTCGCGCAAATTCCTTATATCAAAGGTGTCAACAACCACATGGGCTCAAAAATCACTCCGAATGAAATTTTTATGAGAATCATCATTCAAAACCTGAAGGACCGGAACCTCTTCTTTGTGGACAGCCGCACCACGCCCAGGTCGATCGCTCATGAAATCGCGCGAGAAATGCGGGTTCCGTCCGTCTACCGCCATGTCTTCCTGGACGGACAAAACCAAGAGGAATATATAAAAAGAAAATTGATCGAACTTTTCCGGCTGGCCGGGAGAAACGGGATGGCCGTGGGTATCTGTCATCCCGTAGAAGTGACTCTGAAAACTCTCAGGGAGAATTTACACCTTGCCAGTGAGTATAACGTCGAACTCGTGTTTGTTTCTCAGGTCGTCGAATAAAAAAGGGTTGTATTCATTTCAGTGTGAAGGTATCGATCAAGAAAAAGGCTCCGGCATACGCACTCAGCAGAGCAACGAAAATCGCTGTTCTCAAGAAAACTCTCGAACGCGTCTTTTTCTCCAGGAAGAGAAGAAACTGATACACGGCGAACACCTCCAGAGCAAAAGGGAGGAATCCCGTGTAACCGAAAACGGGCATCTGAAAGATCCGCCAGAAATCCAAGTACGGCAGCGAATAAACCCAGTGTGAGGCGGCCCAGAAATTCCAGAATTCCCACAAGAATCCCGCCACCAGTCCGGCAAACACCCAGCTCCAAAACCGGGTCCAGTCTCTTTTTTCCACGTCTTTCCACAGCGAATCATTTCCCAGCCAGATATTCACCGGCTCGAGGAGAAAAATAAAACACAGCCAGGCCAAAGGGAAAAAGAGGCGGGGCCAGGCGATGAAGAGACAAATGAATAGGATTCCGGAAACAAAAAAGATTTTCAAAAGCGCAGGCGTTGCGCGGAGTCTGAAAAGGGCGAGCCTCCTGCCTTTCAGGAAACTCTCGATGAAATGAGCGATCTCTACCATGGCTGGTATCACAGTGGCGAACGCTATGAAATAGCCCAGCCATCTCACAGGCAGGCTCTCTGGAAGCCCCTGGTAGCTCCAGTTCTTCAACCTCAGGTTGAAGATCTCGAAGATCAGCCAGACAAAGACGGAAATAAAAGCGGTGAACAGAAAATTCCGGAAGGGTCCGGAAAGAAGTGAACTCCGAGTCCTCCTGTAATTCAGGCTGTCCATTATGAGGATGAATGACCACCATGCAAGGGAAAAGAACCAGGTTTTGACCAGAGAAACCTCAAGCGCCAAAAGAATGGCAGCAACGATGAGAACGGTAAATCCGAAATAGAGGTTGAACCTCAAAATCTTATCTTTCATCGTTTTCTCACAATAGCCAAAATTCCGGAAAAATGCAAAAGGGCACAAAGGAAAATGATTGAATAATTTCTACGCATCCACTATATTGAAAATAAGGAGAAAACAAATGACCAAAATCACTTCCACAAGTGTCCTTATCTTGGCTGTCATGTCTATGATGCTTTTCCACTCAGCGTGCGGAAAAGTGCCCACCGCCGAAGAGTTGAAGACCTATTTTGAGGTCCAAGATTTCAATTCAAAATGGGTGAAGAAATACTACTCTCCCTGGCCAGAAAAGCTGATTCTCACTCCTGAAATCTCCTTCCGTGTTAAAAATCTCTCTGAAGAGCCTCTTAAATTCGTCTACTTTAACGCTATTTTTACCATAAGAGGAGAAAAGGATGTCCAGGGCGATGACCTCTTGGCTGCCATGTCCAAAGAAGCCCTCATGCCCGGAGCAGTGAGCGATGTCATCACCATGAGAAGCAATTATGGCGTCGAGGGAAAACGCCTCAACGATTTCAAGAACAATCCAGGATGGAAGATCTCCTCGGTCAAGCTTTTTGTCAAACTCAAGGGATCCCGGTATGCTCTCCTGGGAGAGTGGGACATTTCAAAGGATATCGACTTCAAGCCCGATGAGCCGCTGAGGCCAGAGAAGAAATAAAGAATCTGCGTTTTCTCCAAAGAGGCATCCCGTTTGACAGAGCCTCCCGGGCTTCCCTCACTCCAGAGGAAAGGAAAATTGATGAGTTCAATCATTCCAACCAAAGCATTTTTGACAAAAGGGAAAGGACAGCATAAGGAAAAATTAGCCAGTTTTGAACAAGCTTTGAGAGCCGCGGGGATAGCCCCCTTCAACCTTGTGAAGATATCGAGTATCTTTCCTCCCCGCTGCAAGCTCATCACTAAAGAAAAAGGATTGAAACACCTTAAGCCCGGCCAAATTGTTTTTTTAGTTATGAGCGAGTGCGCAACGAATGAAGCCCACCGCAAGATATCCGCTTCTGTGGGACTGGCCCTCCAGAATAATCCGAACCACTACGGGTATCTTTCTGAGCATCATGCCTTTGGTCAGACGGAGAAAGAAACCGGCCAGTACGCCGAAGATCTCGCCGCGTACATGCTGGCCACCACACTCGGAGTTGATTTTGACATCGGCCAGATCTGGAATAAAGAAAAAAGCCTCTACAAGCTTTCCGACACATTGACGGTTAAAACCAAGAACATCACTCAAACTGCGGAGGGAAAGAAAGGGCTCTGGACAACAGCGTTTGCGGCCGCAATCTTCATTCCATAAAAAAGGTTAATCCGTTAAAAATCTAACGGGTTGGGATCGAGGATCTTTATGTAGCTTTTTTCTCTGAGTTCTTTCATGAACTCTTTAAATTTCTCTTCCGCTTTCTCAGCAAATATCCTCTGTTCGATATCCTTTCGGGCCTCATCAAATTCTTTAACCCGCGGTTCTTTCTTCTCTTCCAGTTTCAGGATATACCACGCATTCCTCATTTGAATCCACGGAGTGACTTCCCCCTCTTTTAAATTCTCTACGGCTTCTTCCAAATTTCTCGCCAATTCACCCCTTTTAAAAACCCCCAGATTTCCGTTTGCGTCCTTCTCCGGTCCTTCAGAATATTCACCGGCCAGCGCCCCAAAATCCTCCCCGGCTGCGATCTTTCTGCTGATTTCCTGCTTTGTGGCTTCTACTCCTTCATCGCTTCCCGAACCGGAAGAAACGATGATGCCTTTCAGTTTATACTCAGCTGGTTCGGTGAATTCGTCTGGATGGAGTTTGTGATAGTTGAGGACCTCAGCTTCATCGACGACTATACTTTGATGGACATTTGCGACAACAACAGCCTCTTTCATCATGTTCCTCCTGAGAATCTCCCTCCACTCATTATAATCCGATCCCTGCTGTCTCAGAATCCGGATAAATTCTTCGTCCGACTCTATGTTATTTTCTTTCTTCAGGTTGTCTATGTACAACTTCATCTGCTCCTCAACATTGAGGCCTTCCATTTTATCGGCTTCCTGCAAAAGGAGTACATCCGTGATCATCTGATTTAAAAGACCTTTTCTCATCAGCTCTAACTGCCTCGCGAACTCTTCCCCCTGAAGTTGAGACCGCAGCGCTTGGTAGTTGGCCTCATACTCTGTTCTGTATTCAGAAAGCGTGATGATATCATCATTCACGATCGCAACGATCTCTTCGATGACATCCTGGCTGTGCAGGGCTGTAGAAAACAGCAGGAGAGAGGCAAGGAAAAACCTCATCAGTCTCATTGTTCAATCCTTTGGTAGGGAAAGGGCAGTTTCAACGGATAAAAAGTCCACGTCATATTAATTTTCAAATCTTCTATATGTCTGGAAATTCGTTGCTTGATCTTTATGTCCAGAATTTGCTCTCGGATATTCGGTGCAGCCTCCTCCTCAGAAATCAGCCTCGGGGAATACCTTTCATCTACTCTGAAGATATGATATCCGTAGGACGATTCCACCACAGGACTCAGTTCTCCTTCCTCGAGTGAGAATATCACCCTTTCCATCTCGAACGGGAGCTGGCCCATCTCAAACACGCCCATCTCTCCACCTTTCAAAGCTTCCAAGCCGACAGATTCATCCTGAGCAATCTTACGGAATTCTTCTTCGGAAGAACCCTCCACTCTCTGCAAGATCTCGATCGCCTTCGCCTCGGTTTCCAGCAAGATCTGGCTGACTTTCACCCTTTCCGGCCGCAGAAAATCCCTCCTGTTTCTATCATAATATTCTTTAATCTCCTCATCTGTGACTTCAATGTTTCTCACAAGAGCGTAAGTGTATTTTTCAATCAGCAGTCTATCAAACAGGATTTCTGTGTCCATCTCTTCCGAAGTAATCTGCCCTTCATCCGCGCTGAGTTCATCCGACAGCCTTGCCAGATACTCTTTCTTTTCTCTTTCGGTATTGATAATATTCTGCATTCGCGCTGCCTTGAGGAGAATCTTCTCCTCGATGAAGTTATCGAAAAGGCGGCTCAAGGATACGGCGGTCAAAGCATCCTGGTCATCTCCGAGAGTCGCACGAATATACTTTTCAAAGTCGGAATTGGTAAAGAGGTCATCTTCGATCTCAAGGATGGTGTCATTTTTTCTCTGGGGATCAGAAAGATTGAAAACCGACGTCCTTTCCTGGGAATCCGGGACCTTGCAGTTCGAGCACAGGAAAAGAACGCACGCTCCAAATAGCCAGAAGAACAAACCTTTTGTTTTCATGTTCGCATTCAACTCTATCAACGGTAGTCATTATATTACATTACAGATAACTCCTTCAAGATGGTTGTCGTTTCATCCATGATCTGCGAGTCGCTCTCCGCCGGCACAGTCAGGCTCATCACCCCTTGAGGAGTGATGGAGCCTGAGTATTTTTCCATCAGCTGGGTCAAACGGGCTAAATTGACAGATGTAGAGGGGGGAAATTTAAACACGATTCTTTTTCCCACACGGTCAATCGAGCGGATCTTTATCTCTTGAGCCAGGTGTTTGATCCCACCATAGCGAAGAAGATTCCTGACACCTGGGGGAAGAGGACCGTACCTATCCTTGATTTCTTTCTTGATTTTCTCAATCTCGGACAGGTTCTCTACAGAAGAAATCCGCTTGTAGAGGTTAAGTCTCAGATTGATCTGAGGAAGATAGCTCTGCGGTATACGTATGTCCACTCTCAAGTTGATCTCGCTTTTGATCTCATCCCGTGCTTCCCCCTTGAGCTCCTTGATGGTCTGCTCCAGAAGATGCATGTAGAAATCGAATCCGACGGCCTCCATGTATCCGTGCTGCTCAGAGCCTAAAAAATTCCCGGCTCCCCTTATTTCCAGGTCTTTTGCTGCCAGACGAAAACCCGATCCCAGCTCCGTAAACTCCTGGAGCGCTTTCAGTCGCTCCCTAGCCAAAGGAGTGAGAGCACTGTAGGGAGGAACAAGAAAGTAGGCGACGGCTTGACGGGACGAACGGCCCACTCTCCCGCGGAGCTGGTAAAGCTGAGACAGGCCGAAAAGGTCTGCACGCTCCACGATGAGAGTGTTGACAAGAGGAATATCTATTCCGTTCTCGATTATTGTGGTGGACACAAGAACATTGGATTTCTGTTCGATGAAATCAATCATCCTTTTCTCAAGCGTCGCACTCGGCATTTTTCCGTGAATCACGCCAATTTTTGCCTGAGGAACGTACTTCCTGATCATTCGGGCGATCTTATCGATGTCTTCAATCCTGTTATGGATATAGTACACCTGCCCTTTCCTTGCCAGTTCCATTTTAATCGCGGACGCCACGAGCTTCGGGCTGAATGGAGTCACAACAGTATGAATAGCCAGCCTGTCCTTGGGAGGAGTTTCGATCAAGCTGATATCCCGGATTCCTGTCAGAGATAGATTCAAAGTCCTCGGAATGGGTGTGGCACTCATGGCGAGGACATCGATATCGGATTTCATCCTCTTTATCTTTTCCTTGTGGTTGACTCCGAACCTCTGCTCCTCATCGACGATCAACAGACCCAGGTCACGGAATTGAACGTCCTTGGAAAGGAGGCGATGGGTTCCGACGACGATGTCAACCAGTCCCCTTTCTAAATCTTCAAGAACTTTCGCCTGTTGGCCCTTCGTCTGGAAGCGGCTCAACCCTTCAACCCGGACAGGAAAGAGAATCATTCTCTCTCTGAATGTATGAAGATGCTGACTGGCCAAGACAGTCGTTGGGCAGAGAACAGCGACTTGCTTCCCGTCCATCACGGCTTTGAAAGATGCCCGGATTGCGACCTCCGTTTTCCCGTAGCCCACATCCCCGCAGAGCAGGCGGTCCATCGGAGATCCCAACTCCATATCCTTCATGATTTCCTTGATCGTCTTCAGTTGGTCCTCTGTCTCCTCAAATTTAAACGTTCTTTCAAATTCAGACTGCCAGGTGCCTCCATGGCTAAACGGGAATCCTTTTATGGCTTTCCGCTGAGCATACAGGTGCAGAAGCTCTTTCGCCATTTTCTCGACCGCTTTTTTCGTACGCATCTTGGTTCTTTCCCAGGAGAGAGTTCCCAATTTGCTGAGAAGCGGTGTGCTCGTTCCGAGAGCAGAATATTTCTGCACCAGGTTGAGGTCCTCAACCGGCACAAACAACTTGTCCTCTTCCCGGTATGTGATCTCGATGAACTCGCCGGTGCTCTTATCGATATCCAGTTTGACCAGGCCTTTGAAAATTCCTATCCCGTAATCTGTGTGGACCACATAATCTCCTGCCTTAAGGTCCTGGAAGTGAGACAGGAAGGGCTTGACTCGCGGACGGGAGACGAGGACTTTTTCCTCAGTAAAAATATCTTTATCTGAAAAATAGTGGATTTTTTCATTCGGGTAGCTGAAACCGTGAGTCATATCCCCGACAAGAAGAAGAATCTCTCCATCTTTGGGAAAGACGAACGGAGTGGAAGATTCCCTGTGTGAGACCTGATGCTGAGAGAGGAGGCTGGCCAGTTTCCGGCGCAAATCCTGGCTCGAAAAATAGATGAAGCATCTCTCCCTCTCCCTCTGCAGCCCTTTCAAGTATCGAATGAAGAAGGGGATCTTATTCTTGAAATGAGGAACAGATTGGAAAGAGAAGGAATAGGTCTTCTTTCCTCTCCCGGAAGTGAGTTCCTGCCAGCGGATCGCCTCCTTCTTTATCTTCTCCCAAAGGGAGCACAAATACATTTCTTTAGGGGACAGGGCAAACTTCTTTTCCTGCTTCAATTCTTCGTACTGTTCGCTAAAATCCTTGAGGGACTCCTTCCATTCTGTCTCCACTTCTTCAAAGTCATCTATGATGAAGAGATAGTTTTTCAGGTAGTGAGTGAAAGGTGCGAAGTGCTCTTTATGAAGAAGCGAGAGGTAAAAAAACGAAGGGAACAAGTCCCTCTGCTTCACCAGAGATATCTTATCGTGTGTATCTTCCCAAGGGACTGCGCTTCCTCTTTCTTGGGCCAGCTCTTCCCATTCTCTGAAGAAGTGGGCCGAACTCGGGAACTCCCGCAGCGAAGGGAGCAACAGACGGTCTGTTTTTTTGACCGAACGCTGTGAGGACGGATCGAACTCGCGGATAGAGACAACCTCTTCTCCGCTGAACTCGACCCGGTAAGGGAAGACATGCCAGGGAGAAAAAACATCGACGACTCCTCCACGCCAGGCATATTCTCCAGCGGAATTGACTAAATCCTCCCGTGCGTAACCGTATCCTTCAATAATGTCAAGGATTCGGTTGCGTCCTCCACTCGACCCGACCTCCAGCTCCAAAAATAGGCTCTTAATATTCTGAGGGCCAGGAAAAGGCCTGAGCAAACCCATGAGATGGGTCAGGACCAAGGCTGGCTGACGACGGATCAAGTCAGAGAAAAACCTCATCCTTGAGGAGATCGATTCAAGGGGAGGAAATATTTCCTGGTAGGGATTATCCGACAACGAAGGCAGGAGACTCAAGGGAATATTCTTTGAAAACTGCGACAGATAAAACCGGCACTGGTCTTCCATCCGGGGAAGAGAAGAGGAATAGGGTTGGATAAAAATGATTCTTTTTCTCGATTGCTTGGCCAGCACAGACAGAAAATAGGCTTTGGCCGGGTCTACGAGCCCTTGGACTCTAAGCCCTTTTTCCCCCTGTCGCAGGGCCCGGAGAAATCCTTTAAATTCCTCTGTCTCTTGCAGAAATCTCAGACTCATCCGTCTATTATACTCAACACACAATACAAATTAAATGTGTTGGTGCTGCCGGAGGGATACAATCGAAAAAATAAAGAATCCTTGTGCCAGGATTAAAATAGAGTAACTTTCCTGTTAGGCTCTGAACGTAAGCCCCGCGTCACATTCTCCACCAGTAGGAGAACTTTATGAAGACACTGCGGTTTGTCCGGTCGAACCTGCCGAATTCATTTTCCAAGTAATTGCTGTCCACACCCAAGAAGAACACGGTGCCTGGCCTCAGAATCCAGCTGACAAGAAAGCTTCCGTAGACCTCCTCATAAAAATGATTGTAGTCAACGATCGCTCGGAGAGAGAGAGTTTTTGAGATCTGGTAAGTTGTTCTGGTCCGCAGCACGTTGAAATCATAAATCTCCTCTCCCCCTTTCTCTTCCCAGAAAGTCTGCTTCTGGAATCTCAGCATTATCTGAAGCCTCTTGTTCGGTTTCAGATTCATGTAGAGCACGTAATTGTTGTTCCATCCACGGAAGGGATCATCGGGATCATAATAGATGCTGTGACCTGTTCCGAAATAGAATCCTAGGGGCAGCCATTTGATGAAGTTCGTCTCTCCGTTAATGCTAAAGCCCTGGAGGTCAAAATCCATTCCACTGTACCGCTCCATTTCATTCTGGACGGAGAAATTGATCATGCTGAATTCATTGATCCTGAGATGCAGGTAGGCCCTCATCCATTGGTCCTGCATAGTCTGTCCGGAAAACTCGTACCGCATGCCTCCGTTGAATCCGAGCGAGACTTGATTCAGGTATTTTTTCTCCGGAAAAAAACGGAAAGATGTGTAGGTGCCGAGGGTTCTGTAATCCACACGGTTGACGAAACCGGAGGAGGCTTCGAAGTCCGGATGAATCGACATCCAGTACAGTCCACCGCTCCAGTTCTTGGAAAAATATGAAAAATCCGCATACAGGGCGGGAACGATCCCTGTTTCCAGATCACTGGACTTTGTTTTGGAGCCCACGGCCTGGAAAGAAAAAAACCAACTGTTCTTGACTTTGAACTGGCCGTCCACGCTCAAAACCCGGTTGAATGCCCCGGGAATATGTTTATCAGTCAGACAAAAACCCAAATAAGACTCCTTGAACACATCGGTCTTCATACGAAAAATGCTGAAGAGAGCGTTTTCGCCTGCGTCTCCTCCTCCGTTAGACACTTCCCAGAGGCTTTGTGTGGGACTGGTGTCATACGCAGAAAGCAGACCGTAGGTGAACCGTCCGACTTTACCCGTCAGCTTGGCCCCCCCGATCGGGTCGATGATTCTCCGGGTGTAGACGACCTCGATTTGGGGGGAATTGAAGATTTCCATTCCCTCTAAGAAAAACGGCCGTTTCTCCGGATAATAGAGGGCAAATCTCTGGTTGACATCGATCTGCGGGGCATCGGCCTCGATATGGCTGTAATCCGGGTTTACGGTCAGATCCAAGGTGAGGTCGGAGCTGATTCCCCATTTGAAGTTCACACCCGGCTGGATATCGACCTTCTCGCCTTCGTTATTCAGGGAGGTCACGATGGGCATCATCTCGAAGTTTTTTCCTCTTTCCACCTCACCGGGGATCCGAATCTCCATCTCCTGTGTCAGCAGTCCGGGAATCGACCTGGAAATCCCTGGCCAGGAAAGAATCTCTCCGTTCCGGGCGATATTTCTGGCCAGCAGGAGACCCCAGACATTTTCCTCTGCGTCAGGAAAGCGAATGCTCTTGAAAGGAATGGCCATCTCGACCGTGTAGCCCTGCTCATCGATCTTCCCGTCAGAATAAAAAACCGTGTCCCAACTCGGGTCCGAGTTTTCGTTTCCTCCCTCTTCAACCCGGATCATGTCCATCTGGACACCCAGGGGATTGATGATGAACCAGAAGGCCCGACGCTTCTCGTTGAAGGTATCCAGGAAGGCACAAATCCAGTCATCATCTATACAGTTGTCTCGGTTGGTGATCGTGGCCCTGATCTTCTTCGGGTCTTTCTCGAAACAACGAAAGGCGAGATACAGGTTTTTCTCATCATAACCCACATAAGCAATCGTTTTCTCCGAAGGAATTCCCTTTTCTTTGGGTGTGAGCTGGAGGAAATCTTCGATCCTCAACGCCTCTCTTTCCCAGAGCGGATTATCCAGAACTCCGTCAATCTTCGGAGCGTTCGAAAGTTTCGGAATTTCAAGAGGCTTTTCGTTCGAAGAAACAGAGTATTTAGGGAAGAGCACAAACATCAAGAATCCAACCAAAATCAATCCGCATTTGTTTCTCATCGTCCTTATCCTTAATGCAATGATTTCATTCTTATTCTTTTTAAACAGGTATCTTTTCTTGTATAAACGTAGAAAAGAGGGAAAAAGTTCAACTCGAAAGAGTTAAAACAGGTGAAATGAGGCCTGTTCCATTCGGGCCGCACTCTGGAAAAAAACCAAAGGGGAAAGGCGCCACCCGCAGGAACTAAATATCTTCAGGGAAGGAAATTTCCCACTCGCCTGAATCAAAGCGAATGATCTTCACGGTCTCCCCTTCCATCCTGCAGTGAAAAACCTCTGACCTTTTTCCGGTCGTCTGGTCAAGAACTCTCTGCCGAGAGACCACATCCTGTATCTTGAACTCCCGTTTGCCGATGACGACGGCCCTGGGAATCTCTTCTCCTTTGTAGCCCGAATAGAATCGAAGCTCGAACTGGACATCTTCTTCACCGTCTTTTTTAGGGTTCATTCTTATCTCTCTCCGGGAAATCCGTGCTGACGATTTATTTTACACCATTTCACATCCTCATTCTATATCCTGGTGCCAGTTCCTTCTTATAAGCATCTCAGTGAGGGAATGGCGCATAAAATCTGAAGGGAGCACAGGGGATTTCCATAGTCATTCTCGCTCTTGCGAAATCCAGAAAAGGAAATTATAATTCTTGCCTGTCCTGAAAAGGAGAAATTTGATTAACAAACAGGAGAACCGGGAATGAAAAAATCCTATTCTGAAAAATTGGCGATCTTCGCCTTATTCATCTTACTCGCGACTTTCATTTTTTCGCTTGGCGGATGCAAAGCCGCTTACCAGCCTCCCGAACGATTCTTCGATACCGCGGAACCGGTTTATGAAGAAGTGAGACTGGCCATTCTTTACCCCTCCATGGCCTCTCTCAATGCATTGATCGAGCTCCGGGAACTGGGATTGATCACTGCGGAAAACCTGACTGTTATCGGTGTCTATCACGAGAAAGAAAGAACCAATTACGAGAGGTCGATCGAATACGTTAAAAACAATGGCCTCAGATGGATCAAGTTTCACAAAATTTCGGGTGAACTCCGTAAAGAAACTCTTTTTCAGGAAAATCCCTGCAGCGATGAATTCGAACAGATATTCAGAAAATCGGACGGGATCATTTTTTTCGGTGGAGCGGACATCCCCCCTTCAATCTATGGAAAAAAAACGAACTTCCTGTCCGGCATCTACACCACTTACCGCCACTTTCTGGAGCTTTCCTTCATTTTTCATCTCCTTGGAGGATTCCAGGATGAAAACCACACGCCTTTCCTGGAATCCAATCCGGAATTTCCCGTGCTCGGGATATGCCTCGGAGCCCAAAGCCTCAACGTGGGCACTGGCGGGACATTGACCCAGGACATCTGGTCTGAAGAATACGGAAAAAAATATTTCGAAGACGTATTCATTCTCGACCGGGAAAACTGGCACAACAATCCTTACTCCAGGGTATTCCCTGAAGAAAAACTCATCGGTTACAATTTCCACCGAATAAAACTCAGCGGAAACGGTAAATTCTGCTCAACTCTCGGATTTGAAGAAAACGATACTCCTTATATCGTCAGCAGCCATCACCAGATGGTGGGGAAGACGGGAAAGGGGATGACGATCATCGCGACTTCTCTGGATGGAAGAGTTGCGGAATCCATCGAACACCAAACCTATCCGCATGTGCTCGGAACCCAGTTCCATCCAGAGTTTCCGATCCTCTGGGATACCGTCCGGAAATTCAGGATCACACCTCAGGATGAGGAAGGAATCAACCTGAATTCCTTTCTGAAGAGCAATCCTCCCAGCTGGGATTTCCACAGGAAGATCTGGTCCTGGTTCAGCGAAAAATTGACAGAACATCACAACAGCAAATAAAAAGAGACGAAAAAGGGGACAGGTGTTTATGCTCAGTCATTAAGTAACACTTGTATTGATGATAATGAGGATAAAGGTGTCATTGCGAGCGAAGCCTGGCAATCCCGTAGGAGGATAAGCTAGATTAGGGTGTCATTGCGAGCGAAGCGTGGCAATCCCGTAAGAGGATAAGCTAGATTAGGGTGTCATTGCGAGCGAAGCGTGGCAATCTCTTAGAGAAAATTGCTTTTCTTTTTACGGGATTGCTTCACTCCGTTCGCAATGACATTATAAAAATGTTGCCGAATTGCTGAGCGAGTACAACAGGATACTTTTCAGGGACTGTCACTTTCTTTCCTTATTCTGAATAAGGAAAGAAATGTCCCCCTAGCTCTGAAAAAATAGTCTGTTTCCTTTTTTATTTTTTTCGTTCCAATACTCCAAGAATTCCGGAAAGAACGATAACAGTCGACAAAAAACAGGTCCCCACTCCGATGAACATCGCCACTCCAAGACTGGCAAATCCCGGCCAGACAGAGAACACAAGAGAGCCAAAGGCGAGCATGGTTGTGGCGCTGGTGAGGAGTATTGCCTTGCCAGTGCTCGAAAAGACCTGAGCGATCTTCCCCTTTCCTTCGATGCGCCAGCGGTGCACGATATGAACGCCGTCATCCACTCCAATCCCGATGATCATCGGAAGCCCCATGATACTCACAACAGTCAGTTTCACCCCGAATAATCCCATTAAACCCACCATCCAGAAAACACCTATGGTCAGAGGGATCATGGCCATGAGCGCATGTCCGGGCTTTCTGTAATCCAGCCAGAGAACGAAAAAGACGACGACAAGAGTGAGAAGGATTGCATTCCTTCCGTCTTTTCCGATGATCTCGATCAGGGCCCTGAACACGGGCGGCATTCCGGTGGCATTTTCATTCACTCTTTCCAGGTCTTCGACAAAGCGCTTGAGAAATTCGGCATCCTGCCAGATGTTGTCCGCTGGAAAGATTGTGACCAAAAAACGAGATCTCTCCGTATTGGTGAACCTGTCCAAAACCGTTTGGGGGAGATTCCCGAGCTGGACAGTTTCGTTTGAGGACATCCGCAGGACGGATTCCCTAAAATACGGCGCGAAGCCTCTCTGGAATTCTCCCAGTCCAGCCGAGGCCGCATTCGTGTGTCTCTGGATAATCGAGATCAGATCTCGGATTATACTCCTGGGATCAGGGTCATCCGCCTCCCCCACGATCTCGGCACATTTCTCGTCCACCTTGTCCTGTCCTCCCAAATACGCCATGTCCTGAATCTCCATGATGTTCATCTCCAGCCGCCCAAGCTCCTTGAGAAATTTATCCAGGCTGTTTGTTTTGAAGGTGTTGAGAGGTCGAGAAGCGCGTATTGCTTTCCGAATCCCCTGGATTAGAGGAGCGCGCTTCAGCTGCTGATCCTCTGAGGGAAAGTAGACTGAAATATCTTCTGTCAAAGCTACAGAGCCCAGACGTTTGGACTGTTCGGCAATTTCTCGCGATTCGTCCACACTCTCTGCCAAGATCAGCGCATAATCCATACTCAAATCAAACTTCTCGAGCACGACATCCTGAAGAGTGATCGACGGCAATCCCTTGGGTTCCAAATTCATATAGTTCTGGTCAAAGGCTATCCGCGTTGCACAAACGATCAACAGCGCTGTTCCAAGAAGAGAGGCAACTAAGGTCACAATATACCGTCTGGATAAATATTTCCCCGTTTGGCCGAGGGCTTTGAATGAGATGTCTTTGGCGACGAACGCTTTTCTCAACTTTCCTTTTTGTCTTTTCTTCTCAAACCGCCGTTCGCGCAGCACCAGAAGGGCCGGCAAAAAGAGAAAAGTGGATACCATGATTGTCAGAAGACCGATACCGGTCACGATGCCCAGCTCCTTCATCCCGCGGGAACTGCTGATGCTCAAAGTCAGGAATGCGATGCTCGTGGTCACACCTCCGGTCAAGATGCCCTTGCCGCTTTTGAGAAAAGTGTTCTGCATGGCCGCATCGATCGTCTTCCCCAATGAGCGTCCTTCCGTGAATCCAGAGATCATATGGATCGAAAAATCTATCCCCAATCCGATAAGAATCACGGTCATCATGTAGGTCATGATGTTCAAGGTGCCGACCAGGAGAGAAGCGGCACCGACAGCCCAGACAATACCGACGATCAGGTTCGAAAGGGCCAGGACTGGAGCCACCCACATTCTGAAGGAAAACACCAAAAGGAAAAACACCGCCACAAGGGCGATAAACGTCGTATAACTTATGCTCTTCTCTCCGTAAACCATTTCATCATGACTGACCGGCATGATCCCGGTGAGCCCGGCTTCCACATCCGGATACTCTTCCAAAATCTCGTCGACCGTATCCTGGATCGCATCCACTCCAGATATCACTTTGCCCAAATCCCACATCGTGAAGTTCGGGATGACATTCATGATCAGGGCTGTCTTATCGTAGGAGAGCATATAAGGCTCGCCAAAAAGAAGCTTGTCCACAGTCTGCTGAGAAAGGGCCTGGGAATCTGGCGGCAGAGATTCCTGAGACCCTGAATACTCCGCAAACTGCTGCATCGTGATAATCAGCCTCTGGATACCATCCAGAAACAGGAAAGCTCTGTCTTCTCTTTCTCTCGTCGAAAGAGATTCTTCACGGCCCACATATTCTTTCTCCAGGCTGTTATTGATGTTCGTCAGCAAGGGAACCAGGTTGGGATTCGTGTACACATCCTTCATGTTTTCGAGATCATCCGCTTTGACAAGCATCAATCCATGGTGTTTCAGGAAATCCAATTCCAGCGTGTAATCGACCCGTCTGACATACGGGGAATTATCGCTGGGATCAAACGTTGCTTTAATTCGGGGAACAGCCTCCTCGGCAAAGGCTTTGATCCGCTCTTCTTCTCCCTGGACAACGACCACAATGCTCGTCGCCGAGACAAACTCATCGATGATCTTGTTGAACTGGACCGTTCTTGGATCCCTGGAAGGCAAAAGATCGGACCAGCGCATAGTGACTTGGATCTGCGACGCCAATGCGCCTAAGGCGATCGTCAAGAGAGCGACACCCGCCAGCATCCGCCAGGGATGACGCGCATGGATCCGCGCTAAGCCTTGAAGGATTTTCTCGCGCATCGTCGGCCCTGAAGGAAATTCTAACAGACAATCATACTTGCCGAATCACCGCTTGTCCATAGTGCTAAATGTCCCAATACAAATATACTTCGCTCAGTCATACTTTTCATCACATGAAAATGCGATTTTCCGAATGATTTTCAAACACTTTCATTCCCAAGTGGCGGAAAGAGCCCTAATGCACTTTTCTGTTCGAGGAAGAACTGGTATAATGGGACTGAAAAGAGCGGGAATACAATAATGACTTCATTCGCTCGTCACCAAGTGAAAAGGAATCGGAGGCCAATCCGAAGACCTTGACATTTTCCTACAATTTTGATAGGATAAATATTGTATACCTAAGCAACGGAAGGAGAGCAACACATGAAAAGATTCACAGTTCCACGAGTTGCCCATTGTGGAGAAGGTTGTCAATGCTCATCCTGAGCAAGATGTAAAACTGCTCCGGATCCAATCAATTTAAATACTTTATTACCCGGCCTTATTTCCGAATAAGAAATAAGGCCTTTTTTTTACTTCTTATGTTTCGCGGATCGAATAATCCGCTCGACGATCTCAGATGTGGACCGCCCTTCCAGATAAGGGATGATCACCACTCGTCCTCCCGCCTGTTCGACTTCTTCCCTCCCGACCACTTCTTCGGGTGCCCAATCCCCTCCTTTGACGAGGATATCTGGCCGCAGAGCCGCGATGATTCTCCGGGGGGTCTCTTCAGAAAACGGGAGCAGATGATCGATATCCTCGATGGACTCCAAAACTTCAAGCCTTTCGTCCAGAGGAAAGATAGGGCGTGATTCACCTTTAATTTTCCGGACGGATTCGTCTTCATTCACAGCCACGATAAACTCATCCCCTAATTTTTTCGCTTCACGGAATATGTGGACATGTCCGCTGTGGAGGAGGTCAAAGCAGCCGTTGGTGAAAACGACACTCTTGTTCTGGCGCTTGAGTTTCTCACGGATTTTGAGGAGCTCATCGAGCGTCCTGAGCTTGGGGCCTGTCATCCTCTTTTTCTTCTCCCCCGAAACATCTCTTCCGTTTCCGCCGTGTAGTTTCCCTCTTCATCATAGAGGATAAAGGCAGGCATGACATTTTCCCGCTCCGGAGAAAAACTGAACGATACCAGCACCAGGTTCGGGGGATTCTCCTTTCTCGGATGGACAAAACGTATGGATTCTGTTCTCATTCCGTTCTTTTCCGCGGCCTGGAACAACTCTTTTTTCCTTTTCGTTTGAAACACAAAATAGGCTCTCCCGTGCTGTGCAAGGAGTTCTCCTGCCTTTTCCATTATATCCAATATATCACACTTCAATTCATGCTTGGCGATGGATTTCTCCCTGGAAGAGCTGAGGTGTCCTTCTCCCTTCCTGAGATAAGGCGGATTTGAAAAAACAATATCGAACTTTTTTCCGGGTTGAAACCTCCGCAAATCCTCCTGAACAACTGTGATCCTCTTATCGAGGTTGTTCATCCGAACGTTCCTTCGGGCGAGGTCAGCCAACGACTCCTGGATTTCAACCGCGGTGACGTGTTTAAAGGGTTTGATGCTCAACAGAAGGGAAATAATACCTGTTCCTGTGCCCAATTCCAGGATTTCATCATCGGCCCGGGTCGGGATAAAATCAGCCAGGAGAGGGGCATCTACCGAAAAACGGTAGCCTTTCTTTTTCTGGAGGACAAGAATTCGACCCCTGTAGAAAGAATCCAGAGTCTCGTCATCCCCCTTCAGAGGGCTGCTGAGTTTCATGTTCGGTCGGTTCAGTTAAAACAAGCACTTTATCCGGAAGGACTTCGGCGTAACCTCCTTGAATGTTAACGCTTTCCTCTCCTCCAGCCATCCGGAATGTAATCTCTCCCTTCCCCAGAGCTAAAAACAAGAATCGATGACCGGGGAGGATCCCGACATATCCCTCAAGGCTGGGGAGTGAAACTTCCTGAACTTCTTCATCCACAAGAAGCTTCTTAGGGGAAACGACCTTAAGCCGGAGGGACGAAGGCAGGTTATCTGTCATGTGGCTCTCAATTCTTCCGCACGCTGGCTGACTTCCTCTATACCTCCCACCATGTAGAACGCCTGTTCGGGCTTGTCATCGTGGCGGCCTTCCACAATTTCCTTGAAGCCCTTCACTGTTTCCTCGATGGAAACATATTTCCCGGACCTTCCGGTGAATTCCTCGGCCACGTTAAAAGGCTGGGAAAGGAACCGTTGGATTTTCCGCGCGCGCGCGACGATCACTTTATCTTCCTCGGAAAGCTCTTCGATCCCCAGGATGGTGATGATATCCTGAAGGTCCTTATATCTCTGAAGGATTTCCTTCACGTCTCTGGCGACCTGATAATGATCCTTCCCGATCACTCTGGGATCCAGTATCCGGGAATAGGATGACAGAGGATCCACAGCCGGATAAATCCCCATTTCTGTGAGTGCCCGCGAGAGATTGGTCGTGGCATCCAAATGGGAAAAGGTGGTGGCCGGGGCGGGATCGGTAAAATCATCAGCGGGAACGTAGATGGCCTGGACCGAAGTGATCGAGCCCTTTTTCGTGGACGTGATCCTTTCTTCAAGTTCTCCCAGTTCGGTGGCCAGGTTCGGCTGGTAGCCGACCGCAGACGGCATCCGGCCCAACAGAGCCGAAACCTCTGAACCAGCCTGGACAAAACGGAAGATATTGTCGATGAAGAGAAGGATATCCTGATTCATCTCATCCCTGAAATATTCGGCCACCGAAAGAGCGGCCAGCCCCACCCGGAGTCTTGCTCCCGGAGGCTCGGTCATCTGGCCGTAGATCAGGGAGGTCTTGCCGAGGACGCCCGATTCTTTCATTTCCAGCCAGAGGTCATTTCCTTCCCGGGTTCTTTCTCCCACTCCCGCAAAAACAGAGTAGCCTCCATGCTTTTTGGCCACATTGTGGATGAGCTCCATGATGATGACTGTCTTTCCGACGCCTGCTCCTCCAAAAAGACCGATCTTTCCGCCTTTTAAAAAAGGCTGGATGAGGTCGATCACCTTGATTCCCGTCTCGAATATTTCGAGCTTGGTGCTCTGGTCTTCGAGCGACGGAGGAGACCGGTGGATCGGGTATCGCGTTTTGGCTTTGATCGGGCCCAGATAATCCACGGGCTCTCCGATGACATTGATCAACCGACCTAAAGTCTCCTCGCCGACCGGAACCTGGATCGGCCCGTCTAAGTCTACCGCCTTCATTCCGCGGGCCAAACCATCCGTCGGATGCATGGAGACACATCTCACTCTGTCCTCTCCAAGATGCTGCTCTGTTTCCACGATGATATCAACGGGTGTGGGGACATCAAATCCCTCGCTCGTGATCCGGATCGCGTTGAATATCTCTGGCAGCTCGACTCCTTTGAATTCGACATCCACAACAGGGCCGATAACCTGGATCACTCTTCCTGTTCTCTCTTTTTTTTCCTTCTTCTGAACTTTCGTCTTCACCTCTTCCTTCTTTTTGTCCTTATCTTCTTTCTTTGACATCTTTCTCTCCAAGCCTTCTATTTTTTGGCCAAGGCCTCGACGGCTGTCATGATTTCCAGCAGTTCCTTGGTGATGGAAGCCTGGCGGATCTTGTTCATGATTAAAGTCAGATCTTCGATCAACTCTTCGGCATTATTTGTCGCATTATCCATGGCCATCATCCGGGCCGCATGCTCCGCAGCTTCGGACTCAGAAAAGAAATGCTGAACCTGACTCTCCACATAAAGCGGAAGAAGTGACTCGAGGAGGGCGACTGTGCCCGGTTCCCAATCCGGCGGGATCTCCTCTCCTTCCGGGCTCTCTGGAGGGCTGAGGGGAAGAAGCCTGGTGATCGTGATCCGGGGCGACAGAATGGATTTAAACTCGTTATAGGCGACATAGACTGCATCAATCTGTGAATATGTATAGAGCCGCATCAAAAACTGGGTCAGGTCTTTCAACCCGGCCTGGCTGAGCACCTGGGCCTGTTCCGAATAAGAACGGTCGACAAGGAACGGAGATTTCTTGAAAAAATTCACGGCCTTCTTCCCGATCAAAACAAGATTCACGCGTGCATCCTTGGCCTTGTTTTCAAAAAAATCATGAGCCTCGGCCAATAAGTTAGAGTTAAACGCTCCGGCCAATCCTTTATCAGAGGCGATGACCACCCCTTCCACTCTTTTTTCCTCCCTCTTCGCCAGAAGAGGATGCCCTCTTTGTTCGGCCCAACGAACGACTTGAGCCATCAGGTCCGGCGATCCGTGCCAGTACGGACGGCTCTCCAGGATAATCCGCTGTGCTTTCTTGAATTTTGCCGTCGCGACGGTCTTCATCGCCCGAGTGATCTGCTGGGTATTCCGGACACTCTTGATCCGTCTTCTCAGGTCAATCAATGCGGGCATTCTATTCCTTCTCTTCTTTAAACTTGAGGTTGAACTCCTTTAAGGCGGAATGAATGGCCTCATCCATTTCAGGCTTTATCTCTTTTTTCTCTGCGATTTTCTTCAACAGGTCCGCATGTTCCTTTTCGAAATATTCGAATAATTTTTTCTCATATTCTTTTATGCGATCCACTCCAAACTCATCCATAAACCCTCTGTTTCCCGCATAGATGACCAATATCTGTTTCTCGACAGGCAAAGGAACGTACTGGTCCTGCTTGAGCGCTTCGGTCAGCCTCTCGCCTCTGTCGAGCTGGGACTGGCTAGCCTTATCCAACTCCGTCCCAAACTGAGCGAACGTCACCAGCTCTCTGTACTGAGCCAAATCCAGACGCAGCTGTCCCGCCACCTGTTTCATGGCCTTGATCTGAGCATTCCCCCCGACTCTGGAGACAGAGATTCCCACGTTGATGGCCGGACGTATGCCCGCGTTGAACAACTCCGGCTCCAGGTAGATCTGGCCGTCCGTGATAGAGATGACGTTGGTGGGGATGTAGCCAGAAACATCGCCGGCCTGGGTTTCGATGATCGGAAGCGCAGTCAAAGATCCCCCGCCGTTCTCATCATTGTACTTGGCGGCTCTTTCCAACAGTCTGGAGTGGAGATAAAATACATCTCCTGGGTAAGCTTCCCGGCCGGGAGGACGCCTGAGCAGCAGAGAGATCTCCCGGTAAGCGGCGGCATGCTTGGAGAGGTCATCATAAATCAGCAGAGCGTGCTGTTTGTTATCCCGGAAATATTCTCCGATCGCACACCCGCTGTACGGCGCCAGGTACTGGAGCGAGGAAGGCTCGCTGGCCGACGCGACCACGACGATCGAATAATCCATCGCCCCATGATCTTCGAGAATCTTGACAATGTAGGCGATCGTGGAATTTTTCTGGCCGATCGCCACATAAACACAGATCACATCCTTCCCTTTCTGGTTGATAATCGTGTCCACCGCTATCGCTGTTTTTCCTGTCTGACGGTCACCGATGATCAGCTCTCTCTGTCCTCGCCCTATCGGAATCATAGCATCAATGGCTTTGATCCCAGTCTGGAGAGGTTCCTTCACCGGCAGGCGGTCGACAACGCCCGGAGCCAGACGCTCCACAAACATAAAATCATCTGTCTTGATCGGGCCCTTCTCATCCAAGGGAATCCCCAGAGGATTCACCACTCTTCCAACCATGGCCGGGCCTGCGGGGACCTGCATGATGCGGTGTGTGCGTTTGACTAAATCTCCTTCTTTGACAAGATGGCTCTCGCCAAGAAGGACCGCCCCCACGCTGTCTTCTTCCAAGTTCAGGGCAACTCCAAAGACCTCGTTGGGAAATTCCAGCAGTTCGTTATACATCACCCTATCCAGCCCATAAATCCGCGCGATCCCGTCTCCGACAGAGATGACCGTCCCGACTTCTTTGATATCCACTTCCGCTTCATACCCTTCGATCTGGCGTTGGATGATCTTGCTTATTTCATCGGCTTTGATTTCCATTATTCCGCCTATCCTTCAATTATTTTTTCTCTGAGTTTCAACAGACTTCCTTGAATCGATATATCATAGACAATGTTTTTCCTTTTGATCAAAAGACCGCCCACGAGTTCTTTGTTAATCCGATACTTCAAAACAACAGGCCTCTTATCCAAACGTTCCAGTTTTTCCTTGAGTTTCTTTCTCTGGTCATCAGACAGGGGGACGGCCGAAGCCACTTCATACGTATGGACTCCTTTTTCTTCGTTCCACGCCTCCGGGAGAACCTGTATGATTTCAGGAAGAAGTTCCAGTCGGTCGTTCTCCACAAGGATCAGCAATAATCTTTCCGTTTTTGTCCTTAAAGGCTTTGCGGCCAGGAGTTCTTGAGCGATTTGTGTTTTTCGGCTTGTGGGCAGGAATGGATTCAAAAGAGTCTCCATCAGCTTTTTGTGTGCATTCAGAAGCTCCCAGAAGGCGGACAACTCCCTGTGAAGAGCTGAAAACTCCGTCTCGTCCTTGACGGAATTAACCAGCCCTTGAGTGTATCTTTTGACCAGAATTTGACTTTTCATCGAGTTGATCAAGCCTTTCTATGGACCTGTTTATCAGCCGGGATTGGAGTTCCGGACTCATTTTCTTCTGAATATTCTCTTTGGCAAGCGAGGTGACAAGGAGCGCCGTGTGTTCTCTGAGCTCGCGGAGGCCTGAGCGGATAATACCGTCAATTTCCTGCCGGGTAAAATGCTTTATTCTCTCTGTTTCCTTCTGTGCCATCTGCAGAGTCCTTTCCTTTTCTCTTCGGCCCTCGCTATCCGCCTCTTTCAACATTTTCTCGATTTCCTTCTCCAGGCCTGCCAGCCGCGTTTCTATTTCCTTGAGTTTGTGCTCCGCTTCCTTTTTGGAGTCCTCGGCGTCCTTTAATGAAAACTGGATTTCCCGGGACCTCTTTTCAAGAAAGCCGCGGATAGGTTTGTACAGAAGATAGGTCAATCCGCCAAAGAGGATGATGAAATTGACTGTTTTCCCCAAAAAGTCTATTAAACCTGACGAGTGTTCTTCTTCTTCAGAAGACATGAAAACCAGGAAAGGCAGACACAGTAAAAGGAGAAGGATCTTTTTTCTGGCCATCAGTGCAAAAGCCTCTTCTCGATACCTTCGGCCAACCTTTTGGTCTCTGACTCCAATTCCTTTTTCAATGTCTTCATCTGCTTCTCAAGCTGTTTCTTCGCCTCGTCGACCTGTTTCCGGGTTTCAGCGTTAATCTCTTCAAGTATCCGCGCTCTCTCTTTGAGTGCTCCGCGGTCATATTTCTCTTTTATTTTCTGCGCCTGATTTCTGGCTTCTTTCAACTTGTCTTCAATCTCGCCGGTCTTCTGCTCATAGGTCTCCATCGCCTTTTCGAATGTTTCCTGGCTACTCTTGATTCGAGATTCTCGCTCCCGCATGACTCTCTGAAGAGGCTTAAAAAATATCTTTCTCAAGACAAAAACAAGAATCCAGACAATAACAAAAACGACAAGCAGACTCGCATCAATTTCAAGCATTTCTGTAAAGAGAACGCAGAAGAATTAGGCGAAAATTTAACATTTTTACCTCAAAAAAGCAAGCCAGTGGGGATAATAAGGGGTCGCATCTTAACATTTGACATTTCTAATAAAATCAGCTACAGGCAAAAATTTACTTTGAAAATGAATTGGAAAATAAAAAAATTGGAAAATGTCAAATGTTAAGATGCGACCCCCATTTTTTAATTTTTGTTTGAAATGTCAAATGTTAAGACGCGACCCCCATTTTTTCGACCCCCATTTTTTTTATTTCACCGACAAGAAAAAGAGAGCCGGCGACGACCACACATCCCTCAGCTCCGGCACTGCGGACGGCCAGCTTCAGAGCTTTTCGGGAGTCCGGCTCTTTGATAATCCTATCCTGATAACCTGAAGTTTTCGTTTCGATATCATCAGGTGAGGCCGCTTTGAAATAGGAGAACCGAGTCAGGATGACTTTTTCTGCCAGAGGAAAGAGAATATCCGCGATTTTCTCAATTTCCTTATCCCGCATCACAGCAAAAAGAAACACCAACGGAGAGGGAAGACCGTCCTCGATATACTTTTTGAGAGCCAGAGCTCCTTCCACGTTATGGGCTCCATCCAGAATGACGAGCGGTTTTCGAGAAACGACCTCCAGGCGGCCCTCCCATCGTGTTCTCTCGATTCCCTCAATGATCTTATCCTTTTCCAGCCTTTTCCATCCTTTCGAAAGCTGCTCACACGCCGCAATGGTCACAGCCGCATTTCTTCCCTGGTGTTCACCCTGAAGTGAGGGGGAAAACTCGTATTTTTCTCCATCCGACTGATAGACAAAAGAGTGCTCTCTTTCTGTCTTACGAACAGAAAAACTCTCCTTCCTGTGGAAAACTCCAGTGAAGGGAGCGTTGAGCTCTCCGGCTCTTTTTTTGATGGTTTGATACGCTCCAGTTTCTTCGACTCCGCAGACCACGGGAACACCCGGTTTCACAATCCCGGCCTTTTCAGAGGCGATCTGGTTCAGGCTTTCTCCTAAAAATTTCTGATGCTCTCCGGAGATCGTGGTGATAACCGATACACACGGCTTCACAACGTTGGTGGCATCAAACCTCCCCCCCATGCCCACTTCCAGCACCGCGATGTCTGTCTTCTGTTCTTCGAAATACACCAACGCCAAACAAGTGAGAAGCTCGAAATACGTGGGGGGATTCAGTAATTTCTTCGAGGTAATCAAATCCTCAATTCTTACCTTGAGAGCTGTCAATACCCTGCAAAAGTCCCGGGAGGAAATTAATCGACTCCCGATCCGGACCCTCTCTTCGGGAATGATCAGGTGAGGAGAAGTAAAAAGACCAACCCTCAAATCATGAAACGTCAAAATCTGTGTGAGCATGGCACAGACTGAGCCTTTGCCGTTTGTCCCTGCGACCAAAACACTCGCATATTTCTGGTGAGGATCCTTGAAGGAGGAAAGAATCGTCCTGACGTTATCCAGGCCGAACTTGATGCCTAAATTCTGGATCTTGTCAAGGTATTTCAGGCATTGTTCGTATTTCATGCAGGACGGTTGAGGAAAAGGCGTAATGCTCTTATGAGATAATGGCGCAGGTTTTTTCTGTCCACTACGCTGTCAAGCATCCCATGCTGGAGGAGAAACTCCGATCGTTGAAAACCTTTGGGCAGTTTTTCTTTTATCGTCTGCTCGATGACTCGGGGGCCTGCAAACCCTATGAGTGCATTCGGTTCAGCGATATTGATGTCACCCAGCATAGCAAAGCTCGCAGTTACACCGCCCGTTGTTGGATCCACAAGAACAGAAATGTACGGAAGTCCAGCCTCATCCAGCAGGGCAACCGCAGAGCTGGTTTTCATAAGCTGCATTAACGACAGCACACCCTCCTGCATTCTGGCCCCCCCCGAGCAGGAAACAACGATCAAAGGCAAACGTTCTTTCAGGGCGAGCTCCGCCGCTCGGGTGACCTTTTCGCCGACAACTGAACCCATGCTCCCGCCCATAAAATTAAAGTCCAGCGCGGCAATAATCACATCCAGTCCGCCCATTTTTCCCCGGGCATTCAACACCGCATCCTGGAGGGAAGTCTTCTTCTTGTTTTCTTCAAGCCTCTTGGAGTATTTCTTGCTGTCCACAAACTGAAGCGGATCTTCAGGGGAAATATCCTGATCGACGAGCGTGTACTTTCCCTCATCGAACAGGAGACTCAGGCGTTCAGCGGCCGTTAGCCTGAAGTGAAAATTGCAGGCAGGGCAGACAAGTTTGTTACTGACAATATCCTGCTTGTACAGAATCCTGCGACAGTTATTGCATCGCGTCCATAAATGATCCATGATTTTCTACACAAAAAGAAACCGATTATAATATCTTCTCCGGAGTTTACTCCTTCTTATCTGAAGGAGGTTTTTTCTTAAGCCTCTGGGCCAGTCCTTGAATCACTGATTCTGCTTCTGGAAGTTCAGGGAGTTCTGGAATATCTTCTTCCATATCCGTTTCATCCTGGATGTACTTCATGACTTCACTCAACAATTTCTTCATGTCCAAGGGTTTCTCGAAATAACCCGAAGCGCCGTAATTGCGCAGGGCTTCATTCCTGTGCTGATGCCCTTTGTAAACTCCGGTGACAATGATCACAGGAACATTTCCCTTGCTCTCTTTGACAATTTTTTGAGTGAGGTCAAAACCATGAAGCTTGGGCAGCATCGCCTCAAGGATCACTAAATCCGGCTTTTCTGATTGAAATTTTTCATAGGCCACAACTCCATCTCTTGCTTTAATGATCTCAACATTGTGATTTTCAAAGATTTCAGACAAAGACTCCAGGCTTTTTATGTCAAAGTCCACAATAAGGATTTTTTTTTCAGACATAGTGCTATCCGCAAGAATTCTAAAATAAACCATAAGGATTGTCAATAAACGCATCAGGAAGGGCCCTTAAGGACACATTCTATCGATTTTCCCCAAGGACAGCCCGACTCAAGACTTTGAATCGGATAGGATTCCGTTAATGAGCAACCCGTAAGGAATACTAATGAAATTCAACGACCGGAAGCTCTTGGGGAAGTCTTCATTCCTTCCAAAGACTCAGCTAAAAAAAAAGGAGGAGAACTGTCCTGTTCTCCTCCTTGAGACGGAAAAAATTCAGTATTTATCTTTTTTTCAAGTAGACACTGCCGCTAAAGGTGCTCAGTTTAACTACCGCTCCGCCTCTGTTCACGACTCCGGAAATTTTTCTCTTGCTCATCTCGCCAGAGACTTTCACTTCAAAATCGCTATGGATACTTCCGCTGAAGGTTTTCGCCTCGAATTCGAATCCGGAATCAGAGGGAATGATCATTTCGATCTTGCCGCTGTGCGAGGAAAGCGTGTATCTCCCCTCGCTGCTGATCTGTCCTTCATACACGATTGAGCCGCTGACCGCACTCGCTTCAACTTTATCGGCCGAAGACACATCTCTCAACTCTATTTCCCCTGAAACCACCGAAGCCTTGATCGAACCTTTGATACCTCTGGCATCTATCTTTCCAGACACAGCATTCAGGTATACGTCTCCGGTCACGCCCTGAATGATGATGTTTCCACTCACACCATCAATATCCACTCCTTTAAGAGCTTTTTGGATGGTCACAGTCCCGCTCACCGGTTTGACTTTTACCGCTCCTCCGATATCTTCGAGGTCCACATTCCCGCTCACCGAAGTGATCTTGACGGATGCTTTAGAGGGTATCGTCAAGTTATAATTGATCGACACATTGATCGAATCCTGTTTCCACTTTTTCCTATTCTCCGGATACTCAGTCTCGATCTTCAGGGTATTCCCTTCTTTCTCGACTGCGATCTTGACCTTGGCGGCATTCTCCTTTGCTTTTTCGAGTGTAGACGCTTTGGATACCTTCAGGGCATCGATTTTAACTTCACCCTTATCCCAGGTCTTCACATCGATCTGGCCTGAAATATTGACCAAGGTGATCTCGCCCTCTTTCGCTAAGCTGACTGTCTTGGCAAACTTTTCCTCGTACTTCTCCTTATCCTTCACTGCCCCATCCATCAGACTCAATCCGGCGATGAGGAACAGTCCGACCAGAACCGTTAACCATTTGGCGCTTTTAAAGAATTTCATATGAAACCTCCTTTTCACTTTGGATTATATGACCTTCCCGGGCTCCTTTTTTGGAGAAGACGGTCTTCCAATTTCCATCATCTCCTCGAGGAAGTCCACTTTGTCCCTGTAGGCCGCCAGCAAGAAATTCCTGGCATCTATATTCTCCGGCTCCTGAAGGACCGTCTGCCGGCAGGCGATTATAGAAGAATCAATGATTGCGAGGTTTTTCCTGAAGACCTCTGCAATCTTAGGAGTCATCATCCCTTCCTGAGCCGAAACCGCTTCCCACAGCGCTTCAATCGCTTTTTTATAGTGCTTTTCCGCTTCATCCAGCTTCGCAAGGGTGTATTTCATCGGATCCTTTTTACTCAATATATTGATTCCGCCACCGTAGCGAAGCCCGATCGTCACAGCGCCCGCCACAAAAACCAGGAGTAGGGCTGCGCTGAAAACGTATTTCAGCTTGGGCGGGACGAACAGATACCCGAACCACTTTCCTTTAGGAGGACGTAAGGTGAGAATTCTCTGATCTTCCGGCGTTAATCTTTCTCTTATCTTGAGCCAGGTCTGCCGAGACGGGCTCAACTCTTCCTTTTCTCTGACTGTTTGAGCGATTTTTCGGAAATCTTCTAAAGTCTTCCTGCAGGCGGGACATCGGTCGAGATGCTCTTTGAGACGGAGGCTCTTGCGCTTCTTTAAATCATCATCGATATAATCGGAGATCAATCTTTTGGCTTTGGAACATTTCATCCTCATCCTCCTCAGATCGCTTTCCTCTTTTCAAGATAATCGCGTATTTTCATCCGCGCTTTAAAGAGCTGGGATTTGGACGTTCCGACCGAACACCCCATCATCGGAGCGATCTCCTCATGCTTGAATCCCTGGACATCATGAAGCAGAAAAATGGCCTTCATCCTGTCCGGAAGACTGTGTATGGCCTCATCAAGAAGTCTTTTCATTAATCTGTCACTGGATCTGTCGGCGTCTCCACTGAACTTCTCATGGACACCATTCAAGGGAACCGTTCTCTGAATCTGTATCTTACTCCCTCGCAAATAGCCAAAACAGGTGTTCACTGCAATCCTGTACATCCAGCTGACAAAGGTGTCTGTCCGGCGAAGAGTCTGGAGATTGGAGAAAATTCTGAGGAAAACATCCTGGAGCAGATCTTCCGCCACTTCTCTGTTAGCTGTATAGCGATAGATCAGGCTGAACAGAGGACGGCTGAACCGTTCATAAATCGCCTCCATCGCCTTTTCGTCCCCTTCACGACTGCGTTGAATCAGGTCTTCAAGGAGAGACGCATCGTGGAGGTTTTCCCCCTCTTTCGGCGCGGTGTTGTCGTAAGCCATCGTGAAACCTGCACGTGCAGGACTCATTTTAGCAAATTGCATGACACTTCTGCCAATCCAACAATCCCTGACTCCAATTGCTGCGGCGTAAGACATGTCGTTTTCTCTCCTCAGTAAATACAGATGAAACAGGGGTGCAAAAGGTTGCC
>CAYGBC010000060.1:0-21380 GCA_964348015.1 uncultured Eubacteriales bacterium | reverse complement strand
GGGAGGACGACTGTGAATGCACTCCCTTTTTCCAGTTCACTTTGAACTTCGAGACTGCCCTGATGGGCCTCAACGATTTCTTTAACGATTGTTAATCCGAGACCTGTCCCTTCAATTTTATGTGTTTTGGCATTCGGAGCACGATAGAATTCGCCAAAAATTTCCGCCAGATCCTCTGGCGCAATACCGATTCCCGTATCCTGCACAGCTATCTCGATAAGCCCTCTTTTTTGTTTGGCAGTCACTTTGACCACACCATTCTCCCCGGTGTATTTGATGGCATTGTTGACCAGATTGAAAAAAACTTCTTTCAAGGCTTCTGCATCAGCCCGCACAGAGGGAAAATTCTGGGGAATCTGAATATCAACCGCAATATTTTTCTTTTGAGCTTGAGCGCGGGTCTCCTCCACAACCGTTTGCACAATATTGTTCACCTGAACGGTTTTCATCTGATAAACCGCATCGGGAGATTTGCGGTAAGAAAGGATCAAGATATCATCTAGTAAATCGAGCATTGTTGAACATCGCCGTTCAGCTGTCGCAACTAAATCTTTTTGCCGTTCGTTGAGTTCAGAGAAATATTCTTTCAGAACCAGGCTCAGGCAGCTTTGGATAACGGCCAGATGAGAACGCGAGCCGTGTTCCATCCGTCTCATGAAATCTGATTTCACGTTGTCGAGTTGTTGAAGCTTCCTGTTGGCTCCGTTGAGCTCTTCGTTAGTCTTTCTTAACTTTTCGGTGGCCTTTTTGACTTCGTTTTTCAGCTTCACATTCCACTTTTCAATTTCCTCTCGGGACTTCTTCAGTTCTGCGGTCATCGTGTCAAAGGATTTCCCGAGTTCTCCAATCTCGTTAGAATGGTAACTTCCGATCCGATAATCGAGATCTCCCGCGGCAATTCTCCGGGTTCCCTCGTTCAGTCGGCGAATCGGAGCATTAACAAACAGGATGATAAAAAAGCTTATGCCTGCAGACATGAGCAGGAACGTGAAAAAAAAGTATATGAGAATTTGCTTTCGGCTTGTCCAGATTTGTTTGTCAAAGCGGTCCAAGGAGATCAGGATATCCATAACTCCCAAAACATTTTGATCCTCAGGATGAAAATGACACGCACTGCTGGAGCAGGAGGGCTCATTGTAGATCGGATTAATTATGCCAAGGACTCTATTCCCGTTTTCAAGGTTAAAAGTCCTGGCCCTGTCGGAGGAGGAAAGCCTTTTTAAGGGCTCTTCGCTGGTGTGACAGGTGGTGCAGGCCTCCGCCTGCCTATCGATCACTGTTCCGATCTCACCCGTAGTATCCGCGGCAATAATCTTTCCTTGTTTATCGAATATCCGGATATGTTCAATGCCTTCTTGCTCTCCGATATTCTCCAGAGTTCTCTGAATGTAATCGCTTCGTGCGGCCAGCATGTCGTTTTTTATGCTTCTTTCGATGGTTTGGCTGAGTCGAAACGCATTTTGCTGCATTTCTCCGATCAGATATTTTTTCTGGATATTTATATTGATGTAGGCAAAGATT
The DNA here is from genome assembly GCA_964348015.1 of uncultured Eubacteriales bacterium. Lineage (GTDB taxonomy): Bacteria > Acidobacteriota > Aminicenantia > Aminicenantales > Aminicenantaceae > SOIA01. The sequence goes on along the minus strand of CAYGBC010000060.1, from coordinate 19,859 downwards.
CCTATGGTGAGAACAAGAATCACGGCTGTGAAAAAGATCAATTTGCCGGCCAGGCTTTTCCAAAACATGATATTGAGGTAAAAATTAAATTTTATAGCTTTTATTGCTTCGGAGTGATGCCTCTATGAATGGAGTCGAGGAGGAATAAAAAAGGAATTTATATGTATGCATTTGTATCGAATTCATGATTCGAAGCTTTTAATTCATGGCATTAGGGAGCCGACAACTCCTCGGTTATTTCTTCAGAAGTTTTTCAATCCGCGCTATCAGGTCTTCAGCTTGAACAGGCTTATCAATGTAGTCGTCCGGTCCGGCAAGGCCCTGCTCATCAGCTCCAAAATTAAATCGGGAACCCGTCCTTTCTTTTACGGCAGAACAAAAAATAACCGGAGTTTCCCTGAATTCCACGTATTCTTCGGAACTTTTAATGTCATTGCAGAGAGAATAACCATCGAATAGACTGTCCATCATGATATCCAGAAGAATGAGGTCCGGCTTCTCAGAAAAGAGTTTTTCCTTCCCCTCTTGAGGATTCTTGGCCGTTATAACAGCATAAGAACCCGATATTAACATCATAGATATGACCTTTATAAAATCAGGATCGTCATCAATAACCAGAATCTTAGCTTTGGGATCACTTGTGTTCATTCAATTGACCTCCTCATTGAAGCATGGGTAATGAACGCGATTTGCGAAAATGGTGAAAGACACAATGGTGTGGATGCAAATCATTCATTTCCTTCTTCTTTATCATTTAAAGAAAATTTTCCGTGTCCGCAGTCGGTGGAAGTCTGACCTCTTTCACACAAATATCGCCCTACCCGTAAGCCTGTCCGGCTGAGTACAAAAAATATATTAAATTTATCATATATCTATTATTTATAAGAAATTTAAATTAAATACATTATTATGTCAACTGCACGAGTCGGATTCTTGACATGGGCATTCCCTGTCTAATAACATACCCTGTCCGGAGAATATGGAAAAACTGCCTGTCTACTGTCGGAAAAAAATCCTGATCGCCGGATGCGGGAATAAGCTTTTCGGTGATGACGGATTCGGGCCTGAAGTCGTCGAATACCTGACGAAACATTTCAGTATTCCAGAAAACGTATGCTTAATGGATGTCGGGACGGGCATTAGAAAAATTTTGTTCACCCTGACACTCAGTGAAGCCCGACCAGAGGTTATCTTGATCATCGATGCTGTGGACAAAGGGAGAAAACCAGGTGAAATTTTCGAAATTTCCCTTGAGGAAATTCCTGAAGAAAAGATCGATGATTTTTCGATTCATCAGGTTCCTTCCTCGAACCTTTTAAAGGAATTGCAGGATTTGTGTTCGGTCGACGTGAGAGTCATGGCTTGCCAAATTAAAACGATACCAGAGTCGATGCAGTCAGGATTATCCGAACCGGTTAAAAAAGCCGTTCCGTTAATGGCCCAAAAGATTGCGGAAGAATTCTTTTAAAGTTTTAGGGGTCGCGTCTTAACATTTAACATTTCCCATAAACGGCTATCTGCCAGGGGCCAGATCTTAACATTTAACATTTCTTGAAATACTGATAATCGATATTCCTTTTCTTTGATGCTCACGGGAAAAGGAAGATTAAAGATGCGGGAAAATATCAAATGTTAAGATATGGCCCCAAATTTGTTTGTATGTAAGCAAATGTTAAATGTTAAGACGCGACCCCTTTTGATTGGGATGCAATTCTTCTTTTGTCTGCCCTGCGGTGTTGACTTTTAGACGCCTGAATAGTTACCATATATTTTCTCAAAGGCGAAACTTGTCTGCCGGGATCAAATAAGCAATCATACAGAACGGATACAAAAGAAATGCCAAAAAAAACTAAAATGACTTTAAGGGAAATCAAAGAACTCCTTCAAGCTGAGGTTATCCACGGAGAAGAGAGCCTGGACTTAGAGATCACGTTTGCAGGCGGATCTGACCTCATGAGTGATGTTCTGGCCTTTGGAAAGCCCGGAATCCTCCTTCTGACCGGTTTATCCAATGCTCAGTCGGTCAGAACAGCGAATATCATCGACGCCAAAGCCATCGTGTATGTTCGGGGCAAAAAACCAGATAAAATGGGGATCAGCCTGGCCAGGGAAAATGGAATTCCTCTTCTCTCAACCAAGTTCATGATGTACACAGCCTGCGGCCTTCTGTTCAGCGAGGGCCTTCCGGGAGTGAGTGGCCTCTCGAATAAATAAAAATTATGAGCAGCCAGGATGGATTTTCTCAGCGATTCGAAATCAAAGGCGGGGATTTCAGCAATGCCGGAAAGACCTCGACCAGTATCAAAGAGATTCTCAAGGAAATCGGTATAGACCCTTCGATCATCATTCGTGCATCCATTGCCTTATATGAAGCAGAAATGAATGTGGTGATGTACGCGCAAAAAGGTGTTCTCACTCTGAATATTACTCCTGAAAAACTGCATTTCAAGCTTGAGGATGAAGGCCCTGGGATTGAAAACATCGATAAGGCCATGGAAGAAGGCTTCTCGACCGCCACTGATGAAATGCGGGAGATGGGATTCGGCGCGGGCATGGGACTACCCAATATTAAAAAAAATTCTGATAAATTCGAGATTTCTTCCGCTCCTGGAAAAGGAACGTCACTCGACGTCATATTCTGTCTGGATCAAACAGGAAAAAAATGAATCAATACTTCCACTCCATCCGGATCGACACAGAAAAGTGTGACGGCCGGATGAAATGTTTACGCGTGTGTCCCACCGAGGCCATCCGAGTCAGAAACGGAAAGGCCGCGATTATCGATGAGAAATGCATCGATTGTGGAGAGTGTATGATTGTCTGTCCGCAGGGCGCTATCGTCCCTTTGACAGACCCCTTCGGAGAACTCACAAAATTCCGCCATACGGTCGCCATCCCCTCCCCGGCTCTGTATGCGCAATTCGGAAGAGAAATATTGCCGGAGAAAATCCTGTCAGGGGTAAAAAAACTGGGATTCGACGATGCTTTTGACCTTGCTTTAACCTGTGGAGAAGTCAGTTTCGCCATCCAGGAATATCTTCGTGAATACAAGGGGCCCAAGCCCCTGATCTCCAATGCCTGTCCGACTGTGGTGCGTTTGATTCAGGTCAAATATCCTGAACTCATTGATCAGATCATTCCCGTAGAACCTCCGAGAGAATTGGCTGCTCGGGAAATCAAGAAGAAAAAATCTAAGGAACTCAAACTCAAAGAGAAAGATGTCGGCACTTTCTATCTCACTCCCTGTCCTGTAAAGATGATCTCGATAAAACAGCCCGCAGAAAAGGGGAAATCTTATTTGGACGGCGCCATATCCATCTCGGATATTTATGGGCCTCTCCTTTCCGCAATGGAAGGCATAGAAAAAGGCAGCTACCGGAAAGCGCTGGAAAGCATCTGCATTCTTGGTGTCGGGTGGGCCATGGTGGGGGGCATTTGCCGAACCTTGAGGCTGAAAAATTCCCTGGCCGTTTCTGGACTCAATGAGATTTTAAAAGTCTTTGACGATATCGAAAGAGGAAAACTGAGAAACATTGACTTTATCGAGGCTTATTCCTGTACTCAAGGATGTGTCGGGGGCTCTCTGACAGTCGAAAATGTGTATATATCCTACAACAAAATCCTTAAATTGATTGAGACCTTAGAGTACGAGCAAATTAAGGCCTGTCCAGACATCAGGGAAGTCCGAAAGCTTTACAGGCAAAATTATTTCTCTATTCAAGGGAAATTTGAACCTCGTCCCCTCACTCCTCTGGATAAAGATTTGGCCAAGGCGATAAAGAAAAGAAGAGACAAAGAGGAGATCTATGAATCATTGCCCAAAATTGACTGTGGGGCATGCGGTGCGCCGACGTGTCTGGCTTTTGCTGAAGATGTCGTCAGAGGGAATGCGCAGATCACGGACTGCATTTTCAATCTTCCCCAAAGATTTGAAGAGCTCTCCCAAGAATTTTCAAAATTGTTTAATAAACCTGTTTCTTTGAACTCCAAAAAGTCGAGAGCCAAAAAAACAGGAAAAAAAGGAAAGGCAATAAAATGAAATTAAAAGAAATCGTCGAGAAACTGCAGTTAAAAACTTTAACAAGCCATGATAAGTTGGATGTGGATGTCACAGGCGGATACACAAGCGATCTGCTCAGCGATGTGATTGCCAACAGCCAACAAGGAAATCTCTGGGTTACACTGCAAATCCATCAGAATATTATCGCAGTCGCCAAGCTGAAAGAGCTGGCTGGGATAATCATCGTCAATAACCGCGAGCCTGATGAAGACACGATTGGGAAGGCAAAGGAAGAAAACGTGCCTCTCCTTTGCAGTGCAGAAATGGCCTTTGAAATTTCGGGAAAACTCTATGGGTTGATGAGCTCATAAGATTGATTCATGCTCAGACCTTTTAAGGCAGACCTGCATATCCACACGTGCCTTTCTCCCTGCACAGAACTGGATATGTCTCCGAAGGGAATACTCACCTCAGCAAAGAACAAAGAGATAGATATCATAGGCATATGCGATCATAACTCATCCGAGAATTCCCTGGCCGTTATGAATGTTGCCCAGAAAATGAATATCCATGTTCTGCCGGGCATGGAAGTGACGTCTCAGGAAGAAGTTCATGTTCTGGGGCTTTTCGATGATATCAAAAACACTCTCAAACTCCAGGAGTATGTCTACGGAAATCTTCCCGGAAAGAACGATGAAGAGGCCTTTGGCATGCAGGTCATAGTGAACGAAAAAGAAGAAGCGCTGGGTTTTAACGATAAGCTGTTGATCGGAGCCACGACGATTCCGCTTGATGATGTGATCCGGATGATTCACTCCTTCAACGGAATCGCCATCGCATCGCACATAGACAGAGATTCCTTCAGCATTATCAGCCAGCTCGGATTCATCCCCGAAAATTTGGAATTGGATGCCATGGAAATATCTCCCCATATCACCTTCGAAGAAGCGAACAAAAGATTTAAAAATATTTATCCGATCACCTGTTCTTCCGATGCCCACTATCCTGATGACATCGGAAAGGGTTTTACGACTTTCCTGCTCGAAGATGTCTCTGTCGCTGAAATGAAAATGGCTCTGGAAAACAAAGACGGAAGAAAATTAATTCACCCGAATTAAAAAAATGGGAACTGTCCCCTTTTTAGAAAAATGAATAATTAAGGGTGAGGTCTCGTGGAAGATCTTTCGCTGCACATTCTCGACATCGTGGAAAACTCTGTCGCTGCCAGAGCGGATACGATCGAAATCCGAATATCGGAAGATAAAAAGAAAGATTTACTGTCAATTGAAGTCATAGATAACGGTGAAGGGATGGACGAGGAAACCGTGAAAAAGGCACTTGATCCTTTTTACACGACTCGAACGGTTCGCCGGTTTGGCTTTGGATTGCCCCTTTTATCAGAAGCCGCCAGAGCGGCGAACGGACAGCTCTCCATCGAATCTCAAAAGGGAGAAGGCACCAAGATTACAGCCGATTTCCAGATCAGCCATATCGACAGGAAGCCTTTAGGTGACATCGGTCAAACCATCGTCATTCTGATTATAGGAAATCCGGATATAGATTTACTCTATGTGCATAAAAAGAATGGTCACACATTCAGTTTGGATACTAAAAAAATAAGAGCCCAACTCCGGGACATTCCGATCAATTCTCCGGATGGGATCAGGATGGTCAAGGAAGTTTTGAAATTTAAGGATAAGCTCTAATTAGGCCGGCGGGGGCTCGCCCTCCAGAACAATCTCTGTGACAACTCGTCGCGTATAGAGAAGATATGTATTCTCCTCTTCTATTAACTCCACTTCAAAATCATCTTTTTTGTATTTTTCCATGAGTTCCTGGGCTTCTTTTTTCGATTCGTAAACAACATTGTCCCACATGTATTTTTTTCCGTTTAGGATTTTGGAAAGATCAGCCATTTGGCACTCCCTCTTTTATGTTCTGTAGGGACTGGGCCCCAATTTCTTGATCTGTTCTGTAAATTCTGTTGCCACCTGCGCAAATTTTGGGCCTTCGGATGCGGAAACCCATTCCAATCGAAATCTTTCCTCTTCGAGGCCAAAATCCTCGAGCATGAGGTTGATGGCTTCTGCTCTCTTCTCTGTTTTCAGATTTCCTTCTTCGTAGTGGCAGTCACCGGGATGACAACCGCAGATCAAAACGCCATCCGCTCCTTTGGTTAACGCATCGACCACTAAATTGGGATGAACCATGCCAGAACACATCACTCTGATTATTCGGATATTCGGGGGATACTGTAATCTGGACACACCCGCCAAGTCCGCCCCGGCATAGGAACACCAGTTGCAGCAAAAACTGATAATTAAGGGTTCAAACTCATCCGACATTATTGCACCTCTAAAGCCGCATTCACCTGCGCTCCGATCTGTTCGAGCTTGAAGCCTCTCACAAATATTCCTTTCTTCGGACAGGTTGCCATACAACATCCGCAACCTTTGCAGGCGGTTTCATCCACTTCAACCGTTTTTTTGATCTCGCCGTCTTTCATGTATTCTATGAGTGTAATCGCTTGGTAAGGACAGGGTTCAACACAGTACGCGCAGCCGTCACAACTTTCGTCAATAACCTGAGATATGTTCGCTTCCAGCTCTATACTGTCTTTGGAAAGCACTGTGGAAGCTCTTGAAGCTGTGGCTTGAGCCTGAATGATGCTTTCTTCGACTGCTTTGGCTGAATGGGCTAAGCCGCACAGATAGACTCCGTCCGTGGCAAAGTCCACCGGACGCAACTTCATGTGTGCTTCGAGAAAAAATCCTTCCTTGTTGAGCGGAACTTTTAGAAATTTGGCAATTTCTTCGTTCCCCTCACTGGCCACTATCCCCGCTGACAGCACGACTAAGTCTGCAGGTATCTTTACCGGTTTTTTTAAAGTCAGGTCGAATACTTCAACATTCAAACCTTTTCCGTTTTTTGTGACTTCTGGCTTCCGGTCTTCATCAAATCTTAAGAACATGACATTCTGTTGCCTTGCTTTGGTATAGTAACTTTCTCTGAATCCATAAGTTCTGATGTCTCGGAATAATATGTAAATATTGGTTTCAGGAGAAAGCTCTTTTATTTTCAGGGCGTTCTTTATGGATTCTGAACAGCATACCCTTGAGCAATAAGGCCTTTCTTCATCCCGAGATCCCACACACTGAATCATGACGATATTCTTCGGAAGCTTCTTTTGAGATTTCGGTGATGAATCACCATTTGTGCTGATTTGCTGCTCGAGCTCAAATTGAGTGATGACGTTCTCATGTTGACCGTATAAATATTCTTTGGGTTCATATTCCTTTGCGCCGGTGGCCACGATCACGGCCCCGTGATCAAGCTCGGTCGATTTACCTTTTTGGGAAACCGTTGTCTTAAAACTCCCGATCGTGCCTTCAATATTTTCTATTTTCGCTTCCGTGTAGAGCTTGATATTCTTTGTCTTTTTCACTTTTTCAATCAGATTTTTCAATTCAGCCTGCGGATCCCCTCCACCCAGCAAATGGTGAATTTTCCTCAGATTTCCCCCCAGCTCTTTTTCTTTCTCCACTAAAAAGACTTCATATCCCTGCTCCGCGAGTTCAACGGCAGCGGTCATGCCGGAAAGTCCCCCGCCGATGACCAGTGCAGATTTAATGATGGGGACCGATCTTTTTTGAAGAGGTTCCAATAATCCTGCTTTTGCGACAGCCATTTTGACTAAATCTTTGGATTTTTCCGATGCCTTTTCCGGCTCCGCCATATGCACCCAAGAACATTGATCTCTGATATTGGCCATTTCAAAAAGATAGGGATTCAGCCCTATTTCCCGGATCGTGTTTCTGAACAGTGGCTCATGAGTCCGGGGCGTGCAAGAGGCGACAACGACACGATTGAGGTTGTTCTCTTTGATTTTCTCTTTTATCCTCACTTGAGTGTCGTTTGAACAGGTGTACAGGTTATTTTCCGCGTAGACCACATTGGGGAGTGTTTTCGCAAATTCCACCACGTCGGGAACATTGACGACTCCGGCAATATTGGTTCCGCAGTGGCAAACGAACACTCCGATCCTCGGTTCCTGGCCTTCCACATCCATTTCCGGCGGAAATTCCTTCGGAACGATCAAGCTGCCTTTCACATCTTTGAGAAGCGATAAAGCTTTGGATGATGCACCCGAGGCCTGCATTATTGTCTCGGGTATATCTTTGGGTTCAGTGAATGGCCCGGATACATAAATTCCATCGTGTTTGGTTTCTACAGGTTTAAACGGAGGTGTCTTGCAGAAATTAAATTCATTCAGTTCGATACCATATTTTTTGGCAATTTCTTCTGCAGCCTTTGGGGGCATCATGCCCACCGATAAAACCACCAGGTCATATTCGCGAGACGCCTTCTTATCCTCTTCCGTCAGATACTCAATCAGCAGATTTTTGGATTGAGGAATTTCTTTAATGGATGGGGCACGACACCGGATATATTCGACTCCAAGCTCCTGTGCTCTCTGATAGTATTCATCAAATCCTTTACTGAAGGCACGCATATCCATGAAAAAGATGTCACATTTTAACTCTCGATGAACATGTTCCTTGGCGATGATGGCTTCCTTCGTGGCGTACATGCAGCATACAGAGGAACAGTAGTCCCTGTCCACGTCGCGTGATCCGACACACTGGATAAATCCTATTCGTTTTGGCTCCATTTTATCGTAAGGCCTTAAGACTTTCCCCAGGTATGGCCCAGATGCAGATAGTATTCTTTCAAATTCGAGTGAAGTGACAACATTCGGATAAAGATCATATCCCAATTCCTCTTTGACTTTTGCGTCAAACAGCTCGAATCCCGGGGATAAAATGACTGCACCGACATTCAGCTCCATATCCTTTTCTTTCTGTTCATAGTCAATCGCGTCTGCTTCACAAAACTCTTTACAGACTCCACACTCATCTTTAAGCATGTGTGCGCAGTATCTTTCATCGATCGAGGCTTTATTCGGAACAGCCTGTGGATAGGGAATGTATACCGCTGACCTTTTGATCAATCCTTCATCAAACTCATTTGCAATAGGGATCTCCTTGTTCTTGCTGATATCCTCGAGTTTGATCCTTTCGGTCGGACAGATGAAAGCGCAAGCTCCGCAGGTCTGACACACATCAGAGTGTGCATTGAAAGGCGGGTTGACTTCCCGCTTGGAACCACGATTCATGAAATTGATTGCACTGATGCCCATTCTCTCGTTGCACATTCTTACGCACAGGCCACAGAGGAAACAATCATCATTCTTTTTCTTAAACCGTGTTGCTTTGACACCGTACTCCTCGGCTATTTTCTGTATCGCTTCTGAATCCGGGCATCTGGCCAGCAGCAGTTCGATCATCACCTTGCGTGTTTTTTTGACTCTTTCTGAATCCGTTTCAACTTTTAAATTGTTGAGCGCTGGATATGTGCATGCGGCCTGGATTGAGGAACTGCCGTTTGTGGACACCTCCACCAGGCACAGTCGGCATGCTCCATGCGGAAGGAGAGCTTTATGATAGCAAAGAGTCGGGATCTTTAATCCGGTACTCTCGATGCATTCTAAGAGTGTTTGACCCTCAGGAAATTTTTCCTTTTTACCATTGATAGTCAGCTCTATCACGCTAATCCTCCGCTTATGTTGATTTCTACTCTTGTCATGAGTCTTCTTTTTTAAAATCGGGAATATCGATTACGGCTTTAATTTTTTTCTTTTTGGGTTCGTCTTTGGGTTCCGCCGCGCCCCCTTCTTTATCTTCCGCTTTCTCATCTGGTTTTTCTTCGGATTCTGCTTCTTCTGTTTTTTCCTCTTCCTTGGGTTTTTCTTCAGCGGGCTCGGCTTCGGGTCCCATTTTCAGGTCGGGAATATCGATTACGGCCTTGGCCTTTTTCTCCTTGGGCTCCTCTTTTTCCTCCTTTTTCTCTTCAACCTTTTCTTCCTCTTCTTTTTTCATATCTGGAATTTCCACCGCGGCTTCCACTCTGATCTCTTTTGGTTCTTCTTTGGGTTCGGCGACTTCCTCCACTTTTTCTTCGACCTTCTCTTCTACTTTTTCTTCGGGTTCAGCGGCTTCAACTTTTTCCTCTTTTTCCACTTTCTCTTCTTCTATTATCTCTTCTTTTTCTTCGACTTCTATCTCGACTGCGACTTCTTCTTCGACGTAATCCTCATCTTTTTCCAAATCACATCTGAGACAGCGCTTGGCCTCTGCAATCGCATCTTTCTCTGTAAATCCTAATTCGACTTCTTTAAAGTTATCGATCCTCTGCGCTACCGGGATTAACGGCATTTCCGGTTTCTTGAGGTCCTTGATCTCTTCTTCCGAAAGTTCTATCGGTTCAACATGCACCGCAGGCCGAGTTTTTTTGTATTTTCTTTTTAATTTTTCTCCCTTTATGTATTTGTCGATCATCTGAGCAGCCACTTTTGCGTGGGCCATGGCTTCGGTCACTGTATTCGGACCGGAGACCGCGTCTCCGCCCGCGAATATTCCTTCTTCGTTCGTGAGTAAAGTTTCCGGGTTGACTTCAATAGTGCTCCACTCAGAAATTTTCAGGCCATTTCCACTCACCAGTGGTGAAACATCCGGCTCCTGGCTGATGGCCAGGATCAGAGTATCCGCTTCAACTTCAAATTCTGAGCCTTCTATCGGAACCGGCCTTCTTCTCCCGCTCTCATCCACGTCACCGAGTTCCATCCTGATGCACTCAATCGAGTTGACCTTGCCGTTGCTCGATTGGACCTTTATCGGAGTCACGAGAAACTGTATATCAATCCCTTCGTGAATGGCTTCTTCAATCTCACTCTTTATCGCGGGCATCTCCGCCTTTGTCCTTCGGTAAAAGATCTTTGTATCCTTGCCCAAACGCTTGGCCACCCGAGCCGCGTCAATTGCCGAATTTCCACCCCCCACGACGATCACCTTATCTCCGATCTTCACCGTGTTGCCTAAGTTGATATCTCGGAGAAACTCCACAGCATCTATCACGCCTTCCGCTTCCTCTCCCGGGATTTTCATTTTGAGCCCTTTCCAGGCTCCGATAGCGATAAATATGGCTTTGTATTCTTCTTTCAGTCTATCGAGCGGAATGTCTTTTCCGATGGTTGTGTTTGTCTTAATTTCAACTCCTAATTTTTTTATACTGTCGATTTCATAATTCAGAACGTCCTTGGGAAGTCTGAATTCCGGAATTCCCAAGGCCAGCATGCCGCCTGCAACTGGCTGGCTTTCAAACACCGTGACTGGATATCCCTCCAGAGCAAGGTAATAGGCGCAGGTGAGTCCTCCCGGACCCGAGCCGACCACGGCAATCTTCTCCTCTCTTTTGCTTTTCGGCTTCTCTCCCCCATCAATCTTATGTTTCATCTCGTAATCTGCGAGAAATCGTTTGAGGGATCGAATGGCTATGGGATTCCCCCAGTCTCCGGCCAGACACTTATCCTCACAGGGCGCATGACACACGCGTCCACAGATAAGGGGGAGAGGGTTCTCTTTCCGGACTATCTTGATGGCGTCTTCAAATTTTCCCTGCGCGATCAACGCAATGTAACAGGGTGCGTCCTGCATCAGCGGACATATATGCTGGCAGGCCGACGAGATCAAGCCTTTACAGACTAAAGCGGAGCATCTTTTGTATTTGATGTGCTCGATATACTCCTCTTTGAAATTTCTCAGCGTAGAGAGAACGGGCTTGGGAAGAGTTTGCCCCAATCCGCACTGCGACGCATCAATTATCGCTTCGCACAGATCAGATAACAATTCGAGATCACCTTCTCTTCCATCCCCGTTGGTAATTCTGTTGATTATCTCAAGGAGTGCATCCGAGCCTTCTCTGCAGGAATTGCATTTGCCGCACGACTCATCATTGGTGAATTTCAAGAAATATTTGGCCATATCGACCAAACAGGAATCTTCGTCAATGACAATCATTCCGCCAGACCCCATGATGGCGCCTGCTTCCTGAAGTCTTTCGTAATCAACGGGCAGGTCAAGCAATGATGCGGGAATAAAACCCCCTGAAGGGCCTCCTGTTTGCACAGATTTTAATTTCTTGTTGTAGGGGATTCCCCCTCCGATGTGATACACGATTTCCCGCAGAGTTATCCCCATAGGCACTTCGACCAAGCCCGCATTGTTTATGTTTCCAGCGAGAGAAAAAACTTTTGTCCCTTTACTGGTTTCGGTTCCGATCTCAGAAAACCATTTGGATCCCCAGTTAATGATGACCGGAACGTTGGCCCAGGTTTCCACATTGTTGATATTCGTGGGCTTTCCGAATAAGCCGCTTTGGGCAGGGAAGGGAGGTCTCTGTCGAGGCTCCGGCGGCTTGCTCTCTATGGATGCGATCAAGGAGGTCTCTTCACCGCAGACAAATGCTCCTGCGCCTTTGAAAATGTCAATATCAAAATCAAATTGAGACCCAAATATCTTTTTCCCGAGCAAACCATATTCCTTGGCATCTTTGAGTGCTTTTTCTAACCGCTCGATAGCCAGTGGGTATTCAATCCTGACATACACGTATCCATGAGACGCGCCGATCGCATACGCCCCGATAGTCATACCCTCGAGAATAGAATGGGGATCCGCTTCTAAAATGCTCCTGTCCATAAAAGCGCCCGGGTCACCTTCATCAGCGTTGCATATGATGTATTTGGGCTCTCCTTTGGCTTTTCTGCAGAATTCCCATTTCAATCCTGTGGGAAATCCTGCGCCGCCCCTGCCTCTCAATCCCGATTTCTTTACCTCATCAATCACTTCTTCTGGAGACATTGAACTCAAAACTTTGGATAAGCCCTTGTATCCGTCATTGGCGATGTATTCATCTATTTGGTCAGGATCGATCAATCCGCGATTTCTGAGTGCGATCAGTCTTTGTCCCTGGAAAAAAGGGATATCCCGCATCTTCGGAATCGGCAGTTCTTCGCCTGGAGGAACATACATCAAGGATTTGACCGGCCTTCCTTTGAGGAAATGCTCTTCAACTAAATGGGGGATGTGTTCCTCTTTTAAATATTGATAGAACACGCCATCCGGCTGAACCATGAGGATGGGACCTCTCACACACAGACCGCTTGCACCAGTCGGGACGATCAGAATATCGTTTTCTAATCCCTGTTTGCTGATCTCAGCTTCCAAAGAGTCTTTGATGCGCAAAGCCCCGTTGGATATGCAGTTTGTGCACGTGCAAATCAAAGCATTTGAACGATATGCCATTTCTTTATTTCCTTTTAAAGGACTCTTTCACTCCCTGTTGCCAGAGCGTATTCTGTGACTATTTCGCCACCCATGACGTGTTTTTCAAAAATCTCTTTCGCCTTATCCGGATTAAGATCCACATATTTGACAGGAGGCTCATCCTGAAGTTCCACCGTGACCATTGGCTCGCGGCTGCACAGGCCCGCACAGCTCGATATCGTCACGATCACATCCTTCAAATCCCGCTTTTCCACCTCTTCCATTAAAGTGTTCATGACCGGCCTTGCCCCAGCCGCAATCCCGCATGTTCCCATATGAACAATGACTCTGGCTCTGGCCTTGCCTTCTCTCAGGTGAATGGTTCTTTTTATTTTTTCGCCAATCTTGTCTAAATCTTCCGGTTTAATCTTTGGCATTTACTCGGCCCTCTCTTGTTTAAATTCGTTTTTCTCTTGCCTGTATTCATTCAAAATATCAGGCACCATGGCCTGTTTCATGTAACCGTATATTTCATCGTTCACAGTAATGACCGGAGACTGCCCGCAGCAGCCAACACAGTTAACGGCCTCTATGCTGAATTGCAGATCGGGTGTTGTTTCTCCGAGTTTAATGCCCAGTCTTTTTTCAATTTCCGTCAGGATTCTTTTGGCGCCCTTCACATAGCACGCTGTTCCCATACAGACCCTTATAATGGTTTTTCCCCTTGGAACGAGACTGAAGGCGTTGTAAAAAGTGGCCAGTCTGTACGCCAGGCTTACAGGGTAATTCAATTCCTGAGCGATATACTTGATGACCTCTTCAGGAAGAAAGCCGTATTCATCGTGCGCATCTTCGAGTACGGGAAGCAAAATATTGGTTTTATCTTTGTAATCATCGATTATTTTTTTTATTTTGGCCTGATCTTCCGTCGGGATCTGGATCACTTCTTTGTCTGGAGTCACGTATAAAATATTTCTCACAGGACAATTGGATACGCATAGCCCGCAACCTGTGCATTTTTCTTCATCTATATATCTTGCCCTTTTCTTCAGCTTGATTTTGAAGTTGCCGGGTTCTCCACTGACTTTTTCGATATCGGCCATAGTGATTATTTCGATATCGTCATGTCTGCCGATTTCCACCAGCCGCGGGGCCATCGTGCACATGGCGCAGTCGTTTGTCGGGAAAGTCTTATCCAGCTGAGCCATCACTCCGCCAATAGAGGGCTTGTTGTCTACCAGATAGACTTTTATGCCGGATTCTGCCAGGTCGAGTGCGGCCTGCATTCCTCCGATTCCGCCACCAATAACCAATGCGGCACCCACTTTTTTGTTCTTTGCTGTTTCAGCCGACATTTTAGAAAATATCCTCCTTATTTTTTACAATCACAAAAGGCCTTGCGATTTGAGCAGATCACCAGCATTGACGATGTGCTTTCCTGTCCATTTGTCCACTTTATCGCTGCCGAGAGCCAGTCCGAGGAGTTCTGTGAAATAAAATATGGGGAAGCGAACTTTTTTCCCATAAATCCTCGATATGTCCACCTGTTTTGTATCGAGATTCGCTTGACAGAGCGGGCACGCCGTCACCATGCAATTTGCACCTGATTCTTCTGCCATCTGGATGAGCTTGCCTGAAAGCTCAGCGACGATATCCGGCCGGGCAAGCAACAGGTTTCCACCACAGCACTCTGTCTTATAGGACCAGGGGTAAACCTCCACCCCGAGAAGCGATAACAGCTCATCCATAGTCTGGGGATTTTCATGGTGTTTTGCGTCTGTGACCTTAGGCGGTCTGGTTATGAGGCATCCGTAGTAACTCACAGCCTTGAGGCCGTTCAAAGGCTTCTCAATTTTCTCTTGGATCTTCTTCAGGTTTTCTTCTTCGTGAAGGAAGTCGAGGAGATGCTTCACGGGAACTTTTCCTTTATAGGGAGTGTCGACGGCAGGCTCTTTTCCTTCTCTGATGTGTTTCTCTGCAACCTTGAATCTCTGAAAACAGGCAGCGCAAGGAACCACAAGGTCCAAGCCAGATTCTTCTGCCGTAGCAAGGTTGCGGGCAGCCAATTCAATAGCTAAAGCCTCATCGGTGCAGTGCGCAGAACTGGCGCCGCAGCAACACCAGTCAGAAAGCTCTTCGAGTTCGATGTCCAGTATTTTAAAGACTTCCTCTGTGGACTCCCCGTACTCAACTCCGGTGCTATGCAGAGAACATCCGGGATAATAGGAAACTTTCACGCCTCTTCTCCTCTTTTTAGCTTTTTAAA
Organism: uncultured Eubacteriales bacterium; assembly: GCA_964348015.1. Taxonomy (GTDB): domain Bacteria; phylum Acidobacteriota; class Aminicenantia; order Aminicenantales; family Aminicenantaceae; genus SOIA01. The sequence continues at coordinate 4,432 of CAYGBC010000060.1, read as the reverse complement.
TAACTTCTTTATCGCTTTTCTTCCTTTTATCTTCTTGGGGAAGAGCTTTAGCTTTCCCTTCTTGATCATCTGAAACCCTAATTTCGCTTGTTGAAAAAGAGAGCCACTTTTCAGGTTAGAAAAAAGGTCTCCACTTTTAAGGGTGTACGCGCCGATCATCCCCAATTCAAACAATCTTCCTGAGCTCTTAATGGACGAAAGAACGGCATCGTGAAAGATGGACACACGCTTTTCTCCCAGTTTCAAACCAGATTTGAGAGAGGCCATTTTCATAGCATCCATGATCTTCGCAACATCAATGTCATTCGGACAGCGGGTGGTGCAGGCTTCACAAGAGACACACAGCCAAATGGATGCGCTCTTCAGCACTTCCTCTTTGAGTCCCATTCGAATCATATGGATGATCTGGTTCGGTTGAATATCCATAGCGAAAGAGACCGGGCATCCGCTGGAACATGTTTTGCATTGATAACAGACTTCAACATCTTCACCGATGAGTTTATCCACCTCGGCGAGCCAAGTGTGGTCCGGAACGATTACTGATTCGGACGCCATGGTATATCTCCTTTGGCAGGGGTGGTGACGGGCATCAGAAACGCCAGCAGGAATTCCCGGAGATTCGTTTTTCTCGGGCAGGACACAGGATAATCGCTGTACACTCGAAAATCTTCCAGCACAGTCGGATCATTTCTGATTTTCGTCACACTTCTACCTTCTCTCATAAACAGTTCTTTTGTGTTCTGATTACAAATCATCTCCCAATGCGTTTATTGCACTGGGGGTCAATATCAATTGGACAGTGTCTCTAGAGTATTTCCTTCGGAGTCAACGATAGTGATTTTGACGCCGATCTTTCCATCCAACCGGTGCGTGGCGCAGGACAAACAGGGATCGTGAGCGCGGATCATCATTTCAACCGTATTCAGGATGCCCTCGTCATACTTGCCGTCTTTGATCAAGTCTTTGGCTGCACTTTTCACTGACATGTTGATCGGCGCATTGTTGTGTGTGGTGCCCACGATCAAATTCACGTTTGTCACGAGTCCGTTCTCATCGGTTTCATAGTCATGGATGAGTGTTCCTCTGGGGGCTTCGACACTGCTGATTCCTCTGGCTGCTCTGGGTTCCACCTTTTTTCGAGTATCCGTGCTGGTGATCTCTGGGTCGTCAAGGAGGCGGATGGTGTTTTCTGCATTGTAGAGAAGTTCAATCAGCCTTGCCCAGTGATAGAGGAGAGTGGGCTGAGCCGGGCGACCGAATTTTTCTCTGAATTCTTCCAGTTCAGCTTGAGCGAGAGGAGTATCGATTTTGTCAGCGACATTCATCCTGGCCAGAGTATTGGTCCGGTAGATCCCGTTCGGATTATCCAGGTCCATGGAAAACTCGCCGGCTTTCTTCATGTACGGGAACTTCAAATAGCTCCAGGGTTCAACATGTTCGCTGATATACTCGGGGTAGTCCTCGTACTTGAAATCTTCGTAGGAGCCATCGACTTTCATCATTCTCAGTTTTCCGTCATAGAGGTCCATTGAACCATCATCCTTCACCGTTCCCAAGAATCCGGTGTTCAGGACACCCAGAGATTTAACGACATCCAGATACTTCGGAAAGATGTTATCTTTGGCAAAAGACATGGTGAATTTCGCCAGCTCGAGACATTCATCGGCCATCTTCTTCAGTTCTTTTCTCTCATCTTCGAGTAATGGACGGCTGAATCCTCCGGGCACAGCCGCCGCGGGATGAATGGCTTTTCCGGCGATCATCTCCAGCATGTGGGCGGCCATGTGTCTGACTCTCACCACTTTTTTGGCGAGATCTGGAGCGGCACCCAGAATGCCGATGACGTTCCTGACGGAATAATCCGCATCCGGTCCGAGCACAAAATCCGCTCCAGCGAGAAAGTAAAAGTGGAGAATATGCTCTTCCATGTAAGCGATACTGTTGCACAGTTCTCTCAGTTTTTTTCCAGCCGGAGGCGGATCCACTCCGAAAACGGCATCACACGCTTTGGCGGATGCGTTGTGATGAGACCAGGGACAAACGCCGCAAATCCGAGTGGTTATCCTCGGCATCTCCTCTACGGGTTTGCCGATACAGAATTTCTCAAAGCCCCTGAGCTCCAGGACATTGACTTGAGTGTCGCTGACGTTTCCAGCATCATCGAGCTGGATCGTAATCTTCGCGTGTCCTTCGATTCGTGTGACGGGTTGAATTGTGAGTGTTTTTCCCATGATTTAACTCCTTTTCGGAAGAGGTCGCAAACGACCGGCTCCAGAGAATCTGTTGAATGTGGCTGCACGATCTGGAATTTGTTTGACGTCGAGCCCTATAGAGGATAGAGCTCCCATCATATCGACCATCGGATTAGCATCATCTGTAAGAGGGCCAAAACATCCCCGGCAGGGCATGTAGGCTTTTATGCATCGGGGTGTTTTCTCTGCTCCCCCGCAGCCTGATCTTGTGGCCGGGCCTTGGCACAGGAAACCCTGTTCCATGAAACAGCGAACCGTATCCAGAGGCTTTCCGTATTCAAATTCCACGGATTCAAGCGGCCTTTTCAAGTTTGCCACGGCTTTCTCTTTTCTGATAGTCGGGCATTCATCACACACGCTTTTTTCAGGGAGTTTGTATTCCTTTCCTTCCAAGAGCGCTGTCAGTGCTTCCGCGACCATATCCGGAGTTGTCGGACAGCCGGGGAGTTTGAGGTCCACATCGACGACTTCGTGCAACGCATAAATTCTGTCAGTAAACGGGGACACGGCTTGAGCGGGTGTATCGGCTGAATCTGTGGAAACACTTCCTCGAAAAACTTTGTCTTGAAGCTCGTCAACTGTAAACTGATTTGCAAGAGCGGGCACACCGCCGTAACAGGCACAGGATCCTAAAGCGATGAGCGTTTTGCACTTTTTCCTCATCTCTTCAGCCAGTTCTTTGTTCTCTTCCACGCGGATTCCTCCCGAAATGATTCCCACATCGGCCTCTGGGATTTCCGGGCCTGACTGATCGCCCTTCTGTCCGAAGAGCTTATGATCCATGATGACCGGCATATGGACAAACTCCAGCTTGGGTAAAAGGTCAAGAAGCGGCTCGCCGATGTCAAGGATGGTGACTTCACATCCTGCGCAGATGGTGAACCACTCTTCTGCGACTCTAACTGCCATATTTTGCCTCCTTTAAGATTTTAATTGTAATTATAAGAGGCGAGACAGGAATGAGGGCACGTAATTCTGCTATGAGAGCATTCCTATTTAATCTCTAAGAACTATTGTAATTATAGGGAAAGTATTGATTCTCTTATAATTACAGTAAATTCTAAAGGGAAAAAGTGTTTGTGTCAACAAGAAATTGAAAAAAAATAAAATTTGAAGGAAAGTGATTCTTTTTCGTTATTGCGATTGCGGCGATATCTGTATTGAATGCTCGGAATTGTCGGCGGAAATGGGGATAAACGAAAATTTTTTCTAAATCGCAGCTATTTAGACTTGCTTTTTTGTTATAAACAAAATAAAATTCTAAAAAAATCGAGGTAATACAGGAAGGAGGAGTGATGAAAAAAAAGAGCCTGCCTTTATTTGGAGTTATTCTTCTTATATCTTTGTTTTTTCTGCAAAGCTGCCAGTCGAAACCGGAAGAGGGGGTTTTGAAAAGATATTTTCAGGCGGTGAGGATGGATGACAAGACCACCATGGGGACCATGGCCTTGGAGCCGATTTCTCCGGATTTCGCGAGTTGGGAGATCACGGCTGTCAGTGAAGAGGAAATCACGCCGTATGGCTTATCGGAACTGAACCAGAAAGAGCTGGAGTTGAAGAGACAGGTGGAAGAGTCGGTGATTGTCACCATGAATGCGAAAGATGAAGTGGATGACGCCCTTTTTGAGATGGAGAATGCCCGGACAAGGCAAGCCCGACGGGCCGCTCAGAGGAAGGTCGATGAGCTTCAGGTTAAATACGAAGAACAGAGAAAGAAACATGACCAGGTTCAGGTGGATTACAGCGAGGCTAAAAAGGCTGCGGCCAAAGAAGAAGAGATCACCAGTTTTTCCCTCGGAGCCGGAGATGTGCCGAATATACGGGAGCTCACGGGAAATGTTCATTCCAAAGAAGTCGATATCAAGATAACGCTCAAATCCGGAGACATCAGGAATGTTCGATGCTATATAAAGAAGTACATGCTCAAAGACGAAACTTTGAACCTGCATCGGAACGGAAGATGGATCATCCTTAAGTTCGAAGATATCGACTGATATTGACTCTTTTTTTTCTTTTTATTATAAATACCATTTCGTACCCATTAGTGTAGATACGACTGTTTTCTGAGGGGGCCGTTAGCTCAGAGGGAGAGCACCGGCCTTTTAAGCCGGGTGTCGCTGGTTCGAGTCCAGCACGGCTCACCAACCTTTTGCGCCCCTGTCGTCTAGCCTGGTCAAGGA
>CAYGBC010000059.1:0-19140 GCA_964348015.1 uncultured Eubacteriales bacterium | reverse complement strand
CACCGACAAGAAGATCGTCTAATTTATCCTCATCCATGCCATTCTCCTTCAGAAAGATAGAAGACCTTGGGTTCTGTTCCCAGTTCCTCTAAAAGACGAAAAGCCCGCGTACTCTTTGCCAGCCGGGACACAGTGCTTTTCGGATCATCCAAATCTCCAAAATAAATGGCTTCAGTCGGACATGTCTGAACACAGGCAGGAACATAGTCTTTTTCTTCAAGGTCTCTCTTTTCAGCGCGAGCCTTTTCTCTGGCTTTTTGCAGGCGATGATGGCAGAAGGTGCATTTTTCCACAACACCTTTGCTTCTGACCGAGACATCCGGATTGAGATAACCTTTCATTTCTTCTGGCCATTCCGGCTCAAACCAATTGAAATACTTTAAAGTATAGGGACAGTTATTTGTGCAATACCGACAGCCTATACATTGTGTATAAACTTGGGCAATCATGCCTTCGTTATTCTTATAGGTGGCACCGACAGGGCAGACTTTTACGCACGGTGGATTATCACAGTGCATACAAGGCCTCGGGACAAATCTGACTCGCAGATTAGGGTATTCCCCTTCCATCATTGGCAAAACACTCATCCAGGAAATGATTCTTTTCCGACCCGCTTCTTTGGGGGAAGAAAAAGGGATATTATTCTCAGCCTTGCAAGCCACCACACAGGCCTGACAGGCCGTGCACTTATCTAAATCGATGACCATTCCCCACCGTGGCATTCCTATCTCCTTCATTAGGCTTTATATATTTTGACTCGAGTTGATGATTTCACGGCTAAGCCTGTAAGTTCATCAAAATTGGTCCCCAACAACTCAACGGGATTGATTCCTCTATTTTTGGCCCACTGACCAAGAGCTCTATGCCCCAATCCATAAGGGACATTCACCACATCCAGCATAGCCCCTGGATAGACTTTTGCTTGAACACGAACCCTTCCATACACGGACTCGATCCAAATCAAATCGCTGTCTGCGATTCCCAATTCTGAAGCTGTCTCGGGATTAATCTCCGCCCATGAATCCCAGGTCATGTTGAGATGAAATCCCATAATCTCCTGAAACCAAGGGAGGTTTGCCTGGTATTCATTTGATAAATTGAGTGGTCGATATATATGCAAATGCAGAGGATACTCATGTTCTTCGCCTTTAAATTGCGGCTCTTCATAATGAGGCAAAAAAGCAGAATCTTCCTCGCCTGTTATATTCAGATTCTTCAAAATAATTTCTTTTTTGCCCATTTCGCCTTCTGGCAGCTGTTCGGCAAGCTTCTCTATCTTTCTTTCAAACAACTGTGAGTAAAACTCAAATTTCCTGGATGGTGTCCTAAACACAAAACTCCTTACGCCAAAATCATAGGAAGGATCCCACCATCCTCCTTTTTTTATTAATTCTTCTTTAAATTGGCTTGCTGAAGAGAATTGAGGTACCCACCAGCCACGGTCCTCCAGGAGTCTCAACTGAGTTTCCTCAAAAAAATCCGTGAAGATAATTCCCTTGCGAGCTCGAAAGAGATTATCAATTTTAAAAAAGAGAAAATCTTTGGAACTTTTCCATGGAAAATGGCTGGCAAAAGATGTTCCCATTCTTTGAGCTAAGTCCAGAATGACATCTTCTGTTGGCCTGGCATTGAATAGATCCTCGATGGCAGGCTGTCCCACACCCATTATAGGAACTTTCGAAACAGGCAAGCTTTCTGCGTACTGCCATTTTTCAAGATAGGTTTTATCAGGAAGTATAAGGTCAGCATATTGAGTACTTTCATCAATGAAAGAAGAAAAGCTGACTATGAAAGGAATTTTTTCAAGCGCTTCTCTGTATTTCTCTGAATTCGGTGATGAGAATAAAGGATTGGATTTATACAGCATGAGTAACTTTACGGTATAGGGCTTTCCCTCAAGAATATTATCTGGAATCTGAGATGGAACCGAAGAAGTGAAGGGGAATCGGCCTCTATCTGAGCTATCGATTCTAGGCTGCGCAAGGCTCTTCTTTGTCGCCTCGTCCACAGATACTCGAGGCAATTCCTGAAGAGGGACGTCTCTTTTGACTAAGACTCCGCCAGGCACGTCTATACTTCCGACTAAAGCATTCAAAGAATGAATGGCCATCGCATTATACATACCGTTTGAATACTGAGTGGCATTATTGTCTAAAACCGCAACAGCAGGTTTATTCGCAGCGAATTCCTTAGCAAGAGTGACAATAGTATCAACAGAAATCCCTGTAGCCTCAGAAACCATTTCTAACCTGTATTTATTCAGTATTAATCTCTTAAATCCAGAATGGCTTTCTCCATTTTTATCTTTCCAATCCTCAAAGCCAAAGGTGAACTTCTCGATAAAATTTCTATCGTAAAGGCTTTCTTTTATGATGACATAGGCAATTCCCAGCGCAAGCAGCCCTTCTGTGCCTGGCTCAATAGGAATCCACCTGTCCGAACGGCATGCTGTTATGGAAAACCGAGGCTCGATCTGAATTATTTTCGCTTTTTTTCCAGGCCGCTCTTGTCGTAAAAAAGCATACGCTCTCATGGATTGAACAGGCGACGGCCAGGAGGTCAAAAAACTGCTGCCAAAGGAAAGTATATAATTGCTGTTCTCAAAATCATAAGCTAATGCTTTATCTATTCCTTGGGTGAGAGTAAAGGCCGGAATAAGACTATTGTCATTATCGTTTCCAAAATGATTAGGAGAACCGAAAACATTCATAAATCTGTCGAAAATTTCGGAAAGCATCCCTCTGTTTCCTTCATTCAACAATACTAACTCATGCGCTTCCCCTGAATTTTTTAACTCCTTTAACTTCGAACTCAAGATTTCCAAGGCCTCTTCCCAACTGACAGCCTTCCATTTTTCAGAGGTCCTTCCACCAATCTTTTTCATGGGCTCTTTGATTCTATCAGGATTATAGAGTATCTGAAGCCCTGCCTGTCCCACCGGGCACAATCTTCCTCGGTTAACAGGATGGGCGGGATTCCCTTCAATTTTCACAGCCTTGCCATCAACTACTCTGACTAAAATACCACAACCACCAGGGCAGGCTTGGCAGACGGATTGAATCCACTTTTCAATCCCTGGAACCCACTGGTCCTTTCTTACTGGAGAATGATAATCTCTTGTCGAACATTCAAGAAGAGGCAAGGTTAAAGCTGTTCCTCCGATAATTTTAAGGAAATCTCTTCTTTTCAAACCCATTTATTCATCCTTATGAAAACATCGAGCACAACACATTTTATTTTCATTCACCTATGACATGCAATGCAGTCATTATTCACTTCTTCTTCTTCGTGACATTTCATGCATTTCTTCATTGTTATTTGAATGGACTTCGAAGGAGGATTCGGACTTTCTCCTATTTCTCCATGGCATATATTGCAATCAATGTTCCCCAATACCACATGCCTCCTATGAGAAAAAAAGACATCCTCGGGAACCTGATAGAGTCTTTTCCATTCAACCTCTTTTCCAGATTTTATGTATTCAATTAATTTTTGTTCTGCTTTACTTTCTCCAAGAGGTTCCTCATGACAGTTCGAACACGTTTCAATACTCGGTTTTCCCGAAGAGGAATATTCCTGAAAATGAGGATGGCAATCCAAGCATTCCAAATCATTTTCTGCGTGGATCTCGTGATTAAAAGCAATGGGTTGTTTAACTCCCCCCCCAAGAGTCTGGAAGAGCACCATTAGGAAAGTCACAAATATTATTAATCCTGCAAGAAAAATTAAACTTCTTTTGTGAAAAATTGCTTTTCTTTTTATGGCCGACACTTTTCCGACTTCCTCATTTTAAACACAAGTATTAACCCTATAAAAGTCAAGTGTAAGAATGAGCATTTAATTTATTTCTATTGTCTTTCAGATGTCAAGAAAATCAATAATCAATATACCAGTCTGAAAGATGTCTTTTAAGTGTTGTTAGACTTTCTATTGAAAGACAAACTTCATATTATCTAAAAAAATCAAACTTTCATACCTTCCGCTGTTGTCTTTAAATAGAGAATAAAGACAGTGTAAAAGACTGGAAAAACCTGATCTATTACTTTATACATAGACTTAATAGTCATTGAAGCGGTATTTTACTAAATGAGGCAGAAGTAAGTCAAACGAAAAATGAAAGACAAGTTGCGAGACTGGTAAAAAATTAGATAATCAAAAACAATATGAACTCATTGTTGCAATTTAAATCAAGGAAAAACAAAAATGTCATGCCTTGAATCAATCTGGCAAAAAGGAAAAAAATTTCTTGGCGTCTTGTACCCGATCATGGCCGGCGCCATGACCTGGATCTCAGACAGCCGTTTTGTCTCATCTATCTCGAATGAGGGAGCGTTCGGCTGTCTGGCCGCGGGGAACATGGAGCCTGTTCAGCTCGACAAGGAAATCAGGCGGACTCAGGAGCTCACGGATAAACCTTTTGCTGTGAATCTGATCACTGTCGCCCCTCATTACAAAGAACATCTGAAAGTCGCTGTAAAAAACAATGTGCCGTTCATCATATTTGCAGGAAGTTACCCGCGTCAGCCTGAAATCCGGATGGCCAAGGAAAGCGGAGCCAAAGTCATCAGCTTTGCATCCACCGAATCCCTGGCGAATCGGCTCATCGACATGGGGATTGATGCTCTCATCCTGGAGGGAAGCGAGGCTGGAGGGCATGTGGGACACGTCTCACTGGGGATCCTGCTTCAGCAGGTTCTCTTTAAAGTCCAGAAAGTTCCTGTGTTTGTCGCCGGAGGAATCGCTACCGGAGCTTACATCGCTCATCTTCTTCTGATGGGTGCGGCCGGAGTCCAGCTGGGCACACTCTTTGTACTGACAGAAGAGTGTCAAGCCCATCCCAAATTCAAAGAGGCCTTCATCAAAGCTCGCGCCAGGGATGCTGTGGCCACGCCTCAGATCGGCTCCGACCTCAAAGTCATTGCTGTTCGAGCACTCAGGAACAAAGGTTTTGATGAGTTCTCCAACCTGCAGGTCGAGCTCATCCAGAAGAGAAAAAATAAAGAAATATCCCACACGGATGCTCAGTACCAGGTCGAGAACTTCTGGGTCGGCGCCCTGCGCCGGGCAGTTCAAGAAGGAGACGTTGAATTCGGTTCCCTTATGGCCGGGCAGAGCGCAGGCCTTGTCGACCAGGTCAAACCTTTAAAAGAAGTCCTTTACGATCTTATCCAGGAGGCAGAGGAAGAACTGAACTCTATAAAAGAAAAGATGAGAGCTCTCTAGTCTTCCCTATCTCTAAAGTAAAAATATCAATAGCTGAAATTTTGTGATCTTGAGTCTTGCGCCATCAGGAATGACTCCGGTATGAGGAGAAACTCATTATTCTCGGAAAAAAAGCCTGACTTGATGGCAGGAGTGAGAACTGATAGAATTCTCAACAGAAATTTACGGAGAGAAAAACAATGATTATAGCCAACTTTGCCATATTTCCCACGAGTGAAGGCTCATCCGTCAGCCCGTACGTCAAGGAAGCCATCACTATTATCGAGGATTCCGGATTGAAGAATGAAACGGGCGGAATGTCCACTGTGATCGAGGCTCCGGACCTGGCCACCCTCTTTAATGTCATTGAAAAAGCCCATGAGGCCGTAGTGAAAATGGGTGCTGGAAGAATTCATATCGACCTGAACATCGACCACCGCCTGGATAAAGAGGCCACCATCGACTCCAAGCTCAAATCCATAGGCAAAAAATAATCAACTCTACTTTCTGTTTTTATGCAAAAATCCGCATCTCTGCCAAATCTTCGATTTCGATGGCGAGTGCCGGATGTAGGATCCGGAAATAAATAATACTGAAAACGCTGGTATAAAAGATGCAAAAACAGGTTGGGCTCCTTCCGAGCTTGTTCTATTCCCGAAGGAGTGGACGGGTGAGACAGGTCGGTCCCCCGTCCCCCTTTCTGGATATTTCTTCCCCTTTGTACTCCAAGACTTTAATGCCTTCGGCTTCAAGCCTCTGCTTTGTCTGAGGATTCTCCTCCAACATCAGGCACAGTCCAGGCTTGACCGTAAGGATATTGCAGGCCATGGTCTCGAACTCTGAATCCGCCACTTCAATCAACCGAATGCCTCGCTTCAGAAGCCAATCCCTGAAAGGTACAGGAAGAAGTCTGGGATACACGACTGCCAGATCGTGGCCAACTGGGCTGATCAGGGACATCAGATGCATCACATCTTCAGGTCCTTTCCAGTGCGGCAGAGGAACAACGACAAACTCCTCCACAACGTCTCGCGTCAGCTCTTTTAACTGGCGGATTCCTTCCGGGTTCGTCCGGTAGCCTAATCCCACTGCCACAGTACCCTCATCCATCCAGACCAAATCGCCGCCCTCCAATTTTCCCTCACCTTTGATCGTACCGAATATCGGAACCCCCAGTTTCTCCAAAAAATCTCCCGCCGCAGAAGGTTCTCCCTGACGTTTCTCTTTTCCCATGCAGCACAGGACAGCGCCCTTGTTCGTGATGAGGATTGAGTCATGGACATAGATCGAATCGAGTCCTGTTCGGTCATCCTGGGGCAAAAAATGGATTTCTGGAACGGCCTCTCTCAAAATCTTTACGAAATCATCATATTCTTCGATTGCTTTCCTGAAATTCGGCGGTCTGGAATAATTCAACTCTTTCCAATGGGATTGGATGTTTTTCTGGTCCAGGAATGCATCCTTGGGATGCTTGAGCAGGAGACTTTTTATCTGGCTGACCTCGGATTGGGAACCAAATTTCATGCGCTTGACCCTGAATGCCTATTATAGGTTGAAAATCCGTTCTTTTGTAGGGAAAATCCACACGGATCTGAGTCTTCTTGACACTTTTTTTTCTTCCCTATAGAATAGGGTGCAATTTTATTGCACGAGAGATCTGGCTCGATTATTGAATCCCTCCAGCCGAATAATCAGTCTTCTCCAAAGAAATCCGTGAGCATTCACTGAAAGGAAAACAATGAAAAACAAAATAGAAGCCGTACGAAAACTGATGAAAGACTCTAATATTGATGCGTATCTCGTTCCAAGCTCTGACCCTCATCAAAGCGAATACGTACCCGAATTCTGGCAGCGGAGAAAATTCATAAGCGAATTCACGGGATCTGCGGGCGATGTTGTGATCACAAACAAGAAGACGGCTCTCTGGACAGACTCGCGCTACTACATCCAAGCGGAGCAGCAGCTTGATGAAAAAGTTTTCACTCTTTTCAAGACGGGATTGCCCGATGTTCCGAATTTCGACGATTGGCTGACTCAGGAGCTCCGCAAAGGAGAATCGGTTGGCCTGGATCCTCAGGTAATCTCCCGCAAGAATTTCCTAAGTCTTAAAGAGAAGCTGGGAGATAAAGGGATCCTGCTGAAATGCTTAGAAAAAAATCTGGTGGATGCTGTTTGGGAAGAGAGGCCTGAGGCTCCCAAAGGAATAATCGAAATTCACGACGAGAAATATTCCGGGGAGACAACGGCAAGCAAGCTGAAAAGGCTGCGTGAAAAAATGGCAGAAGCAGACGCTGATGCGTTTGTGGTGACGATGCTGGATTCGATCGCCTGGCTCTTCAATATCAGAGGTTCTGATGTGATATACAATCCGGTCATCATATCCTATGCTCTTATCACCGGGAAGGAAGCGTTATTCTTTGTGAACCAGGATAAATTGTCCGAAACAGTCCAGAAGACGCTGGGAAACGTCGTGGACATTCGAAGCTATGAAGACTTCGGCTTGGAACTTCAAAAACTGGCTCAAAAGAAAATCCGTATCTGGCTGGATGAGGACAGCGTGAGTCAGTGGATCGCGGATATACTCAATAACGGCACAAACCTGCTTTTCAAGCCGAGCCCGATCAAAATGTTTAAAGCTGTCAAAAACAAGACAGAAATCGCTGGATTCAAGAACGCACACATCCGGGATGGAGCAGCCATGGTAAAGTTCCTCTGCTGGCTCGAAAAGAACATCGGAACCACCGACATCACCGAAGTCTCAGCTGCCGAAAAAGCCGCTGAATTCCGGGCCCAGAACGATTTATTCAAGGGCATGAGCTTCGAGACAATCTCCTCCTTTGGCGCTCACGGAGCAGTCGTCCATTACGCGCCTAGCGCAGAGACCGATATCCCGTTGAAGCCGGAAGGGATCTATCTGATCGACTCGGGGGGACAGTATCTGGATGGTACGACAGATATCACCCGAACAACCGCGCTGGGCAATCCCACAGAGGAGCAAAAAGAGCGATTCACACAAGTCCTGAAAGGCGTGATCGACCTCCTGACGACATCTTTCCCTCAGGGCACCGTGGGCAAACAGCTGGATACGATCGCCCGGATTCCGCTGTGGGAGAAGGGCTTGAACTACGGCCACGGAACAGGACACGGTATCGGAACTTTTCTCAACGTCCACGAAGGTCCGCAAGCCATCTCCTATTACCGGTGCATCGGGATTGCTCTGGAACCGGGGATGGTCACCACCATCGAACCCGGCTTTTACAAAGAGAACGAGTACGGACTCCGGGTGGAAAATGTGGCGCTTGTGGTCAAGGACGAGAAAAAATCAACAGAAGGGGGCGCATTCTACACATTCGAAAACCTGACACTGTGTCCGATCGACCTCCGCCTGGTGAATAAAGAGTTGATGACCGAGAAGGAAATTGACTGGCTCAACGACTATCATAAAAAAGTCTACAAGACTCTTGCTCCCTTTTTAGACAAGTCAGAAGTCGAATGGCTGAGAAAGGCTACCAAAAAGATTTAAATCCGGGTCGCCAGTTTCACAACAAAAGAAGCATTTCATCTATGTGTCATTGCGTGCGCAGCATGGCAATCTCGTATAGAATGAATCAGAGTTGTCATTGCGAGCAGCGGAGTGACGTGGCAATCTCGTAAGAGAAAAAATGCATTTTTTTTACAAGATTGCCACGCTGCGCTCGCAATGACACAAGAATGAGATCGCCGCGTCACTCCGCTGCTCGCAATGACACCCTTAATACATCCCCTTCAAGACTGCCGTTCTGCGCTCGTTATGCCACGAGTTATATCAACCTGGAACAAAAGTCAAAAGGTAACGTAATCCAACAGAATTTTATAATCCAGCCTTCTCTATGATTCCTCCGCCGACCACTACATCCCCGTTGTAAAAAACAACCGACTGGCCGGGAGTGATAGCCCTCTGGGGCTTCTCGAACTCCACGTGCACTTTATCCGAATCCAGAGGAGTAACCAGGGCTTTAGCTTCTTTATGTTTGTATCTGATTCTGGCTTTAACGTTCAGAGGTTGTGGGATTTTTTCAAGAGAAATCAAATTGAGTTGAGAAGCCAGGAGAGTCCTCTCATAGAGCTTTTCCTCCGGCCCGACAATGATCGTGTTTTCATCACTCTGAATAGAAAGAACGTACAGTGGATGCGGTGCAGAAATTCCCATCCCTCTCCTCTGGCCGATCGTGTAATGGAGAATTCCTTTATGACGTGCCAAAGTCCTGTTCTCGGAATCAACGATGGGGCCGGAACGGAAAGCCCTGGGAATCCTCTTCTGCAGAAACCCTGCATAATCGTTATCCGGAACAAAACAGATCTCCTGGCTCTCCGGTCTCTGGGCCACAGGAAGGTTTAGCGCTCGAGCCTTTTGGCGCACATCTGCCTTAGCGAAATCTCCTACGGGCATCAAAGTTTGTGAGAGCTGCTTTTGAGTCATCGGATAAAGAAAGTACGACTGGTCCTTTGCTTTGTCTTTTCCTTTTTTTAGAAGATAAAGTTTCCCCTTTTCATCATGTTGAATTCGCGCATGGTGGCCGGTAGCCAGATAATCCGCCTCGAGTGCTTTCATTTTTTTCATGAGGACGTCAAATTTAATATGTTGATTGCAGCGTATGCAGGGATTGGGAGTGTACCCCTGGGCATACTGTTCACAGAAATCAGAGATCACGCTTTTTTCGAAAGATTTCTTGAAATCCACTACGTAATGGGAGATCCCGAGAGATACGGCCACACGATGAGCATCTTCGGTCGCTTTCCACCCGCAGCAGCTCTTCAGATTCTCAGACTTGCAGAACTCTTCAGGTAGGGAAAAGAGGTTCATCGTTACTCCGACCACATCATAGCCCTGTTCCTTGAGTAGGGCGGCCGCCACTGAAGAGTCCACTCCCCCGCTCATGGCCACAACAACTCTTTTCTGTCCCACTGTTTTTCAGTCTATAAGATACCATAAAATAAAATAGGACACATAAAAAAAGAGTTTCGTCATTTTAGCTCAGCATTCAGACAATGCACTCATGAACAATAGAGAATATAAAAATGTCACCTGTGATCTTTATTACAAAATTTAATCTCATGAGATTGCCGCACTGCGCTCGCAATGACAATCAAAAAAGCAATGTAAAATTACTGACAGAGTGTCCCTATCCTTTTTTGGATAAAAAAAATCCCCCTTGCCCGAGGGGAACAAGGGGGATTCGGCTGAAAAAACCGTTAATTATTTTTGAGGTATGTTGAACTCTTAATTTTGCCGATTTCTTCCTGTCCTGTCTTATTGAATCTTCTTTTCAGCGCACGAAGCACAACAGGCCGGCGTTGCGGGTTCTCCGTTGCCCTTCTTCTGGGTATATTTCTCGGGATCCTGGACGAATTTCTCCTTGCAGTTCGGGCAGCAGAAGTAATAGGTTTTTCCGTTATACTCGTGAGAATCGGCTGCATCAGACTTTTTAATCTCTTTGCCGCTCACAGGACAGGTGACCATTTCTTCGGCTTTCTGGGCGTATTTTTCGGGATCTTTCTTGAATTTCTCCAGGCAGCTTTCCATGCAGAAGTAGTAGGTCTTGCCATTATATTCATAAGTCGCTTTGGCATCGGACTTTTTGATCTTCATTCCGCATGCGGGATCGACAACCATCCCGTCTTTTTCACCTTGGGCATGTATATGTCCTTCTTCCATATGCGTGTGTGCCTGCATCTGTCCTCCCTCAGTCTTTTTCTGGATGTACTTTTCAGGATTCTTGACGAAAGTCTCTTTACAGCCCTCACAGCAGAAATAATAGGTCTTTCCGTTGTACTCGTAGGAGGCTTTGGCTTCAGACTTCTTCATGGTTTTTCCGCTGACTAGACAGGTGACTGTTTCATCTGCCTGCTTTTGTTGCGCCATTCCTGTCAACGCAAGAACTAAAACTAATCCAAAAAGCAAAACGAGCATTTTTGAATACTTTTTCATTCAATCCTCCATGATTTGAATTGTTCAATCTTTTGATTATACAATATCTATAGATTTTGTCAATATTATTCTCAAACTTGATTTCAAGTCAAGATAAAAATTTTTGATATTCTGCAAAAATAAGTAGAATTCCATGTCCAGAATATGTAAAATAATCCAAATGTTTACTGTGAATTCGGAGGGGAAGTTCGACGCCTGAAATGGCTTCGAAACCTCAAAAAGCCCACCTTGTTTTAGAGAACGGAACACTCTTCACCGGACAATCCATCGGTTTCAACGGGTACACTGAGGGGGAAATCGTCTTCAATACCTCCATGACCGGATACCAGGAGATCCTCACCGATCCGTCTTACAACGGCCAGATCGTGACAATGACCTACCCGTTGATCGGAAACTACGGGTGCAATCCCGAAGACGTGGAATCCCATCAGCCCTGGGTGGAAGGATTCGTCATTAAAGAACTCGCCGCTCTCCCGTCCAACTGGAGAAAACAGGAGACACTCGTCGATTTTCTGATAAAACACAAGATCGTGGCCATCCAGGGCATTGACACTCGCAAACTGACCAAAATGATACGGTCCGGTGGAGCCCAGAGAGCCCTCGTCACCACGCAAAAGGAAGACATTAAATCTCTTCTGAAGCGCGTTCAACAGATCCCCTCCATCGTCGGAGCGGATTTAGCCAGCGAGGTGACAACCAAAAAGCCGTACAGATGGCGGGAAGGCATCTACGGATGGCCCAAAGGCTACTCGAACAGAAAAAAATTCAAATACTTTGTGGTGGCCTACGATTTCGGCATCAAGAGAAATATCTTAAGGAGCCTGGTTACGAATTTCATCGATGTCCTCGTCGCTCCTGCACGGACATCCGCGGAGGAAGTCCTGAAGATGAAACCCGACGGAGTGCTGCTCTCCAACGGCCCGGGGGATCCGGCTCCGATCGAGTATGCCATCGAGAATATCCGGAACCTTATCGGCAGAATCCCAATCTTCGGGATCTGTCTCGGGCACCAGCTTCTGGCTCTGGCCCTTGGTGGGAAGACGTACAAACTGAAATTCGGACACCGTGGGGCCAACCACCCGGTGAAAAACCTGGAAACAGGAGCCATCGAGATCACATCGCAAAACCACGGGTTTGCCGTGGACATCGATTCTTTAAAGGGGCGGGCGAAGCTCACGCATCTCAACCTCAACGACATGACGTCAGAAGGACTCTCGATAAAGGAAAAATTCCTCTTCTCTGTCCAGTATCATCCGGAAAGCTCCCCAGGTCCGAGGGATTCAAGGTATCTTTTTCAGAATTTCATACAAATGATGGAGGATTTCAAAGGAAAATAAAATGCCGCGGAGAAAAGACATTCATTCCATCCTGATCATCGGCTCTGGTCCGATCATCATAGGACAGGCATGCGAGTTTGACTATTCCGGCACTCAAGCCCTCAAGGCTTTAAAAGAAGAAAACTACAAAGTCATCCTGCTCAATTCCAACCCGGCCACGATCATGACTGATCCCGAGTTTGCAGATAGGACTTACCTGGAACCGTTGACGGTCGAATATCTGAAAAAGATCATCCAGAAAGAAAAACCTGATGCTCTGCTGGCCACTCTGGGCGGACAGAAAGCCTTGAACCTCGCCCTTGAACTCGACGATGCAGGGATCCTGAAGGAGCACAAGATCCAGCTCATCGGCGTAGACACCGATTCCATCCGTAAGGCTGAAGACAGGCTGCTCTTCCGGCGGGCCATGGAGAAGATCGGGCTCGAAGTCCCGGAGTCCGGTTACGCGTCCAGCTTGAAAGAAGCCGTGGATATCGTGAAGAAGATCAAGTTTCCGGTGGTGATCCGCCCCTCGTTCACTCTCGGCGGGACAGGGGGAAACGTTCTCAAGAACTGGAAGGATTTCTACAAATACGTTCCGCTCGGCCTTGCCATCAGCCCCATCTCCCGGATACTGATCGAGAAATCCATCATCGGCTGGAAGGAATTCGAGCTCGAGGTCATGAGGGACAAGAATGACAACGTGGTCATCGTCTGCAGCATCGAGAACTTCGACCCGATGGGAGTCCATACCGGAGACTCTATCACCGTGGCTCCGGCTCAAACCCTGACGGATAAGGAATACCAGAGGCTGAGAGATGCCTCTCTCGCCATCATGCGTGAGATCGGTGTGGAAACAGGCGGTTCGAACATCCAATTTGCGGTCAATCCCAAAGACGGCCGAATGATGGTCATCGAGATGAATCCCCGGGTATCCCGTTCTTCAGCACTTGCCTCCAAGGCTACTGGATTTCCGATCGCGAAAATGGCGGCTAAGCTGGCTGTCGGATACACGCTGGATGAAATCCTGAACGATATCACCAAAAAGACTCCGGCATGTTTCGAGCCGACGATCGATTATGTCGTGGTCAAGATTCCGCGGTTTGCGTTTGAAAAATTTCCGGAGGAAAAGCCTTCTCTCACCACCCAGATGAAGTCTGTCGGAGAGACGATGGCCATAGGCCGAACATTCAAAGAATCTCTCCAGAAAGCCATCCGCTCCCTTGAGATCAACCGCTGGGGATTCGAGGAAAAATTCAAGAGGATAAACAGCAAAATTCTGAGCAAAAATTTCACCCAACCGAACGCAGAAAGGCTCTGGTACATCGCAGATGCCATTAGGTCGGGCGCAGCCATAGAGGAGATCCATGAACGCACTCAGATCGATCCTTTCTTCCTCCAGAACATCAAAGATATCGTGGATTTTGAGAAGGAATTGAGATCCCTAAAAAAAGCCACGGCCAACAATGATCTTCTGCGGCGGGCCAAGGAATTGGGATTCTCGGATAAAAGAATCAGCGAATTGTCAGGATTAAAGGAAGATGAGATCCGGAAAAGGAGAGAACAGGCTAAAGTCCTTCCAGTCTGGAAAGTTGTCGACACCTGTGCTGGAGAGTTTGAATCCGAAACGCCTTATTTTTATTCCTCCTACGAAGATGAAAACGAGGCCGAAGCACTCTCAGAAAAAAAGGCCATCATTCTCGGTTCAGGACCCAACAGGATCGGACAGGGGATCGAATTTGACTACTGCTGTGTGCACGGAGTCTTTGCTCTGAAAGACCTGGGCTACAAAGCAATCATGGTCAACTCCAATCCGGAAACCGTCTCCACAGATTATGACATCTCTGATCGTCTGTATTTCGACCCGGTGACACTGGAAGATGTCCTTTCCATATACCGCAACGAAAAACCTGAAGGCATAATCCCTCAGTTCGGAGGCCAAACGCCTCTGAAAATCTCGGTAGGCCTGTGGAAAAACAAAGCCAACATTTTGGGGACAAGTTCCCACGCCATCGATGAAACAGAGGACAGAGAAAAATTTGAGAACTTTTTGAACAGGTTGAAACTGAAGCGCCCGAGAAACGGGATGGCCCGAAACTCGACTCAAGCCCTGGAAACAGCAGAAATGATAGGCTATCCGGTCCTCGTCCGGCCTTCGTATGTTTTGGGAGGACGGGCCATGAGAGTCATCCAGGATGAGGGAGAGTTGGACAAATATGTCAAGTCCATTAAGGAATACATCTCGGAGTACCCGCTTCTCATAGATGAATTCATCGACAATGCCGTGGAGTTGGATGTGGACCTTTTGAGCGATGGTGGGGATGTCTACATCGGCGGCATCCTCGAGCATATTCAGGAGGCCGGTGTCCACTCTGGAGATGCGACAATGGTCACCCCTCCTTACTTTCTCCCTGAAAGAGTCATTGAGGAAGTGAAGCGTCAGGTGGCACTCATGGCTAAAGAGCTCCGCATCTTGGGTTTGATGAACGTTCAAGTTGCTGTCAAAGGAACCAAAATCTACATCCTGGAGGTTAATCCTCGGGCTTCAAGGACAGTCCCCTTTCTCTCTAAAGCCACAGGAGTCCCTCTGGCTAAGATCGCCACGCAGATCATTATGGGAAAAAAGCTCAGAGACATAGACATAACGCCCTGTGCTTCAGATCTGTATGCCGTGAAGGAAGCTGTTTTTTCTTTTGACAAATTCCTGGAGGTGGACCCGATCCTGGGACCAGAAATGCGGTCCACAGGAGAATCCATCGGTATAGACAGCCATTTTCCGCTGGCCTTCCTCAAAGCCGAAGAAGGCGCAGGTTTCCATCTTCCGGACAAAGGAAAGGTGTTTGTCAGCGCTCCGGACGAAGACAAGCCGAAGATCGTTCCCATCGTTGAGAAGCTCGATCAGCTGGGTTTTGACCTGGTCTCGACTGAAGGAACAACGCATTATCTCCGCAAACACGGCTTCCATGTGGAAACCACCGGCAAGATCTATAAAGAAAAGAGAAACATCCTCGAGGACATCAAAGAGGGAAGAGTCGTGATGATATTCAACACTCCCTCTGGAACTCCCGAGAGAAGTGACGCCCACATGATCAGAAAGGTAGCTTTCTCTTACAGAATCCCCTGCTACACCACGATTCCCTCTGCCAGCGCGGCTCTAAAGGCCATCGAGATGAGAAGAAAAAATCCGCCTTCTCTCATTTGCCTCCAGGATATCCATTCGAATTCGGTCAACCTTTAACCTAAGGATCCAGGAAAGGATTAAAAAAATGAATGAAAAAAAACATTACGAAGATATTCTGGAAGGAATAGGAAACACCCCTCTGATCAAGCTCAACAGAATCACAAAAGGATTGAAAGCGGATATTTTCGCCAAGCTCGAATTTCTGAATCCGATGGGAAGCGTGAAGGACAGGATCGCCAAATACATGATCGAGAAAGCGGAAAAGGAGGGCCGGATCAAGCCTGGAGATACGATCGTGGACAATTCCAGCGGGAACACGGCTCTGGCCCTGGCTATGGTCTGTGCGCTCAAAGGATACAAAGCCAAAATGGTCGTCCGGGATAACTTGAGCTCCGAGAAGATCAAATTCCTCAAAGCGTTCAACGTGGAGCTGGTCATGGTCGACCACACGCTTCCGCCCGAATCCCCGGACAGCTACAACAACATCGCTCCGCGCATTGCCGAGGAAACTCCTGGCGGATACTACTTTGACCAGCACAACAACCGGGAGAACAACGAGGCGCATTACAAATCAACCGGACCCGAGATCTGGGAGCAGATGGATGGCCAGATCAACTTTTTTGTGGCAGGCATCGGAACCGGAGGGACGATCAGCGGTGTGGCCAAATTTCTGAAAGAAAAAGACTCGAACATAAAAGTAGTCGGAGTGGACCCAGTGGGATCGATATTCCATGACTATTTTCACTCCAACAAAATCGTGAAGCCTTCCCCTTATCTTCTTGAGGGATTAGGAGATGAGTTTCTCATCAAATGCGTGGATTTCAGCCTGATTGATGACATTTACAAAATATCGGATAAGGAATCCTTCCTGACAACTAGAAAACTGGCGGATACTGAGGGGATTCTCGCCGGAGGCTCGAGCGGTGCCGCAGTTTGGGCGTCACTCAAACTCGCCCGGGAAATCAACAGGCCGGCCCGCATCGTCACCATCTTCGCTGATGCGGCCACACGCTACCTGAGCTCGATCTATAACGACGAGTGGCTCAAAGAAAAAGGTATTCTTTAACCTGAATTATTTAAAAATCATTCGAAACCATATTCCATTTTCTCAAAAAAGGGAAAGTCTATCTTTCTCAAAATAATGGCTGAATGGGACTATCTCCCATCTTCTCAACGGGCCTCTATTCGGCTTCATCAACTCTCCTCTTCATCCGGCCCTGAGTCACCCAGGTATAAATCACTGGAACCAGGATGAGATTCAAGAGTGTCGCGGTGACCATCCCGCCCACAGTGGGTGTGGCGATAGGCTTCATGATCTCCGATCCGGCCCCCGTGCTGATCATGATCGGAATCAGTGCTAAAATAGTCGTCGCCGTGGTCATGATGATCGGACGAACCCTCAGCAGTCCTGCTTGAACAGCATTTTCCACAAGATCAGTTCCTTTTCGAGAATATTCGACAAGGAAATCCATCATCACCACTCCCGCTTCAACCGCCACTCCAAAGAGAGCAATATATCCCACCCAGACTGCCGTGCTGAATTTGAAACCCAGAATGAACTGAAGCCACACGCCTCCGACAAAAGCAAACGGAAGAGAGAAGATCAAGATCAATGCCGCAGAAAATTTCTTGAATTTAATGTAGAGAAGAAGCAGGATGATGAAGATACACACCGGAAGAACAACCATCAGCCGCTTTCTCGCCTGCATTTCATACTCGTATTGGCCGCTCCACGAGATATAGTATCCAGAGGGCAGATCGAGTTTCTCCTTGACTATTTCTTGGGCCTGGTTGACAAAATCGACAACACCGACTTTATCCGTGTCCACATCGACGAACACCCTCACATAGGGGAGAGTATTCTCCCCGGCAATCTTGGCGGGTCCTTCCACTTTCCTTATCTCTGCCAGCTGGCTGAGAGGAATCTGGGCTCCGAAAGGAGTAGGCACATAGATTTTTTCCAGGGCATCGAAGCTGTCCCTGAGCTCCCGCATATAGCGAATTCGCACAGGATAACGCTCTCTTCCTTCCACCGTGGTGGTGATGTTCATTCCGCCTATAGCTGTCATGATTAAATGTTGAATGTCTCCGACTTTAACTCCATACCGGGCGGCTTCTTCCCTGTCCACATCGATCTCGATATAGGGCTTATTGCCGATTCTCTCTGCATAGGGATTCCTGGCTCCGGGAATTTCTTTTAAAATGGTCTCGATCTGGATTCCAATGCCCTCGATCACGCCAAGATCCTCCCCAAACACTTTGACACCGATCGGAGTTTGAATCCCGGTGGCGAGCATGTCAATCCGGTTCCGGATAGGTTGAGTCCAGATGTTGCTCACTCCGGGAATCCGTAAAGCCTCATCCATTTCATTGATCAGGTTCTGACGAGTCATTCCCTCCCGCCAGAATTTCTGAGGCTTGAGTTTGACGATGGTCTCGATCATACCCACTGGAGCCGGGTCTGTGGGCGTTTCCGCCCTTCCCAGTTTTCCGACTACCTGCTCCACCTCTGGAAAAGATTTCAAGATCGTATCCTGAGTCTTCATAACGTCCATCACCTGGGTGAGAGACGCTCCGGGAAGAAGGACGGGCATGAAGAGCAAGTCTCCTTCATTCAGCGGCGGCATGAACTCGCTCTTGATTTTTGAAAGAGGGTAATAACTGATCCCCAGGATGATTAAAGCAATGAGAAGCACAATAATTTTGTGCTTTAATGAAAACCTCAGAACGGGCTCATAAAGACGGATCAGAATTCGAGAGAGGAGATTTTTCTCTGGAGGACGAATTTTTCCTCTTAATAAGAGAGAGCTCAGCACCGGAACAAGAGTAATCGCCAACACGGCCGAACCAAACATGGCAAACGTCTTGGTGAATGCTAACGGCGAAAACAGCTTTCCAGCCTGGCCCCTTAAGGAAAAAACCGGGATGAACGCCACAACGATGATGAGAATGGCAAAAAAGATGGCCGAGCCAACCTCTTTCGAGGCGGTGATCACCGTGCTCAGCTTTCTCTCCCGGGTCAAAGCCAGGTGCCTGGATATGTTTTCAGTCATAACGATTCCAGCATCCACCATAACCCCGATTGAAATCGCTATCCCTCCTAAAGACATGATGTTCGAGGGGATTTTGAGATAGAACATGATGAGGAAGGCGATCAAAACTCCGAGAGGGAGAATGATAGAGACGATAAGGCTGCTCCGGAAATGGGCTAAAAAGAGTAAGATGACGATGACAGCCACTATGATCTCTTCGAGCAAAGTGTCCTTCAGATTATCTGTCGCCCGCGTGATCAGCTCTGTGCGGTCATAAAAGGGCACAATCTGGACTCCAGGAGAAAGACCGGGTGTGATTTCCTCAATTTTTTCTTTTACTCCCTCGATGACGGCTAAAGGATTGTCTCCGTATCTCATCAAGACAACGCCACCCGTGACCTCTGCCCCTTCTTTATCCAGAGCTCCTCTCCGGAAGTCAGG
>CAYGBC010000058.1:0-96403 GCA_964348015.1 uncultured Eubacteriales bacterium | reverse complement strand
GGGAGTTTCCGGAACATCGAGATCAAAGTCAAGAATAAAAACTACAGGATCACTCACCGTGCCGGGTATTTCGCCAACTGATAAAGCTCTGAAAGAAAGGTTGACCGGTTCAAGTGCTGCAGTATGAACAAGCTGCCAACTCGAGGAAACTGTAAAGACCAGAGGAGACAAGAATGAAAAAGAGCGTATGCGTACTCATCCTGCTTGTGGTTTTCATCGTTCATCCAGATCTCAAGGAATTGAATTCGTCACTCCTGCAGGAAGAGACAAGGCAGGAAACGCTGCAGCACGAAGTGACAGTCGTTTTGAAACTCGTGCAGGTCTTCGTCTCGGATAAAAAGGGAAATCCGATCACCGACCTGACCAAAGACGACTTCATCCTGTATGACAACAGCCAACGGCAGACGATTACTGACTTTGAGAAGCACCTCCTCCAAAGGCCCGACGCCAAGGTCGAGGAAAAATTAGAGGAAACGCCGCTCCCTCCTCCTCCAGAGACGGCCTCCAGATTGAACAGGAAATTTTTCCTTCTCCTGGATATAGAGAGGAACGATGGACTGGGAATGATCAAATCGAAGAAAGCCGCCCTGCACTTCATCGAGACCCAGGCCATTCCCACCGATGAACTCGCCTATGTCACCTACTCTCCGAGGAACGGCCTTGTCGTTCGCGAATTCCTCACGACTGACCATCAGAAGATCAAGGCTGCCATCGAAAAGACGAAGGAACTCCCGGGAGGAATAGACGGAGGGGAGGCTGTGGGAGAAGAAGGTGAAATTCTAAAACGCCAAGTCCTTTTCTATTTCGAAGAATTACGCAAGTTCGCCAAATCCTTGCGCTACATTCCCGGATACAAAAACATCATTCTTTTTTCTGCCGGGATCAACAGGAGCCTCATCTATGACAGCTATGATCCTTCGATCCGGTTTGAGCTGGAAGACCTGAGCAAAGAATTGTCCGCATCCTCCTGCCCGGTCTTCACTGTGAACACAGAAGGAATGCGGGCCCTCTCAAAACCTCAGGGAGAAAGAGGAGACCACTCCCTGATGAGGATATCCGACCTCTCCGGTGGCCAACATTTTACGGATGTGGCCCGGTACGAACAGTTTTCCGAAGACATCCAGGATGCCACCGGCAATTACTACGTTCTCGGTTATTACATCAACGAGCAATGGGACGGCAAATACCATGAGATCGAAGTCCAAGTCAAGCAGAAGGGATATGTCGTCCACGCCCAGGGCGGTTACTACAATCCCGAGCCGTTTAAAAAATTTACTAAATTCGAGAAGAAGCTCCACCTTCTCGACCTCGCTCTTTCTGAAAAACCCCGCTCTCAGGAACCCGTGCAATTTCCCTTATGGGCTCTTCCCTGTTCAGAAGAAAAGGATTCGAATATTGTCCTGATTTCAAAAATCCCGCTGGAAGTCATCGAAAAGGTCGGAGAGGAAGAGAATGAGGTCGTTGCGCTTGTCTTTGATGGCGAAAATATTATCGTTGATTCGAGCGAGAAGAAAATCGATTTCTCAGAATGGCCACGAAAAGATATCTATCCTTACGCGATTTTATCCATCCCCCCCGGAGAGTACAAATGCCGGATGGTCATCCGGAATATGACTACCGGAAAAGGCGCGGTCGGCGCCGATTCGGCAGCAATTCAGGAGCCCGTTCAGTCCGGAATAAGACTTTATCCACCCGTCCTGGTTGCCCCAGGTGAGAAACGTTTCTATCAGAGTATTTCAAATAAGAAAGATCCCGAGGACCGAGAAAGAGAAGTATCTCTGTTTGACCTGTATCCCTTTCTGGACAAAAACTACGTCCCCCAGTTCGAGGGGATAAAGAAAGGAACTCTAAAGGTTCTTGTCGGATTGTGTTACGCAGCAGTCGGAATCCAGGAACCGGATATCAGTCTAACGGCCAGCCTGGTCGAATCAGAATCCGGGGAAAAAAACCCGCTTTCCCTGGTCATTCTCTCCTCTGAAAGCGTGGACGCAACAGACATATTGCTGCTCGAGCTTCAGCTCCCTGAATTAAATGCCGGCGAATACTCGCTGGAAATTATCGCTGAGGAAGCCAGGACAGGATCAAGGTCTGAGGCGAAAAGACTTTTGAGAGTTAAGTAGAACAGAATTTTTTTACTGCCACTCCACGCTGTATCTCTTCACGGAGGTAAATACATTCCCCCCCCTACTCACGACCGCGTACATCGCATCCTTTTTGGCGACAAAAATCAGCTCATTCCCAGGGAGAGAAAATTTGGCGATGTACCGTCCCTCGGAATCGAAGACATCATAATAAAAACCGCCCTTACCGTCTCTTTCATAAGTCCGGACGTATATGCGGCCATCCTCATCGCACAGGAAATAATAGAGAGGATTGTAAAATTCCGGTAATTTAATTTTATACTCGGGAGGAACGGTCCGGCTTTCAATCATTTCCTTCCTTTCTTCCTCTGTTATTCGCACAGAATCATACGCTCTCACAATTTTGCGGAGCGTCTTTCCTTCAGGACTGACAATATACAATTCATAAGTCGAGGGATGGCTCCATACAATATTATCATTCTCCATCAATCTGAATTGGAGAGTTGTGTCTAACATCTCGATGACATAGGGTGTCCTCTTCTCCTCTATAGTAGCGAGAGTCATAACAGAATTGAGCTTCGGGTCAAACTTTTTCAATTCATGTCTGTACATCTCTCCCGGAATAAAGAAATATCCGATAATGTACCCCTTGGAATCGGTAATCGTTCTGTCGAACATCTGATTTCTCGTGGAAATTTCTCTGAGACATTCCCCGTCCAGAGAAAAATAGGAAATACGTCGGTTGGAGATATCGTAAAACATCAGTTCCTTCCCGGAGATCAGATACATCCGGTACGGGAGCTGCAGTTCCCCGTATCCCTGGCCTTTTTTCCCAAAAATCCTGATCCCTTTTCCGGTCTTGTCAAAAACCTTGACCCGTATATCCTTCAGATCCAGCACGTAGATATTTTCTTCTTCATCTACTTGAACTGACCGAATATCGGAGAGCGCGTATTTTCCGGTTTCGTTCCCACCGCCTATCACTATATCTTCTTTAAGAACGATCTGTTGAAGAGACGCCGGCACTTTAGGATTATACACAGTGGGAACTCCGTTAACGATTTTAGTCTTTATGTCTTCTGTCTGGGGTGAAGAGGAGAAAACCAAAAACGAAAGAAAAATAAACACGGAAAATTTCAGTATGATAGGCAGGCTTTTCATGTTCCCTCCATATCCGCGACTCTTCATTCTCGACACGGACTCTATTATTAATATAGGCCTCCACATCTCTGGTGTCAAAAAACACTGCCATATTTTTCTTCCCTTCTTGAAAATTTAAAAAAATGCGAATCGAAGATGAAAACAAAGAGATTCGTTTCCATCATAGTATTTTCAGGAAAAACTGCTGGAAACTGGCCTTTTGGTTGTGATTTGTTTGAAACGGGTTAAACGCTCAGAATCCATCAGGATGATTTCAAGGATGGGAGGCTGAGCTCAAACCTAGGGAATGAACCCGGCAGGAGGGATAACTGAAGACGTCTCTCATCATCTGTCAGAGAGAGTCTTCATGAACAAGACGATCAAGTCCTCCTCTCTCTCTGTCAATCCAAGATCCCCCAGCTCTTCTGAATTGACGTTCTCCTTAATCTCCGGGAGGGGCCAGTTCTCACTGGCAATATCTCTGGTGTTGTAGAAGTGAGTGATATCCTTGAGGGATTTAAAGAAGCCGTTATGGGCGTAGGCTTTGACAAATTCACCGTAGGGTCTTTTATCCACGTTGCGCAAGGTCGGCACTTTCTGCTTGCCGAAGTTTTCCGCCGCATACGGGGTGAATTCTGTTGTTTTCTCGAGGAAAGCCCCCAGACCCCTGTCCTCCCAATTTTGACCGTCCTTATTCCACTCCGCAGACATTTGATAAAAGGGATTCTGAGGATTTTTAGGGACTCCAAGGTTGTCGTAAGTAAAATCAGTGAACAGCGGCGGCTTACCGGCGACCGATGTCATCACATGGCATTCCGCACACAATCCTTTGGTGTTGAACAGCATCAAACCCTCAACCTCTTCGTCATCTAGACCCAGGTTTTTGTAGTCTGTCCAATTCGACTCGTCGACCGACTCCACATCCAAACCCGCATCCACCGTATTCTTCCAAAAATCATCAAACTTGGAGCTGAACGGGTTGACCTCGGCACTTCTCTCGAAGGCCGCGATCGAGCGGGCAATCCGTTCGAATGTCCCGTCAACATCTTTCAAATCTAATGAATTTTTTCCCCAGACTTCTTCGAAAAGGTCGACATAGTCTGATTCACTCACCTTATCGACAACGGTCTTTTTATCCGGGTTGTTCATCTCCAGCGGGTTGAGGAAAGGTCCCATGGCCTGTTCTGTCAAAGGATCTCCCAATTCCAATCCCGATGCGCGTCCATTCCAGAACATGCCTCCGACAAAGGTTCCTTCCTCGTCCCGGTGTATAACCGGACTATCTCCAACATAGGCTGCGGAAGGCGGCTTTGTGTTCCCGAATCGACCTTTGACCGCGCCTTCATAGACCACCTCTGTATTGTTCACATCTGAATCAGGACCCGTCCATCCGGCTAAGGGGCTGTGGCAGGACGCGCAGGACTGTCCGGGTGGCGTGGACAGGCTGGCATCAAAAAACAACTTTTTTCCCAGCTGCTCCTTCAGATTGAGTTCGGCTACTTCGGCCTCTTTTTTGCATCCGACAACAACTATCACCATAAGAAGCGTTGTGACAGCGAGTATTTTTTTAAAGGCTTTCATATCTTTCTCCGTCATTAATGATTTATTCGACTTGACCTGGATTTATCCGCTTGAAACGGAAAATACATTCTACACCCCTTATATCAATCTGTAAATCCCAACCCGCTCTCTGCGCCCTGGATTCCCAAATTGTCTCGTATATCTTGCGGTAATCCTGAAAAGCGATCTGCCTTTTAAGGTGTGTGACATGCCTGAAGACCTGGAAATACAGCGGAATCATCTTCATGACCGCTTCCTTATCATCCAGTTTCTGGAGCGTCATCTCATCCGCTATGAGAACGGCTCGCGCGAAGGGGAAAAGATGCCGACATTTAGAAAAAATGGGGACTGTCCCTTTTAGTCCTTATTTAAAAAAGAGAGGGACTGTCCCCTTTTGAGAAAAAGGAATTGAGTGTCGGCAGGTTTTACGAATAATCCAGGTCACTTTAGGTTGAACGTGCGTTTGTACTTCAGCCGTATGGCCCGGCTGGAGACATTAGAGAAAAAAATCTCGTGTCATACGAAACAGATGCCTGCGCAAGGAAAAAACCTTCTCCCCCTAAAAGGTAGAAAAAGGGGGTGAAAAATCATCCCCTAATTCACCCTTTTAGGTTATTGAATCTGCGAGGCTTTTTATATTAATTAATATATTCGCGTTCTGATAATCTTAACATTAGCTCTCAATCAGTGCAGTTTGATTTGTGCTGACGCGGGGGAAGATGTTAGGATTGCAGAATATTACCGACCAAAAGAATAAAGTATGAAACTCGGACTGGAATTCTTCCGGAGCAAAGTGGCCCAGCGGTACTTCCTGCTTTTCATTTCCTGCGCCATGATTCCTGTGTTGATCCTGGCCGTAGTCTATTACAACTTCGTGACCAAAGAGATCGATCATCAGAGTGAGGTGCAAATCCATGAGCTCAGCAAATCTATAGGAAATGATATCACCAAGCACCTGAATCTTATTCGCAATGATGTCGAGATCATCGCTTCGATGCACAGGACCGAATCCTTTCTGTCTTTTCAGGGCCTCCCGGAAGAGTTCAGCGCCTACATCCAAGAACGTCTGAGTGGTCTCATGATCGTTACCGAGAAAGAAAGTCCTGAAGTTATTCTTGGCCAATTTTTCAATCCCCCTGAACTCTCACCAGATGAGCGGGAAAGCATTCACTCCGGAGAATTTCTGATTAAAACCGAATACCTGCCGGAAAACCGGGCGCGGATCTATATGGGCGCTTCTCTGTTTCCGGACAACCGAAGAAGCGAAATTCTCTGGGCGGAGGTGAATCCCCAATTTTTAGGATTCAGGGAAACTGATTACCCGCTGCCAGCCTATACGAACCTCTGCATTCTGGATCAATCGAACAATCCACTCTTTTCCACTCTTTCTCCTCCCTTGTCCTTTCCCGAGGAGGCCGTCCTCCAGATGAAACAAAGACATGCGTCCCAATTCGAGTGGACATACAGAGGACAGAAGTATTTGGCAGGATACCGTCCTGTCCCGTTCAACCAGTTTATAGCGGATGACTGGAAGGTCATTTCCAGCATGAATAAATCCGGTATGTTTCCGTTCTCTGAACTTCTCAAAAAGATATTTCCTTTTGTGATCCTGGCATCTCTTTGGCTGGTTCTGTACCTGAGCACCATCCAGATAAGAAAGAGCTTGATCCCTCTCGAGAAGATTAAAGAGGGAACTCAACGCATCGCCCATAGAGACTTCAACAGCCGGGTGAAAGTCACAAGCGGCGATGAATTCGAGGAAGTTGCGGATTCCTTCAACGCAATGGCCAGCCAGCTGAGGAAGCAGTTTAAGGCCCTGGCCACGATGGGGGACATCGACAGGGCTATTTTATCGGTTCTGGATACAGAAAAAATCGTCAACACATTAGTGGCCCGCGTGCATGAAGTTTTCCCCTGCAAGAGTGTAAGCATTACCGTCGTCGATCCCGGTTCTCACGATACCGCACAGACTTTCATCGGAGAAGCTCAGAGTGACAAAGTCAAACCTCAAGAGAAGATCAAGATCAGTGCAGAAGAGCTGCAGATCCTCAGGAAGAATCCAGAAACTCTGTGGATAAAACAGGTCGAGGATCTGCCCGATTACCTCGCTCCTCAGGCTAAACAGGGGATCAAATCATTCCTGGTGCTTCCGCTTTTCCTCAAGGACGGGCTGGCTGGAATCATCGCTCTTGGCTACGTCAAGCCGCCCAAGTTTTCACAGGAAGACCTCGAAAATGCGCGCCGACTGGCAAATCAGGTGGCCGTGGCTTTCTCGAACGCCCGATTGGTTGAGGAGTTGAACGAGCTGAACATGGGAACACTAACAGCCCTGGCCCGTACGATCGACGCCAAATCCTCCTGGACCGCAGGACATTCCGAACGGAGTACAAAACTGGCCGTAAAAATTGCAGAGAGCATGAAGCTTTCTGACACAGATATTCACCATCTGAACCAAGGAGGCCTGCTCCACGACATCGGAAAGCTCGGTATACCGCCTGAAATTCTGGATAAACCCGCAAAACTGACACTTGAAGAGAGAAAAACCATGGAGAAACATGTCCAACTTGGCGCACGGATCCTCGAGCCCATCTCTGCCTATTCCCAGATCATTCCGATCGTCCTTCAGCATCATGAGCGCTTCAACGGAAAGGGATACCCAGGCGGGCTTAAAGGAGAATCCATAAACCTGGGCGCGCGTATCTTTGCCGTGGCCGATGCTTTCGAAGCCATGACCTCTGACCGGCCGTACAGAAAAGCATTTGACACAAACGATGCATTGGGAATAATAAAAGAAAGCGCTGGCAGGGATTTCGATCCTCAAGTCGTAAACGCCTTCCTGAATGTGATGGCCTCAGATGGAGGGAAATAGAATGGACAAAAAAGGTTTTCTGCCGTCTGCCCAGAGAAAACGGATGAACATCCTTGATGGAATCCAAAAAGATAGGATTTCCCAGCGAGCAACTGGCAAAAAAAACATTTTCTCCAGTCTTTTCAAGGAGGAGCTGATGGATTCTGTGCGCCGGCTGCCAATCGCTTTCCATATATCTTCCGGCTCTTCAGGAGCCAAGGGGGGACTCAAATGAAATCAAAAAAAATATTTGCTGTGCTCGTCATCTTCATGGTGGCTTTCCTCGATGGATGCGTGAAAAAAGCGGATTTCCCGGATGAATTGATAGGGACATGGAAAAGAACTGACTCCCAATATGAGAGGGCTTTTTTCGAACTCACACAAGAGAAGATCATCTTCGGAACTCTGAGAGGAGAAGTCAACGCTCACACGATCAAAAAGATAAATCAAGAAAAGGTTCCCGATACTGCAGAAATCCTGTACACAGTCACTTATGTGAATATTGAAGGCAAAGAGTTCAAGTTCTCCTTCTACTTCAATCCTGAGAATGGAGGAACAGTCAGATTCCAGAACCAACCTGAAGTGATCTGGATAAAGGCAAAGAATTAAGAAAGGGGAATCAAACAACTATCCGAGAACACATCTCAGAAAAGCATGACTACCATATTTTTCTCATCAACATATCGGAAGAGCCTTCCCCAAAAAAATCAAATTGTCTTCATAGAAAGGATCATTAAACGCCGACTGAGCAAAGTGAAACAATTGGTCCACATAATGCCGATGAAAAGGACTCTTGCTTTTGAGCATACTTTCCGTCGGTTACAGGAGGACGCATGAAAAAGCAAAAAAGAAAAAAACGGCGGTTGTATTCTGTCATCAACAGGCCACTCCAGTATAAATTCCTTGGGATTATTCTCGCCTACGGAATGATCGCGGTGATCTTAGTGGCCGTTTTTCTGTTTGTTCCGGATGTCCTCATAATGAATGATGAAGAGGCGAGCTTCGAGCTGAGGCAAGCGGCATCTCAGAGGATTCTTCTTCTCTACTCACGATTCTGGATCATGATCCTCGGCCTTATCTTCGTTACGGGACTTCACTCCTGGAGAGCATTCCATCGTGTGGTCGGTCCACTTTTCAGGTTCAAGTGGGCTTTCGAGAAGATATCCGAAGGAAAACTGAACTTTCTCGTCCGTCTGAGAAAAAAAGACTATCTGGATCCCGAGGCACAGAAATTAAATCAAATGATAGATGTTCTCGCAAAAAAATGGGAAAGCGTCCAGACAGCTTGCATGGATTCTATCCAGTCATTAGAAAAGTTAGAACAATCAGTCGACAAAAAGAGTATGAATGAAAAAGAAATCAGACAAAACCTCCAAATTCACCGCAAGCGTCTGGAAAGCCTCAACGGTCAGGTCGGGTATTTCCGGTTGAGTGATGAGGAAAAAGAAGAATAACGATCTCCTGAAATATAAAACAGATTATGGATCTATAAAAAAAAATTGCCGTCCACAAAGAGGAGGTTCAACAATGAAAAAAGCAGTTTGGATGCTCCCATTAATCATCCTGCTGTGTGCGGGAGCAGCGCACGCTCAGGATAAAGGTGTCGGATTAGGAATAATTCTGGGAGAACCCACGGGAATCAGCGCGAAGAAATGGATAGGGAGCCATTCAGCGATTGACGGGGCTGTCGCCTGGGCATTCGGCCAAGGCGGCTCCTTTCATCTGCATGCCGATTATCTGCATCACAACTTCAGTCTTTTTGAGGTGGAAAGCGGCCGGCTTCCGCTCTATTTCGGAATAGGAATGAGGTTCAGGACCGATCCAGAAACAACCTTCGGCGCCCGGTTTCCGGTCGGTATATGCTACATGTTCGAGAAAGCCCCCCTGGATCTCTTTCTGGAGATCGGACCCGTGCTCGACCTCATTCCGGGTATGAGTTTCGAGTTTACGGGAAGTATCGGCGCGAGATTTTATTTCTGATGAGCTCGACCTAAAGGAAAAATCTCTCTGTGAAAATATAGCCTCTTGCGATGATTTTTGCAGTGATTTTTCCTTCGGTAATTCTCACCCAAAAAGGGGATTGCGCACTGTTAAAAAAGGCTATTGGAGATGATTTTTTTTCCTGGAGTGTTGTCGTATTCCTGAGGCCCTGTGAATCCTCATCCAGACTCGCAGATCCGAAGAGTTCCCTTTTCGAAACATTTTTCAGGGGAGCGAATTCATTCCTTAAGACACTTTTAAGATCGTATGCCTTTAAGTTCACAGCACGAGATCACAGCGCGGGGGGGTGAGTTTTGTCTCCGGATAGAAGTGGGGTTGGGTTTCACTGGGTGAAATTTATCCCTTGAAGTGCGATTTTCCGCTTTTACGCTTTGACTTTTTTGATTTTTTCATGATAAAATTCTCCAGCAAACGCCAAGGAAGGACGCGGACTGGAATGAGTGATTCCAAATGCTTTCAATCACTCAAAGCCGTTCCACGCGTTTAAAAGGGAGTAAAAATAAAAGGAGACCGCAGACGGTCTTGAATGGGTAGGGAATCATGCGAAAAGGCTTGCGAATAATTGTCACGAAGCGATCTTTTTTGCCCGAGTGGCTTTTTACTCCGATTCCTTCTGTTCACAGGAAGGAACGAAGATGCCGCAGGGCCATGACTTTAATAGAGCTGCTTCTCGGCATCGCCATCATCGGAACTCTTATGGCTGTGGGAGTGCCCATTTACTCGAATACACTGTACAAAGCAAGAGTGAACCAGGCTATTTCGAAAGTCGCTATCATGGGGCAGAAAATCGAGGATTTCATGATCGACAACGGAAGGCTTCCCAACGATCTCACAGAGATCGGAGAGCCGAACGCCACGGATCCCTGGGGAAATCCTTACGAGTACCTTGTTATCTTTGGCTTAGATAAAACAGACATTGAAGGAAAATGGAGAAAAGACAGATTTCTGATCCCTCTCAACACGGACTTTGACCTGTTCAGCTCGGGAAAGGATGGAATAAGCAAAGCCCCTCTCACTGCTGAAGAAAGTTGGGATGACATCGTCCGCGCCAATAACGGGGGGTATGTCGGACTGGCTCACAAGTATTGATCCCTCTTTTCGAGCATGAAACTTGAGCTGACTTTCCTGCGCAGTAAAGTCGCTCAACGCATTTTCTTCCTGTTTATCTCCTGCGCTCTGCTCCCGATATCTATAATGGCGGTTGTCTCCCTCACAACAATCACAAAAGAGCTCCGAGATCAAAGCCAGGAGCGTATCCGCTTGACCGGGCACACTATGTCCCAGGCTATCTATGAACGTTTCGAGCTTCTTATTGATGATATGAAGGTGATTGCTTCCAACATGATGGCCAACCCGAACCAGACTTATTACTATATCCCTCAAGATCCTGAATCAGGCCGCGAGCCACGGTTTAAAGGGCTGCTTCTTATCCCAGAAGAGGGATCAACAAGACATGTATTCGGCCACATTTCCAATCCCCCTGATCTCTCTCTCGAAACAAAAAAAACAATCCTGGACAGGGGGGCGGCTGTGATTACGGAATACCGTCAAAACAATCATACACGAATATTCATGGCAGTCGCACTCGATCCAAAACAGCAAACTCAAGACATGCTCGTGGCCGAAATCAGACCCAATTTCATCTGGTTCTCTCTCCAAAGTGATTACCTCCCCTCCAGCACCTACGTGTGTGTTCTGGACAAATCCAACAACATTCTTCTCTCCACATTACTTCCTCCTGTGAAATTTCCTCAATCCGTACAAAACCAAATGGAAGAAAGACAACCGTCTCAATTTGAATGGTCCCATAGGGGGAAAGGCTATCTGGCAAGTTTCCGGCCTATTCTTCTTCAGAATAAGTATGCAGCCGAAAACTGGAAACTCGTGGTGAGCGAACTCAAAGAAAAAGTGCTCCAGCCGATTAATATCCCAAAATACTGGATTCCTCTCGTTGTCCTCGCCTCCCTGTGGTTCGTTCTTTTCCTGAGTTTCATTCAGATCCGGAGAAGTATGGGCCCGCTCGAAAAGCTCAAAGAGGGAACAAAACGCCTCGCCAAGAGAGAATTCGACAGCCGAGTAATAGTGGCGAGCAACGACGAGTTTGAAGAAGTTGCGGAATCATTCAACTCGATGGCCAGCCAGCTGGGGAAACAGTTTAAAGCCCTGGTCACGATGGGCGACATCGACAGGGCTATTTTATCGGTCCTGGATACGGAAAAAATCGTGAACACTTTAGTTGCCCGCATACGGGAAGTTTTCCCCTGCAAGAGTACGAGCATCACTGTCCTCGATCCCGGCTCGAGTGATACAGCCCAGAGCTACATTGGTGAGGATCAGAAAGATAAAGAAAGCATCGTCGAGACAGTCCAGATCACGCCGGAAGAGATGCAGACGCTCCGGGAAAATCCGGAGACTCAGTTGATCACACTGGACGAGAACCTCCCTCAATACCTGGCTCCTCTGGCTAAACGGGGGATCAAATCATTCCTGGTGCTGCCGCTTTTCCTCAAACAAGGGCTGGCCGGGATTATCTCTCTCGGTTATGTCAAACAGCCCAAATTTTCCCAGGAAGACCTCGACAATGCCCGCCGCCTGGCGAATCAGGTGGCTGTCGCTTTTTCGAATGCCCGGTTGATCGAGGAATTGAACGAGCTGAATTGGGGAACACTGAGAGCTCTGGCCCGGGCGATCGACGCCAAATCTTCCTGGACGGCGGGTCACTCTGAGCGGAGCACGAAGCTGGCCATAAAAATCGGCAAGGGCATGGGACTCGATCAGGATGAACTCGATGACCTTCGTCGCGGGGGTTTGCTCCATGACATCGGAAAGCTCGGAATACCACCCGAAATTTTGGACAAAGTGGGAAATCTTACGCCTGAAGAAGAAGACCTTATGCACAAGCACACGACTGTGGGGGTACGAATCCTGGAACCCATCGCCGCGTATTCTGATGTCATACCGATTGTCCTCCAGCACCATGAGTTTTACGACGGAACGGGCTATCCAAACGGGCTTATGGGAGAATCCATCAATTTAGGGGCCCGCATTTTCATAGTGGCCGACACGTTTGACGCCCTCATCTCAGACAGGCCGTACAGAAAAGCGCTTGACCGCAAGAGTGCAATCAAGTATATCAAAGAGGGGGCGGGAAGTCGGTTTGACCCCAAAGTGGTGGATGTTTTCGTGAAAGTCATGGCTAAAGAGAAAAAAAAGTAAAATGATTGGTTTCACTTTAGAAGTCAAAAAAGATTTTATTTCGCACAATTTTTGTTCGGCTTGTACACAACCGGACCCCATTCCATACGAAATAGGGCGGAAACTCAAATGAAAACAAAAACGATATTCGTCATACTCGCTATCCTCTCTGTATTTTTAGCCTATGGATGTTCAAGAAAACCCGTGGTTCCGGATGAGCTCGTGGGTATCTGGAAGACTCCGACTCCGATCTATGAGGGATGCTTTTTTGAAATCACAAAAGAAGAAGTCAAATTCGGGTCCAAAGACGGGCAGGTCAGCAACTTCTTCATCAAAGACATGAAAACTCAGAGAATCCCCGAAGAAGAGTGGACACTGTACACGATTTCTTACGTAGCGCGTGGCTTTCAAAAATACGAGTTTCCTTTTTATTATCACCCTGCCAGTAACGGGGTGATAAGGTTCAAGAATAAGATGGAAAGCGTCTGGACCAGAGAGCCGGCCGAGTGAAAATAGCCTTAATATTAATTTTTGCACACGCGAAGTCAAACCAAACCCACTCCTGAAATCCCATAATTTCGCATCTCGATTCTGACTCCCTGGTTCCACTCATCGTTCGTGTCCGTGTTCGAAACTGTATCAAGCATTCTTTATTTTCTGGCCAGTCCTGATTTCATTCGTCTTAAATTGAGCACTTGACATTTTTTTCTCTCTTCATATAAAATACTGCTCGCCAGTTCAGATAAGGAACTCTGACAATACAGCCAATCCGAGAGGGAAATTCTCTCTCCGCAAGGAGGAGAAAAGGAAGCCAAGAGATCGTTTCACAAATCATCTCATAAACTCTGCTGAAAAATGGACAAGAAACAAGCCCTGGAAAGCTTTTTCAGGAGCCTGAAGCTCTCTCTTAAGAAAGCCTCGATTTACACAAGCGATCATCCCGCATTCAAAGAATCAGTCAAAGACGGCAAAGAAAAAATCGACGCCCTTCTCAATTATTTATCCCCGATTCGGATCGGCGTTAAAGCTGACGCATTGCTGGTAGACGGCAAACATTTCGAAAAAGCGAGAACCTATGAAGAACTCGCCCAAATTTTTCATCTCCATATGATCAAGAGCCTTGAGATTCAAGAAGGCATCACGCCAGAAGAACTGATGGCCTTCATCAGCAAAGTCTATCTCCACCCCAAAGATATTCTGAAAAAGGGAGGTTTCAGCCAGATCTTTGAGCAAGAAAACATCACTCATCTCTCTGTGGAGGAGCTGGATTACTCTCAGTTTCTGACCGGTGAAGGCGAAGAAATCAAGGATATCTGGTCCCACTTACTCCAGGAAGCGATAAAAAAAGAAGATGCTCAGAAAATCAGTGAGCTCACAGAGAGTTTTGAGAAAGTCTTAGGTCACTTCAAAATTGAAGAACTGCTCGAGAATGAACAGTTCAGGACAAACATCGATAAATTCCTCCAACAGCTCAAACATATGGAACAGGACAAATTCCGCAGGTGTTCCAAAGAACTGCTCAAATCCATCATGCGAAACAAAGACATATCCCGCGAAACAAAGATCTCAAAGGCCAGGAAATTTTTTAAAGAACTCAGTGAAGAGGACGTGGCCTCCACTTTGCTGGAAGAGATACTCAACGATGACGAATTCAATGCCTTGAGTTTTCAAGTTTTCTCCCAGCTTTCCGAAAAGAGACGACATAAAAAAATTGCCGCCTCCTTTGCTGAACAATTCCAAAAGGCCAGCATTGTCCATCGTTCTCCTGAAATAAGGCAAAAGATCAAAGAATTAATGACCGGTTCGACGAGCGAAATCATTCCAGAAATTTACAGACAGACCCTCTCTTCTCTTCTCAAGGATTTGCGTACTGAGGATAAAATAAGCTTGGACATTCATCTTCTGCAGAAAAATTACCGTTACTTTCTCCTGAGCATGCTGAATGAAGAAGAGAGAAAAAAGAGAGTCGTATCCACGCTGGAGAAAATCCTGGTGGAATGGAACAGTATACTCCAGGACAGAGACCTGGAATACCTCAAGCATCTCACTCAAATATTGAACAAAAGAAGAAAAGAGCTGGCTTTTGAGCCCGTACTTTCTCAGACAAATGCGAAAATCGTCAGTTTCCTCGTGGACGAAGCTTTTAAAGAAAAAAAGGCAGCTTCAGATGTTGGACCTTTGATCGCCTACCTGAAGGGAGGTTTTTTGAGTAGCCGGGCCATTCTGATCAAGATTTTCGAGGAGAATAAGGTCAATGTCCAAATCCTCAAATACTTCTTCGAGCTGCACCCCGACAGCCTTAATCTTTTCAAAAAGAATCTGAGGATAAGGTTTTCCGACATCGAATTCCTCAAAACAATCATACAAAGCCTGGGAAAGATTGATACTCCTCCATCTCTAGAAATTTTGAGTGATATTTTGTCGTATGGTACTGAATCGATCAAAATCGAAGTACTTAAGGTCCAGCAGCTGTCCTCGACATATGATGAAAACCGACTCTTCAGAATTCTCGAGGGCGGGAGCGCGCCTCTCAAAAAAGAGGCTCTCCAGATCCTGACAAGAAAGCCGGCAACGAGAGAAAGGGCTCTGACAAAGTTTTTTTCTATTCCGTCTGCATTCGGGACAAAAAACAAGATTTTAATCGACCATATTGAAGTCATCCAGAATATCGGTCTCAAGGAAGCCAAGGATCATTTAATAATTTTCAGTAAAAAGAAATTCTTCTGGAATAAAAAGCTAAGGGAAAAGGCATTAGAGGTCTTGAGGAAGTGGGATGCAGGAGAAAATTAAGAAAGCTCTCACCGATTTTATCGCTGCTATCCGGGCGGCGAAGATCTATACGACTGATCACCCGAGGTTCACCGAAACCATCAATCAACTCTACATAGACCTTCAGGATATCTTTAGAGAAAGAAAAGAATTGATCATCGGAATCGTCAACGGTGAGCTGGCGTTTGAACATTTCATTTTTTTTGACTTGAGCAAGAAATTAAAACCTCTGATCCTCTATCTGCAGGAAAGGGATATTGAGCGAATCGTGTTTTACCAATCTCTCCAGAGAGAAGAACTGGCCAGGTTTCTTGAAGTTTTAACAGCCCCTCAAGATAACGGAAAGAAAGATTTCGGGAATTATTTCTCTCTCCTGGGCATCAAAAATATTCAGGCAGGAAAAATAAAAACTCCGTCTCCAGAACTGAAAGACAAAGTGAAAAAGCTCAGAAACTACCTGATGGAATATGAAGGCTCTCTGGAAAAAGTCAATGAATACCTGCAAAAGGTGATTGACCAGGAAGAGCTGGATTATTTGGAACTCAGATATGACGTCTTGAATTTCTTAGAAAATATGATCGATATGTACCAGGAGTTTCTGGATTTAACCACTTTCCGAAGAAAAGACCTTATCACCTTTGTCCATGTCCTCAACGTCACAATCCTTTCCCTGCACATCTCTTCAAAAATGGGATACAGGAAGGATGATGTTCTGGATATCGGCATTGCCGCCCTGTTTCACGATATCGGTAAACTCTATATTTCTCATAAAGTCATTCAGAAAACAGATAAACTGAATAAAGAAGAGATCTCATTGATGAAACATCATTCTGTCATTGGTGCAGAAATTCTGTTTAAATATTTGGATACCCTGGGAACGCTGCCAGTTGTCGTGGCTTTCGAGCATCACCTGAGATACGACCTGAAGGGCTATCCCAAGCTCGCATTCCCGCAAAAACCACACCCCACTTCGCTTCTTGTGTCGATGTGTGATGTCTATGATGCCCTTTCACAGATCAGGTCCTACAAGAAGAGCTACCCTCCGATTCAAATCTATAATGTTATGCAAAAAGAGAGTGGGAAGGCTTTTGATCCTGAACTCCTGGAGAGGTTTTTCCAAGTCATGGGAGTTTGGCCGGTGAAAAGCATTGTCTCTTTGAGCGAGGGAAGCGTTGCGGTAGTCAGAGAGCAGAATGGAGACGATATATTCAACCCAAAGGTTGAGATCCTCGCGCCTGAGAAAAAAAAGGGGCTTATTGACTTATCGAAGAAATCAACAGAAATAAAGGAGTATCTTGATCCTTTCGGAAAAGGAAAAGAATTCCTCCAGATGATCAGTTCAGAGAAGCAGGCTTCCGTCGCTTGAAGGAAATCCTCCTCTAAAATGAATCCCGCCTTCCCTTCCGTATTGCTGCCCGTTCACTTCCCGCTGTGTTGGGGGTGAGGCGGGGGGTGAGAAAAAGTGTTAATAATCATCTTCAAAATCACCTGAAAAGGCGATTTCCTTCAAAGTCTCTCTTTATTACTAATATGTACATCTTTTTTCCCTTTATACGGGTTAAACTGAGAGGCTAAGGAAGGTTCCTCCCAGTCAGGTCTGTCTCACACAGTCAGGGCTCAAGGAAATCCCTCCCCGATGTCACTCTAACGAATCCAATCCCTGATCACTTAAAAAAATTTCCCGCCGCCTAATCTTGTTTCTATCGAGTTGTCACATGGAACTGTCTATTCAAGAAAAAAATTATTTTGAATTCAACACTAACTCCTATTATCAGAAGTGATTGGATTTCATCCTTGACTTCACCTCAAAAATATTATAAACACTAACAAGTCTTTATTCGGTTTGGTGGTACACATTATTCCATGAGATGTTTTGAAGCGTAAAGCGATTCTTTTTGATTCTTGAAATGAGGGGAAAGAATCTCAGTAAAGACCATTTTTTCGCGTGAATCTGCACTCCTCAAATGTAAATATTGGAGAAAAGAGAACTGGAGGATGGCCATATGAGCAAGGAAGAGAAAAAAGATCCTTTAAAATATCGCGGCCCTGAGCGGCGGACTAGCTCAGACCGGAGAAGATTACACGACCGTCGCAAAGGAGACAGAAGAAAAAAGGAACGGCGGGAGGAATAATAATCACGTCGGGAAGGTCTTCCCTCTTCCAATTATTCAGTTTTTTTAAGGTTTTTTGGCTTTGACATCAGAAAATACATGTGCTATAAGCTCTGAGCACAAAATGCGCTTTGCTCCAACTGAGTGAATCTCAAACTAAGATTCCACAGAGGTCGAGGAAAACAACATGTTCCAGAATAACAGATTCCTCTCCTTTTATTTTGGGGGGCAAAATTTTTAACAGGAGGGTTGCATTATGAAAGTGAATTTCCGTTCATTGGAGAAAAACCAGAAAACGGATACCACTGCCATATTCGAGGGATTAAGTGTCCAGGGAAACCTCAAGGGATCCCACAATCTTTTCCTGAACGGCGAATTCGAAGGGACGATCGACCTCACAGCACTTCTTTTCGTCGGAAAGACGGGAAAACTCAAGGGGGAAGTCAAGGCCGAGTATATTATTATCGAGGGCGAAGTCGAAGGGAAAGTCATGGCCAATGAAAAAGTGGAACTTCGAGACACAGGAAAGTTCAGAGGCGAAATCCTTACTCCAGCAGTCATGATCTCCGACAACGCATTTTTCGATGGAACTGTCAAGATGATGAAAGAAGGTCGGGAAGTTCAAGAAGTCCAAGAAGTCGAAATGATTCACAATCCCCATCCTGCAGAAGAAATTCATGAAGAAGCGGGATAAGAACGGCTCTCTTCAGAATTCGTTTGAGTGACGCCCAATTTTTTCCCGATCTCTCTCGATTTAAACTGAGATGGTTCAAGCCGGCCTCGCAATATCTTAGGCGGGAGCGGTTTCATTCTTGATTACATCTGTCCTCTTATTAGGGCAGAACAAGAATGCCAACTCGAGGGATTCAATTGGCACGATATTTGCAGTTTCCCAACTGAAACACAATAACTCATACGGAGGGACAAATGAAGAAACGATTTCTCTCATTCCTGATAGGAATCCTGATCATCCTGTTCAGCGCAAGCGGAATCCTGGCTGAATCTCACAGAAATTATCCAGATAAAAACTATCTCAATGTCTCCTGGTTTTTCAAGCCCACGAGTTTCGGTTTGAAAGCCCGCCTGTTCGGTAACGTGTACGCCACTGGAAACCTGGATTACAGACAATCTGTGGATGACCTCGAGTTCCAGGCCGGGGCGGTCTACATGTTTCCAATGAAAATTCTCATTTTCCGGTTCTACACAGGAGGAGGGTACCAGTTCTCCAGGAATGAAGGGTATCAGTATCCGTATGTGACGATCGGGACGAACTTTTTATTCCTCTTCTCTGAGGTCATCTATCCGATGGAAACGGCAGCAGACCAGAAATACAGGTTTGGGCTGAGCTTCAAGTTCTAATCCCTATACCGGTTGCGCCTTTTTTTTGTTTCTATCTATGGGAGTGGACAGAGACATTCACTCCCTTTTGGGCGAGAGCGAGTGATATGGCTTGACCGATCCCTCTGTCACAACGCGTGACGATCGCATTCTTTCCCTTTAAATTCATGGCG
This sequence comes from uncultured Eubacteriales bacterium, assembly GCA_964348015.1. Taxonomy (GTDB): domain Bacteria; phylum Acidobacteriota; class Aminicenantia; order Aminicenantales; family Aminicenantaceae; genus SOIA01. The sequence continues at coordinate 77,187 of CAYGBC010000058.1, read as the reverse complement.
AATCCGCTTTAAAATCTCCGTGAATATCCATTTGGTCTTTTCCCGAGCCTCCTTTTATCCATCTTGTTCAAATTTCACAGCCTTCTCTTATGCAGGAATACAAACAGAGTCTTCCCAATTGCATAAGAGATTCTCCATCCGCAGGAATGAATTTCCAATCTAGCCCGAAAAGAGAAACCTGATAATTTTTTTTGCATCTTTTGCGCTGAATGGTAAAATACTCTGACTCTGTATACGTTCAGGTGCTCAGGCCATGGATGAATTATTGAAACTCCTTCTTCTGTTCGGCGCCGGCTCCGCAGCAGGCTTCATCAACGTCATGGCCGGAGGAGGATCCACGATCACACTTCCGATTCTCATCCTTCTCGGACTTGATCCCTCTCTTGCGAACGGCACCAACCGAATGGGAATTCTCGCTCAGACTTTCTCGGCCGTTCTCTCTTATCGCCAGGAAAAACATCACGATTTCAAATTGAGCATAAAATTAACAGCCTTCACTCTTCCTGGAGCCATAGCCGGGGCTGTTCTTGCGACCAGAACAAGTGATATGCTTTTCCAGAAGATCCTGGCCTATGTGCTGCTCGCCGTCACCATTTCCCTGTTTCTCAGGAAAACTAATCAGAAAAAAACTGGGGATCATTCCGGCCAGAAGAGTTCCTGGTTGATCTATCCCGTCATGGTGGCCATCGGATTTTACGGAGGCTTTATGCAGGTGGGTGTCGGTTTCGTGTTTATGGTGTCACTTTTCCACCTGCTGAAGCTGGATCTTGTTCGAGTCAACATGCACAAAGTCTTTATCATATTCATTTACACCATTCCGGCATCTGTTGTCTTTCTGATCACCGGGAATGTGGAATGGAAATTCGGATTGACTCTTGCTGCGGGAATGGCCTTCGGAGCCTGGTGGGCCGCCAAGATCTCTGTGCGGAAAGGAGAGAAAATAATCCGGGTTGTCCTGGTGGCGACGATACTCTGGATGGCTTTGAAGCTTCTGAATCTTATCTGAATTGGGGTCAGGCTTTGATAACTTTGATAATTAAGATTACCGGAGCCGGATTGTATAAGTCTTGAGCAAAGCTGGAAATGACATTTTCAACGATCAAAGTTATCAAAGCCTGACCCCATTGACTTCAAAAAAGCGAGCATATATTATGAATCTTAATATTTTGGCCATGAAATCTCTTGAACGAGGATGAAGGGACAACGTCTGTGCTCAAACTGAAAAAAATAAAGCTGCACACAAAGATCTTCATCGGATTGATCCTGGGAGTAGTGGTGGGGCTTGTCTTCGGAGAAAAGGCCACGATCATCGAGCCGGTCGGGACAATTTTCCTCCGTTTGATCACCATGATCGTCGTCCCCCTGGTTCTGGTCTCTCTGATGCTGGGCACAGCAAGCCTCGGAGACATTCGCAAGCTCGGTCGAATAGGGATTAAGACAGTCGGCTATTTCATGATCACAACCATGGTGGCTATCACCATCGGCCTGGTCTTGGCCAATGCCGTCAAGCCCGGGACCGGACTTGACGAAGATGTGAGAGCGGAACTCTACAAAAGCTATGAATCCAAAGCTCAAGTCAGCATTCAACGGATGACAGAAAGGTCCGGCGCTGTTCTTTTCGGCCCGGGTGATTTGAAAGATGCTGAGGGATTCGCCCTGAGGCTTCATCAAGGCGACGACCCGCTGGCGCGGTTTATCCGGGCCCAGCTTTCCCCTGACACGATGCGAATGCTTGAGGAGTACAATCCTTCTCATTCTCCGTCTAACGCTTTGAAACAAGCCTTAGTCGGCGAACTGAACGCACTCCTCGAGCTGGAAAATCTGTATACAGAAGAACTCTTTGCCGGTGTGGATCTGTCAAAGCAAACTCAAAAGCTCCTGGGAGCAAACCTGCAGGGCAAAGAGGTTTCCCGGCTCAACAGGCTGCTCATCGAAGACGCCTTCTCCGGCGAAATCGCCAGAAGTCAAAAGAGATCCCCTCTTTCAGATATCCTGGACGTACTGGTCAACATCTTCCCCACGAATCCTTTGAGATCACTCGTCGAAGGAAACATGCTCCAGGTGATCTTCCTCGCGCTTCTTTTCGGCACTGTTTTGACTCTGATAACAAGAGATAGATCCGAAACACTCATAAAATTTTTGGAAGGCTTGAACGACGCCATCATTCAGGTCGTCCACATCGCGATGAAACTCGCCCCCTACGGCGTTCTGGCTCTGATCGCGGCCGTGATCGGCCAGTATGGTGTCAACATCCTCTACACTCTTTTGAAATACTCCCTTGTGGTCGTGGGTGGCCTGGTGATCTACACATTTTCTGTAAACAGCCTTTCGCTGAGCCTGCTGGCCCGGATCAATCCCCTCCATTTTTACTCCGGAACCAAAGAAGCGATGATCATCGCATTCAGCACTTCGAGCTCGAATGCAGCCCTGCCGGTCAGCCTGGAATGCGTCGAACACCTCGGCGTGTCCCGGGAATACTCGAGCTTCGTCATTCCCCTGGGGGCCACTATCAACATGGACGGAACAGCCCTCTATCAAGGGGTGGCGGCTGTGTTCATAGCCCAGATCTACGGCATTCCTTTAGGCATCATGGATCAAATCACGATCGTTCTTATGGCGACTTTGGCCTCTGTCGGAGCCGCGGGCGTTCCGGCGGCAGGCATCATTACGCTGGCTATGGTCCTCACACAGCTCGGGATTCCTCTCGAAGGAATCGCCCTGATCCTGGGGGTTGACCGATTCCTGGATATGTGTCGGACAACCACAAATATAATCGGAGACATGACCTGTTCGGCTGTCATCAAGCAAACAGAGGAGAGGGGAAAGACGAAATTGACGTGACTCAAAAAACAAAGAGAAAGGCCCTCGGTCAGCACTTTTTAAAAAACAAGGCAGTCCTCAACAAAATCCTTCAGCGTATCTCACCGCAAAAAAAAGACCTGATCATCGAGATAGGGGCAGGACGGGGAGTCTTAACCTTTCCTCTCGCCGAAAAAGCCGGAAAAGTCATTGCCATCGAGAAGGACCCGGCTCTGATTCCCCATCTCCAGAGAAGAGACCTCCCCAACTTGACTGTGCTGGAAAAAGACATTATCAGGGTGGATTTCCGTGAGCTTCTGAAAAACTCACAAACCTTCAAGGAAAGCGTAAAACTGGTCGGAAACCTTCCTTATTCCCTGTCTTCACCTCTGCTGTTCAAAGTGCTGGAAGAGAGAGCGCACTTTTCTGAATGCATTTTCCTGCTCCAAAAGGAGGTCGCGCAAAGGCTGTGCGGGCAGCCCGGGTCGAAAATATATGCTCCGCTCTCCATCCTCTTCCAAATCCATTTTCTTGTAAAGCTCCATTTTATCGTTCCCCCGGAATGTTTCTCTCCTCCTCCGAAAGTGGACTCCGGACTGGTTTCCCTAAAGAGAAGGAAGCGGCCTCTTTATTCTTTAGAAAACGAAGAGCTCTTCCGGAATTTCCTAAAGGGAGCTTTCAAACACAGAAGAAAAATCCTCCGGAAGAACCTGGAGAAGCTTGACATTCCTCTTCCCCTCGTGGACAGAGCTTGCCAGAAATTAGGGATTGCGCGGAACACACGTCCCGAGCAGCTCTCCATCTCTCTGTTTGTGGATCTGTTTCGTTATTTTTCCAGTTCGGAATAACACCCTCCCTCGATTTCAAGGCCTGGTCCCCCGTTGCTGACCGCATAATGCAAATATGCTATAATTCAGACAATGAAAAAGAGAAAAAAAATCTCATCTTCCCTCTCTCCTCGCAGGCCCCGCAGAAAAAAGAGCGTCGGATCTTCTGATGTCATCGGGATAATCCTGATATTTGTGGCTGTTTTTCTCTTTATCAGCCTGATCAGCTATGACTCGCAGGATCCTTCCTGGACCAACACCGGATGGGCGGATGCGGAACCCTCAGAACTAAAAATCCACAATTATATCGGAAAAGCGGGCGCCTATCTCTCGGATGCTGTGATTCAGCTGTTTGGGTTCACGTCATTTCTCTTCGCCATGGCTCTGTTTTACATCGGAATTCAGTGTTTTTCTCCCCAGGAGGAAAGACGACTCCTGTTGAAATCCATGGCAAGCCTGTTCCTGATCCTCGTGTTCAGCTCTCTCCTGTTTATGATTTTCGGGAGCGTTTCCTGGTCAGGAGCAGAGGTTCAGGCTGGAGGCCTTATCGGAAGGCTGATCTCATCCGGTCTGATTCAAATTTTCAGCCGGATCGGAACTCTGCTCGTTCTTGTCGTTCTTCTCATCCTCTTTTTTGTCCTTGCCACCAAAATTCCTATTTCGGTGATTCTCAGTTTCTTTTCAAACCTGTTCAAGTTTGTATTTAAGGAAGTGAGGATCAAAGTCACTCATTACCGAAAAGCCAGGCTCAGGGAAAGAATGAGGAGAAAGGTTATCGAAAAATACTCTCCACCAGAGGAAAAAGAGAGGAAAAAACCCAGGCTGAAAAAGAGGAAAAAAGAAGTCCAGGAAGAGCTAAAACCTGAATCCAAGTTGCCAAAACCGGCCCCTCCCACAGTCCAGGAAAAATATCTTTTTCCCGAAATGGAAAAAAAGACCGACTACAATTATCCGCCTTTCACTCTGCTCGACCCCGGAAAGACGTATGAAAAAATCGACAAGAATGAACTCTATGAAAAAAAACAGCGAATCGAGGAGAAACTTGCAGAATTCCGGGTGGAGGGAGAAGTCCGCGAGTATCATCCGGGCCCCGTCATCACCACTTATGAATTCTATCCTTATCCGGGCATTAAGATCAGCCAGGTCGCCAATCTCTCAGAAGACCTGTCCATGGCTTTGGGAGCGGAATCAGTCAGGGTCCAGAGAATGCCGGGTAAATCTTCTCTCGGCGTGGAGATCCCCAACAACAAAAGAGAGCTTATCAAGCTCAGGGATATCATTCAGTCAGAACAATTCACGAGTTCTCCGTCCAAGCTGACATTTGCCCTCGGGAAGACCATTCATGGCGAAGTCTACATCACGGATTTGTCCGTCATGCCTCACCTTCTGCTCGCCGGTGCTACCGGTACCGGAAAAAGTGTGGGCCTCAACGCGCTCATCGCCAGCATCCTTTACAGGGCCAAACCTGAGGATGTCAAGCTTATCCTCATCGACCCGAAAAGATTGGAATTTGCACTCTGGGATGGAATCCCTCATCTCCTCTGTCCTGTCGTCAAAGACCCGAAGAAAGCCGGTGCTATCCTGCTGGACACGATAAAGATGATGGAAGAGAGATATCAAAGGCTGGGCTTTCTGAGAGTCCGAAATATCGAACAGTACAACAAACAGGTCAAACGCACATTGAAAGAGAAAAAAGGAAAGCTCACAGAAGAAGAAAAGCAGGACCTCAAGCCTCTTCCCTATATCGTTATCATTATCGACGAATTGGCAGAATTGATGATGATCGGAGCCCAGGATGTGGAGTACTGCATTGCACGCCTGGCGCAGCTGGCCCGCGCTGTGGGAATCCATCTCGTGATGGCGACCCAACGGCCCTCCATTGATGTCATTACAGGAACGATAAAAAATAACTTTTCCAGCCGCATCGCCTTCCGTGTTCCCACCAAGGTGGACTCCCGAATCATCATCGATACTGCGGGAGCAGAGAAACTCCTTGGCCTGGGAGACATGCTCTTTATGCCCCCTAACTATCCACGACTGATAAGGCTCCACGGCTCCCACATCTCTGTGCCAGAAATCACCAGACTCGTGAAGTTCGTTAAAGAACAGGGAAGCCCGGAATTCGATGAAAAAATCGTGAAAACTCTCAAGAGCAAAACAGCGCATGGTATCGAGGACCTCGGAGAAAAAGACGAGCTCTACGAAAAGGCCCTGGAGCTCGTGCTTCTCACCGGGCAGGCTTCCGCCTCCTATCTCCAGAGAAAACTCAAATTGGGTTACGCCAGGGCTGCCCGGATAATCGACCAGATGGAACAAGAAGGCATCGTCGGCCCCTCCGAAGGAAGTAAACCCAGGGAATTTCTTGTCGACCCTCAAATCTACCTCGAAAAAATGAAAAGAGAAGAGTGAGTGTTCTCCCGCAGAAAACAAAAGAAAAAGGTCAAAAAAGCCCTGGATGACCCAAGCCTTCAGAAAGCACTAGAGAAAGCCTCTACACATCATTTTCAAAAATATATACGCACGAAAAACGAAATTTCCTGGGAGGGGTATAAAAAAAAGGCCAAGCAGATCCGCGAAGAATGCGTGAAACAGCTTCCGCGGCTTATCCAAAAATTCAAAGAAGAAGCTGAGAAAGCGGGAGCGCGTGTCTACGATGCCTCAACGCCTGATGCGGCTCTCGCTGTGATAGCAAGGATTGCCCGCCAGAAAAAGGCCAAGCTCATCGTCAAATCCAAATCTATGGTCAGCGAAGAAATTCAGCTCAACAACTTTTTCGAGAACAGGGGGTACCGGATTGTTGAAACGGACCTAGGGGAATGGATCATCCAGATCGCTGGCGAAAGGCCTTCCCACATCACGGCGCCCGCCCTGCACAAGACCAAAGAAGAAGTGGCCGAGCTCCTCAGTCAACATCTTGGAAAAAAAGTCCCTCCAGAGCCGAAAGAAATCGTGAAGTTTGCCAGGGAAGAAATGCGGAAACACTTCATGAATGCGGATATCGGAATTTCCGGAGCCAACCTGGTTGTCGCCGAATCCGGGACACTCGTGATCATCAGCAACGAAGGAAACGCCCGTCTTGTCACATCGCTTCCTCCAGTCCACATCGCGCTGGTGACGACAGAAAAATTCGTTGAAACGCTGGAACAGGCCATAACTCTCGTCAAAGCTCTCATCCCTGCCTCCTCAGGACTGAAACTGACCTCATACGTCTCACTGATCACAGGTCCGAGCCGGACTACGGACATAGAAAAAGAGCTGGTTATGGGTGTCCACGGGCCGCAAGAACTCCACATCATCATCCTCGATAACGGAAGACTCCAGGTCAGTGGAAACAAAGACCTGAATAAGATCCTTTCCTGCCTGAAGTGTGGCGGCTGCATGTTGATCTGCCCGGTGTTTCAGGCCATCGGAGGCCACGTTTACGGGGGGCCGGTCTATCCCGGAGGAATAGGTGTCCTTCTGACTGCAATCACTCAGTCTCTCAATGAATCTTCATCTCTGCTCGATTTCTGTGCAGACTGTAAAAAATGCGAGGAATTCTGTCCCGTGGGAATCCCCACCGGAGACCTGATCCAGAAGATCAAGAGCCAGAGAATTCCAAAACTGTGGGAAAAGACTCTCTCTCTTCTCTTTAGAGAGAAGTCTTTTTCCGAGAGGATGGCGAACATCCTATCCGTATTGCAAAAGCCCTTCCAGAAAAACGGGCATTTCATCAACATCCCTTTAGCCTGGGGAAAACGAAAATCTTTCCCCTTGATTAAACCACCTCAACCTGCGAGGGAAAAAACCAAAAAAGGAAAAAAAGTGTACCTTTTCCAGGGGTGCCTGGTGAAATTTTTTTTCCCCGAAATCCGTAAAAGCGTCATCAACAGCTTATCCCGTTCCGGTTTTCATGCCACGACTCCTCCGGACCAGGCCTGTTGCGGAGCTCCCAGTCTCCATCTGGGGAACGAAAAGGATGTCCGGAAACTGGTTTTCAGTAACCTCAAATCTTTCGAAAAAGAGAATCCCGATATTATCCTCACAGTATGCCCGACCGGAAATTCTCTACTTAAAAAACTCTACCCTAAAATCGAACCCAAATCTTCCCGATGGACAGATAAAATATACGATTACACCGAATTCATGGTTAAAGAAGGCCTGCTGCCTGAAGTCGAGGAAACACAGAAAGAGGATGTGTATTATCATTATCCCTGTCACTACCTCCACGCCCTCAAATTGAAGGACGAACCCAGAAAAATGCTCAATGCTCTGGCATTCAATCTTATAGAAGAGGAGGAGCCCTATGCCTGCTGTGGATTTTGCGGAATATTTTCTATTCAAAATCCGGGTATCTCGGACCGCATGTGGCAGAAAAAAAAGGAGAAAATCCTCAAAAGCGGACCAGAGCTCATCGCCACAGACTGTCCAGGCTGTCTTCTCCAGCTCAGAACCAACCTGAAAAACGAGAAACGTTCCTTCAAAATCTTTCATACGGCCGAGCTTTATGAGAAAGCCACACAAAATAGATCCAAGACACAGAAGCGCCAATAAAATTCGGCCGCATACAGAATGCTTTTCAGAGGGGAATTCAAGATTTTCCGGGGAAAATAAATCAGTGAACCGCAGAAAGCGGGAGAGAAGCCCTGGAGCTCTCTTTGATCTCCTCCCATTTTTCCTTAGGGATGGAAAGGAAGATGTCGCTGAGAAGGGGATCGAACTGAGTGTCCTTTCCCTTTTTAATTTCCATCAAGGCGTCTTCGAAGTTTTTGCCTTTTCTGTAGGGTCTATCAGAAGTTATCGCATCCAGAGTGTCTGCCAGGGCAAATATCCTGGCTCCCAAGGGAATCTCTTCTCCTTGCAATCCGAAGGGATATCCCGTCCCATCAAACCGCTCGTGATGATACAGGATCACATGAGCGGCATCCGCAAGAAAATCGAATCCCTTGATCATCTCGAAGCCTAAAAGAGGATGCTCTCTCACAACTTCTCTTTCCCCTCGAGTCAAGGCTCCTTCCTTTCTCAAAACGAACTCGGGAACACCGATCTTTCCGATGTCATGAAGTAAGGCGCCTCTTTCCAGGTCAATTAAAAAACTTCTATCTTCAATACCCAATTCCCGGGCGAAGAGAACCGAATACTTGGATACAAGCTGAGAATGGCCCAATGTGTCTTCATTCCCATCGGTGATCGCGATCAAATAGAGTAAATTCGAGCTGAAAAACGCCTCTTTTTCATCACTCTTCGTATCCCAACATGCTTTTGGCTCCGTGAAAACCTGACGGTACCGCTGGTCCAGGCGCATCAGCACTTCTCTTGCCAGCGATATTTTCCTGTTCTCCCAGAATCCCCTCTCCCAGAAGGAAACGATTTCGTCCGCTTCTTTCAAGCTTGTATTGGGGAAGGCATGAGCACCGGAATCATTCTGGAAAATCTCTTCTCTATTTGTGCCCTTGAACCCCTCAGGATTTCCAGGCAGACCCAGGATGAGCTGGAGTGCTTCTGCGGAAGGAGAAAGATCGGAATCCCCTGTGTCGCCAGGGGTGAAGGGGAGGAATGGATTCTGAACTTCTTTCTTGGATTCTTGGATCGCGTTCATTTCTTCCAAAGCTGAACCTCAATTCAAACAGGCATTGAAATTAGTCGTGGGAAATTCTTAAAAATTGAAAATCCGAACTTGCCAACTTCCGCGTCTGTCTATATAATGAATGAAACCATGGGAAAAGAGGAAAAGCTGGACCTGGAGCAAATTTACGTTAAATACAGGTCTATCGTGGGCTTCAGGGTCAAAAAATCCCTGGGTGCGTATAACCCGGACTGTGATGACATCGCGAACGAGATCATCACAAATGTCATCGAAAAACTGAAGAAGGGAGAATTCAGGGGGGAATCTTCGATAGGAACATTCATCTACACCATCACAAGCCGCCGGATCATCGATTACATCAGGAAGAAAAGCAAGGTACTGAGACATGTCCCTGAACCCGCTTCCTATCCCGATCCCCATGAGCAGATCGAAAACAAAGAAAGAGCCGAGACGATTGCCAGCGCGATCCAGAAATTGAAGCCGAAATACCGGGAAGTCCTCTACCTGTATTATTATAAGGAGCTTTCCAGAGAGGAAGTGGCTGAAAAATTGGGCATTTCTCCCCGTCGAGTGAGTGAACGAGTGAATTATTCCCAAAAATTATTAAAAAAAATGATAAAAAAATGAATTTTTTTCCGTTTTCTGACCTCTTTTACGACTAAATTTATGAAGTCAATTTGAGAGGATAAAGCGATGAGGAACTGCAAATTTGAAGGAATCATCGATGAGTACTTAATGAACCGGCTCACCGATGATCAAAAGAATGAATTCGAGGAGCATTACTTCAACTGCTCTTCTTGCTTTGAAAAAATGGTGGAAAGAGACGAACTGATTACCGCCATTAAGTATAAAGGTCACGAAATCTTCAAGAATGAACCCGAGACAGCAACTGTCAAAGGGGAAACCTCGTGGGGAAAAATTACGGCTTTTCTCACTCCCAAACAATGGGCAACCGTTGCCGTCTCTGCGGCCTTGATCGCCGTGCTGGTGTTCGGTGGTCTTTTAATGCTCAAGCCCACCTCGCCGCAATTCTTCATTAATGAAGATGCAGTCCGGGGAGGCAAAATAACACTTATCTCACCTGTTTTCGAAGCCCAGACAGTCCCTTCTCAGTTCGAGTGGAAAAGCTTGGGTGAAAAAGTGGAATACAGGATCTACATCTACGACAACGGAGACACTCTCTGGCAAAAAACAACCAAAAAGAATTTCGTTATTTTGGACGAAGACATCAAGAAAACCATGACTTCAGGTGAAAAATACAGCTGGCAGGTCAAGGCTTTCTCCCCCGAAGGAGCCCTGATCTCTGTCTCCAGCAGGGTTCAATTCAAGATCAACCATAACGAATAAAATCCCATCCCCTTTTATCTAATCCTCTTCGACTTTCTCTTCCTCTGCATACATCCGACCACGGCTCTCGTCCTCAAAAGCGAGACAGCACATCAGCCGTCCGCAGAGACCAGAGATTTTTTTCGGATTGATGACGATTTGCTGTTTTTTCGCCCTCTGAATAGTCACGGGTTCAAAGCTCTTCATGAAGCTAAAACAACACAAGGATCGCCCGCAGACGCCCAAGCCTCCCACCATTTTGGCTTCATCCCGGACTCCCACCTGACGCATCTCGATCCTCATCTTGAATTCCTTCGCCAAATCTTTCACCAGCTGTCTAAAATCAATCCGGCCGTCGGCTGTGTAATAAAAAATTCCTTTTTTCTCATTAAAAAAGTAACGGACCATCACCAGCTTCATCGGTAAATTTCGACTCTTGATTCTCTTCAGACAAAAATCAAATGCTTTTTTTTCTTTCTTCCTCAACCACTTGAATTTTTTCTGGTCCTCTTCAGTGGCTTTGCGTATTATCTTCACGGCGTCCTCGGCTGCTTTTTTATGAGCGCACACCTCACTCGAATCATCTATGACCACAGCCAAGTCTCCACCCAGGTCAGATTCAACGATACAGATATCTCCTCGCTTCAATTCTTCTTTGCCTTTCTGGGCTCTGAAAACCTTTCCCGAGAGCTCAGAAAGAACACATACGATTTCAGGCATAGTCCCATTCCTTAAAATTGGCTAAAAACGAGCTGACAAGCAGGTTGATATTGAGGTTTTTTCCCAACCCATAGATGGCATAATCAATCTGCTGCAGGCATTTCATCAGCCAACCCAGACTCACCAGCTCCTCTGTTTTCCGGATTTTTTCTTCATAATCAGGATTCAGCAGCAGACGAACATCGCCCTTCTCTTTGAACAGAATCGAATCTCTGCAGAATGACGAGACCATCTCCAAAATTTGTTCCCATTCCTCTTTGACCAGCGCTTTATACGAAAAGGCATAATTCCGCAGGAAGAGAGCAAAATTTTCCTTCCTGATCAAAGAAACGAACAGCTTCCAAGCCTGTTCTCTTCTCGCCTGAACATCCTCCCAGTCCAGACTCATGGCCAGTTTGAGATTTCCATGAACAAGGCGAGAGATCACTCGAGCTTTGTCCTCCTCGTATCCCTTCTCCATAAGTTCTTTTTCGATATCATCCCTTGACACCAGCGGAAAATTCAGTATCTGACACCTCGATTTTATGGTCGGCATGACCAAAAAAGGATTATGCGCCACCAGGATAACACACGAGAACAGAGGAGGCTCTTCCAATATCTTTAAAAGAGAATTTGCGGCCGGTTCTGTCATCGTATCAGCCTCAACCAGTATAAAGACTCTCCTTTTCCCCACCATGGGCTTGAGATAGGCGATTTTTTTCATCGTGCGCATCTGTTCGATCTTTATCACGTTTCCCACAGGCCGAATCGTCATCACATCAGGAAAATTTCCCGCGCTGATCCCTCTGCAGGACGCGCAGGTTTCGCACGCGTCATCTTTTTTCCGTTCGCAGTTCATGGCCTTCGCAAGGACAAGCGCTGTCTCCTCTTTACCCACTCCCTCAGGTCCTGAAAAGAGCATAGAATTGGGAATTTTCTTCTTCTGCAGAGCTTTCCGCAGAATTTTTTTAACTCTCTCCTGTCCCACGATGTCTTTGAACGCCATCTTCTATCTCTGCTATCCTGTCTCCGTTTTAAATCATCCGCCCGATGTCGGGGCGAACGCCTCGACCCGGCTTGAATCAGAGACTCGCCCTCGTTTCTCCTCCCCGCAATGCTTGACCTTTCCTTGCGTTCTGGACCGGAATTCCAAATCTAAATCTACTGCAAGCCCGCAAGCAAAGGATCCTGCACGACTCTCAGTCTTTTTGTCGCCACTTCTTTCCCGTCGACGACGAGGATCACGTTGAATTCTCCTGGCTCCACGAGGGAGGCGAACCGTCTTCGGAACTGCTGTCCCTCTGTGGGCTGCGGCCTCTTCCTCAAGTTCCAGAAGTTCTTCTGGAGACCTTTACCCGATCTTCCAGTCAATTTCTGGATCTCGTTTCCTTCAAGATCTTTGATCACAAGCTTCACGGACTTGGCCGGTTCCTTGAGGTAGTAGTAGAGCATCGCTCCGACCGGGGGATTATCAGCCCTTGCAAATTCTCCGTACGTGGGACCTCTTCTTTCGAGCATGTTCCATTTGACCGTTCTCTGGATATCGAAGAGATACGCATCCTTCTCGAAAACCTCTTTTGTGAATTCTTTGAACGGGAATATATCGGCGATGTATATGCCTCTTCCATAGGTCCCGATGGCCAAATCCCGCTCTCTCTTCTGGATGTCCAGGTCCATGATCAGAGTATCGGGCGCTGAGGAGGACATCTCGACCCAGTTCTTTCCCGCATCCAGGGTGACGAAAAGTCCGTAATCCGTGGCCAGATACAGAACATCCGGGTTATCCGGGTCTTCCTCGATATCTCTCACGGGGTTCATCATTCCCTGGCTCAGGTCCTCCCAGGTTTTTCCGAAGTCACGCGTAACATAGATGTAGGAATTGTCCTCGTTATGGGTTCTGTACCCGGAGTAAGTCACGTAACAGGTCTCCAGGTCGTGGGCGGACGGTTCGACTCTCGTGACCCATCGGTCGTACGGTATCCGAGCGCCCTGTATTCCTTTCTTTGCCTTTCCGTTCCGGTCATAGAAATTCATCGTGATATTCTGCCAGGTCTCCCCGTTGTCGGTGCTCAGCTGCAGGTTTCCGTCATCGGTGCCCGCCCAGTACACTCCGGGTTGAACAGGAGATTCCTGGAATGTGTATATGGTGGCGTACTGCAGGTTGGTCAGCTTGGAAAGCTCAATTCTCTCTTGATTGTTTTTAGAAAGGTCCGGGCTGATGGTCACCCACGTATCTCGGTCTCCTCGGCTTCGGGACATGTGGACGTGCTGGGAACAGACGTAGACAACTCCGGGATTGTGTGGAGAGAGATGGATCGGGGAGTCCCACTGGTATCTCTGCGCGGGTTTTCCGGCCGCGTTTTCTTCGGCTGTATTCCGGACAGAAAGGGAGATGATCTCTCCTGTCTTCAGGTTCATCCGGCTGGATCGTCCGAACTGACTTTCAAAATAAATGAATTCGGGATTCCACCAGTCTCTCAAAACGTAATACCCGTCTCCGGAAGGAAGGTATGTCCAGTCGGCCGGAAAGACGCCGTACAAATTCCTGTTCCGGGAGGGCCCGATCCAGCAGCCGTTATCCTGCGTGCCGCCCATGACATTGTACGGCATCTGGTTATCGACTGAGATGTCGTAAAACTGCTGGGCGCTGATCGTATCCTTCTGCGACCAGTGCTTTCCCCCATCCCAGGTCTCGCTGACGCCTCCGTCATTGCCATTCAGGATATGGTTGGAATTGAGCGGGTCGATCCACATGCCGCGCGTGTCCACGTGGCACTTGTGGCGTCCGGCCCATGCGGGAGCTCTGAATGTCTTTCCCGCATCCTTCGAAACCACCACACGGACTTCTACGGCATAAAGTTTCTTGTCGTCATTCGGATCCACATAGATCCTCCCCGCATAGCCGGCCTCGATCTGGTTGATAACAGCGCTTCCTCCGGTTAGCTTGTACTCTGTCATCCGTGTCCAGGATTCCCCCTGGTCCTCCGAACGGTAGATGACTCCTGATTTTTTCACGGGTTCCAGCAGTTGCAGGGCGTCCGCGTAGATCAGTTGAAGAATGTGCCTGTTCAAGACTTGGTATCGTCCTTTCCTGTTCTCAAATTCAGCGATCTTCTTCGTGATGTCCTTGAACACCGGTTTGAGGTCGTCTCTGTCTTTAAAGGCTTTTTTCGCGGTTGTGTTGAACTTCTTCAAGTCAATCCCGAGTGTGGAGACCAGTCCGGCATCTTTGAAGAGTTGATTGGCACTCTCGGCCAGAACTTTCTCATCCTTGATTTTTTTCGGGTCAAACTTCACCAGCGATTTGAGCTCAGGGTGGATCAGGACCTTGCCGATGTCGGTCACAGTGAACACATTTTCCTTAACCTCGATCCCCTCAGAGTCAGTGAAGAGCATCAGAAGCACAAAGATGTTAACGCCTTCGCAGAGCTCTTGGTATTCTTTCTCTTTTCTCATGAATTTTTCGATCTCATCGATGCTCTCGATGATCTTCTCGTTCTTCGAGAAAAGCGACCTGGCTTTTTTGTTCAAAGCGGCCACATCCACTCCAATATTCTTCTGAAAATCCTGATCTTCGATCAGTTCATTCAACTTCTCTATGAGCTCACTCTGATCCTTGAACTTGACGGGTTCGAACTTGATCATTCTTTTGATCTGCGGATGAATCTTGAAATCTTTGAATTTGTTTAAATAATAACCATCCCTGAATACTCCTCTTCTGAAAAGAGCTCTTCCTTCCCGTTCGTCGAAGCCCAGGTTGACCTCTTCATCCATCCGGACATAGACGATATTCGGATCCTTAGGATAAATGTCGAGGCCGCTCCATCCGCTTTTGATGTTCATCGGAAGACCGTTGGTCAGCTTCTTCCAGGTCTTTCCACCGTCAGTGGTTTTGTACAGATGGTTCCCTTCCTGACGGTCAATATAGGTCCATGTTCTCCGGTAAGTCTTGTAGGCCGCAGCGATAACAACATCAGAATTGTTCGGGTCGATCACAAAATCTCCCACACCTCTGTCCTTCAGGTCCAGAACCTGGGTCCATGTCTTTCCGCCATCCACAGTCTTGTAAAGGCCACGCTGACAGTCCATCTTGTTGTCGTAGAGTTTTCCTTCTGCCGCCACATAGACGATGTCCGGATTTTTATGGTCGACCTCGACCCGGGGGATGAAATAGCTCTGTTCCAGACCGATGTTCTTCCATGTTTTCCCGGCATCTACGGATTTCCACATGCCGTTCCCGTGAGCGCTGGAGCGAGCATGCAGAGGCTCTCCTGTCCCGGCATAGATGATCTTAGGATTCGAAGGCGCCACAGCGAGATCCCCCATGCTCATGTTTCCGTATGTTTCGAAGATGGGCTCAAAATGGATCCCTCCGTCTTCTGTTTTCCAGATGCCGCCGGATGCGGTTGCCACGTAATAGGTCTGGCTCTGACCCGCGGGAACCGCAAATGAAGTGATCCTTCCTGAGAATGTCCAGGGTCCGATATGGTGCCAGCTAAACTTATTCAAGTCTTTCGTGGACACGGGAGTATCCGCGAAGACCAGCGAATATGCCGCAAAACACAAAATGAAAAATATTGCCAAAATCAATTCCCTTTGAATCACGCGTTTTCTCATAATGATTTCCTCCTAAATATCCATTGTTCCTCTCTCGAGAAATTTTTTGCCTTCTTTAAAGATCATTCGCAGGTACTTTCCTGTATGCGATTTTTCTGCTTTGGCCACTTCCTCCGGAACACCTTGAGCCACAATCCAGCCTCCTTTCTCTCCGCCTTCAGGACCTAGGTCTATAATATAATCACAATACTTTATAACATCAAGGTTATGCTCGACAATGATGACTGTATTCCCTAAACTCACCAATTCCGAAAGAACCTCAAGCAGCTTGTGAACATCATTAAAATGGAGTCCCGTGGTCGGTTCATCCAGAAGATACAGAGCTTGGCCCGTATCCTTTCGGCTCAATTCTTTAGTCAGCTTGATTCTCTGCGCTTCTCCTCCTGAGAGAGTCGGTGCGGGCTGGCCCAGTCTGATATATCCCAATCCGACTTTCTTCAATGTCCCCAATTTTCTTTTCAAAACCGGATGGGCCTTTAAGTATTCAAATGCCTCCTCCACCGTCATTTCCAGATAATCCGCGATGTTCCTCCCCTTGTACTGGACTGCCAGAGTTTCGGTGTTGTACCGCTTCCCACGGCACCGGTCGCAGGTGACGAAGACATCCGGTAAAAAATGCATCTCGATCTTCTTCACTCCGGCTCCCCGGCATTCCTCGCATCGCCCTCCTGAGACGTTGAAGCTGAAACGGCTGGCGGAGTACCCTCTTATCCTCGACTCCTGCGTTCGGGAGAAGAGCTGCCTCAAGGGCGTAAAAAGTCCGGTGTAGGTGGCGGGATTCGACCGAGGCGTTCGGCCGATGGGCTTTTGGTCCACCGAGACCACTTTGTTGATCTGATCGATTCCTGAGATATTCTGATGCTTCCCGGGCTTCTGCTTCGCTTTATAAAACACATTCAAGAGTTTTTTATACAGGATGTCATAGACCAGAGTGCTCTTCCCGGAGCCGGAGACTCCGGTCACAGCCGTCATGACTGACAGCGGAATCCGGACATCGATGTCCTTCAAATTGTGTTCAGCCGCTTTTCGAACTTCAAGCCACCCGCTGGGCGCCCTCCGCTCCAAAGGGACAGGTATGCTCTTTTCCTCCCTGAGATATTGTGAGGTGAGAGAGTCGGGAGAAGACAGAACAAGCCCTAAATTCCCTTCCGTCACCTTAAAACCACCGCCTTCTCCTGCTCCCGGACCCAGGTCCAGGATATAATCCGCCGAACGGATGGTCTGCTCATCATGCTCAACCACAATCACTGAATTTCCCAGGTCTCTTATATTTTTCAACAGCGAGATCAGGCGACGGTTATCCCGTTGATGAAGTCCGATAGTGGGCTCATCCAGAACGTAGAGTATTCCCCTCAGCCGGGAACTGACCTGAGCCGCCAGGCGGAGACGCCGGGCTTCTCCCCCGGAAAGAGAAGCGGTCGTCCGGGACAACTGGATGTACGGCATTCCCAATTCCACCATGACTTCCACCCGGGAGAGAATTTCTTTCTTTATCCGGGAGCCGACCTGTTCATCGGAACCCGAAAATTCAAGGGAAGCCAGCTTCTCCCTCAACATCCCTGCAGGAAGCGAGCTGATCTCATGAATATTCATTCCTCCAACTTTTACGGCAAGGCTTTCTTTTTTCAACCGGCTCCCTTCACAGAGAGGGCAGATATCTTCTGTCAGCGTCACTTCCCCCCCCTCATCCATGAGTGTTCGGAAGCCGAGGCCGTGACATTCTGAACACGCCCCATAAGGACTGTTGAATGAAAAATTCCTCGGCTCCAGCTCTGGAAGGCTGATTTCACAGTAAGGGCAGAGAAGGCTCAGCGAGTAATAACTTTCATTCCCATTTTGATTGATCAACAAGAGGTCTCCTCCAGCCATTTCCAGAGCTTTCTCCACGGCCTCTTCCAGCCTTTTTTGGGGGGAACCCGAGACACGGACTTCGTCAATCAGAAGGTCGATGCTGTGCTTCTTGGTCTTCTCGAGGAGGATATCCGACTCGAGCTCTCTGAACTCACCATCCACGCGGACGCGCAGAAAACCCTTCCTCCTCAACCTGTCGAACAGGCGCAGGTATTCTCCTCTTCGTCCTTTGACAAGAGGGGACAGGATCATCACCTTCTCTCCAGATTGGGACTTCGAGATTCTTTTCAAGATCTGTTGAGGAGTCTGAGAGCGGATCCGCCGACCGCAGCGAGGACAGTGGGGGATTCCCACACGGGCAAAAAGGAGCCTCAAAAAATCAAACACCTCTGTCACCGTTCCGACAGTAGAACGCGGGTGAGAAGAGATTGTCCTCTGATCGATCGAAATGGACGGAGAGAGGCCTTCGATGGACTCCATTTCAGGCTTTTCCATCTGTTCGATATACTGGCGGGCATAGGCTGAGAGACATTCAATATAACGTCTCTGTCCCTCGGCATAGAGAGTGTCAAAAGCAAGGGAAGATTTTCCGGAACCGCTCGGTCCTGTAACGACGATCAGTTTATTTCGCGGAAGGTTCACGTCGACTTTTTTGAGATTGTGCTGGGCGGCTTTTTTGACGCGAATCTCTTTCAGCATGACGTTCCATTCTAACACAAATCCGATATAGCCGTTGACCCTTTTGTTCCAAAAATAATAATATAGGGAGGAATACGGATAATCTGGATAGAAGCGCATGTCAAGAGAGAAAAATCTCGCGAAATCCCTGAAGACTCTGAGAGAAATCGGCGTTAAGAACGAATCCATCCGAGCCATCCAGCACCTTCCAGCCCGTGACGGACAGTACCGCGAGTACCCCTCTGATGTCCATCCCAAGCTGGTGGAGGCTTTGAAGACAAAGGAATTTTCCCGGCTGTATTCCCACCAGCACAGCTCCTGGGAGCTGCTTAAAAAGGGAAAGAACATCGCGGTTGTCACTCCTACAGCCTCGGGAAAAACACTCTGCTACAACCTTCCGGTGCTGGATGCCATCCTGAAAAATTCCTCCGCGCGGGCCATCTATCTCTTTCCGACCAAGGCTCTGGCCCAGGATCAAAGAGCTGAACTCGATGAAACGATCAAGCTTCTGCCCGAAGAGATCAGGATCTTCACGTATGACGGCGACACACCCCAGGATGCGAGGAAAGCCATTAGAGCGCGAGGGCACATCATCCTGACCAATCCGGACATGCTGCACACTGGAATCCTCCCCCACCATACAAAATGGATCAAACTCTTCGAAAACCTAAAATACATCGTCATCGATGAACTTCACAACTACCGCGGTATTTTCGGAAGTCATCTGGCCAATGTGTTGCGCCGGCTGAAAAGAATCGCAAGATTCTACGGCGCTCAGCCCCAGTTCATCCTCTGCACCGCCACCATCGCCAATCCCCTGGAAATGGCCGAAAGAATGATAGAGGAACCGGTATCCCTTGTGGACAATAACGGGGCTCCCCAGGGAGAAAAATATTTTATCTTCTACAATCCACCCGTAGTCAACAGGCATCTGGGGATCCGCAGGTCCTATGTCAATGAATCCCGGCGAGTGTCCTCTCTCTTTATCAAAAACGACCTCCAGACTATCGTATTCGCTCCCAGCCGACTGACCACCGAAGTCTTGGTGACCTATCTCAAGGAGGACATCGAGAAGACGATCAAGGAGGAAGGCCTGATCAGGGGTTACAGGGGTGGCTACCTTCCTCTGAAAAGGAGAGAGATCGAGAAGGAACTCAGGGAAGGGAAAATTAAAGGTGTTGTATCGACCAATGCCCTGGAACTGGGTATCGACATCGGCAGCCTTGATATCGCTGTTCTTGCCAGTTACCCGGGGACGATCTCGAGCACCTGGCAGAGGGCCGGCCGGGCAGGGCGGAAAACAGGAAGGTCGGCCGCGGTCCTGGTTGCTTCCAGCTCTCCCCTGGATCAGTTCATCATCAATAATCCGGAGTACTTTTTCTCCCAGAATCCTGAGAAAGCATTGATCAACCCCGATAACCTCTCTATCCTCGTAAGCCATATCGAATGCGCCGCCTTTGAGCTTCCTCTGAAAGACGGAGAAAAATTCGGCCGGGTGGATACTGCCGAAATACTCCAATTCCTGGAAGAGGAGAAGCTGGTTCATCATTCAAAAGACAAGTGGTTCTGGACATCGGATGCCTATCCCGCTGATGGAGTCAGTTTGAGAAGCATCAGCTCGGATAATTTCGTAGTCGTGGACACGGATCAAAAGACACAAGCCATCGCTGAAGTGGATTTCACATCCGCTCTCACCACGCTTCACCCGAAAGCGATCTACTTGTGTGAGGGAGAGCAGTATTATGTAGACAAGCTCGACTATGACCAGAGAAAGGCCTATGTGAAAAAAACCGATGTGGACTACTTCACAGACGCGATCGACTACACGAAAATCAAGATCCTCGATGTCTTCGCAAAAAACGACCTTGCCAAATGCTCGATTTCTCACGGTGAAGTGCATGTGGCCACGCAGGTTGTCGGATTCAAGAAAATTAAATTCCACACCTCTGAAAACGTGGGAGCGGGAGACCTCAGTCTCCCTCAGAATGAGATGCACACCACAGCCTACTGGCTGACCATCCCTTCCGAGATTATTCAGGCTCTGCCTTTTTCTTCGGAACAGAAGATAAACGGCCTGTACGGCCTGGCCTATCTTCTCCACCATGTCGCCCCCCTGTTCATGATGTGCGACCTCCACGATGTCGGTGTTTCTATCGGCGACAACTCCACGGGCAAGTCCGTCCCCCCACGGGATATCCGCCGAAAAATTTCTCCAGAAGAGGTCTTGCAGGATTTTTCCGACGTTGCCTTTGAGCCGAACATCTTCATCTACGACAATTTTCCAGGAGGAATAGGTCTAAGTCCCTCTCTGTTTGACCTGGAAAAAACACTTCTCGCGCATTCCCAGAAAACGATCCAGGCCTGTCCCTGTAAGGAAGGATGTCCCTCATGCGTGGGCCCGACCAAGGAAAGCGGCAGACAATCCAAGCAGGTCGCCCTGGAAATCCTGAGTCTCCTGCTCAGCTCGAGATAAAAAACTTGCGGAACTCCTCTTGACAGAGAAGGATGCGAAGAAGGGGGAGGCTATGGCACTCAAAATTCGACGGGAGTATCGCTATTCCTGAACGCCTCTTTTCAGAGAGAATTGATCTTTGCGAGTGCTTTTTCTTCCCCCATGATAACAAGAATATCACTGTCTTTAATGACAAAATCCGCCAGGGGAACAAAAGTCGTTTTTTCTGGAATGATCTCTTTGATGGCGAGAACCTGTATCCCGTACTTGTTTCTCAGGTCAAGGTCCTTTAGGGTTTTGCCGATAAACTTTACGGGAGGAGCGATCTCCTGAATTCCAATCCCGCTCGTTAAAGGCAGGTACTCCAGTATGTTGGGACAGCTCAGTTTCAGAGCGGTTTTGACAGCCATATCCTTTTCCGGATAGATGACTTCAGTGGCTCCGACAGCCTCCAGGATTTTGGCGTGGTCTTCGGTCAGGGCTTTGGCGACGATGCGCTGAGCTCCCATCTCATGCAAATAGAGCACCGTAAGAATGGAAGCTTCCATCTCCGGCCCGAGGCTGACGACAACAACATCCATATCCTGGATCCCGAGAGCCTGAAGGTTTTCCTTATCCGCTGAATCCATATTCACCGCATGAGACACGAAATTCTTAACGTCTTCAATCTTTTCCTTGTCGACATCCACGGCCAGGACTTCATTTTTTTTCTCGTAAAGGGTTCTGGCCACATTGTGACCAAAACTCCCGAGACCTATGACTGCGAATTTCATGATCAAAACTCCTTCACCGATTCTATCCTATCATCACGTTTTCTTCAACATACTCGTATTCCCCAAAGGCTTTCTGACGGCTGAATGCGTACAACAGAGTTAAAGGCCCGATCCTGCCGATATACATGGTGAGGATGATCACCACTTTGCCCAGTGAAGAGAGCTTTGGAGTCATACCCAGAGAAAGCCCGACAGTGCTGAACGCGGAAAAAGCCTCAAAAAGGACATCCTTCAGGCTTGCCCAGGGATGAGTGATCAAGAGTGTGAACGCAGCCAGACAAATGATGCCCACTGCCAGAGTCACGATTGTAAAGGCCTTCGTGATCGACTGCACAGGTAAAGTTCTTCTATAGAGACTGACTGAATCTCTGGCCGCTATTTTCGATCTCATGAAAGCGAATATCGCTCCCACAGTACTGGTCTTGACACCGCCCCCCGTGGAACCTGGGGAGGCTCCGATGAACATCAACATGATCAAGAGAAAAACCGCAGCGGAGCTCAGAGAATTCAGATCCATGGTGTTAAAGCCGGCTGTCCGGGGCGTCACGACTTGAAAAAGAGAAGAGAGAATCTTTTCTTTAAAAGAAAACATCTGCAGCGAGCGATTCCATTCGATGGCCAGAAAAGATACAAAAGAGAAGAGGATGAGGACAGAGGTCATGGTGAGGACCAATTTGGTGTGAAGAGAGATTGGGTTTTTCTTCTTTCTAAAAATATTTAATAGAATACCTTTCCCTTCGCTCAGGACGAGAAAACCCAATCCCCCAAAAACGATCAGCACAAAAAGCGTGACATTTATCCAAGCGTCTCCTCTGTAGGAAAGAAAACTATCGCTGAACAGGGAGAATCCGGCATTGCAAAAGGCCGATACGGAATGAAAGACCGAATGAGTGAGCGCCCGGAGCCAGGGGAGGTCCTTCTGCCACCGGAGGAAAAATGAAAGCGTCCCGGCCCCCTCGAAGAGCAACGCATACAGGAATATTCTTTTGATCAGCGATTTCACATCTCTGGGTGCTCGATGATGAAATCCCTCCTGGATGAGGATTCTGTCTTTGATCGATATCTTCTTCATGGCCACCAGAAGGATAAGAGTCGAGAACGTCATGATTCCCAGTCCCCCGAGTTGAAACAAGAAGAGTATGACGATCTGTCCGAACGGAGTGAAATAGGTGGCTGTATCCTGGACGATAAGTCCTGTAACACACACGCCGGAAGTTGCCGTAAACAGGGCATCCACGAGAGAAATAGGTCCTTCCGTCGTGCTGATGGGGAGAAGAAGGAGAGATGTTCCGATAATGATAGCGGCAATGAAGCTTATCGCCAGAACCTGGGCGGGGTGAAATCTCTTTTCCGCCTTCAAAACTTTGTTCATGATTCGCCTCAAACTCAGAGTCTGGATTAAAGACAAATCTATTATTTCATCTTAACTTTGTCAATCGGGATCAGGAGTTTGACTTTAAAACAGGCATGTGCTAATTTTTTTCTTTAGACCATGAACGTCTTCAAGCTCATAATCGATGCCAGTTTTGTTGTAAAACTGGTCCTTCTGATCCTCCTCTTCTTCTCAGTATTTTCCTGGGCAGTTATTTTTTTTAAAAGAAAAACACTGAAGTCCGCTTCTTTCCAATCTCAGAAGTTTCTCAAAGTTTTCCGCCGGAGCAGCGACCTCTCCGAGGTGAATAAGGCGTCCAAAATATACCGCGCCAGCCCCGTCGCATCTCTCTTCCAGGCTGGATACAAAGAGCTGGCCCATCTCACCAAATCCAACCAGGGAAAATTGCCCCCAGATGGGCTCGAAAGCATAAACAGAGCTCTGTCAAGAGCATCCAACCAGCAAATTTCAAAGCTGGAAACCATGATGAGCTTTTTGGCCACGACAGGCAGCGCGACTCCGTTCATCGGCCTGTTCGGTACAGTCTGGGGAATCATGAATGCCTTCTTGAATATTGAAGTCCAAAGATCAGCAAGTCTCGTAACCGTCGCTCCGGGAATCGCGGAAGCTCTGATCGCCACAGCTCTCGGTCTCTTTGCCGCCATTCCAGCAGTCATTGCCTATAACTACTACCTCCACCGGATCAAAGACATCATCACTGAAATCGAGGATTTTTCCCTCGAATTCTTGGGCATCGCGGAAAGACTCTATGGCTCTTAAAACACCTCATCTCAGGAGGCGCCAGCTCGGAACCTCTCTGTCCGAGATCAACGTCACGCCTTTCGTGGATGTCATGCTTGTCCTCCTGGTCATCTTCATGGTCACAGCCCCGATGATGCAAACCGGTATCGGAGTCAGTCTTCCTCAGGCAGAAACGGAATCCGCGCCTTCAGAAGAAGGTTTAACATTGACTATCACCGAGGACAAATACATCCATATCGAGGATTCTGTCATCAACCAGTTTCTGCTCGAACAAAAATTAAAAGAATACTTCTTCGGAAAAGAGAAAAAAATCATTTTTATTCGAGGAGATGAGAATCTTCCCTACGGATTTATCATGCGTATCATGGATATCAGCAAAAAAGCCGGCATCGAACAGATCGGGCTGATCACAAGGCCGATAGAGTCTGAAAAAAAGGAATAAAATGACGGCGATTGCGCGAAACAGCATGGCGTTCAAAAGGGCGGTCGTCCTCTCTCTCACTGTCCATATGGTTGTTCTCATCCTTGCGGTTCTTTCTCCGCGTCTGCCAAGATCCAAAAGTAAAGAAATGATTCATTACGTGAGCGTCGTTTCCCTTCCAGGAGGAGGAGGCTCGGGCGGAGTTGGAGGAGTTCAAACCGTAGACACACCTCTCCCTAAAAGAGAGACACTCAGAGACCTCACCACTCCACAGAAAATCCAGCAGGAATCAACCTCTTCATTCAGGTATCCCGTCGAAAAACCCAAAAAAGGAGAGAAACCAGAGACAGAAAAAAAGGCGGCGATTCAAAAATCCCAACGGATCACACAAAGAGCTCCTGAAGGGACTCCGTCCAAAGAAGGAAGCGCAAAAGGATCAGAGGCGGGAAGCGGAGTCAGGATAGGCGGAGGCGGTTCAGGCACCGGAGGAACAGGCACAGGAGGTGGAGCTGCCGCAGGATCTGCGTTTTCTTCCCAGATCGGCCTCTCCAATTTTCCCTACACCTACTATCTTCAGATCATCATCGATAAAGTGTCGGGCAACTGGTTCACTTCTCTTCTCGATCCGGGAATCTCCGGAAATTTCCAAACGACAGTCTATTTTAAGATCCAAAAAAACGGCCAGGTCGCTGATCTAAAAATTGAGGAATCAAGCGGTATTCGGTCTCTTGATATGTCCGCTCTCCGGGCTGTCCAGACATCAGCGCCTTTTCCTCCCTTACCAAGAGCCTACGAGGATGATTATCTCGGGATATACTTGATTTTCGAGCACTCCAAATGAAAAAATCACTGATTCTGGCGGGCACAATCATCTTATGTTTGGGAGCCATCATCGCTTTTTCCCAACAGGAAGTTGTCATCAGCATAAAGGATGGGATGCCGGCCATCCCACTGGCACTCCCTGAGTTTATCTCTCAGAGTACCGCACCTGAAATACAGTCCTACGGAGAAACGCTTCATCAAATCATCTCCGCTGACCTCGAATACAGCCGCGTTTTCCAGCTATTGCCCAAAAGTCATTACAGTTATATAAGATCTTTAAACCCCAAAAAAATTCACTTTAAGGACTGGGAATCCATTCAGGCTACGCTTCTGTTGGTGGGAATACTTTCCGAAAGCGAGAAAAAAGACTTTCTTTTCGAGGGCAAAGTCTACGATGTGAAGAGCGGTCGATTCATCTTCGGCAAACGTTATCAATCCGCTGAATCCCTTATTCGCCTGGTCGCGCATAAAATGGCTGATGAAATCATGAAAATCTACGGAGAAAAACCGATTTTTACCTCCAAAGTCGTTTATATATCCGACAGAGACGGAAGCGATGAACTGTATATGATGGATTACGACGGGGAAAACCAGACACGATTGACATTCAATAAAATTATAGATTACATGCCGGCGTGGTCGGCGGATGCGAAAAAAATCGCCTACACCTCTTACAGGGGGACTGAAGCCGGATTATACATCTACAATCCCTATGAAGGAGTCAGAACGGAGGTGACATCTTCAGGGACAAACTTTGCTCCAGCCTTTTCTCCTGACGGGAAAAAACTGGCTTTCTGTTCCACTGTCGAAGAGGGAAATTCAGAGATCTATGTCGCCAACAGCGACGGGACAAAAATAAAAAGACTGACCTTCAATAACGCCATTGACACGTCCCCCTCCTGGTCACCCAACAGCCGGGAGATCGCCTTTACCTCTGATCGGGGAGGAACTCCTCAAATCTATGTGATGGATGCGGAGGGGTCCAATGTCCGCAGAGTGAGTTTCGGAGGAAGTTACCATGACGCGCCAGCCTGGTCTCCAACAGGAGACAGAATTGCCTATGTCTCCCGAGTAGACCAGATATTCGATATTTACGTGCTGAATCTCAGGACGAACAAGATCATCAAGTTGACAGAGAGCAACGCCCGCAATGAATCTCCGTCCTGGTCGCCAAACGGTCGACATCTGATATTTTCTTCGAACCTCAGCGGTTCGATCCAGCTTTACACGATCGACTACGACAGTCTCAATTTGAAACGACTCACGTCTCGGGGAAACAATAAACTTCCCGATTGGTCAAGATAATCGGGGGAGGACCCCACGACTTGAATTTTATGCACGGGGAGGGATTCCTCCTCCCTGTCCTTGAAGGGAGTGTTAAAGAAGATAAAAGTTCTTGGCTCTACGTGTTGACATATCACTTTTTTGATTGTATAAGATATAGAGATAAGGAAAGGCTCCCCTGACAAAGCAAGGAGAGCGAAAAATCAAACCTAAGGAGTTGAGATGAAAAAATTAGCTATTTTCTCTTTAGCATTTCTACTTATTTTCTCCTTCATGATCTCCTGCAAGAAAAAAGTAGAGGAAGCTCCCCCGCCGCCTCCCCCGGAACCCATGGAAGAAGAACAGCCCGTGATTGAAGAGCAACCCGTGGTCGAAGAAGTGGAGGAAGAGCCAATGGTCGAAGAACCCATGCTCACTGAAGAAGAAATATTCCTTCAGAAATCTTTCGATGAAATGAATGCCGAAGCTCCGTTGGAAATGATTCATTTTGATTTTGACAAGTATTTCATCCGGGATGACGCAAAACCGGCTCTCGAAACCAACGCGGAGTGGCTCAAGCAATTCGAATCTATCCACATCCTGATCGAAGGTCACTGTGACGAGAGAGGAACAGAGGAGTACAACCTCGCTCTGGGAGAGAAAAGAGCCAAAAGCACTCTTGATTATCTCGTCTCTCTTGGTATTTCCGCCGACAGAATTAAAATCATTTCCTACGGCAAAAGCCAGCCGATCGACCCCGAACACAATGAAGATGCCTGGCAGAAAAACAGGAGAGCTCAATTCAAGATTATCGGAAAGTAGTATATGAGCAAAAGGCTCATCGGGATATCACTCATCCTGCTTTTGCCGCTTGTCTCCGCAGGAACAGATAAGAAACAGAAGACATACGAGTTAATCTATAAAGACGTCCAGCTCCTCAGGCAGCAATTCCTGCAGCTCAAACAACAGATTGATAAAAATACCGAAAACATCAATCTTATCAAGGGACAACTCGAAGAACTCCTGAAGCTGGCTAAGTCTCTCCAATCCGAACAGGCCAGTTTCAAGCAGGAGCAGAGAAAAATCCCGGCTCAATCTCAAGTTTTCCTCGAAAAATTAGAGATGATGAGCCTTCAGCTCACAAAAATCTCTGAGGAACTGATTGAAATAAAAAGAGCTTCTCTCGTCCCCTCAGAACAGGCTGAGGAAAAATCATCCGGCCCAGAGTCAGAATCCGCACCTCCCGAAAAAAAAGACACAGAGCCGAAGGAGAAAGAGCAACTCGATGAAGAGACTCCCACTCCTCCCGCGGCTGTTCTATCCCCAGCAGAAGTATTCAACATGGCGTATTCAGACTACAGAAACGGGAATTTTGACCTGGCTATTGACGGATTTAAAATGTACAGGGAACAGTTCCCGGAAAGCCCTCTGGTCGACGATTCTCTCTACTGGATCGGGGAATGTTATTTCAGCCAGAAAAAGCACGAGGAAGCCATCGAACAATTCGATGATCTTATCCTGAACTACCCCCGCGGAGACAAAATCCCCGCAGCCTATCTCAAAAAAGGACTCAGCCTTGCCGAGCTCGGAAAGAAAGAAGAGGCCCTGGCCGTATTCAAACTTCTGGTGAGCAAATACCCTCTCGAGGAGGAGACAAAGATCGCACAACAAAAAATCAAGGAGCTGAAATCAGAAAATGAGAGACATTAACAGCCTCAATAAAGTCATCCTTATCGGCCGTCTGGGTCAAAATCCTGAGCTGAGGTACCTCCCTCAAACAGAAAGGGCTGTGGCCAAGTTCTCTCTTGCGACGAACGAGCGCTACTACAACCCGAACACCACCGAATCTGACATTCGTGTCGAATGGCACCGCATCGTGACATGGGGCAAACTGGCCGAATTCTGCGAGAAATATCTCAATCAGGGGAAACAAATATACCTGGAGGGAAAATTGAGAACCCGAACCTGGCAGGACAGAGACGGGAACAAAAGGTCGACGACTGAGATCGAGGCCCAAAATATCGTCCTTCTCGGCAAAAAAGATGACTTCGCAGAAAAGCCGCAGACTCAAGAACCAGAGTCTGCGTCCCCTGAATTCCCTGAGGAGAAGTCTTCATCAACAGAAAAAGAATGGGATGACGAAGATGAGGTTCCGTTTTAATTTGAGTTATTCGAATTCGATCGCATACTTTTCTTGAAGGATTGTCCAGAAGCGCGGCATCCCCCCAGTGGGTTCCCTTTCTTTCTTGTACCGAATCGAGCATTCAAAAAAAAGAGGCTTCAGGAGAGGAGGGTCTCCACAGGTAGTCCAGGATGCGGACAATCCCAGAATAAACTTCCAAAAAAAGCGATGGTGATCACAAACGCAATCGAGAGGGGGAGTGTCCATGGCCTCAGATAAGAATAACGATTTGGAAAATTTTCGAAAAGAAATTCAGGAAGACATCCGGCCCTGGGGAAAATTTCGTTCCTTTCCCCATAAACAGGCTGGAAGCATCAAGATCATAACTGTCGAGCCGAGAGGGATTCTCTCTCTCCAGTACCATCACCGCCGCAGTGAATTTTGGGTTATTCTGGACGAGGGATTAGAAGTGACTGTCGGGGATAAAGTCTGGCAACCCGAAAAGAACGAAGAAATCTTTGTTCCTCGCAAAACTCCGCATCGTCTCCGCTGTATCGGCCGAGAAAACGCCAGGATTATGGAGATTTGGCTCGGCCATTCAGATGAATCGGATATAGTCCGCCTGCAGGATGACTACGGAAGATCCTAATTCAAATAGTCGTAAAAAAGGAAGACATCCTCCTGGATTAATCGTGCATGACGGTCTCTTTTAAATCAACAAGGTGCCGTATTCCCTGAAATGATCCCTCTATTTCATTTCTTCTTCAAGCTGCGGACTATCTGAGGAAGCACCCTGCCCGCTTCTCCATGCAGCACAGCATCCGCTTCATGGTCCAGGGCTGTTTCTTCCTTATTGATGATTGCCAGATAGGCGCCGTTCTGCCTCGCTTTCTGCGGAATCGCGGCAGCCGGATAAACGACTAAAGAACTTCCCACAGCAAGAAGAAAATCGCATTCTCCCGCCTCTTTGAAGGCTGAAGCGAGAGTTTGAGGATTCAGGGCTTCGCCAAAAAAGACCACATCTGGCCTGAGCTTGCCTTGGCAGTCTTCACAGAGTGGGGGGCTTGTGTCCTTCAGCCTGTCAAAGGCTTCTTCCATAGTGTATTTCCTCGAACAGCCCATGCAGGACATATTCCGTGTGGTCCCATGCAATTCAACGACCGATGAAGAACCCGCCTCTTGATGAAGCCCGTCTATGTTCTGTGTAATGACTGTTTCCAAATGCCCCAAAGCTTCCATCTCAGCCAGGGCCAGATGTCCTTGGCCTGGTTTTGATTTCTTGAGCAACGGATACCGCACTTCCCGGAAAAAATTCCAGTAATAGGACGGATCTCTCAGGAAATAGCCGATGTTCGCGTATCGATTCGGGTCATATTTATTCCAGAGTCCGTCCGTTCCTCTGTATGTGGGAATACCGCATTCTGCAGAAATGCCTGCGCCTGTAAACGCCACCACATACCGGGAATCCTCTATCCTGGAAGCGACCTTTTTGAGAGTATCATTCATCGCCAGGTCTCAATACAGAAGGCTTCCTCAATTTCCTAAGCCTTTATTTATAGGAATCGTCATTATTTCTGTGATAATTTTTTTGGAAGTCAGGCGATCTGGTGAGGAAGCCATCCGGAGGCGAGCGGGCATGGTTCCTCGCAGAGGAGAGCGAGCCGAGGAATATGCGGATTTGGACTGATTTGTGCAGCAAATCGGTCGGGGGGTTCCAAGGGAGTATGCCCCTTTGGTCGCAGGGCGAAGCCCGAGAAGGGGAGGCAGGGAGTTAAACCGAAGGTTGAACGACCGTTGGAAGGGAGAAAGCGGAGCTGTTCCCCCTCCAAGGTGCCGATGGGGAAAATACACGGGCTGACGAATGAGTTCGCCTGACTTTTTCATTATCACGGAAATAAAGATGCTTACGCATTTATGATAGCAACACTGCCTGAAGGATGCAAAGAATAAAGGATACGCCTCTTCACAGGCAGTCCGAGCTTGTGTGTTTTCCGGGAACGCAGACGAGGGAAACCCGGTTTCCCACAGAAGGAGGATTCAAGGAAATCGGGCTCTTTTCCAAAACAATCAGGATTGTTTATGAAAAAAATATTTACAGCTGCAAAAAATATTTACACTGCAACCGGAAATTCAAGTCAGAGTCCTGATAGGGAAACTCGGCTTTTGAGAATCATATTGGCACGATTTTTGCATAATGAGAGGCGGGAGAAAGACAATGCAATCCGTTCAAGACATTAGTCTTCAAAGACAAATCGACGAAGCACTAAAAAAAGCAAAAGTCAAGAAAGTCATTTACTTTTATGACGAATCGGGCTACAAGAGATTAATTGGAGTGTTCGAGAAGAAAAAAGCCGCTGAAGTTAAAAAATATTTTAAGGACAGAAATCTCATTAACCGCTTGACTGAATTCGAAATTAAAACAACCGAACCTGACACCACGTTTTCGTAATAACAGTCTCTCTCTGCACAGATTTATCAGTGCCCGGTCACAGACTCAAACACCGATAGAAAAGTGCATGTTTCAAGCTGCCACATTTAGAAGTTCCCACCCATAAAGAGAAGGCCTCATGACGAGTCTCTATTCCCTATTGATATGGCGCCCACAATGTGGTGAGACGGTTTCAACTTCCCCGGATACTCCAGCCTCCGTAAGCTTCAATTACTATGTCTGGAAGAAGAATCCGACAATTTTCTTTATTCCCGGGGTGCTCATGGCTCCCAGGATGAGCCAAAGCAAAGAGAGGGAAAGCGTCAAATCACTTTTCCTGTCAGGAAAGCGTTGGGATGTTTAACCAGTATTTTCTCGATGATGAACTCTTCGATCTCTTGAGCTGTTTTAAGATTCATCGCCTCCCTGACGACCTTCTTCACGGTTTTGAGCTCAACAGAACGCAAAGCCTTCTTGATCTTCGGGATAAAAATCGGGTTCATGCTGAAGTTCCTTAATCCGAAGCCGAGTAAAACCAGTGCGGCCAGGGGCTCAGCCGCCATCTCACCGCAAACCGCCACTTCCTTCCCTCCTCTCTGGGCAGTCTCTATGATGAGCTTGACCAACCTCAGGATCGAAGGGTGAAGAGGTTTGTACAAATAGGAAACAAACTCATTCGAGCGGTCGACCGCCAGGTAATACTGGATCAAATCATTGGTTCCTATACTGAGATAATCCACTTCCTTCACCAATAAGTCTGTCATAGCCGCAGCGGCAGGGACTTCGATCATCACTCCTAAAGGGACATTTTCATCAAACTTCTGCCGCTTTCGTCTGAGTTCCTCTTGGACTTCACTCAGAAGCATCTTGATTTCCACGACTTCCTCGATCTCCGTCACCATCGGGATGAGAATCCGGACGTTTCCGAAGGAACTGGCCCTCAGTATCGCTCTGAGCTGGATTTTGAACAAGTCGATATCCCGCAATGAAAACCTGATCGCTCTCAAACCCAAAGCGGGATTTGGCTCTTTCTCTATCTTCAACTGAGGCAGATTTTTCTCGCCCCCAATGTCTATGGTCCTTATGTACACCGGAAAAGGAGCCGCATCTTTGGCAATCTGAGAATAAATCGAATAGTGGTCTTCTTCCGAGGGGAGAGAGGTACTCTGGAGATAGATAAATTCAGAGCGAAAAAGACCAATCCCCTCAGCCCCCAGAGAAAGTGCGGGCTTCACCTCTTCAGGAAGCTCGATATTCGCCAAAGGACAAAAACGGAATCCATCAAGTGTCGAGGCTTCCAGTTTTGCTGTTTTTTTCAGCTCCTTTCGGTAATCGTCGTACTTTTCCTTTTTATCGAAAAACTCCTTCCGGATTGCCAGAGGAGGATTGACGATGACTTCTCCGTCTGTTCCATCCACAATGATATAGTCTCCATCCCTGACTCTCTGAGAAATATTGCGGAGGGCCAGCACGGCAGGGATGTTCAAAGAGCGGGCCAGAATGGCAGTGTGAGATGTCTGCCCTCCCATATCTATGGCGACTGCCAAGACATTCCCCCTGCTCAATTTCAACGCGGCTTCAGAAGGAAGGAGATCATGAGCCACCAATATCTTTTCCTTTTCATCATCCTTTTTTTTCTTATCCAGAATCTCAAGATTTCTGTAAATTTTTGTTAAAACATCAGAGATATCGGACTGCCTTTGTCTGAAATACTCATCGCTGATAGATTCAAAAAGATTTTTGTATTTCTTGTGAATACGGGAAAGAGCCCATTCTGCCCTGCAACCCTCTTCTCTGATGATTCTTTCAAGGCCCGAGCGCATCGATTTATCTTCGAGCATGAGCAGATGCGCTTCTAGGATAAAAGAATGTTCTTCTCCCACTTTCTTCTTGATCTGTTCCTTGATTCGTGTCAACTGAGTTTTTGTCCTCTTGACCGCCTTGGCCAGCCTCCCCAGCTCTTGCTCGATTTTATCCGGAGAGATGAGATCTTTCCGCTCGGTAAAAGCAACCCTCTCCGTGAGAGAAACCTCACCAATCGCGATTCCAGGGGAAACGCCGATTCCTCTCAACCTGAAATATTCCATGGAAGAATCACTCTTTTTCCAAAAAATTATTGTTTATAAGCCCGACAAGGGCACTGAGCGCCCTGTCTTCATCCTTTCCAGATACCTTCAAGATAATCTCCGTTCCCTGAACAGCGGCCAAAGTCAAGATTCCCAGGATGCTCTTTCCGTCTATATCATCCCCATCTTTAACAATCCTGACCGTTGAACTGAACCGGTTGGCCGTGTTGACAAATTTCACGGCCGCTCTCGCATGCATCCCCAACTTGTTCTTTATGGTGATTCTTTTTGTGAGCATGGATTCGGTGGTATTAATACTTGGATTTCAAAAGATCACTGGCAAGGTGGATATTCTTTCTTCCCTGTTCGTAAACCTTCTTGGCCACTTCCTTCAAATTATTGCTTCTCTGAAGAGATACGAATTTGATAAGCATCGGGAGGTTAACTCCCGTGATGATATCCACTCGGTTATCCTTTAAAAAAGAGAAGCTCAGGTTGGAAGCTGTTCCGCCGAACATGTCCGTAAAAATCACGACCCCATTTTTCTGGTCAATCTTTTTCAGGCTCTGGCTGATTCTCTTTTTTGACTCCTCAACGTCATCATACCACCCGATCGAAATGGCTTCTATGTTGACGGCCTCCCCGATGATTATGGTCAGAGCATTCAGAAGTTCTTCCGCTAATTTCCCGTGCGATACAATAAGCCCACCGATCATTGTCTCATTCCTTCAGATTAAACAATGGCCATTCACATCAGGATTTCAGTCTCAGAATCACTGCCTTAGACATTTTACCATTTCATGCGTTGAATCTTAAGTATTTTTCAACAAAAGTAAAAGGGGGCGTTCTCCAGGGTGCCGCTTTAGCCCTCTCAGCACATCTTCAATAGAGTATTATGTAAAAGACAGTCAGAATACTCGAAAGAATGAGCTAAGGTGGTACCCTGGGGAACGTCCCCCTATTATTTGTACAGGTCCCGGTGATAAATCCTGACAGACAATCCTTTATTCTTGAGATAGGTTCTCATCTCATCGGCAATTATTACAGACCTGTGTTTTCCCCCTGTACACCCTATAGAAATTGTCACATGGCTTTTCCCTTCCTTCACGAATCTCGGAATTACAAAGTCCATGAAGTGTTTCAACTCGCCCAGATATTTTTGTGTTTCTTTGTCTTCCAGGACATAGTTCTTGACTTCGCTGTCTTGTCCGGTTTTGTCCCTGAGCTCATCCGTATAAAAGGGATTGGGTAAGAATCTTGTATCAAACAGCAAATCCGATTCCAGAGGAACGCCGTATTTGTAACCAAAACTGAGAACCCGGGTTTGCATCTTTTCGGTCTTTTTCTTTAAAAATCTCCTGGTGAGCAGGTCCTTGAGTTGGGTTATATTGGTGTCGGTCGTATCGAAAACCTCATCCGCTAATCTCTTGACTTCGGCCATCCTCTCTCTCTCCAGCCGAATGCTCTCCAGGATGGTTTTTCTGCTTTTCAGAGGATGCGGCCGCCTGCTTTCGCTGAATCTCTTGAGAAGAGTCTCGTCGGAGGCTTCGAGAAAAATTAACCGCGGCGTCACTCTCTTCCTGATCTGTTCTAAAACCTCGAGAAACTCTGTCTCAAATCCGGCTTCCCGGACATCTATCACCAGCGCGACTTTTTCGATCTCGACTTCTTTCCTCTTCCAGAGATCGACAAAATTAGGGATCAGCTTGGCCGGGAGGTTGTCAATACAATAATAGCTTAAATCTTCAAGAAACCGGCTGACGACAGTCTTGCCCGAACCGGATAATCCGGTGATAATCAAAAATTTTTCGCTTTTCATCCTGCTTTTTCCCATATTCACTGGATTGAAAGCGCACGATCAAGCTTTCTCACTATGTCCTGGGAGGCCAGGTAACCCTTTTTCCTGAGAAGATGGACTTTGCAGGCCACCTCTATCAAAGTTGCGATATTGCGTCCCGGAGCGACTGGGATATTGATCATCGGAATCTTGACTCCCAGAATATTGTAATCCTCGGGAAACTTGAGACCCAGACGATCATGTTCCTTTCTTTTTTTCTGTAATTTTTTCAACCGTATGATCAAGTCAATCCTGGTCTGTTTCATCACAGACTTCTGTCCAAAAATCTCCTTGATATTAATAATCCCCAGTCCTCTTATTTCCATAAAATTTCTGGAGAGTGGAGGGGCCGATCCGACCAATGTATTGTTCGCTTTTTTCTGAATCAGAACAACATCATCGCAGATAAAGCGGTATCCTCTGGAGATCAACTCTAAAGCGCTTTCGCTCTTTCCAATCCCGCTGTCACCCGTGATCAAGACTCCTTGACCGGATATCTGGAGTAATCCGGCAGAAATTTTGACCTGCCGCACATCGAGGCTGTTGACAAACCTCTTCACTTCTTCCCGACATTTCCTCTGCGAGAGTTCGGTCTCAAAAAGAGGCACTCGTTTCTTCCGTGCCTCCTCGATGACTCCGGAAAAAAAGTGAAGACCCTCTGACAGGATCACGCAGAATGTCCCCTCCCCCAATTTCTTCTTCAGGAATCTCTTCCGCTCCACAGAGGACAAATTGCCCAGGTCATCGAAGTTCTTCTTTCCCCAGATTTTAACGGGCCATCGGTCCATTTTGAAGGAAGACAGAGCCGTTTTTCTTGAAAACCCGACTTTACCCGTAACCGGCACCAGCTTCAAAAACTCTCTTGAATCCCGGAAGAATTCTCTGACTTCGATTAAAAAATCTTTATCGCTACTCACTCAATTTCTCTTCTTCTTCTCGAATGATCTCCAGAATGTGGCTGGCATTTTTGGCCTTCAGAATTTTTTTCAGGAGAGACTCAGATTTTCGAACAAGACTCGCAATCGCGGCAAGGATCTGGAGGTTGAGGCTGGGATTATCAGGAGACGACACAACCAGGAAAAAAATATTGGAGGGATTTCCATCCAAGGACTGAAAATCGATACTCTTTCTCGAAATAGCCAGCAATACGATAGGATTCTTGACTCCTTTCATCTTGCAGTGAGGAATCGCAACCCCTTCTCCGATGGCCGTGCTTCCCAGTTCTTCTCTTTGGAGAAGCTTCTCATACAGCTCTTTCTCTTTGCTTATCTTTTTTCTCCTTTTCAGGAAGCTGACCATTTCTTTGAGAGCCCCTTTCCTGTCGTGAGAATCCAACTCTTCGATAACCATATCTTTAATCAATAAATTATGGAGTTTCATCGTCCTTCTCGTTCATGAAGATTCATTCAGGTTCCACCAGCCCGTAATTCCCGTCCTTTCTCCGGTAAATGACCGCCCATTTTTCAGTCCCCGACTTTCTAAAGACAAAAACATCTTTATTATCCAGATCGAATTGAATAAACGCTTCCTCCAGAGACATGGGTTTTAAAGAAAAATCTGGAGATTTGATAATTCTTCTCATCGGCTCTTCTGTCTCGGGAGCTGGAGGCAAAATCTCTTTTTCCTTTCCCCTCCTTCTTTTCCTCTCTCTGAGTTTATCCCGCTCCTTTTTGACTCTTTTCTCGATGTTGTCAAATGCCAGATTAAGAGAACTCATCATATCATTGGTCTCTTCCACTGCATTCAAAAGGGCTCTCTTGATGCGCATGTTGATCTCAACCTTATGCCTGTATTTTTCGATAGAAAGGATGAGATCCGCTGAAACTTTTTGTCCCAGCACTTTCTCCAGGGATTGAAGCCTTTTTTCACAATAATTTTTTATTTCAGGAGTGATACGTGTATGACGCGCCGTAAAATTGATGTTCATCAAGCCTTCTCCATTTTAAATTTTCTCTTCCGAATGTGTGAAGGAGGAATCTCAAGCTGCTTTCTGTACTTGGTCACGGTCCGCCGGGCAACTCTAAAGTTTTCTTTGGCCAATATCTCGCCAATCTCGATATCGCTGAGAGGCCGCCCTTTATCTTCGTTATCCACAACCTTCCTGATCTTTTCTTTGATCCGCAAAGAAGAGATTCCTTCCCCGTAATCCCCAGATATGGATTTATGGAAAAAATACTTCAGAGAAAAAACTCCACTCGGCGTCATCATGTGCTTGTTGGCCACCACTCGACCGACAGTAGACTCATGGACGCCTATCTCCTGAGCCAATTCGACCAAAGTCAAGGGTTTGATATACTCAATCCCCTTCTCGATGAAGTCCTTCTGCTTATCCACGATATACTTCGCCACCTTGTAAATCGTCTGATCACGCTGGTCCAAGCTCCGCAAGAACCAGAAGGCCTTCTTCATTTTATCCTTCAAATAACGGTAAGCATCAGGATTATCTTTTGAGGCCTGAGCCAGGAGCTTTTTGTAGTAGCTGTTGATCCTGAGCCGGGGAAGGCCCTCTTTATTCAACGTGATCCTGAGCTCATCATCCTCTTTTGTCACGACTATATCAGGGACAACGTAAGACGTCCTCTCCTGGCTGTATTTTCTTCCAGGGGTCGGATCCAGGTGCTTGATAACCTCAATGTGGTATTTCACAGACGAAAGAGGAATCCTGAGAACTTTGGCCAATTGGGAGTAATCTGATCTTTCCAGAAGATGAAGATGATCGTCTACGATTGTTCGGGTGACATCATCTTTAACCTGAAAATAATCCATCTGCATCAACAGAGCTTCTTTGAGCGTCAGGCTTCCGATACTGATCGGGTCAAATCCTTTGATCTTTTCCCGAATCCGGCTGACCTTCTTCACAGAGACATTGAGCGTTTCCGCGATCTCCTCCTCGGAGGTTGTCAAATAGCCATCCTCATTGATATTGCCGATAATATACAGGGCAATTTCTTTGTCCTTTGCATTGAAAAAAGTCAGGTTGGCCTGCCAGTTGAGATGATCCCAGAGTGTTGTGCTCTCAGGCACGATATTCTCCAAAGAGGGGACCTCCTTTTTTTCCTGGAAAACGGGACGAAATCCATCATCAAAATATTCCTGAAAATAAGATTCAAACTCTGCGTCTTCCCCCTCTTCTTGAGAATCAAAAACCTCACCCTCCTCTGAGATTTCCTGTGCCGACTCTTGTTCTTTTTCGGCCTCTGGCTTGTCTTTTTCTCCCCCTTCTGTCCCTTCTTCAGAAGCTTTTTCTTCGGTTTCTTCCTCAAATTCCAGCATAGGATTCTGAGAAAGTTCGGTGTCGATGATCTCGATAAGCTCCAGATTCGTCAGCGGAAGGAGTTTAATGGCCTGCTGAAGCGCGGGCGCAAGTATCAGTTTCTGAACCTGCCGCTGGTCGAGTCGTTGTCTCAAAACCATGGATATGCTCGTTAAGACTCTAATTCACAAAATCAAGAGAGGCTGAAATCTTCTCCTAAGTAACTTTTTTTCACCTCATGGCTAAAGACTAAATCCTGAGGAGTCCCTTCTTTTAAGATCTTCCCTCCATCGATAATATAGGCCCTATCCGTGATTTTTAATGCGTCACGGACGTTGTGGTCCGTTACGAGGATCCCAATTCCTCTATTCTTGAGAGCCAGTATAATGTCCTGCAAATCCAGGATGGCCAAAGGATCGATTCCTGTGAACGGCTCGTCAAGAAGGATAAACCTCGGCGTGGTCAGCAGGGCTCGAGCGATTTCAAGCCGTCTTCTCTCTCCACCAGACAAGGTATACGCTTTGGCTTTGGCCAGTCCTTCCAGACCGAATTCTTCCATGATCCTCTGGACATCCCCATCCTTATTGAAATAATCACTCCGCTTCGTTTCAATAACGGAGAGGAGGTTGTCTTCCACACTCAATTTTCTGAAAGCAGACGGCTCTTGCGGAAGAAGACACAATCCCTTTCTGGCTCTGATATACATCGGAAAACCCGTGATGTTTTCTCCGTCCAGGAGAATTTGACCCGAGTCGAGAGGAATGAGTCCGAGGATTAGAGAAAAGGTGGTCGTCTTTCCTGCGCCGTTAGGCCCCAAAAGCCCCACGATTTCTCCCCTGCTGACACAGAGAGAAATCCCGTCTAACACTTTCTTTTTTTGATAGGCCTTTTCCAGCTTTATCGCTTCTAAATTGTCTTTCATCTCTCACGTTTAATTACGGTTACCGACCTTTCTCTATCTTTATTTTCAACGAGGATTCTATCATCGGCCATGTGAAAAGTCAATTTGTGACCCTCGGTCCTCCCCCCGTCCTTATCTATCAGAACCGGATTTCCGAGGATTACGAGCGACTCATTTTCCGGGTTGTATACGGCCTCTTCTCCTCGAGCCTCACCCAGCTTCTGCACGATAACGACCTTTGTGCGGGCCACGATTTTTTGTATGCCTGTATCCTGCTCACCCGTATGAACTGAAATGGATTGCGCCTGAAGAGTCACGTCTTTAACGGTTAAAGAACATGTATTCTGGTAGAAGACACGATTCTCCTCGGGGAAATATGTCATTTTCTCAGAAGAAATTTTTAATTTTTCCTCTTCTCCTTCTTTTGTCGTATGCGGCATCGTGGATTCAACTCTGCCTCTACAGAAAATCTGTCCCGTTTCCTCGAATAGCTCGATCTCACCAGCTCGCAGAACTCTCTCTTCTTGCCAGGCCTTGACCTTTTCGTTAAAAAGAAAACGTTTGTGTTCTGCAAAATATCTCATATCTCGCGCCTGAATGAACACTGGCTGCTCCTCTGAGAAAATGCCGATAGGCTTTTCTTCTCCCTCTTTGGCTTTTAAAATCATCTTGACTCCGTTTTTTGCCTCCAGGTCATTCGTATCCAAAGAAATAAACATCTCTTCGGCAAACACATCACTGCTTCTTGAGCTGACTTTCGCCTCATACGGACCTTTTCCCTGGACCCAGAGAACATCGGAATCTCTTTCTTTTATGAAAACATTCCCCTCTATCAGACGCGTTTCATCGGGATCAACCTCCTGTTTCACTATTCGGGCATTCTTTGAGGCATGAAATTCTGTCAATTCTCCTTCCCTGTCAAAAGCAAACCTGCCTGATTCCGCTCGAACCCAGGTGAAGCTCTCGTCCGAAGAAAAAAACTTAAAGGAACTGTTTCCTCTGGCTTTCGCTTCCTGAAGGATCGGGGGGTCTTGAAAGAATATTAAAATTATCTCTTTTCCCTCGATCTCCCGCCTTGCATTCTGATCAAAAAGTGAAGACTTCTTCTCTTTTGTGTGGGGTCTTCCTTCTTCTTCTGTCAACGACGCCCAGGCGTTCTCCTCCAAAATCAAACTCTTTATCTGTTCTCCATCCGGATACATTTCAAATTTCACGATCTCGGCTGAAGCACGACTCTCCCCGCGGAAAAGTTCAACTCCTCCTTCTATTTTCCCCTTTTTATTTTTTTCACTGTAATCAAGCTTTTTTCCGGTTATTTCCAGAGGTGGGGATGACTTATCTCTTGGCAAAATATGGAGTCGGACATTCTCCTGAAGTCTCAGCCTTTCCGGCCTCTTTTGGTAGGTCATTCTTCGGGCAGATCCTTTGAGCTTCTGCGAAAAGAAACTGACTCCGCTCTCAGTACTGAAAATCTCCTTCTCGTTGTCATATTTCAGCAGGATAGACTCAACCACCAGATCCTTGAATTTTGCTCTCCCTTGCCCGGATGACACAAACCGTGTCATGTCCTTATCATAAACGACCTTATTTCCGTACAGAATCACATCCCTGCCTTCCCTCTCCTTAACAAAGACGATCTCCACATTTCCCTCTGCGTGATATTCTTTATCTTCACCCCTATAATGCTTATCCGCCTTCACATGAAGGCTTTCATCCTCCACTTTGTATTCGACAAGCTCGACTTTTTCCTTTTTCTCAATATTTTTTTGGGCGATATCATCAGATTGAACCGGAACATGGATGCCTTCAGAAGACCGAGTCAAAAAATACCGCACGATAACAGCCAGCACGAGCACGAGCAAAACGGCCACCGTGATTCTCAATGCTTTTATGAACCCCATTTCTGCCCTTTGATTTTACTGGCGTTTTTTAATGTCTTCCAGAGAAAGACTGAGCTTATTTTCCCCAAGGTATTCCGAGAACTGAAAAGAATAGGCCACATCGATTTTCCCACTCCTCTGGAGGTCCTGGGCCCAGTCGATCCTGTCCCATCCCAGAGCTTCAAAAAATCTTCCGTTCTGCTTCAGCAGCAGTTTGCTATGCTTTCCTTTGATTTTTTGAGGATCACCCGCCACCTCGACTCCTTCGGAGAAAAAAATGGGTTTGGGATTTCCCACGCCGAACGGGGAAAGAAGGAAATATTTCTCGATGAATCCAGATGTTATGCTGGAGAACTCTAACTTTGAATCTATGCGAATTTTCCTTTTCAAGTCTTCCTCGGACAATCTCTCGCGGGCTATGGCATTTAGAGATTCTTTGAAGATTCCCATGTTTTCCTGGGGAAGAACGCAGCCCACTGCCATTCTGTGCCCCCCGTAATTCAGGAACAGATCCTTACATTCATCCAGGCTGGCAATAATCGAGAATTCCCCGATACTTCTCCCAGAGCCGCAGGCTTTCCCATCTTCATAGGTAAAGAGGAGGACCGGCCTGTTGAAAGAATCTTTGAGCTTTGAGGCCACTATTCCGATAACCCCACGGTGCCATTCCTCACAGCCCAGGATCAGCAACCTGTAGCGCTTATCCAGTGAATTCTTTCGTATCATATCCAGAGCTTGGGTATACGTTTTTTCTTGAATTTTTTGTCTCTGTGAATTCAAATCATTAAGATGAGATGCGAGTTCCATCGATTCTTCAACTGAATCCGTAAAGAAAAGCCGGACAGCCAGGTCAGTCTTCCCCAATCGTCCCGCGGCGTTAATCCTCGGCCCGATCCTGAACCCCACATCTCCGACTGATACCCTCCGCCTCTTCAAGCCGCAGACCTCCAGTAGGCTTGACAATCCTATGTTGGAATCTTCTTCCATCGTTTCAAGACCAAACTTGACTAAAATCCTGTTTTCCCCTTTCAATTCCGCGACATCGGCAATCGTCCCAATGGAAGTCAAATTCATGTAAGGAGCCACAAAGGCAGATTTTTCTTCCTCCTCAAGGAGAGCTTGGACGAACTTGAAGACAACACCGATCCCCGCCAACCGATTATCCGGATATCCGGAGTCTTTGAGAACAGGATTGAGGATAGCGGTCACTTCCGGGAGAGAATCTCCTGGAAGATGGTGGTCTGTAACGATCACATCAATCCCTTCCTTCCTCGCCCTTCGGGCAAAAGGTATGGCCTTTATCCCACAATCGACGCTGATCACCAGCGTTGCGTTTCTTTCCTTGACGATATCGATAAACTCTTCTTTAATCCCATATCCGTATTTCAGTCTATCCGGGATGAAATAATCGACATCTGCTCCAAAGTCCTCAAGGGTTTTAGAGAGAAGCACGACAGACAGGATCCCATCCACATCGTAGTCGCCGAATATCAGTATCTTTTCTCCCTGAGACACAGCCTGTTTAACTCTCTCCACAGCCGTTTTCATGTCTTTCATCAGATAAGGATCATGAAGACTGTCCAAATCTCCGTACAGAAATTTGTGAGCCGTATCGGCGTCTTTGATACCCCTGCTGACTAAAATCCGAGCGATTTCAACAGGAATGCCAAGCTCAAGCGAGAGCCTGTGTGCCTCTTTGGGCGAGGGATTGTATACCCAGATCGTTTCATTCATCGGTATTTTAAATTTAACATAATCTCACTCACTAAAAAAGAAAAAAAGGATACTGGTAAGCCTCTCTATTTCCGTGACAAAGGGACAATCAGACAAACTGATTCGTTAGCCCGTGGATTTTCCCCATCGACACTTTGGAGGGGGAACAGATCCGTTTTCCCCCTTCCGACGCTCGCCTCCGGATGGCTGCTTCACCAGATAGCCTGACTTCCAAAGAAAAAAGGGACCGTCGCCAAAGAAAAAGGCGCTGGCTTCCCTTTGACTTTAAAAGGCACGAAAAATATAATGAGTGTGCCATGCTCGGAAATCTCAGAGAAAAGCTGACCGAAACACGGAAAAACTTTACTGAAAAATTTGGTGAGCTTCTCCGCAGCAGTCAAGGCCTGGATGAAACTTTGGACCAATTGACTGAA
Organism: uncultured Eubacteriales bacterium; assembly: GCA_964348015.1. GTDB lineage: Bacteria > Acidobacteriota > Aminicenantia > Aminicenantales > Aminicenantaceae > SOIA01. The sequence continues at coordinate 34,325 of CAYGBC010000058.1, read as the reverse complement.
TCCATGCTCCTGGCAGACGTGGGAATGTCCTCAACTGAAAAAATCATTAGCGCTGTGCGGGAAAAGTGCAAAAAAAACGATTCTTTCCAGACTATAAAAAAAAATCTGGAAGAGGAAATCGTAAAGATACTTTCTCAATTTCCTTCGGAATTCAACGTGGATCACTCTCAATCGGTCATCATGATGGTCGGAGTGAACGGCGGGGGAAAGACGACATCTTTAGCCAAGCTCGCTCATCATTTCAAGCAGAAAGGGATGAGCATCTTGATGGTGGCCGCGGATACCTTCAGAGCCGCCGCTCAAGAGCAGCTGGTTTTGTGGGGGAAAAAACTGAATATCCCTGTGATAAAAGGTCAGTACGGGTCAGATCCGGCCTCGGTGACTTTCGACGCTTTAGACTCATTCAAGGCCCAATCTTACAAGTTTCTGCTGATCGATACGGCGGGAAGGATTCACACCAACACAAATTTAATGAGCGAGCTGGAAAAGATCAAACGCGTCATATCGAAACAGATCGAGGGAGCCCCTCATGAGATTCTCCTCGTTCTTGACGCCAGCATCGGACAGAATGCGTTAATTCAGGCAAAGGAATTTCTCAAATTCTCCGGCCTCACCGGAGTTTTTCTGTCCAAGCTGGATGGAACAGCTAAAGGGGGAAGCATCATCAGCATCGTTGATGAGTTGAAACTCCCGGTCAAGTTTATAGGCATCGGAGAGGAGGAAAAAGACATGCTCTTTTTTTCTCCTCAGGAATTCACTAAGGCGCTCCTCTCATGACAGAGCTAAAAGACTTTTTCTACCTTCGAATGGCTTATGAATTAGCCGAGAAAGCCGTTGGGTGGGCGAGTCCGAATCCCTACGTCGGGGCAGTGATAGTGAAGAATGACGCCATCATCGGGCATGGCTATCATGAAAGACCTGGAAAGCCGCACGCCGAAGTCGTCGCTCTTCAAAGGGCCGGTGCGCAGGCTCGAAACAGCACGGCCTACATCAATCTCGAGCCATGCGTTCATTGGGGCAAGACGCCTCCGTGCATAGAATCCCTGCTTCAGGCACGAGTCAGAAGAGTCGTTATCTCCGATTTCGATCCCAACCCGCTTGTGTCCAAAAAGGGCATAAAAAAACTGAAAGAAGCGGGGATAAAGGTCTCGCTCGGTCTCCTCCAGTCGAAAAACAGGCGTCTGAATGAGGCCTACATCAAATACATCAAAAAAAAGATTCCGTTTGTGGCCGCCAAAGTCGCTGTCAGTCTCGATGGGAAAATGGCCACCAAAACATTTTCTTCCCGATGGATATCATCTGCAGAAACACGGAAATACGTCCATCTTCTCAGGGGAGAGTTTGACGCGCTGATGATCGGTGTGAACACACTCATCAAGGACGATTCCCTGTTGACTGTGCGTCATCCCAACTGGCGAGGCAAGCGTTTGACACGGATTATTCTCGACTCGCAGCTTCGATTTCCTTTGGGATCCAGGATTTTCTCTACTCTCTCTAAAGGGAAAATTCTGGTTTTCACCCTCAAACAGGCTTCCTCCAAAAAAGCGGAGGCCCTGCGGAAAAAGGGCGCAGAGGTGATCCCTCTCTCTTCCTCCCGTATCGACCCAAGCAAAGTGTTATCGTGGTTGGGCGAGCACGAAATATCGAGTGTTCTTGTGGAAGGAGGAGGGCGCCTGATGACGTCCATGCTTGAGGAAAAAGCAGTGGATAAGATCTTTGTCACTCTCTCTCCCAAGCTCATCGGAGGAAAGGCGGCGCCGACATTTTTCCAGGGAAAGGGAGCCGACTTCATCAAAGATTCGCTCTCATTGAAGAGAACCCGTTCTTTTCCGATCGATGAAGATCTCATAGTGGAAGGATATCTCTAATGTTCACAGGAATCATTCACCATCTCGGACGATTCAAAGGATACCGGCGAGGAAAACAGGAAATCGCTGTCGAAGTGCCTACCGGTCTTTCCGGCGTGGAGATCGGGGAAAGCCTCTCGGTCAACGGCGCCTGTCTCAGCCTGATCAGAAAAGAAAGAAACACGTTCTTCTTCAATCTCTCCCTGGAAACACTCCAAAAAACAACCTTAGGCTCGTTCCGTCCTGGCGAAAGGCTCAACCTTGAGCGGCCTCTCACTCTGTCCTCCCCCTTGAGCGGCCATCTGATCACGGGCCATGTGGACGCCCAAGGGAAGGTGACTCAAATAACCCGGAGAGACAAAGAGGAAAGAATGACTGTCGCTTACCCTCCAGAACTCCGTCCCTTTTTTATCCCCAAGGGCTCAGTCGCTCTCAACGGAATCAGTCTCACGATCGCCGATTTGAGTCCGTCATCGATTGAAGTGGAGCTCATTCCGCTGACACTGGAAAAATCCAATTTGGGTGATCTCAAAAGAGGAGATTCTGTCAATATTGAATGTGACATGATCGGCAAATACGTGTATAATTGGATATCTAAAGAAAATCCACAGCTCAACAGCAAAAGAACAAAGGACTGAAAATGAAAAAGGTCAAAACAGCCACCGTCGAGCGAGCCGTTAGAGCTGTCAAAGCGGGGAAAATCATCATCATCGTTGATGACGAAGACCGAGAGAATGAAGGCGACCTCATGATTGCGGCTGAAAAAGCGACTCCCGAAATCGTCAATTTTATGGCAAAGCACGGGCGAGGGCTCATCTGCATGCCTTTAACCAAAGACAGGCTCAAAGAGCTCCATCTGCCTCTCATGGTGCAGGATAACACGGCTCCCTTCCAGACAGCTTTCACGGTCTCGATAGACGCCAGAGAGGGTGTCACGACAGGGATCTCGGCCCATGACCGGGCCAAAACTATCCATGTGGCCATAGATCCCCATACACAGCCTTCTGACCTGACTCGCCCCGGCCATATTTTTCCTCTTGAAGCGAGGGGGGGAGGAGTCCTGGAAAGAGCAGGCCAGACTGAGGCCTCCGTGGATATCGCCCGGATGGCGGGATTAAAGCCTGCAGCCGTCATCTGCGAGATCATGAGTGAAGACGGCACCATGGCCAGAATGCCTCAACTCGAAGAGCTCAGCCGGACTCACGATATTCCCATACTGACTATCGCGGATCTCATCAAATACCGGATGAAGAACGAAACGCTGGTGAAAAAGATAGAGGAAGCCAGTTTGCCCACGAAATTCGGAGATTTCAAGATCATGATCTTCGAGGACATCATACACAAAGAACATCACTTGGCGCTGGTCAAAGGAGAAATCAAAAAGGATGACCCCACACTTGTCCGGGCTCACTCTCAATGTTTGACCGGAGATACATTCGGCTCGATCCGTTGCGATTGCGGAGAGCAGCTCCATCAGGCCATGAAAATAATCCACGAGGAAGGAAAGGGAGTTATTCTGTATATCCTCGGTCATGAGGGAAGAGGGATCGGCTTCACCAACAAAATCAAGGCCTATGCCATCCAGGACCACGGAGCCGATACCGTCGAAGCCAATCAGAAACTGGGGTTCAAAGCGGACCAGAGGGATTACGGGATAGGCGCTCAGATCCTGGTCTCGCTGGGCGCAAACAAGCTTCGTTTGATCACGAATAATCCGCGTAAATTCGTCGGGTTATCGGGCTACGGTCTGGAGATTGTCGAGCGAGTTCCCCTCGAAATCCGGCCAAACAAAAACAATCTGAAATACCTCAAAACCAAGAAAGAGAAAATGGGCCACATCCTGGAGATGGTTTAAAACATGGGGACGTTCCCTACGGCTTTTTTTCAAGAATGAAAGTCACCGGGCCGTCATTCACCAGATGAACCTCCATCAGAGCTCCGAATTCCCCTGTCGCGACCTTCAGACCTCTCTGTTTGATCAGGCTTACGAAATATAGAAAAAGATCCTCTGCCTTTTCCGGCGATTCGGCATTGTCAAAACTGGGCCTTCTTCCCTTTTTCAAAGACCCTGCGAGCGTGAACTGTGAAACGGCCAGCACTTCTCCCTGAACATCCAGGAGAGAGAGGTTCATTTTTCCTTCTTCATCCGGAAAAATCCTTAACTCCTCGATCTTGTGCGCCAGATAGCGGGCCTCCTCTTCTGAGTCCCCTTTTTCTACGCCTACAAAAAGACACACTCCCGGGCCGATTTTGCCGGCAGTCCTGTCTTGGACTTCGACTGAAGCCAGTTTGACTCTCTGGAGAACGATCTTCACTGGACTTTCCCACTGATCTTTGATGATTCTTTACGCAAGAGGATTCCCTTTAAATTTCTGAGTTCTTCCGGATTGAGCAGCAAACTCAACACCGCATAAGCCAGAATCCCCAAAACCACAGCTGAAGACAAGACGGCCAGCCTTTCCAGGAATATCATCCCAGGAAAATCAAACTGTTTCATGAAAAACCAGACCGCAGCCGCCATCACTCCTGCAGAAAATGCAGATTTTACTCCAGAGAGGACAAATTCCTTTTTTTCTATTCGTCCGATCTTCCTCTCCAATAGAATGAATAACGCGATCATATTGAAGACGGATACGAGGGACAGGGCCAAAGCGATGCCGCCGACCCGCAGGGGGCTCATCAGAATTAAAGACAGTCCGATGTAGGCGATCATCACAAAAAATGCCACTATGACAGGAGTTTTCACATCTTTAAAGGAGTAAAAAGCCGGAGACAGGATCTTCACGCCGGAGATGAAGGGAAGCCCAAACGCAAAATAGAACAAGCACTGAGAGGTCATGGAGGTGGACAGACTTCCGAAGAGGCCCCTTTCAAACAGAACTTGAATGATGGGACGGTAGAGGACCAGCAGGCCCGCCATAGCGGGGAATGTGATAAAAAATATGAACCTGAAAGAAAAGACGATCGTCCTCTTCATCCCCCGAATGTTCTTGCGGACTGCCTGGTCGGAAAAAGTCGGCAGGAGGGCGATCGAAAGGCCGATGGAAAACAATCCGAGCGTAAGCTCCTGAACTCTGGAGGCATAGTAAAGCGAGGACGCGCTGCCCACTTCTAAATAGGTGGCAAGCATTCGGCTTATGGCAAAATTGATCTGGACAATCCCGGCCCCAAAAAGACCCGGCACCATCAACTTCGCCACCTTGCGCACAGCCGGATGAGTGAAGGACATGCCGAACTTGAAGCGCATCCCGTTGCGCCATAAAAAAGGCACCTGGAAGGCCAGTTGGAGAACTCCGCCGACCACGACTGCGCCAGCAAAAACATAGGCAGGCTCCCCCGCATTATTGGCAAAAAGAAGCGCCCCTGTGATAATCGCCAGGTTGAATAAAACAGGAGTAAATGCGGGAACGAAGAACCTATGGAAAGAGTTCAGGATGGCCATGGCCAGGGCGGCCAGGCTGATGAGGAAAATATACGGAAAAATGATCCGAGTCAAAACAGTCGTCAGCTCCCATTTCCCGGGAACTTCTCCAAAACCAGGAGCAATGATCCTGACCAAAAGAGGAGAAAAGACTATGCCCAGGACCACGAGACAGGCCATTATCACGGTCAAATCGTAAAAGAATGCGTTGGCGAACTTCCAGAGCTCTTCTTTTGATTTTTCCTTCTTTATTTGAGTAAAAACGGGAATAAAGGCGGCGGTCATTGCTCCCTCGGCCGTCAACCGCCGCAGGAGATTCGGGATGAGATAGGCCATGGTGAAAGCATCCATGCTCTGGCCGGTCCCCATAAACTTGGCCTGGAGGATGTCCCGGAATAGACCCAAAATCCGGCTCAGCAAGGTCGGGAACGCCATGATAAACGTTGACCTCATGACTCTGCGGTTCTGGTCCTTCTGTTCCATCTTAATCCCTTGCTGGAATTTATTGTTCAGAGATGCCGTTGGGGCTGTTTTCTCCTCGTCCGAGGCGGATAAACACGAGAACCGTATTCAACCCCGCACACACTCGTTCCGCTCCCGATATTCGCGCTGATTCACGATTTCTCGCCTTAAGAAAGTTGACTTTAAAGAAGATATATCTTATCATAGCTTTTTCAAAAAGGAGAGAGAAATGGCCCAGCACAAATCAGCCATACAGCAGTGGCGGCGGAGTCTGCGCAGAAATGCCGTAAACAGACAGAACAAATCTGCCCTGCGGAAACAGATCAAAAAATTAAAAGAGGCTATCCAGAAAAACGACAATGAAGCGGCCCAACAACTTCTCCCTCCAACATTCTCCCTCATCGATAAATCCATCAAAAAAGGAACTATCCACGAAAACACGGGCAACAGGTATAAATCAAGATTGAGCCGGCAGATCGAACTGATCAGCTCTCCTCCCTCCAAGTGACTCTTCCTCTTTCGCGAAAGTGACAATACTCGGAAAGGAAAGACTCCAGCAGTGTCTTGGGATTCAGGCTGGATGTTTTCATTCTCAGGTCGATTTTTTCAAGTTTAGCCAGCATGTGACTCAAGTCTTTCGATGAGAATTTTTCCACCAAAGAGAAGAATTCCTTCAATTTAGTCGTATAAAAATTACCGAATTTTTCCTGGATATGAGGCCTCAGTTCTCTGAATATCGCCTTCTTATCGATATCCTTCTCCTTGATCAAAAGCTTGGCCTGGAAGATATCTCGGAAAAATCTCACCACTGATCCCAGGATATATTCAGGCTTGATCCCTTCTTTGAACAAGTTATCCAGAACAACCAGGCATTGATCAAAATCGGCTTTGGACAGGCTGTCAGATATCTCCCATTCATAAAAAGTCTTCACCCAGCCGGAGACCTGATTGACATCATCCAACTCAATAGCATTTTTTTCCCCCACGTATGTGATCAGTTTTTCCAGCTCGCTGTTGATCCTGCGGAGATCGTTCCCGGTGAGTTCCTCGAGCCTTTTCATCGCATCCGGGGCCGCTGTTTTCCCGTGGGCAGAAAATTTCTTATCCATCCAGGCATACAGAGCCCTCTGTCTGAGAGGCCTCAGCTCTTTGGAGAGCACCACCGATGAGGGCAGAGATGAGAAAAATTTAAAGAATGAGCTGTTTTTCTTGATCTTCCCTGAAAAAACTACGACGACAACAGTCCGCGAGGATGGAGAATCGAAATAATCTCTCAGTATCTTCTGTTCTGCGGGGGACAGGCTTTCTTTTTTGCCCTGGGAAACCTCCACCACGATTATACGCCAGGGGGAAAGGAAAAAAGGAATGGTCCTGGCCAGGTCGATCACTTCTGCCCAGGAATTCTCATCCAGATCAAACCTCTCAACATTGTATTCCTGAACGTCTTCAGAAATCAGAGTTTCTTTGAGTTCGCTGACAAACTGATGGGCGAGGAAATTCTCTTCCCCGTAAAAAAAATAACAGGGGACAACCGTACTTTCACTGATCGTTTTATTCAGGAGAAAGCTGTACACCCCCTAAAATCCTTCAAGCACGTTGGTCACTAAGCTGCGCGCGTATTTGACCGCTATACTATCCAGGGCTTCTGATTCCATTGTTTCAAAATCGGTTCCTTCCGGCACCTCATATTCCGTCTGGTAGCGAAAATTGGGATTGGAGAAAATCACCTTGTTCGTGACCAAGTCTTTAAAAGTGATCCTGGTGACAACGATGATGTTGTACCTGTCTGCCGATGCTTCCCTGGAAACCGCTATCGGAATCGCTCTGAAAGAGACGATCTCCCCGATAAGGACCGCATCCGCGTTTTTCACATCTTCCGCAATATCCACTTTCCCTCTAGCGACGAGCTCATCGATAACGCTGTGGGTCAGTTTCAAGTCCAGCTCAAACCGTGTTGTGGAGTTCTTGAACATCGGAACGTTGACTCTTTGAATATGAGAGGGGAGAAAACTCCCTGTGCCCCGGAGATGGTAGCCACACTGGACGAAGATCATGCAGGCAACTGTTACGATCAGAATTTTCTTCATCGGACCTCGAAATTGATCAAAGGACTATATTCACCAATTTATTTTTGATATAGATGACTTTTTTTGGCTTTCGATCAGCCCTGATGGTCCTGATTTTGGGCAAATCCAAGGCCTTCTCTTTTATCTGTTCCTCAGCCGAGTCTCTTTCGACTTCGAATGTGTCCCTCAATTTCCCGTTGACCTGAACAACGATCGTGATCTTCTCTTCCCGAGCCCATTCAGGGTCGAACGCGGGCCAGGGAGCCCTGAACAGATAAGTTTTGTGCCCTGTCTTTTCCCAGAGCTCCTCACAGAGGTGAGGCGCAAACGGCGAGAGCAGCAGAATCAGGCTTTCCAGGGATTCCTTCAATGCGGCTCTTCCTTCCGGACTCTTCCTTAAAATGTCTCTGTCTCTCTTGATTTGATTGTAAAACTCCATCAAAGAACTGACAGCCGTATTCAAATGGTATCTTTTTTCAATGTCTTCGCTGACCTTCTTGATGGTCAGATGCATTTTCACTCTCAAGGCCTTCGCTTCCACTCCCATTGTGTCTTCCTGTCTGCTGGCTTTATCCGAAAACAGATCCAGGTTTTCTCTCACAATTGTCCAGAGGCGGTTTAGGAAACGGAAACTCCCGTCGACTCCCTCATCCGTCCAGATGAACTCTTTTTCTGGAGGAGAGGCAAACAGGATGAACAATCTTAGAGAATCCGCTCCGTATTTTTCGATCATGTCGTCGGGATCTACAACATTCCCTTTGGATTTAGACATCTTGGCCCCATCCTTAACCACCATTCCTTGAGCGAGAAGGCGAGGAAAAGGCTCTTCGACTCCGGTCAAGTCAGAATCTCTAAAAAATTTGCAGAAAAATCGCGCATAGATCAAATGGAGGATGGCATGCTCGACACCTCCGATGTACAGGTCCACCGGAAGCCAGTAATCGGCAGACCGTGGCTCAAAAGGAAGTTTCCCGTCATCGGGGGACGTGTAACGGAAATAATACCAGGAGGAGTCAAAAAATGTATCCATCGTATCTGTTTCCCGCCTGGCATCTCCTTTGCACTTGGGACATTGAGTGTTGACAAAATCTTCAACATTTTCAAGGGGGGAGCCTTCCTCCCCTGTGAATTCCACTTCGGGAGGGAGCAGAACCGGCAAATCCTCATACGGAACCCCAACAATCCCGCAATCATGACAGTAGATTACAGGAATCGGCGTCCCCCAGTAGCGCTGGCGGGAAATGCCCCAGTCCCGGATGCGGTAGAGAACACTCTTGGAGCCAAAGCCTTTATCCTTCGCATACTGAGCCATCTCCTCCATCGCGTCTTCACAGCGTTTGCCGGAGAAGGCTCCGGAGTTCACGACGACTCCATAGCCCTCAAAGGCTTCTTCGAGATCTCCTTTGGGAGACTCTCCTTCCGGAACTATGACTTCTTTGATCGGCAAGGAATACTTCTTGGCGAACTCGAAATCCCTCTGGTCATGGGCCGGTACAGCCATGATGGCTCCAGTTCCGTAATCCATCAAGACATAGTCAGATATCCAGATAGGAATCTCCTCGCCCGTATACGGATTTATAGCCTTTTTCCCGGTATCGATCCCTTCTTTCTCAGCTTCACCGATATCCTTGCTTATACGGGCGGCCTCGATTTTCTTGTCAATCCAGGCCTGAAGTTTTTCCCTGTCTTCAACGTCCGCTATCAGTTCCTGACTCAACGGATGTTCCGGAGACAGAGCCATGAATGTGGCCCCGTAAATCGTATCCACCCTGGTCGTAAAGACCTCTATCGACCGGGAAGAATCAGGGAGAGGAAAAGCGACATGCGCTCCTGTGCTTTTTCCTATCCAGTTTTTCTGCATCAGAAGGACATGTTCTGGCCATTTGTCCAGCCTGTCATGACCGGAGAGAAGTTCCTCGGCGTAATCTGTTATTTTCAGGAACCATTGTTCCATTTCTTTCTGTTTGACGAGAGTGTCACACCGCCAGCATCGGTCTCCGACAACTTGCTCGTTGGCCAGGACAGTCTGACACTGAGGACACCAGTTCACCCTGCTTTTTTTGCGATAGGCCAAATCTTTGTCGAGCATCTTGAGGAAAATCCACTGGTTCCACTTGTAGTATTCTGGAAGACATGTGTTCACCTCTCTCGACCAGTCATAACTGAAACCCAGTCTTTTCAGCTGCCCTTTCATGTGCGAAATATTATCCAGAGTCCATTTCTGGGGATGTATCCCCTGAGTAATGGCCGCATTTTCTGCGGGCATACCCAAGGCATCCCAGCCGATGGGATGAATAACGTTAAATCCTTTCATGGACATGTAGCGGGAAATCACATCTCCGATCGCATAATTCCGTACCTGCCCCATGTGTATGCGGCCTGACGGGTAGGGGTACATTTCGAGACAGTAGAATTTTGTCTTCCGCTCCTCTTCGGTGGACTCAAACGCTTTTTCCTTCTCCCAGATTTTCTGCCACTTTTTTTCAATCTGAGAAAAATTGTATTCGTTTTTCATGTGCGTGGGATCCTTAACATCATTCCAAGGCTCATGACAGGGGAAAAACTCGCTCTTTCCTGTCTTTTCTTCTCGCGAAATTCAATCATCAATGTTAGATTCATTACCCCTAAAAGTCAAGACAGCGGACAAGGGGATCAGATTCCTGAAACTTCGATCCTGTTTTCCATATCAAAACTGTTTTTAAGGAAACCTCATTTGTGTACGGAGGCTCCACACTTTTTCGCATAAAAAACCAACAATCATGAAGCCGCCTGTCGTGATATCTGAAGCTTTAGGAGTCTGGCCCCGTATTGAACATTTCTCTAAAAAATATTAGGATGAAAAAGCTTTGAATTTAATCACAGAGTTTAATCCTTAAAATTCGTTGTGTAATTCGAAGAATTCATTCTTAAAATGGCAATTCTGGAAGTCGATACCGTCTCCGCAGGATATGAAAACGGAGACGTTATCCACAACATATCTTTTTCGCTGAGAAAGAGCGAATTCATATCTGTCCTCGGGAAAAACGGGTCTGGAAAAAGCACCCTGATCAAAGCCCTTCAAGGTCTGCTGAAGAACGTTTCGGGCAGAATCCTGGTCGACGGCGAGGATGTCTTCATTATGAGTCCGAGACAGCTCGCTAAAAAAATCTCGTATGTTCCCCAGATATTCAGCTCCTCCTTTGAATTCAGCGTTGCAGAAACCGTTCTGATGGGGAGATACGCGCATCAAGGCCGGCTGGGAGGCTCATCATCGGAGGACGAACGCATTATCGAGGAAATTATGGCCCTCACCAAGATCTCTCACCTCAAGGAGAAAAAAGTCGCCCATCTCAGCGGAGGAGAACGCCAGAGAGTTTTTATCGCACGTGCGCTGGCGCAGGACACCCCACTCCTTTTCCTGGATGAGCCCAGTTCCCATCTGGATATCCGCTATCAGGTCGAAATCTATCAAATACTCAAGACCCTCCAGGAAGAAAAAGGGAAAACCATCCTGACGACGGAGCATAACATCAACCTCGCCATCCCCTATTCTCAGCAGATCCTGTTCCTCAAGGAAGGCAGAGTGCAGGCGCTGGGCCCGCCCGAAAAGCTGATCACAAAACAGAACATCCTTGAAGTTTTCGATGCCGCCGTGGAAATCAGAGAAAACATCCACTCCCGGCTTCCGGAGATATCGCTGATACCGAAACCCGATCAAAAAGAATGATATTCAAAAAGATTCTCGCTGTTTTTCTGCTGGTCGTGTTGAACATCTCTGCGGTTAGATCCCAGGAAAAAATCATCAGGGATGACCTCGGTTTCCCTTATGACGCGACCGTTCCGCCTCAAAGGATCATCTCTCTGGCTCCCAACATCACTGAAATTCTCTTTGCTCTTGATTTGGGAGGAAAAGTTGTCGGCGTCACGCGGTACTGCGACTTCCCCGAGGACGCAAAGACTAAGGACAAAATCGGGGGAATGATCGACCCGAATCCAGAAAAGATAATCGCTCTCAATCCAGATCTGGTCATAGGCTTTCGCGGGAATCCTCTCAGGATTTTCGAGCGCTTCAGAGACCTGGATCTTCCCGTGTTTGTCCTGGATACGGGGACAACCATAGATTCCATATTCCCCCTCATACAAAAAATTGGAGCCGTCACGCATGAAGAGCCCAAAGCCGCACTCTTTGTCCGGTCACTCCGGGCAAGATACGAAAAAATTCTCTCCTCCCTCCAGAAAGCCAGACATGAACCCAAAGTCTTCCTCTCTCTCCACGGCAAAGGCCTCTGGACGTGCGGCCAGAAAAGCTTCCTCGATGACCTGATCCAAAAGGCCAGAGGAGTGAATATAGCCGGTCATGTCCCCCGGAAATGGCTTCTGTACAACGCGGAGCAGCTCATTCACGAAAATCCTGAAGTTATTGTCATTTTGTCCAAGTCAGAGAAAGAATTCATCGAAGCCAAAAGTTGGATGAGAAATGAAATTCATCTTGAAGGCACCCCTGCTGTTATATCTGACAGCATATTTTTTCTGGACGAAAACCTGGCCTCCCGGCAAGGCCCCCGGCTCATACTGGCCCTCGAGGAGCTTGCACGTCTCCTTCATCCTCAGTGCTTCGAGAAAGAACAATGAAAGCAAGGTCAAAAAGGCTGATTCTCCTCGCTGTCCTTCTTTTCCTGTTCGTATCGGGATTTCTCCTCTCCCTGCTTGAAGGCCCGGTAGAAACAAATACTGGAGATCTGTTTGACTTCATTTTCCTCAACCTCCACGATGAGACCCTCAGAAAAATTTTTATTGATCTCAGGCTGTCCCGTGCGCTCCTGGCCTTTTTAGTCGGAGCCAGTCTTTCTCTCTCCGGGGCCATCCTCCAAGGCTATTTTCAGAATCCGATGGCAGGGCCTTTTGTCGTGGGCGTCTCTTCCGGGGCCTCTTTCGGCGCGGTCCTGTGCATCTACCTCGGTTTGAACGTCCAAATCTTGGGGTTTTCTCTCCAGAGTGTATTCGCTTTTGCATCAGGATTCGCGATTGTCTTTCTGGTCTACCTCCTCTCCCAGAGGAAAGGAGTCTTCAGGATGGAAACACTGCTGCTGACGGGAATTGCGGCAGGAGCTCTGGCTTCGGCTCTGACGTCCTTTTTGATATTCTTCAAATCAGAATCGTACCAAGAGGCCGTCTTCTGGCTGCTGGGAAGCTTCAAATATTCTGACTGGAACCAGATTACCGCTATGCTTCCTTATTTTTTATTGTGTTTTATCGTGGCTCAGTGGCTGGCCAAGGATATGAATCTCCTGGTCCAGGGGGATGACATCGCCCAATCCCTGGGCAGCCCTGTGAACCGCGTCCGAAAAACATTCCTGGTTATATCCACGATGCTCGCCGCTTCGTCTGTCTCGGTCAGCGGCATCATCGGCTTTATTGGCCTTGTTGTCCCCCACTGGATCCGCATTCTTATCGGGCCGGACCACAGGCATCTTTTTTTCTATTCCTCCTTAACAGGAGGGATTTTCCTTGTCTATTCTGATTTTATCGCGCGCACATTGCTTTCTCCCTCCGAGCTCCCGATCGGGATCATCACCGCAGCCGTGGGGGCTCCGTTCTTCATCTACCTTCTCAGCCAACGCCGTTAGAAGACCTCTCTTGCTCCTATTCCGTGCGAAATGCTAAAATGATTCACGCTCATGCAGTTCTTTTTCGTTCGTGATCACCGGCGCAAATACAGGTACTTTTCTTCTGATCCTGTCAGGCAGATCCAGATCAAAACTTCCCGTTGGAAAAAACTCTGGGAACAGGCCAAAAAGAAACTGATGCTCCTCCCTCAAAGGATCCTGCGGCAGGAACAGGCCTTCGGAAAAATCTTGAAATCCAAGGAAGATAGGATTCTTATCTTCTATTCCGGCCAACCCGGGAAAAAAAAGATGCAAACCCGGTTTTATTTTTTCCTCCAGAGGCAGAGAACCAAACACATTCTTCTTCTCGTCGGAGAAACCATTCTTCTCCCTATCAGCGGGTTAGCTGCGATCCTCCCGGGTCCGAACGTTTTCTTCGGTGTCCTAGCCCTATTGATGATCACTCACTGGCAGGCTTTTCGAGGTATCAATAAAACACTCAAAAAGAAATTTGAGTTTATGCCCTCCCAGCTACTGGGAGAATGGGAACAGGCCAGGGAATCAAAGGAAGAAAAGAAATATCTCGAAATATTCAAGAAGATTGAAGAGGAGTTCCATCTCGACGAGATTCAAAAGGTACTCTGGAAATAACCCCCCCTGGATTATTCATAAAATCTGCCGACACTCAATTCCTTTTTCTCAAAAGGGGAAAGTCCCCATTTTTTCTAAATGTCGGCATCTTTTCCCCTCCGGGCGAGCCGATCTCACCGAACCAACTTCGTTACAGCCCAATCGCGGTGGGAAACCACGTCATCGCGAGCGAAGCGTGGCGATCTCATGCCCTTGCGCACAGGCATGGGATTGCCGCTGTCGTTTCTCTCCTCGCAACGGAGTCTTCGGCAACCTCGACTCGTGAATAAACCACGTTCCCTGGATTATTCATCTTCTATCCATTGACAAAATCAATATTTTAGTTTATTTTCATAGTCACCATGTCGCTAACCCTTAACCAGTTTCTCTTTCTTGTGATAACCATCGCCGTTGTGGTTGCCGTCACGTTTCTCGTTTCCATGATCATTCAGCTTCGAAGGACAGCCAGGGAGGGAGAAAAAACACTCAAAGAGATTAGAGAACTTGCCAGGAATTTGACGGAGACGAATAAAAAAGTCAATGAAAAAATGGATGATCTCAGAGTGACGCTCGATGCCGCAAAAAAATCAGCCGTCGGGATATCGGAAATCGTAGGATTCACAACAGCTAAAATCATCCGGCCCTCCTCGAAATACTGGCCTATGCTGTTTCCTATTCTTCGTTTTGGTTGGCGGCAAATAAGGAAAAAGAAACGAAAGGAGGAAAAAAATGGCAGATAATAGAAACTCCTGTTTCGTCGAAGCCACACTCTCGTTCCTGATCGGCACAGCCACAGGATTCGTCCTGGGTGTCCTCTTTGCCCCAGCAAGCGGTGAAGAAACACGAAAGAAAATTCAAGAAGGCGCGGCGAAGACCGGAGAAAAAGCCAAAGAGAGCTACGAGAAGATCGCCAAAGAAGCCGAAAAAGGAATTAAAGTCGTCAAAGAGAAAACAGCCGAAGGAATCGACACCATCAAGGATTTTGTTGACAAGAAAAAAGCAGAGCTCTTTAAAAAACCCGGAGAAGAATCCGCAAAGGCAGAACCCACGAAAAAATAAGCTTTACAAAAATTCATTAAAAGCTATTCCTCTCGAGAGAATCAGGATTACACATCTATAAAAAATTTAGGGGATTCCAAAATGGCCCTCACAACCATAAAGCAAATCACAGCCAGAGAAATTCTGGACTCCAGAGGAAATCCGACAATCAGCACTCAGGTCGTCCTCGAATCGGGCGTCGTGGGAAAGGCGGCCGTTCCCTCAGGCGCTTCCACGGGCACCCATGAAGCCCTTGAATTGAGGGATGACGATTCCTCTCGATATCTTGGAAAAGGGGTTCTCAAGGCCATCGCCAACGTGCAGGAGATCATCTCGCCCGAAATCGTCGGCATGGATGCTCTTGAGCAGGAACAAATCGACAGTCGGCTCATTCAACTGGACGGGACACCCTCAAAGAAAAAGTTGGGAGCCAACGCCATCCTTTCCGTATCGATGGCCGCGGCTCATGCAGCATCTCTGGCGCAGGACACGCCTTTGTACCATTTCCTGGGCCAAAAGAAGAACTACAGGCTGCCAGTCCCCCTGGTCAACATCCTCAACGGCGGGTCTCATGCAGACAACAACGTCGATATCCAAGAATTCATGATCGCTCCCTTAGGAAGCTCTCATTTTTCTGAAGCCATCCGGATGGTCGCAGAAGTCTTCCATAACCTGAAGAAAATCCTGAACAAAAAAGGATACGGTACGGCCGTGGGTGATGAAGGGGGATTCGCTCCGAACTTAAAATCCAATGAAGAAGCCCTCGAGTTGATTCTCGAAAGCATCGAAAAAGCCGGGTACAAGCCAGGAAAAGACCTCCATCTCGCACTCGACACCGCCGCATCTGAATTCTTTTCAGGCGATCGATATATATTCAAGAAATCGGATGGCTCGAAAAGATCTTCCTCCGAGATGGTCGAATTCTATCAAAATCTGGTTAACAGATACCCGATTATTTCCATTGAAGACGGCTTTGCTGAGGATGATTGGAAAGGATGGAAACTCATGACTGACGCTCTGGGCAATAAGATCCAGATCGTCGGAGATGATATTTTCGTCACCAACTTGGAGAGATTCAAAAAAGGAGTCAGTCAGGGAATCGGGAATTCCATTTTGATCAAACTGAACCAGATCGGTACTCTCACAGAGACAGTGGAAGCCGTAAAGTACGCCCACACAAACGGATATTCAGCCGTGATTTCCCACCGCTCAGGAGAGACTGAAGACACATTCATAGCTGACCTGAGCGTGGCTCTCGATACTGGCCAGATCAAAACCGGCTCCGTGAGCAGAAGCGAACGGGTGGCCAAGTACAACCGTCTGCTGGAAATCGAAGAGGAATTGAAGGACAAGGGAAGCTATGCAGGCACTCAAGCCTTCGTCAAGTACATTTCCTGAATCAGGCCGGAAATCCCAGCCAAGAACCATCCCAGCCAAAATAAGGAGTTCCATCTCCTCAGTAAACCAAAGCACCAGATCACAATAAAGGAACCCTGCGCAGATCATGGGCACAGACAAAGACAAAAAGGCCAAATTCCTCACTTCTTCCGGGATTGAAGTCAAACAGGTTTACAACCAAAAAGATCTGGCCGGTTTCAGCGTTTCACAGGATCTTGGCGAGCCCGGAAAATACCCTTTCACGCGGGGGGTGTATCCCACCATGTACAGAGGAAAGCTGTGGACCATGCGGCAGTATGCAGGCTTCGGAACCGCAGAGGAGTCCAACAGGAGATATCGATTTCTTCTCTCCCAAGGGCAGACAGGCATAAGTGTCGCTTTTGACCTTCCGACCCAACTGGGCCTTGACTCAGACGACCTTCTCTCTCACGGAGAAGTGGGAAAAGTCGGTGTGGCTATCGACTCTCTTGAGGACATGGAAATCCTTTTCAACCGTATCCCCCTGGACAAAATCAGTGTCTCGATGACGATCAACTCCACAGCGGCCATCATTCTCGCGATGTACCTGGCTCTGGCCGACAAAAAGGGGATAAAGTGGTCCAGCCTCTCCGGAACAATCCAGAACGACGTTCTTAAAGAGTACATTGCCCGGGGAACGTACATCTTTCCTCCTCAAAAGTCTATGAAAATCATCACGGATATTCTCGCCTTCTGCCACAAAAAAGTTCCTAACTGGAATACAATGAGCATCAGCGGCTACCACATCCGGGAAGCTGGCGCCACAGCGGTTCAGGAGCTGGCCTTCACTTTTGCCAACGCAATCGCTTACGTCCGGGCGGCCATCGACTCTGGACTCGATGTGGACACGTTTGCTCCACGTCTTTCTTTTTTCCTGGCATCCCACAGCAACTTTTTTGAGGAAATCGCTAAATTCCGCGCGGCCAGACGAATCTGGGCCCGGCTCATGAGAGAAGAATTTCACGCGAAAAATCCGCTGTCCTGGAAGTTCAGGTTCCACACCCAGACAAGCGGAGTCTCTCTTCTCGCCCAACAACCAGAAAACAATGTGGTCAGAGTGACTCTCCAGGCATTGGCATCGGTCTTGGGCGGGACGCAGTCTCTGCACACTAATTCCTGGGATGAGGCTCTGGCGCTTCCGAGCGAGGAGGCGGCCCAAATCGCGCTTCGAACCCAGCAGATCATCGCTTGCGAAAGTGGGGTGATCGACACAGCGGATCCGGTGGGGGGCTCATTTCTGATAGAAAGCTGGACAAATCAGATCGAGGAACGAGTCAAAGATTACCTCCAAAAGATTGAAGAATTGGGCGGGATGCTCGTCGCCATCGAAAAAGGTTTCATTCAGAAAGAGATCCAGGAAAGCGCTTACGCCTATCAAAAACAGGTGGAAAACCAAAAGCAGATCATCGTTGGCCTCAACAAATATCAAAAAAGGGAAGACAAGATCCCGTACAACCTTTACTCCCCTCCCAAAACGATTGAAACGAATCAGGTCAAAAAGATCCGCCTTCTTAAAAAAAGCCGGTCGGACCAGGAAGTCAAAAACCGGCTGGATGCTCTCCGAAACGGCGTCGAATCAGATGAAAACATTCTCCCGCTTATCATAGAAGCAGTCAAAGCCAAAGTCACTCTTGGAGAAATCTCTGCTCTCCTGAAAGACACTTACGGCACTTACGACGAAATGGTCACCTTCTAAATCAATGCGTTTCCCTTTTCTTTTTCTCACCGTGTCTTTGATCTTAGGAATATTACTTTCTTCTCTCCTGCCGCTCCCGCTGTTCAGCTGGATTCTCTCTCTGGTGGCGTCCCTGACCTGTGGTTGGCTCTGTTATTCCATCCAAAAAATTAAATGGGCCTTCATCTTTATTCTTCTTTCGACTTTTCTTTTGGGCGCAAGCCTCTTCACTTTCACTCACATCAATTACGAAAACAATTCTCTCCGGAAATTAGAATTCACATCCTATGCTGACTTTACCGGAAAGCTCTACAAATCTCCTTCTCATGGGCAAGACCGGGACGTCCTTTTCATCAGAGTGGAAAAAGCCTCCTATCAGAACACGGAACACAACATGAGGGGAAATCTCAGGGTATCTGTGCCTCATTCATCCGAATTTGCTCTTCCCAGTGACCTTTTTGTCCACGACAGGATTAAAGTTTCGGCGCGGCTTCTTCCTCTTCACGGCTTCAGAAATTTTAAATCATACTCTTTGACTGCCTACCTCCAAAGCCAGAATATCCACCACAGAGCCTCCACGAAAACTCCTCTGCTTGTGGAGAAATTAGAATCCGGGAAAAATTACTCTCCTCTTCGTCTCGTATCCATCCTACGCCAGAAGCTGCTGGAAAAAATCGAAGCGCATTTCCCCGCATCTGGTGCAGAGCGATCGCTCTCTCCGCAAGGAGCCGTTCTTGAAGCTCTTCTTCTTGGGGAGAGGAACCGAATGGACCCTGCTGTCACCGAGTCTCTCCAAAGATCAGGCATTTATCATCTCTTTGCCATATCCGGAGCTCACATTGCAATCATTTCCTTCTTTCTTTTTTCTCTCTTCAAATTATTCAGGGCTCCCAATCGGCTTTCCTATATCCTCGTCATGGTCTTCCTTCTTTTTTACGTTTTTCTGGTTGAAGGAAGGCCTTCCGTATTCAGGGCAACAATTATGACTTTTGCCTTTCTGCTCGGCAAGCTCATCTGGAGGGATGTCAACCTCATTAACACAATCTCTATCAGCGCCTTTATCCTGCTCTTCCTCAATCCTTTCAGTCTTTTTAACGTGGGTTTCCAACTGACCTTTTCAGCCACACTGGCCATCATCCTCTTTTTTCCCAGAATCATCAAATACCTCCCGAAACTTCCTCTGAGAATAAGCGAGATCCTGGCCCTGAGCCTGACCGCGCAGCTCGGAGTTCTGCCTTTCGTGGCCGGCTCTTTCAACAGGATCACTTTCTCTGCACTCATCCTCAATTTTGCCGCTCTGCCTCTGGTGGCGTTAATCATGGTTGCCGGGTATATCTTCCTCCCTCTCGCATTCCTCAGTGTTCTCCTGTCTCAATGGCTGACTCAAGGAATAAAATTTCTAATAGACCTCCTCATAAGCTCTTCCCACCTTCTGGACAGGTTTTCATTTATTTCCTACAGAATCCCCACACCACATTTGATCACTCTCTTCGGGTATTTTCTCTTTTTGTATCTTCTGCTTCTCCCCCCAAAGATAAAAGGGCAAAGAACTGTCTTAATAATCTTGTTCCTGGCCTTTTGCGTTATCTTGATCACCCATCCCTTTCCTTCATTGTCGAAAAATCTCAAACTCACATTCATTGACGTCGGACAGGGAGAGTCAACTCTTGTTGAGTTTCCCGGAAAAAGGAAGATGTTGATCGATGGAGGCGGATTTCCAGAGGGAGCATTCGATGTCGGCGAAAGCGTTGTCTCTTCCTTCCTCTGGAGGAAAGGCATCAAAAAAATTGACTATCTGGTCCTCACCCATGCGCATCCTGACCATTTGAACGGCCTCAAGGCTGTATCCAAGAACTTTAAAATCAGCGAATTCTGGGAGTCATTCAGTCCTTTAGATAACGAGGATTACACAGAATTTAAAAAAATGCTCCCCGAATCGGCCGCGATCCAGAGGCTTTTCCGTGGCGCTTCACGCCAAGAAGGTCGGGTCAAAATCGAGGTTCTTCACCCCGAACAAAAAGAACTCACGGTTTCCGGAATCCGAAACGATGATTCTCTTGTACTCAAGATAACTTCTGGACAGATTTCATTTCTTCTTCCGGGGGACATCGGCAGCCCGGTCGAAAAAGATATCATTGAAAAATTCCCAGGAATCAGATGTCAAGTGCTCAAATCTCCACACCATGGAAGCCGCACATCAAGCTCAGTAGATTTTCTCAGACACATCGCTCCGCGTATCGTAGTGATCTCTGTGGGTGCGGGGAACGTGTACGGTTTTCCGGATAAAGAGGTCCTGGAACGATATGAACGGATAGGAGCCAAGGTCTACCGCACAGACACCCACGGCGCTGTAGAAATCACTTTGAAGGATCAGGATATCTCTGTCCGGACAGCATCATCGAAGCCCAAAAAATAGCAGGGCTCACGCCGATTTCAACATTTCTCTCAAAGTGTCTCTCCTCGTCTCCTGTCCTTATTGTTAAGTCCGTGATCCTGGGCATTAAATCATACAGAAGGTACATACATTATTAAAAAGTTCTCTTCCATTTTGTGTGAGTAATAAATAAATATATTCGAAAGGAAAAACGATAGAGAAATCGCCAGCGCGACATCGGAGGATTTAGCCTTGCCGAGCCTTCCTTCAAGGGAACCCGACCCAGTCGGGTCCGAGGACTGTTTGAGCACGGAAAGGATAATCGGGCGGTATCGGATCGAGCCGATGGATATCAGGCGTGAGATAAGATAAGCATGCGGAGTTCCGCAGGACCAAGAAGGATGGGGAGGGAATGGCGTGAAAAATCTGACTGGAGCGAAGCGATTTCACTGTCGTTTCCACCCTGCTGATTTTTCACACAAAATTGAAATGTTTAGTCAAAAAGCTCATTTTGCACCCCCCTTTCATCTGATGAGAATAAATCATCTTTCCGGGTGAGAAACCGCGAAAAAAAATCACTCCCAATATCCTCCTTAAAGGCGATTTACTCCAGGACCCCCATGAATTATCTTGTATACGAGGCGCAAATAAAATGGCAGAAAATATTATACAGGGTCGGTTCTTGAATCACCGCATTCATACATCCTCCTTTACCCTCCTATCCTCCCCGATTCAAGAGCCGACCCGAAGTCATGACTTAAGACTCTTCTCTCGGGATTGACACACAGACACTGACCAGATACAATAAATTCGAAAAAGGAACAATGAAACTCAAAAAATTCATCGGAGTGATTTCTCTTCCCCTGATTCTTTCTTCTTTGCTCTTCTCCCAGAACCTGGTTGAGTTGGCAAAGAAAGAAAGAGCTCGAAGAGCTAGGCTCAGAGGACTCAAAACTGTGGTCGTCACCAATGCAGATCTCGGCAAGGTCCGAAAAAGGCCCGCTCTGCGCATCACCAGGACTGCTGCCGCGGCAACCACGACTGCGGCTCCGCAGGGGACCTCGGAAATGGACAAATCAGAGCCATCACGAACCTCGAGTCCCGCTCAGAAGGACCCGAACATCGACAGGAGAGAACCCGGGCGACAGCCTACAGTCGAGGAACTGGAAGCCAACTACTATAAGGCGAGAGAATACACACAACTGTTGACCATAAAGCTGCGCGGACTGTGGCAGGAGTTCTACAGCATGGACGACATGAGCGACAGGGATAGCATTCAGAAGCAGATCGCTGAAACCTCCCTCCAAATTGAAAAGGCCCAGCGGGATGAAGCCATCGCCAAGAAAGCAATGGAAACGGGACGAACTCCAGTCAGAAGGAAGAATCCCTAACTCGGGAAAAGAAAAAACAACGCCAACTCGATCCCCCTCACTGCATCCGCCTTAAGCCTCTTTAAATTCAGTGCGAGTCTCTCTCACCTGAAATACAGAAAGGACACCATAATCCCTAACTCCCGTTCATCCTCTGAACCTGGGATAACTCTTGCCGGAATAATCGTTTTATCCGTCGCAATGACCAAAGTAAACTGGTTATCTTCGCCCAGCATTTCTTTATCAATCCTGTAGAATTTTTCGAAATGGCTCCTCCGGGGAATAAACTCATCCAGAAAGAGATCATTGATCTTAATGACGACCTTTTGATTCTGAACACCTTGTTTCATCACACCCCCCCTTATCACCAGGAGGGCTTCCCGACGAGGGTTGTCGATGAGGCATCTGGCTTTTTTAGCCGTCCATCTCCATCGTTTTAGATAAGATTCAGGGTCAATCTCAAAATCAGACCAGCCATCCTTATAGATGATCACTGGAGTGTCGGGCGGAGGGGGAAAGACTTTGAGCTGTTCCTCATAGATCTTTTTCAACGGCTTTCCGGATTCGTTTTGGGGGAAAGAGAGCCCGATAGATAATTTCAGTGTATCTGGTGCCTTGAACTCGGGATCCAGGACATCGATAAACGGGGGGATGTAAATTCTCCTTTCGTAGGTATACTCTTGACCCGGTTCCCATTGGGAAACCGGAATCTCGGGTCTATGATTGTCATGGAAAATCAAATTGCTCCTGTGCCAGAAGTGCACAAAAACAGCGCAGTTCTGCTCTATTTTCTCGAAGCTGTCTTTGAATGTCCATTTGTACTGGATATCGGTGTACAACCGGTCGGTCAAAGGGGTTTCAGAAAAACTCACAGAAAGCTCGATACCCCTGACAGGGGAACTTTCTCGGCAGCCGAACACGAGAACGGAGGCTGCCATCAGAAAAAACACAAATATTTTTTTATTTCTAACCACAGCCTATCCTCCTGAATCATTCATAAAACCTGCCGACGCGATATTCCTTCTTCTCGAATGGGGACAGCCCCCATTTTTACCATGAAAACCTGCCGCTAGTATTACCACAGGATGAAAGTCCATGTCAAAGATGCAGGAGACTGATCCAATCACACGCTCTCTCACTTATTATTATCTGAATAATCCCGTCTCCGATTTTGACTGCTCTGGCCTTCTGTGCTGAATTCTCGTTCTGGCAACGACATCTTGAAAGAGAAAATCGAATGGTGTATATTCCCCAGAAGATGAAACCTCTTCTCCTCGTCTTTTCCTTTCTTCACCGGATGGGGTGCAGGATTCAAAACCGCCTGTACCGGCAGAGAATAGTCAAGCCGGAGAGGGCTCCTTTTCCTGTCATCAGTGTAGGTAACATCTCATTCGGCGGCTCGGGAAAAACTCCTCTTGTAATCCATTTGATGGCTTTTCTCCTCGATCGAGGATTCAAGCCCGCTTTGATCACTCGCGGGTATAGGGGAAAATGGGAAAAGAGCGGGGGAATCCTCTCTGACGGAAAGAAGATCCTCGGCAGCTGGCCGGATTCTGGAGACGAGGCGTTCATGGCCGCTTTGAACCTTCCCCGGGCCGGCGTATTCATCGGAAAAAACCGCTTTCTGTCCTGCCGGAATGCCAAAGATTACAGATTTGACCTTGCCGTCCTGGATGACGGCTTCCAACACCGCCGCCTCCACAGAGATTTGGACATTGTCCTGTACGACGAAAGAGATAAAGTCTTTCTTCGCGAACCGGTGACCTCTCTGCGAAGAGCCGATGTGATCCTGGTGGAGGAAGGGATGGATATCCAGGAAAAGGAGAAAATGAAGAAATCATTTCCTCAATCCGCTGTGTTTGCATATTCGGTCGAAAGCCAAGGCCTCTTCAGACTCGGAAAAAAGGAAAGGGAATCAATCAAAGGATTTGAGTCGAAAAGAATCATCGCTTTCTGCGGGATAGCCCGTCCCGAAAGATTTTTGGCTCTCTTGCGCAAAGACTCTATAAATCCTGTGGATTTCATCACATTCCGCGATCACTATTCCTACCCTCCGCATTCCTGTGATAGGCTCTCAAAAAGACTCCAAAAACTTCGCGCCGATGCTCTGATAACGACCGAAAAGGATGCAGTTAAGCTTGCTCACGCGGATGCTCTTCAGCGTGTTCCGGTGTTCTATTTAAAGATCGACCTCAAGCTGGAAGACGACTTCTATTCCTTGTTGTCTTCTCGGATACAAAACATGATGTGACTGATGACGATGGCAATGTTCAAAGACACCCTGGAACTTCTCATCTTCCGGATATTCAAGTCTCTTATCTTTATTCTTCCGCGAAAATTCTGTCTTGTTTGCGGAAAGATGATGGGGCTCATCGTTTATTACGTGGATAAGAGGCACCGCCGAATCGCTCTCTCGAACCTGAAAATCGCCTTCGGTAAAGAATCAACATCATCTGATCTTAAAAGAATCGCTCGGGGGACATTCATGCATTACGGCCTGTCCCTGATGGATATAATCAAATTCTCCAGCCTTTCAGAAAAACGCAAGACCGCGCTCATTCGTGCCGAAGGCGAAAAAAACTTGCGCACAGCACTCCAAGAGAAAAAAGGGGCGATACTCTTTACGGCTCATTACGGAAGCTGGGAAATCGCCCCGTTTTACGTGTCTCAATTTGGAAGATTGAGCGTGATCGCTCGGGCACTGGACAATCAGCGCCTGGAGAAAGAGCTCCACAAGCTCCGGACAAAACTGGGAGCCAGAGTTATCTACAAACACCTGGCCACAAAACAAATTCTTCAATCCCTCAGGGCAAAAGAAATAGTCGCTTTTCTCATCGACCAGAATGTCCAAAAACATCAGGCTGTCTTTGTCGATTTTTTTGGCCGCCAAGCCGCCACAACCCCGAGCCTCGCCGCATTCTTCCTCAAAACCAAATCTCCCATCATTCCGCTCTTCTGTTTCCCAACTCCATCCCATCACTACCGGATCCAAATTCTCGAACCTCTGGAGTTAGATCTTGAAGGAGATTACGCTCAACAGGTGTTGAAAATCACCCAGATATGCACTAAGATTATAGAAGCTCAGATCCGGAAAAATCCCGAGTACTGGTTCTGGGTCCACAACAGGTGGAAAACACGGCCGGATCAAACGGAGGAGAATCAATTCGAACAATGAGAGCGAACAAACGCCTTGCCGATGCGTTGAGACCCGTCAAATTCAAACCGGACTATCTCGAATTCGCGGATGGATCAGCCCTCATAGAAATCGGCAAAACCAAAGTCATCGCGGCCGCATCCATCGATGAACGCGTTCCTCCTTTTCTGAAAAATAGCGGGACGGGCTGGATCACTGCCGAATATTCCTTGCTTCCCCGCTCAACAGAAAAAAGAACACTCAGAGAGAGAGTGCAGACGCGGATATCCGGCCGAACCCAGGAAATCCAGCGTATGATAGGCCGCTCCCTCCGGGCCGTAACAGAACTCCACATCTTGGGAGAACGGACGATTATCCTGGACTGTGATGTTATCCAGGCAGACGGGGGAACACGAACGGCCTCGGTCACGGCCGCGTGCGTGGCCTTGGCGCTGGCCCTCAAAAAGCTTGTCGATGAGAATATCATTGATGAAATGCCACTCAAGCACCTGGTGAGCGGTGTGAGCGTGGGAATAGTCGACGGGGACGCCCTCCTCGACCTTGACTACGAAGAGGATGCCCAAGCGGACATTGACATGAATGTTATCGAAACAGAAAAGGGGCAGCTTGTGGAAATCCAAGCGACGGCCGAAAAAAAACCCTTTTCGAAAAAAGAACTGAGTACACTGATGAGTTTGGCTGATAAGGGAATAAAGGAGCTCATCCAGATGCAGAAAGACGTTCTCAAGAAAAAAAGTCTGTTGTTCATGGCCTACGGTTAAAAGAAGGAAACGTATGAACCGCATCCTGGTCACGGGAGGAGCCGGATTTCTCGGGAGTCATCTCTGCGATTCTCTTCTGGAACAAGGCGCGGATGTGGTCTGTGTCGACAATTTTTTCTCTGGCTCCAAAGACAACATCCGTCATCTTTTTTCTCATCCGTATTTCGAATTGATCCGGCATGACATCATCCATCCCCTCTTCCTGGAAGTGGATAAAATTTATCATCTCGCCTGTCCTGCTTCCCCGATCCACTACCAGATCAACGCCATAAAAACAGTGAAAACAAATGTTATGGGTACGATTAACATGCTGGGCCTGGCGAAGAGGATCAAAGCCCGAATCCTTCTCGCATCATCTTCTGAAGTCTACGGAGACGCCAAGGTCCATCCTCAGCCGGAAAGTTATTGGGGAAATGTCAATCCCATCGGTCTCCGAAGCTGCTATGACGAGGGCAAAAGAGTCGCTGAAACGCTGATGATGGATTACCACCGTCAGAATAAAGTCGATATCCATGTGGCCAGGATTTTCAACACCTACGGTCCCCGGATGGCTGCGAATGACGGGAGGGCGATCAGCAATTTCATCGTCCAGGCACTCAAGGGAGATCCTCTGACGGTTTATGGGGACGGCAGCCAAACGCGGTCCTTCTGCTACGTCTCTGACCTGATACAAGCGCTGATTGCCCTGATGGAGATCGACGAGTTCCCGGGTCCTGTGAACCTGGGAAATCCTGAAGAGATTCCTCTCCTTGAAGTGGCCGAAAAAATTATCAAAATCACCAAAAGCTCTTCCAAGATCACTCACAAACCTTTGCCAGCGGATGATCCCCTCAGAAGATGCCCGGATATATCTCTTGCCAAGAAAAAACTCGGATGGGAACCCCGTGTCAAACTCGAAGAAGGACTCGAAAAAACGATTTCCCACTTCAAGGATACACTCAGTATTCAGTGAAAACGGGGAATGCGACCCAATCCCTCATCTTCCCCATTCTCCGAAATCCATGAGTTCTGCAGGCTTCGATCTGAAGGCAGTCGTTTTTCATCAGGTCAGACCGGAATCCCTGCCCATCTTGACAACTCGAGTGTTTCTCTATAGGATTTTCCTTTATCCGCATGAATTATTCACGCGCCGCAAAAAAGCAAAAAGATGTGCAGTTCTCATAGAAGAAGAGACTTATCGCCTGTGTTGCTTTTTTTCAACAATTCAGGTTAAGTATTTAAAAAAAGCAGACAAATATTTATAATGAGGATTCATTTATCCGAATCTCGCATGAGGGTTAAGAGCGGGATTCCAAGGAGGTTATGATGGATCTCATACCTGTCCTAATCATAGTCGGTATCATACTTGTCGTCATAATCCTGATTTCTCTTCTTATTGCCAAACAGTACCGAAAAGTCGGTCCGAATGAAGTCTTGATCATCTCTGGAGGAAGAAAAAGGACAGTCATCAAACCGGATGGCACGAAACGCAAAGTGGGCTATCGCTACCGTCCGGGTGGCGGCACTTTTGTCCTGCCGTTCCTCGAAACCGTTGACATCCTTCCGATGGAGGTCATCACTCTGAATATCAAAACCCCAGAGGTGCTCACTCACGGGGGAGTTCCGATCATGGCTGAAGCCACAGCTCAAGTGAAGATCGACTCGTCCGACAACTCCATTCATCTTGCGGCAGAACAGTTTTTGGGCCTGGGAAAGGAAGGAATCAAAGATGTCTCGATGACCATTCTCGAGGGGAAGATGAGAGAGGTAATGGGCATGATGACCGTAGAGAGCATCTACCGGGGAAGACAGGAATTTTCAGCCAAGGTCACAGAAGCGGCCCGGAAAGATTTTTCTCAAATGGGGTTGACCATGATGTCTTTTGCACTCAAAGACATCAGCGACACGCAGGGATACCTGGATGCTCTCGGAAAACCGGAGATTGCAGCGGCCAAACGCGACGCTGTCATCGCAGAAGCCGAAACAGAAAAAGAGGCCGTGATCAAATCCTCCGAGGCGCGGAAGGAAGGGGAAGTGGCCCGCCTAGCCGCAGAAGCTCTCATCGCCAAAGCCCAGTGGGAAAACGAAGCCAAAAAATCAGAATCCCAGGTTCTGGTCAACCAGAAAAAAGCGCAATCCGACCTCTCCTACGAGCTCGAGCGATTTCGCATCAACCAGGACCTCAAAAAGGAAGAAGCTAAAGCGAAGCTCATCGAAAAAGAAGAATCCATAAAAATCGAGGAACTGGAGATCGCCCGCAGGCAGAAAGAGCTTGATGCCAGTGTGATCAAGCCTGCGGATGCGAGAAAATACCAGTTGAAGGCAGAGGCTGAAGCCGAAGAATACCGCATCCTGGCCGAGGCGAAGGGCCAATCAGAAGCCACAAAGCTGACAGGCATGGCCGAGGCAGAAAAACTCAAACAAACAGGCTCTGCTGAAGCTGAATCCATGCTGAAAAAGGCCCAGGCCTGGGAGAGGTACAACCATGCCGCCCTGTTTGACTCGTACATGAAAATACTCCCTGAACTGACCAAGTCCGTCTCAGAGCCTCTCTCCAAAGTGGACAAGATCGTAATGGTCAGCGGGGACAAGGGGCTGGGAGCGACAAAATTGACTTCCCAGGTCGCTGAAGTGCTGGCCCAGATGCCCGAGGTGGTGAAGTCCTTGACCGGCGTGGACCTGAAACAATACCTTAAGGAAAAACTCGCCCCTGAAAAGAAAAAAGAAGAAGACTAACCGTCTCTAAAGAAGAAGGTCGACCATGATTTCAGAAAAAGCGAGTCAAATCGGCGCATCTCCTACTCTCAAGATATCCGCCAAGGCCAAGGCCATGAAGGCGGAGGGAATCGACATCGTGGACCTCAGTATCGGAGAGCCGGATTTCTTCACCCCGGATAACGTCAAAAAAGCAGGGATTCAGGCGATCGAGGAAAATTTCACGAAATACACGGCCAACGAGGGCATTCCTGAACTCAAAGATGCGATTATCCAAAGGCTTAGCGAGGACTTCGGGCTTTCCTATTCAAGGGATGAAATCATCGTTTCCACCGGTGCGAAAAGCTCACTTCACCATCTTTTTCAGGCCATGATAGATGAGGGCGATGAGGTCATCATCCCGTCGCCTTACTGGGTCTCTTACCCCCATTCGGTCTCCCTGGCCAAAGGAAAAGCCATCATCGTCCCCACCAAAGAGGAGAACGGTTTTATCCTCACGCCAGACCAGCTCAAAGCCGCCATATCTCCTGCAACCAAAGCTCTCATCCTGAACAATCCATGCAATCCCACGGGCGCAGCCTATAAACGGCACGAGCTGGAGGCCCTGGCAGATATTGTGCTGGAAGAGGATATCTTCGTCGTCGCTGACGAGATTTATGAAAAGTTCGTCTACGATGACTTCCAGGCTGTGAGCTTCGCCTCGTTAGGAGAAGACATCAGAAAGAAAACCATCATCATCAACGGTGTTTCCAAGGCTTATTCCATGACCGGCTGGAGAATCGGGTATGCCGCAGGTCCAGCCGAAATCATCGGTGCCATGGGCCGAATTCAGAGCCACACAACGTCCAATGCCTGCTCAATCTCCCAAAAGGCGAGCCAGGAGGCTCTCGCAGGTCCCCAGTACGAAGTCTCCAAAATGACTTCTGAGCTTCAGAGGAGGAGGAATTATGTCTTGATGAGGCTTCAAACGGTCCCGGATGTCTCCTGCTTCAAATCCCAGGGAGCCTTTTATTTGTTTCCCAACTTTTCTGCGTATTACAACAAAGAATTCAATAATGTTCAGATTCGAAACTCCTATGGGATGGCGTATTATTTTCTGAAAGAAGCCAAGGTGGCGATCGTCCCCGGGGGGGCCTTTGGGGCGGATGACTACATCCGAATCTCCTACACGACCTCTATGGAAAACCTGGAAAAGGGCATGGACCGGATCATTGAGGCCGTCTCGCGACTCAAAACAGCCAAAAAGGTGAAACGCATCGCTCTCCGCAACACCATAACCCGGGAGAAAAAATCTGTGCCCGTAGACTCCTCGATATCCGTCAAGATGAAAGACGCGCTGATCGCGGAAATGGAAAGCCATCTCAGCTATGATAACTATTTTGAATGGAATGCCAACATCAACGGAGTGATCGTACAACTCCGCACGAACGTCTCCCATCTCAACGATTTCTGGATTGAAAACTGGTACCCCGCGCAACTGGAAGCTGACCTGGAACCTCACGGCATTATTTACGCTGTGGACGGTATCCCCGGGAGGGAGCCACACTCATTCTATAATTCGGAAACAAACACAGGCATTCTCGTCAATACAGACAACTACTCTCCCCTCCGGAGTCTGGCCTTGGGGATGACCATCGACGTCTCAGAAAGACTCTTCAACGTCTTTGCCGTTCGAGGGATGTCTGCCGACATCGACGGAAACGGCGTGGTCCTGGTCGGGCCGAAAGGAACACAAAAGACAGAACTTTTTTTCTCGCTCCTCCAGGATCCAAAATTCCGGCTCCATTCCAACGATATTATTTTTGTTCGGTTTTCTGGGGGCCGAACTCTGGCCGACTCAGCGGAAAGAAAGCTCTTCATCCCGACAAACGCAGTGGAATCCTATCCCCGCTTGGCCGCTCTTTTCGACAACAGCAATTGTGAGAACGTTATCACGCGAAAGGATGATTGTCAGGATACAGAGTGTTTGAATCTCGACGACTGCCGTCTTGACCGGGGCTCACTCTACTGCTACAAAGCCTCCAAAGACGCGCATGCCCTCCTTGATCCGTACTGGATCGATGGACCCGCCAAACACGCGAAGCGTTCTTCTGTACGCTGGGTATTCATTCTCCGGTACGACACCACCTCTCCTCCTGTTGTCGAGACGGAAATTGAGGATGCGCTGCGGATGCTCGAATCCGGGGAAAGCCTCGGGCTTAAACGGGATCTCACCCCTTCCAAAAGCCAGCCGTTCTACAATCCTCATCTCCTGCTCAGAACACCCGAGAGATTGGAACTCCAAAAAGACTTTTTCGAACGGCTTCTCGAGGGAACGTCCTGCTATCTGTTCAACAGCGGAGTCGCATCAGCGGAGGACATTAAGAAGATCGTCACGGACGAGAAAGAGAAGGAACGCGAATAAAAGGAATCATCGCAAGTCAATCATGGCCACAGAAAACAAAACCGTTTACACTGAATCAGCGTACAAAAAATTCGCTGAAGAGCTCCACCGGGTATTAATGGGCCCGAACATAAAACATGTGAATCTCAAGTGGCTCGAACCGAGAGCTAAGACGGCGGGGGTCCGGACCAAACATGGGTCTTACGGATGGCGGTCAGCCATTTCCAGCCGCATCGCACCCAAAACAGTCTATCTGGGAAGTGAAAAGGTCCGCCTTACTCGTCCCACCGAACAACAGAAAAACTTGATCATCAAGGCCCCGGAAGAGCTGGATAAGGTTCTCCACCTGCTGCGCACCCTTCCTTTTTACCACATCCGCCGACAGATGGGAGAGAATGACACCTACAACCCCGTCTGCAATCTCTTTGTATCCGAAGCGGACAATACGAATTACCGGCTGGGGTACATGTGGGGAAACACGCTGTTTAAACCCAAGAAACGTCCCGGCCCAGAGTTCTTCATGATCCATATTCCTGAAGAACACCAACTGAGACAGCAGGTGCTTGTTCTTCCCGAAGAAAATATCAACATCGCTCTCGGAACCGACTACATGGGAGAAGACAAGAAGGGTTTCCTCCGACAAGCGATGTGGTCCGCGGATGAAAAAGGAATGCTCGGCTTGCATGCGGGGACCAAGATCGTGACAGTCAGAGATACCACGGATAAGCTTAAAACATACGGAGTGTTTCTTTTTGGCCTGACGGCTACGGGGAAGTCCACCTGGTCCTGCCACCAGCTCGGTCTTGATTACGACAGGGGTGAAAAGACAGAGGTGACGCAGGATGATATCGTTTTTTTGAAGACCGACGGCTCAGCTTTGGGATCAGAGGACAATTTCTTCGTCAAAACGGATGTGGAGAAGGAATACCAGGAAGCGATGTACAATTCTTTGACCGACAGCTCCGCCCTTCTCGAAAACGTCATAATCAAGTCCAACGGAGATGTTGATTTCATGGATGAAAGCCTCACGGCCAACGGGAGAGCGGTTCTCCAGCGCCGTAAACTCCGCGTGAACATCAAAGGGAAAATGATCGATATATACTCTAAATCGATCAATCTCCCTCCTCTACAGGAGCTTGACGGGCTTATCTTCGCTTTTATCACCCGAAGGAACACGATCATGAGCTTCGCGCAGGAGCTGACTCCGGAGCAGGCGGTTTTGGCTTATCTCTGGGGGGAAAGCACTCACAGCTATGCCAGCCAGCCGCTTAAAGCCGGGGAATCGGTCCGGATTGTCGGAACCGATCCCTTCATCATCGGGTCCAGAGCCAAAAAGGTCAACCGGTTCTACGAAATCATCATGACTCTGGTCAGCAACTTTCCAGGAAAAGTCCGATTCATGCAGTACAACACCGGAGGCCTCGGAGAAATCATCGAGACCCACGAGGAAAACGGCCAAAAGAAAAAAAGGCAGGTCCGAAAGGTGAAGCGCGTGCCCATCAATCTCATGGCGCAAATTCAGAGAGGCGATCTCCGGGGTACCAACCAGTATGAACGCGGGATTCTGGGCACAAAGGAGATCAAAGTCTGTGAGGGCCAACGCCTCGACGAATACGATATCCACAATTTCTACTCTGAGCAGCAGATTCAGCAGTACATCCATGACCTTGTCAACGGAAGACGGGCGTACACAGAAGAGATTGCTTCCGAGGGACTCAGGGAAGAAATTCTGTATGCGGCGGAAAGATCTTTCCGGATTGACAAAAGCGAAAAAAAAGAACAGATCTCAGTCCCCGGCAAGGCCGCTGAAACTCAACCGCCAACGCACTGGGAATTCAAATCCCGTCCGAAGAGGGACCGGTTCTGGCGCTCAAAGTAAGGGGTCGCGTCTCAACATTTTACATTTCTTTTAAGTGTGAAGCTCCTTATCTCTTTTCTTATTTTTCTCTTCCCGTAAAACGTCAAATGTTAAGACGCGACTCCAATCGTTCTTCTATCTTCTGTGCTAAGAGATGGAGCAGAAGAATATGAATCTCCTGAATCCTGGGTGTGCTTTCAGAGGGGATGTCCAGAAGATGCTCAACCAGAGATTTCAGTTGGCCTCCTCCTTTTCCAGTCAGAGCGACCGTGGCCATTCCTTTTTTTCTGGCCATCTGAAAGGCCTCGATCATGTTCGGGGAGTTCCCGCTCGTGGAGAGCCCGAGCGCTATGTCTCCCTTCTCCCCAAAGGCCTCTATCTGACGGCTGAAGACATGCTCAAAGGACGTGTCATTGGCTATTGAGGTTAGAGCGGACGTGTCAGTTGTCAATGAGAGTGCGCGAATCGGAGGCCTTGCTTTTAAAAATTTATTCACAAGCTCAGCAGCAAAATGCTGTGCCTGGGCTGCGCTCCCTCCGTTCCCAAACACCAAAATCTTTTGACCTTTGGCCAGCTTCTCGATCATCAGGCCGATGACTTTTTCAAAATCCCCCTCTCGAGCTTTGAAAAAGCTCTCTGCAATTTGTGCGCATTCTTTAATGATATTCTGATAGCCCATTTTCCCTCCTCATCTAAATCCAGGGCATCGTTCCGGAAGGGATCTTACTGCTCCGCCATGGAATGATGTTCTCTGTCCATCCAGTCTAAACCTCAAGCAAGCCAACTCCCAACCGTCGCTATTTCTCTTCATCCTGGAATTCCATGAATCTTCTCCTGTTTTTCCGTCCATAAAAAAGTCAAGCATTCATACTTGATCCTCAGCCCTTCGTCCTGCCAGACCTGATTGCACGGCGCCTCTCACCTTATCCATAACCTGCGGAAGTGCATCATGTTCCAATCCCTGAACGGACACAGCCGGATGAAAATGTATCTTCACTCTTCCCTTCTTGATGAAAAAAGAGGCCTTGGGCATGAGCTCGAAGGTCCCCTGAATGCTCACCGGAATCACATCGGCTTGACTGTTTAAGGCCAGGAAGAATCCTCCTCGCTTGAACACCTGAAGCTTCCCATCCCGGCTCCGGGTTCCTTCGGGGAATATCAGGAAAGAATACCTCTTCTTTTTGATCAAGCGCGCGGCTTGGTCTATGCTCTTTTTTCCTCCCTTCAATCCTTTCCTGTCCACAGGCACAAAGCCCACCACCTTCATGGCCTGGCCGATAATCGGAATTCGAAACGATTCTTTCTTCAGGATGACTCTTATCGGCTGAGGGATGACCATGAACAGCAGAGGGCCGTCAAGAGCGCTCAGATGATTGCACATAAAAATAGAGGGCTCTTTTCTATCGACATTCTCGAGCCCGGACACCTCCAGTCGCATTCCCAGGATCCACTGTCCGAGGCGCACCGCCCCTTTCCCGAGAGTGATGATAGGCTGAGGCCACCCGACTAGAAAACAGAAGATAATGATCGGGATGAAGAGGATTGCAATGAGAACGTAGACAACACAAAGGACGACCGTGCGCATGATTCG
>CAYGBC010000057.1:0-3507 GCA_964348015.1 uncultured Eubacteriales bacterium | reverse complement strand
AGTCAAGAAAAAGAGTCTTCTTGCCTTTCTTGGCATTCACTCTGTAGAGTTTGGTCGTTTTGGTCTTCTCGTCTCTTTCTGAGAGAAGGTAATGTTCATCATCCAGCCAGGACCGGATGGACGGAAGCGACTGGAAGAGGCGCGGTTCGGCGCGCTCGTAGACCTGCGCGTAGGTCAATTTCTTCGATTTTGTTTCCCGTGACCAGGCTGTATTGTTTAAACCTAGGAAGAAAAAGAGAACCACGAATCCGAAAAGAAATAGCCGCGTTTTATTTTTCATCAGGTATCCTCCTCATAAAATCAAATGAGTTTTTATCACTGGCCGTGTCGAATGTCAAATGAATTGAGTTTGGCCTTTTGAATGGCTATAATGATGGCTGATTTTGATTGATCGGAAATTTGATATCAGTTTAATCTCAACAGAATTTGGGATGATGGAATTCCATTAGGTTATATGTAGAAATGAAGGAACACATCATGGTAAAAGGAAAATTGGAAGAAATGAGAAGGAAGGTATTCTTACTGGTTGTTTGTGGTCTGTTTGCCGTTGTCCATCCGTCCCTGGCTGAGCAGGAAGAGTCTTCGGTGTCGAAGAGGCTGTCTCAGAAATTGAACGCTTATGTTCAGGTGAGGTACACGAATGGGGAACCAGGTGCAGATGGGTTCAGAATCAGGAGGGCCAGATTCGGGTTCAAAGGAGAGCTCCTGAAGGATTTCAGCATCAAGTTCCAGGTGGATGGGACGAGGAGCCCCATTCTCCTGGATGCGGCGGTTGAGATATCTTCGATTCCTTATGCCACGCTGTTATTTGGCCAGTTCAAAGTCCCGTTCAGTTTGGAAAACCTCTCATCCAGCTCTGCGCTTGATCTTGTGAATCGTAGTCAGACAGTAAAGGAACTGTGCCCCGCTCAGGATATCGGGTCAGCCGGACGAGACATCGGGGTGACGGTGAGTGGAGAATTCTCGATACTGGAATACAATTTAGGAGTTTTCAATGGTTCCGGTATGAATCGGGTAGACACGAACGAACAGAAAGATATCGTCGGAAGATTGCGTATTCATCCATTCGATTTTCTTGTCATAGGAGTCTCGCAATACATGGGCGACCAAAGGCCTCTTGCCAGTGCTGTATCCGTGAACAGAGACAGAACAGGAGTGGATGTGTTTTTTTCTAAAGAGCCTGTCTTCCTTAAAGGGGAATATATTTTCGCTCGAGATGACCAGGATGAGAGATCCGGCTGGTATGTCCGGGGAGGATATTCCTTCATCCCGGATAAGCTTCAGGCCATTGTGAATTACGATTCCTATGATCAAGATTTGGACTTAGCCGGAAACCGGATCGAAGTGATCACTTTAGGTGTGAATTGGTTTTTTTCTCAGAAAACAAAGCTGCAGGTCAATTATGAGCATCACAGCGATGAATTTTCGGGAATAACGGATAATGTTTTCCTCGCTCAATTCCAGGCTTTTTTTGAAAAATAAAAAGAAGATATGAAAAAGGGGGACAGGCTGTTTTTTAAAAATTGTATGTTCCCTTTTCCCTTCCCCACAATAAACCAGTAAGGCTTTTATGGTATCACTGCGATTGAAACGCGCCAATCCCGCTAGATAAACGTGTCATTGCGAGTGACCAGAGGGGGAGCGTGGCAATCTCATATGGAAATGAGTTGTTCTCCTTTTCGGCATTCTTTTTTATACTTCCAGCTCGACCTTTTCCAGTAGCAGCTCTGTCCCGGCGAGTGTTTCAAGCTCTCTCGACGCGCACTTCTCGCAGATAAACACAAAATCATCTTTGGTGATCACTGAGCCGCATTTGAGACATTTAACTATGAGCGGAACTTCTTCGATGAACAATTCTGCTTGATCCGCGAGGGTGTCTTTTTTGTAGATATCAAAGGCTGTTTTCAAAAGCTCCGGGACCACACCCGAAAGAGCGCCCACTTTGAGCCGGACAGAGATGATCTTCTTGGCTTTGTTCTCCTTGGCTTTTTCTTTCAGGGTTTCAAAAAGGCTGGCGACTATCGAGAGTTCATGCATTCTTCTGGCGGAGTTCCTCGAGTGCGGAGACGAAATACGCGATCAGCTCATCAATTCCTGAGTCCTCGAGAGCTGAGGTGGTGAATATCTTCAGGTTCGGATTTATTTCGAGAGCTTCTTTCCGCGCATGTTCGAGGTCAAACGGAAGAACAGGGAGAAGGTCAGATTTGGAGACGATCAGGCAGTCGGATGTTGTGAAGGCCTTTGGGTATTTTTTGGGCTTGTCATCGCCTTCTGGGACGGAGAGCAGTACACATCGGATGTTTTCTCCCAGGTCATAGCTTGCCGGACAGACCAGGTTACCGACATTCTCGATAAACAGAAAATCGAGGTCGGCCGGGATCTCGGAAAAGAGCTTTCCCAGCATCTTGGCTTCGAGATGGCAGGCCCCTCCTGTGATGATCTGCCAGGCTTGGATTCCTTTGGCCCGGATCCTCTCCGCATCCCGTTCTGTTTCGATGTCGCCTTCGATAACAGCCATTCTGTAGTCAGGTTTCAGCTTCTCTACGATCTTTTCGAGAAGAGTCGTTTTTCCCGCCCCAGGAGAGCTGAGGAGGTTGACGGTCAGGATGCCTTTCTTTTCGAGCTTCTTCCGGATTTCAGAGGCGATCTTTTTGTTCGAGCCGAGCAGCTCCTCCAGAACGAGTATTTCTTTTTTCTTCATTTTATTGGCTGCAGATTCTTTTGTGAGTTTTGGGATTAAGGTCCATATTAATAAATTTGAAATCGATTGTCATCCCTGTTTTTGTCTTTTGTGAACCTATAGTGCACGTTGTTTATTCAAGAATGTCCATGTATAATGCTCCTTATTCTATGCCTCGGTTTTTTCGTATATGCTGCGCTTTCTTTCAATAAAGAATGAATAAAACTAAGAAGAAAAGAGTTCTGATCGTTTGCACCCATAACTCTGCGCGGTCTCAGATGGCCGAGGGCATTCTCCGGTCTCTTTACCCGGAGGACTACGATGTTTACAGTGCCGGGACAGAACCCACAGAGGTCAATCCGCTTGCCGTAGAGGTCATGGACGAGATCGGGATCGATATCTCCCAGCATACAGCCAAGAATATCAAAGAATTCGTCGATGAGATATTCGATTATGTGGTTACCGTCTGTGACCAGGCGAAAGAATCCTGTCCCTTTTTCCCGGGCAGAAAGGTCATCCATAAGAGCTTTCTTGATCCTTCCCGGTTGGAGGGCTCGGAAACAGAGATCCTGGAAGGATTCCGCGAGATCAGAGACAAGATCAAGGCCTGGGTGGCCAGTGTTTTTGAAATGAAATAGGGGTCAGGTCTTAACATTTAACATTGAGATGAGAAATGTTAAATGTTAAGACGCGACCCCTTGTGCTTTTGGGAGGACGACTGTGAATGCACTCCCTTTTTCCAGTTCACTTTGAACTTCGAGACTGCCCTGATGGGCCTCAACGATTTCTTTAACGATTGTTAATCCGAGACCTGTCCCTTCAATTTT
>CAYGBC010000056.1:0-20666 GCA_964348015.1 uncultured Eubacteriales bacterium | reverse complement strand
TGAAGGGCTCTTCCACAACGTAAGAAATAAAGGCATCCGGAAATGCCTCTCTCAGGGCTGAAACAGCGGGAGTTGTCATGATGATGTCTCCTATGCGCCGGAGACGGATGATCAGAATTTTTTTTATTCCGGAAGGATCAATCCTTTGTTGGCCTTTCTGGTTCAATGGTTGCCTCGTCGATGAGCATAACCGGTATGCCGTCCTTGATTTGGTAAACACGGTGGCATTTCACGCATTTCAAGGCCTTCTCATCTGTGGTGATTTTCACATCTTCCTTGCATTTGGGACAGGCTAAAATCTCAAGAAGTTCAGTGTCTATAACCATTGGTTTGCTCCTTCGCGTTATCATATATCAGGATTTTTATGCCGTCAAATGAGTTAGGGTTGTTATTTTCTTGATTTGGAAAAGTCCAAAGTTGTTTTGACTGAACGGGAAGATTAGAATTTTGATACGAGAAGAATACGAGTAAGAAACTTCTATGGTTTTCTTATTTAGGCCTTTTTTCCTTTATCTCCGATTTGCTTATTGACGTAATCCAGTATCGATTCCTGGGCGTCATTGCTCTTCCACCCGGTCCACCAGAATTCAATGCCCACATCATACATTCCGATGTCTTTTTCCTTGCACCAGACTGTTTTGGCCAGAGCCATGATCGAAGATTGAAATTCTGCGGACCTCAGTTCGACGGCCAGCATGGTTCCCTCCGGAACCTCTTCTTTGGCCTCAAAACATACCCCACCGCCGCTGATATTGACTGTCAGGCTGTCGATCGGACTTTTTTTGAACTCTGTTGAACGTATCGGGCTGTAATCCACGTCCCAGGACTCTCCGAGCCTTGGGAATTTTCTTTTTTCAAACATGTCAAGCCCCCTTTGCTTGGTTTAGCTTTCTCTCCATTTCTTGATCCTCTCCATAGAGGATAATACTATCATTGGAAGGGAGAGAAAGACAGAGAATTCCGAAAGAGTGGCTGAATGAGCTTTTCGGCTTTTTAAATGCACCATTCATCTTCATTCCCTTCTTGACCTCGCCCGTTGTTATTTTCCCAATTTTTAATCTTTATTTCAACACATTATCTTGTCCTTTTGCATCACACCGTTTATTGACAGAGGAGGATAAGGGGTGATATTTTTAGGCAAAAAATGAGGCTGTCTTTTTTAGGCGCGTATGATCCGGAGTATCCCCGGAATATGGTCATTAAAAAAGGGCTGAGGTTGAACGAAGTCGAAGTCATGGACTGCGGGCTCTGGCCGGGTCGAAAGTTCTGGATGAGATATCCATCCCTTTTTTATCGTTTCGTCCGTCGCTGTTCAAAACGAAGCTTTATTTTTGTTCCCGAGTTCTGCCAGAAGGATATTCCCCTGGCTAAATTCCTCTCTTTCCTCACTGCGCGAAAGATCATTTTCGACCCTCTGGCTCCTCGCTTCGAGACAAAAATAACAGACTGGAAGAGGAAGCCTCCGGATTCCTGGCAGGCAAGATGGAATCTCGCTATCGATTCCTGGGCGTTCGCGCTTTCCGACTTGATACTGGCGGACACCCGTGCGCATAAGGCATATTACTGCGAAAAGTATGGGTTGTCGCCTGATAAAGTGGAAGTTTTACCGGTCGGATACGACGACGAGCTGTACCGGCCTGTTTCAACCGAAAAGAAAGAGGATCGGTTCACGGTGCTGTTTTACGGCTCGTTTCTTCCTCTTCACGGAGTTGAGGCAGTGGTCGAAGCGGCCAAGATTGTCTCCAGGGAGGATGCGCCGGTCGAATTTGTGCTCATCGGCTCCGGGCAGACTCTTCCTCGTGCCCGGGTTTTAGCGGCTGAGCGGAGTCTCAACAATATTAAGTTTAAAACCTGGATGCCTCAGAGTGAGCTCCCTCAAAGGATCGCTACAGCAGACATTTGCCTGGGGATCTTCGGGAGGACGGAGAAAGCCGGGCGGGTTGTTCCGCACAAAATATACCAGTCGATGGGAATGAAGAAGGCCGTCATCACGGCACAGACTCCTGCCGTGGAAGAGTTCTTCTCCCACCGGGAGAACATATTCCTCGTTCCCGAGCCTTATCCGGAGAATCTCGCTCGGGCGATTCTGGAGCTTAAGAAAGATAAGAATTTGAGGGAGAAGATCGCAGAGAGAGGTCATCAGCTCGTCCGCCGGGAGTTTTCTCCTTCAGCCATCGGACGCACTCTGATTAAGATCATCCAGAGAAAATTCATAACAGGAGAAAAAAGTCAGCTCTGATGAACAAAGAATTTGGCCAGCCGCTCGAATTGCCTCCATTCCAGGGCCGGATACAACCCGCTTACAACATGCCGGAGTTCATCCAGGCGATCTCGGATTGTCAGGACCTTCTCAACAATCCGGATACAGAGGTCCTGCTGGACAGCCGGAACCGGGTGGGAGCGATTTCCCTTCCTTTGGAAAGCGGGAAAACTGTGGATACGGTGATTAAGGAATTCCGCGTTGGAGGAATCAACAGGTTGAAGAGCCTGTTCTTTCCTGGGAAGGCGTTCAGGGCCTGGCAGGGAGGTATGACTTTAGTCGAAAAGGGGATTGAGACGCCTCCTCCAGTGGCCTATCTTGAGAAGCGAAAACGGAGGTTCCTTGACCAGAGTTATTTTCTGACCGAGCGCG
The DNA here is from genome assembly GCA_964348015.1 of uncultured Eubacteriales bacterium. Classification (GTDB taxonomy): domain Bacteria; phylum Acidobacteriota; class Aminicenantia; order Aminicenantales; family Aminicenantaceae; genus SOIA01. Next base: position 18,034 of record CAYGBC010000056.1, on the reverse strand, counting down.
TCAGCGGTGCGCGGGAGATCCGGCATCTTTTTCTCGAGCTCAAGCCTAAAGACCTTCGTGAGCTCCTTGTGTCTCTGGGCCGATATCTTTCTCGCTGTCATGAAAGGGGCGTTCTCCATCGGGACCTCTCAGACGGGAATATCCTCGTGAAGAAAGCCGAATCCGGAGAATTTGAGTTTTATCTTCTCGACACCAACCGCGTCAGGATAAAAGGACGGATAAAGCTCCTCAAGAGGATAAAGAATCTCATCCGTTTAGGAGTACCACGAATATACCAGCGCTTTTTCCTGGGACAGTACCTGGGGAAGGAACGCGTGAGCGTATTTCTCTGGCTCTGGTACAGGTTCAATAAATGGGCCTACACGGGTTATGTGGAGTTAAAGAAAAAACTTAAGTTGAGACAGCTGGCCCGCAAACTCAAGATACAATAAGATGAGCTTTGAATTCCGCTGGAACGAATACGCTGACCAGCCGCACAATGTCGCGCTGCGGAAGGAAAGATTCCGGTATCATCTCAAGCATACCGGGAGCTATTTCAGTCTGATCGGCTCGAACCTCAAGAGAGCAATTCCTGTCCTCTCCCTCTACAGGAAGTACAAAAAGAAGATGTATAAAGAGCCGGTCAATATAGGGAGCCCTTTGGCTTTGTCGGTCTCGCCTCATGAAAAAAATCCCGAAGAAGTTCTCAGGCTATTGAAGGAAACTGGAGTGCAAAAGACTCTTGTCCGGGCTCATTCATGGGAGAAGAAGAAGCTCGGCGATCTCGAGAAATTTTGCAAGATGCTGGTTGAGAATGGATTCGAAGTAACGGCTGCCTTGCTCCAGCAGAGAGATGATGTGCTCGATCCCCTCAAATGGCAGGATTTTTTAGAGGAGGTCTATTCCCGGCTTAAGGAGAGTGTCGCGTACTTTGAGATTGGACATGCCTGGAACAGGACCAAGTGGGGCCTCTGGAACTATAAAGAGTACATTCAGCTGGCTCTCACTGCCCTGGATCTCTCCGAAAAATACAGGTTAAAGCTCGTCGGGCCTGCGGTTATCGATTTCGAGTTCCATCTCTACCCCCCTGTCCTGGATGCGGTCCTTTTTGATAAGGTGAGCTCTCTTCTGTATGTCGACAGGATGGGCGCTCCGGAAAACAAACAGTCTGGCTGGGATACATCTAAGAAAGTGGCTCTACTCAAGGCCGTGATCGACGGCACGTGCCGCCGGGAAAGAGATCTCTGGATCACGGAGGTCAACTGGCCTCTCCAAGGAACCGGGAAATACTCCCCTGCGGCGGGCAGGCCGAATGTAACGGAGGAGGAACAGGCGGACTATATGGTCCGCTATCATATCCTGTGTCTGTCGAGCGGATTTGTGGAGCGGATTTACTGGTGGCAGCTTGTGGCGCCGGGTTATGGGTTTGTGGACAGCCGGGAGAAACCCTGGAGGATAAGGCCGGGGTATCACGCATATAAAACAATGACCGGGTTTCTGGAAAACAGCACTTTTACTGGGAAGATGCCTCATTCCCGGGCGATGATGTTCTCCTTTCAAAGAGGAGAGGAGGATTTGGCGGTGTGCTGGACGAATGACGGTCCGTTGGAGCACGTTTTTGAAAGGCAGATTGTTCGTGTGATAGGCCGCGATGGAGACGAAATTCCTGTCAAAGAGAATAAGGTTAGGATTGATGAGAGTCCAAAATACGTGTTTTTTGCAAAAGAGTAATTGTTTCTCCGTGTGAAATTATAGTTTTTTTGCCAGGAAAGATTAATCGTATTGTTCAGAGGAATGAATAGGTAGTGTCATTGCGAGGAACGGAGTGACGTGGCAATGACACAAGGTCGGGATTGCCGCGCAGCGCTCGCAATGACAGGATAAGTCAATTCCTCACAATGACACAATTAATCCTTTCTTCGCAGTGACAAGGAAAAATGATGAATAATAAAAAACCGGCGAATGTTCCTTTTCAAAAGCACGAGGTCAAGGATTATGAGCGGAAAAGATACCGGGGGCTGGACCAGAAGCTTGTCCACGGGAGGGAAATGCGGATCCTGCGGAAGATGTTGCGGAGAATTCGGCTTGAAAAAGATAATGATTCGCTTCGTGCCCTCGACCTGCCGTGCGGATACGGGCGTTTCTCGCATCTCCTTCAGGAAGAAAGATTCTCTCCTGTGAACAGCGACCTGTCTTTCCATATGGTGGAACGGGCGGGTGAGAAACATGCTAACCCGGACAAAATTCAGGGTGTTGTGGCGGATGCGAAGCAGGGGCTGCCTTTTCAGCGCGGCGTCTTTTCTATTGTTTTTTCGATGCGGTTTTTCCACCATCTCCATGACAAGGAGGACCGGGAGGCGATTCTCAAGGAGTTTTCGCGGGTAACATCAGATTGGGCGATCCTCTCCTTTTATCAAAGAAATGCTCTTCATGTTCTCCAGAGGAAATTGCGCAGCCGGGTCATGAAGAAAAAAACGAGGATTAAGATGATCCCGCGAAAGGAGTTTTATCAGGGAATCGAAGATGCGGGCCTCAATATTGTCAAGGTAATCCCCCTATTCCGCGGAATCCACGCCCACCACATCGCCCTCCTGAAAAAAAATTAGGGGTCGCGTCTTAACATTTGACATTCCGAAAAAGAAGAACAAATTAAGGGGCCACATCTTAACATTAGACGTTTCAGAGAAAAAATTTTGGAATCAGGTCTGAATTCACGAATTTATCAAGTTAGGTTGAATCGGAAATGGCAAATTGAAATCTGCCCCCTATTTGCGCCTTTGAAGAAGGAATTAAAATCTCAATATGAATCCGGCCTTCAAGCTCAACCCCGAATAATCGATGACCGCTCGACGGGGATCGGAGATGAGCACGTCTTCAGAGGGCTTCCTGAGTTTGATGTAAAGAAGCGGAATATCCTCTCCGCCTGTCGCTTGTGTGATGTAGTGATAAAGCGTTCCCTGTTCGACGTATTCAAGCCCGTCTGAATCAATGGAGGTATCGCTGCCTTTAAAACCTGAAATTTTCGCGGTGCGGCCTGTAACTTCCACGACAAAGCCCAGCCAGGACGCCACCCTCAAGTCAATCCCCACAGCCCCAAGGACTCCGGAGCCCTGGACTTTGGACCTTCCATGCCATTCCTTCCAGTAGGTGTCGTCTTCGTAGCGGTAGTAATACTCGCATTTGGCAAAATAATACTCGACTCCGGTTTTGAGGTAGAAAGAGGGAACCGGATAATAGGAAAGGGTCAGTCTTATCGGGATCGCTTCCAACCTGGGGCGGATGCGGACTTCCACGAGCGGGCTCGCCTGGAGGACGATCAGGTTTTCTTTTGATCCTTCGAAATAGTCGACACCGATTCCCAGATAGAAGTTGGAGCCGATCGGGAAGGAGAGCTCCCCCCCGACAATGTAATTGAGATGGAGCTTATCGACAGGAAATTCTTCGGCGATCGAATTAAAATCCCTCGCATAGTCCACGAAGCCCTGCGCTCCGCTGTTGAGGTCTCCGCCGACAGCATATTTTCCTCCGCCCTGGAGCCAGAGTGAGACGCGGGGTTTGGACGGCTCACGCTCGGGTGTCGGTTCAGGGACTTCAGGAATTTGAGGCTCTTCCTCTTTGACCTCTTCCTTGACCTCTTTCTTGACTTCTTCTTTGACTTCCTCGGCTTTCTCTTCTTCTGTGATTTTTTCCGGTTCTTGGATCTCCTCCTTTTTTTCAGGCTCAGGGATAATTTCTGGAGGAGAACCCTCGACAACTATCACGGTGCTCTCGTGAACATAGCCTGACACTTCTTGCCCCTCTTCGGTTTCGATCTTGACGAGGAACCATTCGCCTTGTTTTCCTGCGGTTTCGATGATCTTTCCCTGGGGAACCTGATGGACGATCATGCTTCCGATGTCGGGCTTGAGTCTCACGTTCGCCATCTCAGTGACGACTTTGAGCTTGGGAATGGGTTCCTGGGCCCGGGCGCCTGAAAGGCAAAGGAGAGAAAGGGCGACTAAAAAGCTGAATGCTTTGCCTGTCTTAATACTCATGAGCCGTATTTTCAAAAAAAGGGGCCTGGCCCCTTTTTATTCTATTATATCCTTCCTGCAGTGACACATTCAATCGGCTTCTTGCGTTATACAAGGATGAGGACAAATCCCGTTTCCTGTCCGTTCTGTGAAATTATAGAGAAGGAGAATCGGGGTGTCAATCGCAGCCCGGGTTAACCAGTCCGAAAGCGAACTTGCTTAACTTAAGGAAAAAGTGGTAATATTGAGTAAAATTTTGCGGAGGAAGCCATGGGCAAACAATCGATCACAAAAAAGCACATGAGCGTTGTTCTTATGATGGTCTTCCTTGTGTGTTCAGTCAGCCTGTTCTTTGCGGGCAAGGGGCCGAGTATAAAATTCGAAAAAGATACGATAGATTTTGGAAAAGTGAAACAGGGAAAAGTCCTGACCCATATCTTTAAATTCAGGAATGAGGGCGATAATACCCTGTTGATTAAAAGGGTGAGGACGTCCTGCGGCTGCACAGCGGTTCTTTTGAAAAATAAAGAGATCCCCCCTGGCAAAACAGGGGAGATCAAGGTAACGTTCAACACAAAGGGTTATGCGGACAAAGTCTCCAAGTACATCTATGTGGATTCCAACGATCCGTCCCAAAAGAGCAAAAGGCTCACCGTTTCCGCCAATATCGAGGTTCCTCCTCAGCCCCGGATCGCTCTGGACCGGTACTCTCAGGACCTGGGCTTATTCCTGGCCGAGGAAGAGGTCAGGACGCAGACAACGATCAAGAACATCGGAGAGCTGGAGCTGGAGGTCACATGCACGCACAGGGATGCCGCGTTTTATTCCGGGGGAAAGAAGGTGTCTTTTCCGCTGAAAATCCGCGCGGGAAAAGAGACAGAAGTCGAGGTCAGGATTCCCCCGCGCAAGAGAAAAGGAATGATAAGAGAGTACGTTTTAATGAAGTCCAACGATCCCCGGAGGCCGACTCTCTCGTATTACATCAGCGGCTACGTCATCTCCAAGGAGCAGCTCAAAGAGCTTTTCGCCAAATACAAAGATATTCTGAATTGAGAGCCTGAAGGGCTCAACTGAAAGGATAAGGCAAGAATGATTCTCTTCGCCAATTTTCTCAACGCGGTGGCCCGTATCCTCCATATCGTTTTGATCCTCTACATGTGGATCGTCATTTTTCGGGCAGTTCTCTCCTGGATCAAGGTCCCCTCCCTCTATCCGGTGGTCGTCGTCCTGCACAATCTGACAGAGCCGGCCCTGAAGCCTTTTCGCAAGATTATCCCGCCCAAAGCGCTGGGAGGGATCGATGTCTCTCCGATCATTGTCATTCTTGTGATCCTGTTCGTGGATTCATTCCTCGTGAAATCCATTTCCCTGTATGCACAGCAGATGCTGAGGGAAAGCACTACATATTTTTAACAAATTCTCGTCTACTCTTGCTTGCGGAACAGCGGGTTGGAAGTCAAAGACAAAATTCACTTGAACGTCAGAGTGCAGCCTCGTGCGCAAAAGCCGGGAGTGGAAAAGCTGGATACTGGAGAATATAAAGTCCGCGTGCGCGCCGCCCCCACAAAAGGAGAAGCCAACAGGGAAGTCGTGGAGATACTGGCCTCCCATTTTGGTGTTCCGCGCTCTGGAGTGAAGATTGTCCGGGGGCTGAAATCTCGGACAAAAGCCGTGGTGATTGTGAGGGATGCGAAGGGATAGGTGAAGGATGGAGATATACAATCTTGTGAGTTTCGCGGGAATATTCATCCTGATCGGGTTTGCCTGGCTGTGCTCGAACAACAAAAGGACCATAAACTGGCGGGTGGTTTTTTGGGGGATCGGGCTGCAGTTCTTCTTTGCGATATTTATTTTCTGGGTGCCGGTCGGGTCTAAGTTATTTTTGTTCGTGAATAAGGTTGTGGTTGTTGTTCTGGACAGCGCGACAGCCGGGACCAAATTCCTGTTTGGCCGACTGGCGTATCCTCCGGGAACCGTGACCGAAGCAGGAGAACCGTCGCTGGGACACATTCTGGCCTTCCAGGCCCTTCCCACAATAATCTTTTTCGCCGCGGTGATCGGGGCTCTGTATTATTTGAGAGTCATGCCGCTCATCATAAGGGGTTTTTCCTACGTGTTCACCCGGCTGATGCGCATCTCTGGAGCGGAATCTCTGTGCGCATCGAGTAATATATTTGTCGGTGTCGAGTCGGCTCTGGTCATCCGGCCTCACCTGAAGGAGATGACAAAGTCTGAACTTGTGACCATCCTTTCTGCAGCGATGGGGACCATCGCCTCCACGATTCTTGCCCTGTATGTCTTTTTCCTCCATGAACAGCTTCCGACCATTGCCGGACATCTGATTTCGGCGTCATTTCTGTCCGCGCCTGCCGCCGTGGTCATGGCCAAGCTTCTTTATCCCGAGACGGAAACACCCAAGACTCTGGGAGTGGACGTGAAGCCCTATTATGAGCGCGAGGACAACCTGATCATGGCTATCATCAACGGAGCGATGAGCGGGTTGAAATATCTGGGAGGGATTGTCGCTCTCCTCCTCGCCTTCCTCGGAATCGTGGCACTCCTGGACCTGGTGCTGGGATGGTTTGGGGGCAATCTCAACGGCTGGTTCGGCTGGAATTTCGACTGGAGCTTCAGCACGATCCTCGGCTATATTTCCTATCCGTTCACTCTTGTGCTGGGCGTCCCCCCGTCCGATGCGCTCGAAATCTCCAAGCTCATCGGGAAGAGGACGGTCGTGACAGAGCTTGTTTCCTACCAGCATCTCTCTCAACTCCTGGCTGACGGGGATCTGGTGCATCCGCGTTCTGCCATCATTGCCTCCTATGCGCTCTGCGGTTTCGCGCACATCGCCTCGCTGGCGATATTCATCGGGGGAATCGGGGCTCTGGTTCCGGAACGGCTGAAGGACCTTTCGCGACTGGGATTCAGGGCGCTTTTGGCTGCGACGCTGGCCTGCCTTTTGACCGGTGCTGTGGCCGGGACGTTCTTCACAAAAGGCTCGATCCTCCTCGGCGGATTATAAAGAGTATCATTGCGAGTGAAGCGCGGCAATCCCTAAAGATGAAGCGAATGAACTGACGGTATCATTGCGAGTGAGCTGAAATGTCATTGCGAGGAGCGCAGCAACGTGGCAATCTCATAAAGTAAAATTAAGTCATACTCTTATCCCTTCTCATGAAATTGGAGAGAGTCTCCGATTCCTCCTGTGAAAAATCGATATTCTCTGGGCGGTTAGTATCCGGGCTTGACTTTTTTTCCCCAATACATATCCTGTTACAATAATTTCACTTCGAACGGAGACGTTTTTATTAAACTCAGAAATTTTGACTGAGCAGGTCTCAGCATGAAGAGGGACAACGATGGCAAAAAAAGCAAAAACAAAAGAGACGCATACACGAACGGTTGTCAAAGCCGTTAGCTGGCGTGTGGTGGCCACGCTGACAACGGGGACTATCGTCTTTATATTCACGCGGGAATGGGTTTTGACATTGGGAGTCACGTTCTTTGAAGTCCTGAGCAAAATTATTTTCTACTATCTGCATGAGAGAATTTGGAATGTGATCCCCTGGGGGCAGGAGAAACATCCTCTGGCTGAGATCAAGGTGAACCGCGATTTAGAGCCCGAGGACATGGAAATCATCAAGAACAAACTCAAAGACCTCGGCTACCTCGACTAAAATTGGGGACAGTCCCCAATTTTTCTTGTGTTTTTATTTTTTCTTGTTAAAATATCCATACGAATTTTGAGGCCAGCCTTTAAAAAAAGGGGCCTGGCCCCTTTTTTCTTCGAAGAAGGAGAGAAAAATGTCCGGTTTTTTGAAAAAGATACTGTGGGCCACGGATTTTTCAGAGGAGGCTCAGGAGTCGCTTCTGTATGCCGATGCCTTTGCCAAAACATTTAAAGCCAAAATCATCGCGCTTCATGTTATCCCGGATTTTTCCGCGGCTCTCTACGATGCCGCTCACGTGATCAAGGGGGAGCTTCTCCAGAAAATGGCGGCTGTCAAGGGTGAAGCGGAGGAAAAACTCAAAGGGATATCCAAAGAGAATAAAATCTCTTTCGAAAAAACTCTGGTCGTGGAAGGAACGGCCTCAAAAATAATTGTCGATTCAGCTGAGAAAGAAGGGGTGGATCTGATCGTCATAGGTAGAAAGGGAATGTCTGCGATGGAGAAGCTCTTTATCGGGAGTGTTGCCAACCAGGTTTTGAGAACCTCCCCTGTTCCGATCCTCCTGACGAAGATAAAGACCGGGACGCCGCAGTTCAAGAAGTTCATCGTTCCCACGGATTTTTCCGAACGGGAAGAAGTCGAGAGGGATTTTGCCTGGGAACTCGCCAAGGGCTTTGGCTCGGAACTCACTCTCCTCCATGTGCTCGAGCTGCATGACTTCGAGTTTTCGCCCCGCGCCCTGGAGGATTTGATGGAATCTCTTCTGGAAAGACTCAAACGGAGGAAAACGCGGGAAAAGGCCGATCTCCAAGTGAAGGAAGATGTCTACCGGGCCGTCAACGCGGCGGTCGGGATCGCGGAATATGCCGAAACCCACAGTTTTGACCTGATCGTCATATCCACCTGCGTTCACACCAAGCTGGAGCGGTTCTTCCTGGGCAGCACGACTGAGAAAGTGATCTCTTACACGGAAATCCCCATTTTTGCCATTCCGCCGACATACTGCCTTGCTTGAAGTTGGAAGATAACCGGATATATTGGGTCGCCCTCAACCTCGTTCTCGCTGAGAATCTCAGAGCCGCACGGAAGGTTGTCGATCATTTTCCGACGATTGCTGACGTATTCGAAGCGAGCAGCGGAGAATTGATCTCCTCGGGGATCAGTGAGGAGATGGCTCAGGCTCTGACGTCTCCCCGGCTCTTGGATCAAGCCGGCCGAGAGATCGAGAGATTAGAGAAGAAAAGCTTTTCCATCTTGACATACGAAGATGGGAATTACCCGGAATATTTAAGAGAAATATTCGATCCTCCGCACGTCCTGTATTGTGCAGGGAGGATCAAGGCGCTGAAGGCCCCGTCCGTTTCCATAGTGGGGGCACGCAAGCCTTCCGCCTACGGAAGGGCCGTTGCCGAGAGACTGGCGCGGGACCTGGCTTCTCGGGGGCTTGTGATCGTCAGCGGGTTAGCCCGCGGCGTTGACTCTATAGCTCACTGGGGAGCGCTCGAAGGAGGAAAAACAGTCGCTGTGCTCGGTTCAGGATTGAAAACAATTTATCCCAGGGAAAACCGCGGCCTTTTTGAGAAGATCATCGAGCAAGGAGCTGTCGTGACTGAGTTTCCTCTGGGATCTCCCCCGCTGGGATTTCATTTTCCGATTCGAAACCGGATCATCAGCGGGCTGTCCCTTGCTGTAGTGGTGGTGGAAGCGACAAAAAGGAGCGGGTCTTTGATCTCGGCCCGTTTAGCCCTGGAGCAGAACAGGGAGGTCATGGCGGTTCCCGGGAATATCACGTCAGCACTCAGTCGAGGCACCAACTGGCTGATTCAAACAGGAGCCAAACTGGTCGAGAACTGGGAGGACGTGGCCGAAGAGCTTCCTTCGCCCCTGAGGGAGAAGCTTCTCTGTCAAAAAGAGAAAGAGAGAGAGCCGGCTCCGCCACTCAGCGCCCAGGAAAGGAAGGTTTTCGAGATTCTCAAGCCGGACTCCCTGACCCATGTCGATGAGTTGATCGAGGAGACCGATTATTCTGTATCCGAAACTCTTTCCTTTTTGCTTAACCTGGAACTCAAGGGATTGATTTTTCAGAGGCCGGGAAAATACTTCCAGAGGAGACTGTGATGGGAAAGCGTTTGGTGATAGTGGAATCTCCGGCAAAAGCGAAAACAGTCCACAAATTCCTGGGAACGGACTATCTGGTCAAGGCGTCGATGGGGCATATACGCGATCTTCCCAAAAAAGAGATGGGAATCGATATCGATCATGAATTCAAACCCACATACGAAGTCATCCCGGAAAAAAAGAAGACGGTCTCAGAGCTGCAGAAATCCGCCAAAGAATGCGAATCCGTGTTTTTGGCGGCTGACCCGGATAGAGAAGGAGAGGCGATCTGCTGGCACCTGGAAACCCTCCTGAAGGATTTCAACGAGAACATCAACCGCGTTATTTTTCATGAGATCACCAAAGGGGCCATCGGAGACGCGTTCAGCCATGCCGGAGAGCTTGACCAGGGAAAAATCGATGCCCAGCAGGCTCGAAGGCTCCTCGACCGGTTGGTGGGGTACCTGATAAGCCCTCTGCTGTGGAAAAAGATCGGACGCGGCTTGAGCGCTGGCCGCGTGCAGTCCATTGCCATGCGGTTGATCTGTGAACGCGAGAAGACGATCAAGGATTTCATTCCTGAGGAATACTGGACCGTCACGGCAGAGCTTGAAGCATCGCAGCCCCCTTCTTTTAAGGCGAATCTCGTGAAGATCGACGACAAAAAGATAGACAACAAAAAGATAAAAATCGAGGACGGGAAAAGCGCCGACAAAATTGTTTCCGAGCTCCGCGATGCGACGTATACGCTTGAAAATGTTGAGGTGAAGAAGAAAAAGAGAAATCCTGCGCCGCCTTATATCACGAGCTCCCTTCAACAGGAGGGATTCCGGCTCTACCGCTTTCCTGTGAAAAGGACGATGTCGATCGCGCAGAGGCTGTATGAGGGCATGGAGATCGGCGAACAGGGATTAGTGGGATTGATCACCTACATCAGAACAGATTCTGTCCGGGTTTCCGATGAGGCCATTTCTGGAGCGCGCAAGTTTATCACAGACAGTTTTTCCAAGGATTATCTCCCGGCTAAACCGCGCATCTATAAAAACAAGAGAAAAGCGCAGGATGCCCATGAAGCCATCCGGCCCACGACGTTCTCTCTTCCTCCCGAAGCGGTCAAGCCCTATCTGAAAAAGGAAGAGTACAATCTCTACCGTATCATCTGGAACCGGTTTATCGCGTCTCAAATGAGCTCCGCCCGGGTCGAAGAGACGGTGTTTGACATCAGCGCGGGGAAATATCAGTTCCAGGCGAAAGGAGAAGTCATCAAATTTGACGGATTTTTAGCCCTCACGGCCAAAGAGAAGAAAGAGGAAAAGATCCTGCCCATGGCGGAAGCCGGGGAAGAGCTCAAGCTTCTCGACCTCGAGTCCAAACAGAATTTCACCCAGGCCCCGCCCCGGTTCACGGAAGGGAGTCTGGTCAAAGAGCTGGAAGCGAAAGGAGTCGGGCGTCCCAGCACTTATGCCCCGATCATCGCCACGCTGCAGAATCGCGTCTATGTTGTCAAAGAACAGGGAAAATTCATCCCCACGGACCTCGGGCTGTTCGTGACCGATTTTCTGCTCGAGAATTTTTCCGACCTGATGGAGTATGAATTCACTGTCCGGCTCGAAGAAGAGCTTGACCGCATCAGCGAAAGAGAGCTGAACTGGGTGGATTATTTGAAGTCCTATTATTCGTTGCTGGATAAGGACCTCCAGCAGGCCATGGGAGTCGAGAGCGTGAAAGGAACGGGTATCCCGCTGGAGGATGCCTGTCCGGAGTGCGGGCGCAAGCTCGTGATCAAGGAGGGACGCTACGGGCGGTTCAAGGCCTGCTCCGGATACCCGGACTGTGAGTACAAGGAAAGCTTGGTCAAGAAGGAAGTCAAGCCTTTAGACGAGGTGTGTCCGGAGTGCGGTTCGCAGCTGGTGGTGAGAAAGGGGAGATACGGGATTTTTGTCGCCTGCTCGAATTATCCCAAATGCAAATACGTGAAGAAAGAGAAAAAGGATACGGGAATCCCGTGTCCGGAGGAGTGCGGCGGGACGATCGTCCGGAAGAAGACGCGGAAGGGAAAGATCTTCTGGGGCTGCAGCAAGTACCCCGAATGCGAGTACGCGACCTGGGATGAACCCCTCAAGCAGCCCTGCCCGCAGTGCGGCCGGAAATTTATACTCCGGAAGAACCTCATACGGGGGAATCCAATACTTCACTGCAGCGATGAGGAGTGCGATTATAAGGAGACTGTGGAGCGGGAAAAGATCTGGGAGAAGAAGGCGAGCTCCTCTGATGAAGAGGGGAGCTTGTAATCCTCACAGGATAGGGACTGAGGGGGAAAGAGAGCCGGAAGAGGGGATAAGATTCTGAAGCCTCTTTCATTCGGCCGTCCGCATCGAGTACAATATTCATAATGAGGAAAGAACTCGGACAGTTCCTTTCATCCTTAAAACACGAGAAAAACGCCTCTCCGCATACCATCGCCAGCTACCAGAGAGATTTGCTCCAGCTGGCCGATTACCTGGAAGAGGGGGGCGTGAAGCTGAGGGAGATCGACAATATCGTCCTCCGGGGATTCCTGGCCAGGCTTCAGGAGAGGAAGAACAAAAAATCAACTATTGCCCGGAAGCTCGCAGCCATCCGCACCTTCCTCCAGTTCTGCATGCAGAAGAAATGGGTGGAGGATAACCCGGCCAAGATCGTGGCCACTCCTAAGCAGGAAAAACATGTGCCGTCTTTCCTCTCCGAGGACGAGATGGCTGAGTTCCTGGATATTCCTGACGACAAACAGCCTCTGGATCTCAGGGACAAGTGTGTGCTGGAGCTGATGTATGCGACAGGGATTCGGGTAAGCGAGCTCGTCGGGATCAACCTCGAGGATGTGGATTTTACAGAGAGGCTGATCCGGATCAGGGGAAAAGGCAAGAAGGAAAGGCTGGTTCCGTTCGGTAAAAAAGCGGAGGACAGCCTGTCTTTTTACATCCGGGCCAGGATTCATCTCAACAAAGGCGACATCGATGAGCAGGCCCTGTTTTTGAACTACCGGGGAAAGAGGCTCACTGCGCGTTCAGTCGAGAGGATCGTTGATAAGTACATCCGCATCACGGCTCTGCGGCGGAAGATCAGCCCCCACTCTCTCCGCCACTCCTTCGCGTCTCACCTTCTGAGCAGAGGGGCGGATTTGAGGGTTATCCAGGAGCTTCTGGGGCACGAGAGCCTGGCCACCACCCAGAAATACACCCACCTGGACCTGAAACAACTCCTCAAAGTCTACAAAAAAAGCCACCCCCGCTCCTAAATAGGGGAAGAGCACTTCCTTTCTTCTAAAAGGTTTGTAAGGGAAAGTCCTCATTCGAAAAAGTGGCCTATCCTCTTTCTTGCTATTGATAAGTGTCATTGCGAGCGAAGCGTGGCAATCTCATACAGAAAAATGAGGTCAATAAGGAAATAAGGCATCTTTTTTACGGGATTGCCACACTCCCTTCGGTCGCTCGCAATGACACTTTAATAGTAAATAGGGGTCGCATCTTAACATTTGACATTTCTGAAATCGAGGGAGAAGAGTCTATTTTTTAATAAGAATTTGCCGCGCTCCGCTCACAACGACACTTGAATAACGTTGGGATTTGTGGAAACCGGAGTTGTCTTCTGGAGGCGGGGGATGTCAACAGCCATTGACTTTTTTTCGTGCGCGCTATTTGCAAAATGTTGAAATAAAAGGAGATGCAGTTACGTCACTTTTGGCCCAAAAATTGCAGAGGAGAGATGCGAAAGGAGGTATCTATGAATAACTTTATGATCAGGAGTGTAGTGTTGAGTGTTGTCTTTGGGCTCGTGTTTTCTTTTGTTTTTCCTCTCACTGCTCAGGCCGCAGAGAAAAGCAGCGAGAAAAAGATCAACATCAACACCGCATCCGTCGCTGAGCTTCAAGAGCTCCCCCGAATAGGAGAGAAAGTGGCGCAGAGAATCGTTGATTTCCGGAAAACACACGGGAAGTTCAAGAAGATCGAGGAAATAATGAAGGTCAAAGGGATCGGAGAAAAGACTTTCCAGCAGATCAGGGACCGGATTACAGTCGGGTAGTCGCCCGGGAGAAATCATCGATTTTTCGGGGTCAGACCTTTTGCACTTGGATAAGACTGATCGATTCTCAAATATCGTTGACGCATGTTGTTGAAATCTGAGGCGGGAAGAACGGATTTTATACAGAACTCGTGAATACGAGAAAGACCGGATCTTTAAAGGTCTGGCCCCAGATGATCCTGCAGGTACGCTTTGATTTTCTTCAGGGCGCGTCCTCTGTGGCTGACCTTGTTTTTCTGCTCGGGCAGGAGTTCGGCAAAAGTTTTTTGAAGCGGAGGATAGTAGAAGAGTGGATCATATCCAAACCCATGCGTGCCCTTTTTCTCGAAAGTGATAACACCTTCAGCGGATTCTTTGATTTCTGTGATGATTTTTCCCTTCCGGGAGAGAGCCATACAGGAGACGAATCGGGCCTTCCTCTTTTCGGATGGAACTCCTTTCATCCGTTCGAGGACCTTCTGATTGTTTTTCTCATCGGTTGCCTGTTCCCCGGAATACCGGGCAGATAAGACTCCTGGTTCACCGTCGAGCGCCTCGATTTCGAGTCCGGAGTCTTCTGCCAGCGTGAGGCCCTCCCAACTCATGCTGTAGAAAAGACTCTTTCCTCTGGCGTTTTCATCGAATGTTGTTCCAGTCTCGGAGAAAGACTCGAATGGCCCGAGTTCTTTGAGGGAAAGAATCTCGATGTTTAAACCTGAAAGGTAACTTTCAATCTCCCTGGCTTTTCCCTGGTTTGTTGTAGCCAGAAGGAGTTGTCTTTTATTCAATATTTATCTCAATCACATCAGCCAGGTTGAGAAGGTTTGCGTTGAATCTCTGTTCCTTTTCCTCCGTGGCATGGAAGGATAGGGCGACAGTGGCCAGATTTCCTTCCTTTTTAAGGTTGATCTGGTCGAATTTAATTCCATCATGGAGCGCTAACTTTTTTGCGTTGACGAGAAGGTCTTTGGAGAATTTGGCCGTAAGATGATAAATGTACGACGATCCTTTCAGGAAGTAGTGTTCAATGTAGCGGAAGATGACAAGAGTCAGGATGACAATCCCGGTGAAAATGACGGCTACCAAATAATATCCGGCACCGATTACGAGCCCCAATCCAGCCATAGCCCAGAGTGTGGCCGCGGTGGTGAGGCCGACTATGCTTCCGCGGGCTTGAATGATCGTTCCCGCTCCGATGAATCCTATGCCCGTGATCACGCCTGCGGCAATTCGCGTCAGGTCTGTTCCCTCTCCCCCGAGAAGCAGCCCAGAGAGGATCATCATCATGGCTGAGCCCACACAGATCAAAATATTTGTCCTGAATCCAGCGGGTTTTTGGCTGGTCTCCCTTTCCAGGCCGACGAGTCCACCCAGAGCCACAGCCAGGAGAAGCTTGAGTATGATTTCAATGATATTCATATCCTTCCCTCACCGTTGTATTTGCAGCTAATGTATCACAATCAAAAATCAGAAGACAAGTACAAGGGGTCGCATCCCCACATTTGACATTTCTGAAGTTGCGGGAGGCCGGCCTCCGTTTTTCTGTAAGAGATTGCCGCGCTTTGCCCGCAATGGCACCTGGATGGGATTGCTGCGTTTTGCTCGCAACAACACAGGGAATTGTAGAATGTTTAATTTTACTGTCATTGCGAGGAGCACAGCGACGTGGCAATCTCGTAAGAATAAATACATTTTTCCTCATGAGATTGCCGCGCTTTGCCCGCAATGACACCTGACACATATTAAAAGAGGGACATCATACTTAATTTAAATATGTATGATGTCCCCCTAATTTTATTCAATGTAATTAAGTGCGATGTTTCTCTTTTTGATCAGCGGTCGAGGAAGTGCTTGAACCAGAAATCCACGAAATTCCGGTTGGAGTGCTCTCTTTTCTTCCCGCCGTAACCGTGTCTCTGGTTGGGATAAGGAATGAACACGAATTTTTTGCCGAGGTCGATCAGCTTATCGATCAACTGCATGGTGTTCTGCATGTGAACATTGTCATCCATGGTTCCGTGAGTGAGGACCAGGACACCCTTGTATTTGTCCGCATGCGTCAGAGCCGATCCGAATTTGTACCCCTCCGGATTATCAACGGGCCTGTCCATGTAGCGCTCCGTGTAGACTGTGTCGTAGAGCTCCCAACGGGTGACAGACGAACTGGCCCATCCATGCGTGAAGTAGTCCGCTCCGTATGTCAGGGCCATGCATGTGATGTAACCGCCGTAGCTCCCTCCGGAGATTCCGATCTTTGTCGCATCGACAAACGTCTTTTTCCGGAGCCATTTCACGGCTTCGATCAGGTCATGCATCTCCCATTTGCCGAGGCTGCGGTGCATGAGCGACATGCCTTTTTTTCCGAAATGACCGGAACAGCGGTGGTCGACGCTGAAGATGATGATTCCTTCTTGAGCAAAGTAGAGGTAAGAAAGATAAGGATAGGAATTCGAGACTGTCCCTCCGCCCGGGCCCCCGTAGATCCTGAAGAGCACGGGGTATTTTTTGGTCTTGTCAAAATCGGGCGGAAGGATCCAGTACGCCGGAAGGTCCCACCCGTTTTCTGTAGGAATCGAAAGCAGCTCTTTTTTCCCGAGTGCATATTCTTTCATGAGGTCAGTCCGGCTCTCCCCTAAGTTTCTCACGAGAGATCCGTCTGTCCGGTAGAGGTCCATTTTCGATGGTGTGGTGGTGTTCGAGAAAGAATCGATAAAATAGCTTCCCGCCGGCGAGACGCGCCCTCGATGAGAACCTGGCTCCCCGGTCAAGCGTTTGAGGCCTGTGCCGTCGAGATTCACGCAGAAAAGATGCCGCTCAGTCGTTTCTCCTTTATTGGCAGAAAAAAATATCCTTTTGTTCTTTTCATCCACGAGGGATACTCCCCAGACGGACCATTGGCCTTCAGTCAGTCTCTTCTTCAGGTTCCCCTCCAGGTCGTAAGAGTAGAGATGGCTCCAACCGTCGACGCTGCTCCGGAGCAGGAATCCGCTCCCGTCCTCAAAAAAGTAAAGGTCTTCGAAAAATTCTACCCAGGAGGTCTGCTTCTCATCAAATATTTCTGTTTTCTTTCCGGTCTTAGGATCGACCGTGTAGATCTTGATGTTGTTCTGGTCGCGGTTCATCCACTGAAAGGTGAGCTTGGAGCTGTCGGCGAACCAAAAAGGCCAGGCGACATAGTGGTCAGCGTTTTCATCGATATCCGCCCAGACAATTTTCCTGTCTTGAATCCCCACTATGCCCAGCTTGACCTTGGGATTCGGGTCTCCGGATTTGGGATACCGTTCTTTCTCGAGCTCGCCGTGAGTTCCTCTAGCCCGGAAGATCGGAAATATGGGGACAGGGCTGTCGTCAAAGCGCAGGAACGCCAGCATGCGGCTGTCCGGCGACCACCAGAAAGCCGCGTACCGCGAGCGTCTTCCGAGGATTTCTTCGTAGTACACCCAGGAGGCCCATCCGTTGTAGATGGTGTCTGACCCGTCGGTGGTCAGCTGGTATTCCAGCCCGTTTTCAACATCCACCGCAAAAAGATTGTGGTTCCGGGTGAAGGCCACATACTTTCCGTTCGGTGAGAAGCGGGGATTTCTCTCGGGCTCCGGAGCGGCGGTGAGCCGTTTGAACCGGCCGGTCCGGACTGAGTAGTGATACAGGTCATTCCTGAACGAGTAGAGAAAGCGGCTGTAGTCAGGCGTGGAGGCACTGACAGCCGTGGCTCTGATGCCTTTGGGGAGGTTTTTCTGGATTTCTCCGTAGTCAAGAAAAAGAGTCTTCTTGCCTTTCTTGGCATTCACTCTGTAGAGTTTGGTCGTTTTGGTCTTCTCGTCTCTTTCTGAGAGAAGGCAATGTTCATCATCCAGCCAGGACCGAATAGAGGGAAGCGACTGGAAGAGGCGCGGTTCGGCGCGCTCGTAGACCTGCGCGTAGGTCAATTTCTTCGATTTTGTTTCCTGTGACCAAGCAGAGGCGTTTAAACACAGAAAGAAAAAGAGAGCCATTAATCCGAAAATAGATATCCGTTTATTATTTTTCATCTGGTATCCTCCTCATAAAATCAAATGAGTTTTTAACACTGGCCGTGTCGAATGTCAAATGATAGAACTTGGCTTTAGTAAGGATTATAATGACAGATTGATTTTTATAGATTGGCCTGTTGTTTATGCTCAGTAATTAAGTAACACTTTTATTGATGATAATGAGGATAAAGGTGTCATTGCGAGCAAAGCGTGGCAATCTCTT
>CAYGBC010000055.1:0-66905 GCA_964348015.1 uncultured Eubacteriales bacterium | reverse complement strand
CGCAAAGACTCACCGCGAAACTATCTGAATCTCCATTGAATCAGGATAACATCCGAATCATATCCTTTTGTGCCGAAATTTTAACCCATGTGAAAGGAATTCAGAAATGCCTCATCGTTCCCTACATTTTCTCGCCGTCGGATAATTTCATTCCTTACTATAATCATAAGACAATCTTTCAAATGTTCATTTCTCTCAAGAGACATATGCAGAAAGCCAAAAGAAAGGGATTTAACGGGCTGCTCTTCTCGAAGCACTATTTGCGTGGATTCTTTGCATTATTTCAGCCGCGGATTGAAGAGATCGTCTCCTGGAAAGAGGAAGGATTTATTCTGGGAACAGAGGCCCAGACTTTCCAAGAGGAAAAAGCGTTTAAGGATTTTGTCGTCTTCACGGATTACCGTGGAGAGAGAGAAGACAGCAGAGGAGTGGGTGCCGGTCCTCTGATTTGTCATAGAGGATTGTGATAATCTGAGGTCATTTGATGAAAAGATTACTCGGAATTTTCCAGAAAAGAAAACCCCGATGGGGACTCGTTTTGATGGGGGGTGGTGCAAGAGGATTGGCCCATATTGGAGTTCTGGATGTCCTCCTGAAAGAAGGATTATCGCCGGATGTGATCGTGGGCACATCGATGGGAGCTATTATCGGAGGGCTTTTTGCTGCCGGATTCTCACCTGTGAAGCTGAAAGAAATGACAAAAGATTTGAGCCTGGACAGATGGGTCGAGAGGCCGAACCTCCCCTTTCTTCCCAAGAAACCTCACAGCCTCATTGATTTTTTTCTGTTGGATGCCTACAGGATTAGGCTTCAAAAGAAAATAAAGCAGGATAAAGAAGACAAGATTGAAGGACATTTCAGAGAAATTGTAGGTGAAGTCCGGATAGAAGACTTACCGGTACAATTTGCGTGCAACGCGGCTGATTTGATATCCGGGAAAGAGATCGTCTTCGAGGAAGGTAAACTTTATAAAGCCCTCAGGGCCACGATGTCTCTTCCAGTCGTGTTTGAACCCGTTCGGATGAACGATATGCTTTTGGTGGACGGAGGAGTTTTGAACAATGTTCCGGTGGAGATGGCCCAGAAATTAGGAGCTGATAAAACAGTGCTCGTGGATATTCATAGGCCTTTAAAAGAAATCGCTTCGCAAGAGATCAAAAGCACCTTCCAGCTCATCCAGAGGATGGTGGAGACCATGGCCGCCAATACAACTGTTGAGAAAATTAAACGGGCGGATTGTGTTATCCGCGTTGATGTTGATGTGGATACTTTTAACTTTTCAAATCCTTCAGAACTGATTGATGCCGGAGAAAAGGCTGCTCGCGAGAATATCGATGAGATCCTCAAATGTATCCGTTGAATTTCTCTGTCAATTTTTAAACTCCGCACGACCTTATATGTTAAATCTTTTTTTACAGGCAGTTCCACGGCTTTTGTCATCAACTTCTGCTTTGGGAGATGAGAAGACGAGAGTGAAGAAATTGCAGTATTTGGATTGACAAACAGAGTAGAACGTTTTACAGTTTTTTTCGCCTGTCACACCTAAAATATTTTTAAAGGAGGGATTTCATGGAAAGCACCTACAAAGTCATAGAGCTTATAGGAACCAGCCCCAAATCATGGGAAGAAGCGGCGAAAAACGCTGTCGATACAGCCAGAAAAACTCTGAAGGATTTGAGGATTGCAGAGGCAGTGGAGTTCGATATGAGAGTGGAAGATGGAAAGGTCACGGCCTTCCGTACAAAAGTAAAGGTTTCCTTCAAGTATCAAGACTAAGCCGCATAAAGGGGATTATGTCCGAAGCATCGCCTTTTTCTGCAGTCAAGCTCATCTGTGGGATCATCGCTTCGCAGGAGGCCGTTTTCAAGAAGGCAGAAGAACGCCTTGTCGAGATCTACGGGACGCTGGATTTATCGAGTTCCTTGTTCGAGTTCGTTTTCACGGATTATTATGAAAAGCAGATGGGCAAGAATCTCAAAAGAAAGTTTTTGAGCTTCTGCGATCTTATGTCTCCGGAAGCACTGAGCGAGATCAAGATCCGGACCAATGCGCTCGAAGAGGAGATCAAGGAGGAATTTAAGGCCCGCAAGAGAATTGTCAATCTGGATCCTGGCTACATGACTGCTTCAGCTTTGATCATGGCTACGGCTAAGGATTTTGCGCATCGGATTCCCCTCCAGAACGGGATTTATGCGCATTTGGAATTTTTATTCGGTAAAAATGATGTGAGAGCGCTGAGCTGGACTTACCCGGATTTTAAAACAGAAGCCTACCAGAAATTTTTTTTGGAAGTCAGACGAATCTACCTCTCCCAACTGCAGAAATAAATATCCCATAAAGATCAGTGATTTCTGTTGATTAGAGTAGGGGAGTGCAGGAGAAAATATCAGATTGAATGGCGGATCAATCCCAGAGCTCTTTAATCCTCTTCCTCGATGTCAAGCGCGGATATCTCCCTGAACTTTGCGACGATATCCGGCAGTTCCTTTAAAACGAGCTCAACATCTTCTTCGGAGTTGAACCGTCCTAATGAGAATCTGATGCAGGAGCGAGCAACCTCGGGTTTGAGTCCGATAGCGGCAAGAACATGAGAGGCCTCCTCAGCGCCTTCGCTACAAGCTGAGCCTGTCGAAACATAGATCCCTTTGGTGGCCAGGGCGAGGAGGATGGCTTCTGCTTCGAGTCCAAAGAACGCAAAATTCAGGGTTCCCTTTATTCTATTTCTTTCGTGGCCGTTGAATTTCACTTTAGGAATCTTGTCCTCGATGCCTTTTTTCAGCTTCTCGGCCAGCTTTTCAATTCGTTTTTTATCCTTGTCGCCTCTCTCTCTTATGGCTCGTACAGCCTCTCCGAGTCCGATGATACCGGCCGTATTCTCTGTTCCGGCTCGCATTTCCCTTTCCTGATGCCCTCCGTATATCAACGGCCAGATGTGGGTACCTTTCCGGATGTACAGTGCACCCACTCCCTTAGGTCCATAGATCTTATGTCCAGAGATTGAGAGGAGATCTAACTCCAGCTTATCGACATTCACATCGATTTTTCCGAAAGACTGGACCGCATCTGTATGGACTAAAACATCTTTCTCCTTGGCGATTCGAGTGATTTCCTCAATGGGCTGGATGGTGCCGATCTCATTGTTGGCATGCATGATGGAGATGAGTGCGGTTTGAGGGGTGATCGCCTCCTTTAAAAACTGGAGGTCAACAGTCCCGTATTTATCTACCGGAACATAGGTGACTTTGACTCCCTTTTTTTCCAGGTAATGGGCGGTTTCCATCACTGCCGGATGTTCGATAACAGACGTGATGAATTCGTTCTTTTCAGGATGAGCATCCAGAACTCCTCGGATGGCGAAATTATCTGCTTCAGTTCCAGACCCGGTGAATATGATCTCTGTCCGTCCAGCTCCTAAGGCCTTGGCCACGATTTCCCGGGCTTCGGTGACCATCTCCTTGACCTGCCGGCCAATGGGATAGAGAGAGGACGGATTCCCAAAATGCTCTTTGATGAAATCGGACATTTTTTCTGCGGCTGCGGGATCGATCGGGGTCGTCGCGTTGTTATCCAGATAAACCATTCACAAATCTCTCTATCAATTTATTCATCCAAAGGATTCATGACCAAACCAGACTTGAGCTTGGGGAAGAAATCAGTGGATTTCTGGGGCATGAGTTCTCCGTTCTCGACCACTTCTCTGATCTGGAGCAGGGAAACAGGTTTCAAGAGGAATATCATTTGAAACTCTCCCTCGATGACTTTTTCAATTCCCTGTTCCAGGCTCCTTATGTAGCTCACGTTGTTTTCCAGAGAGAAAGGTTCCGAAGAGAGGGCTTCGAGCTTGTCGATTATCAGCGAATGGAGGATTGCCACATCCAGGCGTTTCCATTCTTTGGATTTGTCGTCGGATATCTCTGTATCCAGGATATCATCAGATTTAAGTCGGAGAACCAATGCCTTATGGAGCTGAGGGATAAGCGCTCCAAAAGTATGGATTCCACTGAGGATTTTTTCCTGGACTTTTTCGAGCACCGCTGGGGCTGAAGTGTCTGACCATTCAATATCAGAAATTTCGAATTGAGGAGAGAGAAGGTTGTTGAGACTCTGAGCCGACAGCTTGTCAAGGCCTTTGACTAGTCTGTACGTGGGAAGGATGACCAAACCTGGATCATCGAGCCTGAAGAGAGTCATCATGATGGAGTTGAAGGATTCATTCCCCTTGATATCTCCCAACTCTTCGGTTTTCATTTTCTGAAAGTTGAGGGATGTCTCGTATCTGTGATGGCCGTCCGCGATGATCAGGACTTTCTCCGCCATGGCCTCCTGGATTTTCCGGATATCATCCTTGTCTGTGATGATCCACAGGACGTGATGGAAATTGTCTTCGTCCCTGACATCGGCTCCCTTCTCCGCATTGGCCAGCGCTCCCTGTATAGCCTGAGAAACTCTATCGTCGTCGTCATTGTACAGGAGGAAAATTTGACCGGTGTTCGTGTTTGTCGCTTTTAAAAGATTCAGCCTGTCCACCTTGTGTTTCGGGAAAGTTTTTTCGTGTGGAAGAACTTTTCTCGATGAAAACTCTTCGAGCCTGACTCTGGCGATGAGTCCGATCCTTTTCTTCTGTTCGTTCCGCACCTCGTATTCCTGCTCATACAGATAGAGCGCTTCCTGGTCTTCCCGGATGAGAATACCTTCCTTTTCCCACTGCTCCAGGTAGACATTGGCTCTTTTGTATTTATCCTTTTCCGGATGTTCCGGGTCGTCGTCTTTTCCCAGGATGATCCTCACCACATTGTGAGGATTTCTCTTGTAGTATTCTTCCTGCAAGGGAGGTGGGATGCGGTCATAAGGTTCTGTGATGACCTCTTCCAGCTTGACCTTCTCTGTGTTGTACCTTAGTCCTTTAAAAGGTTGTATGTCTGCCATTTCTCCTCCGATGATATTCTGAACTCGAACAGATGCTTAAACCAATCTCTCTTTCAGGATCGAGACAACTTCCATGCCCGCTCTTTTTTGGCCTTCTTTCGCGGCTGCGCCGATATGGGGCGTCGCGATCACGTTGGGATGGTCGACGAGAGTGAACTCATCTGGCGGCTCTTTTTCGAACACATCCAAAGCCGCGGCTCTAACTTTTCCGGACTCAAGGGCTTTGAGAAGGGCTTTTTCATCCACGGTTCCTCCCCGGGAGGCATTGACGAGGATGATCCCATCTTTCATCATTCCGAATTCCTTATCGCTGATCATATGTTTGGTTTTATCGGTGAGAGGAAGGTGAAGGCTGATGATATCTGCCTGGGAAAGAAGCTCTTCCCAGGAGACTTGTTTTACGTCGATATCACAGTGGATCTCGATGATATCAAATGCAATGACTTTCATCCCAAATGCGAGGGCTCTTTTGGCGACTTCCTGCCCGATTCTTCCGATTCCTATAATTCCAAGCGTTTTGCCGTAAAGCTCTGTTCCGGAGAACAGTTTTTTCTCCCATTTGTGTTCCTTCATCGAGAGGTTCGCTTTTCCGTGGTTTCGGACAACCGCAAGCATCAGCCCGAACGTATGCTCTGCCACAGAAATCGATGTGGCCGCAGGAGTGTTGGCCACCTGGACCCCTTTAGCTTGAGCAGCTTCCAGGTCGATATTATCCAGCCCAATTCCGGCTCTGACGATGAGTTCTAAATTAGAGGCGGCGTCAATAGCTTTGCGTGTCACTTTGGTGGCGCTGCGGACCACAGCCGCATGGAAGTCAGGGATCGATTTGACCAGCTCGTCCTCGTCCATTCCTGTTTTTAAAGTGACATCAAACTCCGGAATGGACTTGAGTTCCTCGAAGGCTTCCTCGTTCAAAGCGTCGGCGACGAGTATTTTTTTCATTCCCAATTCTCCTTTAGAATATCTTCGGCGGCTTTTAAGGATTTCCCGCTCTCAAAATCATAACCCAGCTCGGAGAGCGTCATCTCCATAGCCGAAAGGGCGGTGATGATATCGAATCCACCCATATAGCCCAGGTGCGCAATCCTGAATATCTTTCCCTTGTAAGGATCCTGGCCTCCGGCGATATAGGCCATGTACTTGCCCTGCATGGTTTTCACAAGCTGGACTCCGTCGATTCCTTCCGGGACTTTGACAGCGGTCAGGATGTTTCCAGGATTTTTGGAAAGAAGCTCAAGTCCGATAGCCTTGACTCCGGCTCGAGTCGCATCGCCAAGAATGCGGTGATGCTCGAAGAGTTTCTCCAGACCAACGGATTTGATGAGGTCCAGGGCTTTTTTCTGCTGGATGACAAGAGTGACTGCGGGCGTCCATGGAGTGGTCTTTTTGGACAGTGATTTCTTGTAAGCTTTTGCATCAAAGTAGAATTTGGGCAGAGTGGATTGTTCCACAAGCTTCCAGGCTTTTGCGCTGAAAGCGAGATAGGCCAAGCCTGGAGGGATCATGAATGATTTTTGAGAACCGGCGACCATGATGTCCACTTTCCATTCATCCATCGGGCAGGGAGTGGCCCCGAGGCCGGATATCCCGTCTATAACAAGTATCGCATCGGTCTTGTCCACAACCTCTCCGTAGCCCTGAATATCATACACAGTTCCGGAAGAGGTCTCAGAAAGAGTGGCAAAGACGGCTTTTGTCTCGGGATTAGTCTTGAGTTCGTCTGCAAGCTGTTCTTTGGTGAACAAATCTCCCCATTCGAGCTCGATCTCCTTGACCTCGACACCGTAAGCCCGACAGATTTTTCCCCATCGTTCGCCGAATTTTCCTCCGCTGATCGTGATCACTTTGTCTCCGGGATTCAGGGTGTTAATGACAGCGGTTTCCATGGCTCCGGAACCGGATGATGTCAGTACGAAAACATCCTCTTTGGTTCCGAATACGTACTTCAAACCTTCCGAGACTTCCATAAAGATTCCTGAAAACTCAGAAGTCCGGTGATGAATAATGGGCTCTGCGGCTGCAGCGAGTACGTTTTCCGGAACTGGCGTTGGCCCGGGAGAAAGAAGGTAATATTTTTTTATCATATGAGTCCTCCTTAATGATTAAAATAACGGGACTTTCCCTCTCAAAAGAATTCCTTTTTTAAGAAGGATGAGTCTTCCTTATAATGTGGTATCAAATAGGATGTACGACTGCACTATGTTCTTAACGATTCAGGAAGAAGTCAACAATTTAAATTATCAGAATTTGGGAAATCAGTCAATCAGAGCTGGATCAATATTTCTGTGAGTAAAGCCGTCCTTTCAATCAAGGAGGGAAGAAGAAGATGCTCGTTTTCCGCATGGATTCCTTTTCCATCAGGTCCCAAACCGTCTAAAGTCGGGATTCCCATGCTCGAGGCGACTGAGGCATCAGAGCCTCCGCCTGTCTTTCCTGCGGTCAAATTCAAGTTCAAGGATGATGCGATTTTTTTCACTCTCGAGAAAAGTTCAGAGGAGGCTTCGGATTTTTCCATCGGAGGGGTCAGGCTTTCTGTAGTGAACCTCACCTGGCTCCCCTTGAGCTTGGGCTTCAATCTTTTAAGAGAATGGATAAAATTTTCCTTGTTTTCGTTTTTCCAGAATCTGACATCCAGGACTGCATGGGCCTCCTTTGCGACAATGTTCGGCTTTTCCCCACCCTCGATCAGTCCGATGTTGACGGTTGTCTCCTTTTTTTCAAGTTCTTTCACTCGGCTGAGCTGGTGCATCAGCTCTTCGATCGCATTGACTCCCTTTTCCGGAGTTCCGGCATGGGCGGCTTTGCCCTTGGCTTCCAGACGAATCACTAACCGTCCTTTTCTCTGCAATTTCAATCCACCCCCAGGAAGAGAAGGCTCCAAACAGAGAACGTAATCTGATTTTTTACACAGACTTTTTATGACTTCATAAGATGCTTCACTCCCGATCTCTTCAGCAGAGTTGAGGAAGACAACGATTTTCTTTTTCGGCAGAGTGTTCAAGTCTTGCAGGGCTTTCAAGGAAGAGAGAGTCATGACGATGCTGGCTTTCATGTCCAGGACGCCGGGGCCGAACACTTTATCCTCGGAGACATAAAACGGCATTTTGTGAATTTTTCCGACAGGCCAGACCGTATCGACGTGCAGGAGGAGCAAGATCTGTTCAGAAACGGATTTGGGGACAGGAGAAGGGTATTCGGCGACATACAGAGTTCCGGTCTTTTTCTGAGGAAACCGGCTTATGCGGGCGCCTGCTTTCTTGAATTCTTCGATCACAAAAGCCGAGCAGGCATTCACCGCTTTTTTATCTGAAGAAGGGGATTCCAGGTGGACGATTTCTTTCAAGAGGTTGAGCATTTCCCCTTTGCGAGACTTGTAGTAATGATAAAAGTTCATCCTTCTCCCTCCAGTTGAAGGGAGTAAATGTAACACAACTTCCTGTGAAATTCACCTTTTTTCTTGTGTATTTTTAAATTTGACATGAAAGATCAATTCGTGGATGATTGAATTGAGTTTAAAAATGAGTCTGTTATCGATTCTTTTTATGCTGCTGATCGCTTCAATCACGGGAGCCATCGGGGCAAATCTTGCCGGAAGAAGGCAGCTGGGCTGTGTCACTTCGATCGTTTTGGGGTTCATAGGGGCTTTGATCGGGACACTTATCGCTCAGACATTAGATCTCCCGTTTTTCATCTCCCTGAAATTTGGCTCCCACCCGTTCCCGATTATTTGGGCAGTCATCGGCTCAGCCCTTTTTGTCGCATTCTTGAACCTCTTTTCCCAGCCAAAAAAGTAAAAGCCCGCTTTCCTCAGGAAAAAAGAGACGCGATTTTCTTATGCAGGAAGGACAATCCCCGGATCACTTTTCCCACAGGCCTTTGATTGAGCTTTATAGCCGCAAAACGACAGACTTCATGGCAGCACATGCAGTGGATGCATTGACTTTTGTCAATCCTGACGAGACTCTCCTCGGATTTTGCCGCTCCTACGGGACAGATGTTGACACACTCCAGGCAAACCGTGCAATTTTTTGTGTAGACTTCAGGAATGAGTGTGAGCTGGTTTTGAATAGAGGCATACAGGAACGAGGGGATTTTTTTCTTGAAGAGACCTATGGCTATAACAGAGTGCTTGAAGTCTTTTGTTTCAACATCATGGATGTCCTCTCCAGCGATTTCGATTTCTTCGATCCTGCCGATTCCGAGGCGCCTTTCGTGTACGTTCTGTGTGGTGTAGATATTCATCGGATTCGACGCTGTTATTTTAAGGGCAACGGCATCTACGGCCACGGCGTCTTTTGAAGACAGGATGACCCCTACGTTTTTGGCGGTTCCTGCTGAAGGTCCTTCTCCTTCCATGGCCACAATACCGTCCATTATGGTCAAATGAGGGGGTGCGCAGGAAAAGATATCGACCAGCATGCGGCTGAAAACATCATTCCTGATAAAATCTCTGTGATACCTGTGACGGAATCCAAGAGGAATTATTCCGAACATGTTCTTCACCGCACCTGTGAAGGCCGTAAAAGAATGAGTCTTCAGCTTGGGAAGGTTCAAGATGAAATCTGCCTCGAGTACCAGGGGGGAAATAAAAACCTTTCTCAAGATTTCTCCTTTGCAGGGGACTTCACGAAATCCCGCTTCCTTCAGGTTGACAAGGCGGACTCCTAATTCTTCACAGGTTTGGCGGTAGCCAGAGATCAGGAATCCATCTTCTTCCTTTGAGTAGATGTCGTCACCGACAGTGATGTCGACATCCAGTTGTTTCAGCAGGCGCAAGATTTCTCCGGTGAACGCCGGATGAGTGATGATCGCTTTATCTGGAGTTGAGGGAGGAGAGAGGTGGTTGATTTTGACGAACACTCGACTCCGGGGCGGGATGAGGTCTTCCAACGCGCCGAGGTGGGACAGGCTTTCCACTAATGCTTTATGAATGTTCTCGCTGTTGTAATCCGTGCACTTCACGATCGAAACCTTGGCCTTTTTCATGTGCTCTATTATATGCAAGAAAGGGATTAAAGGCGAGAACATGGGGCGTGTGGATTGACAAGTCAGAAGGAGTTTAATAATCTGACTGTGTTTTGAATCTGATGGAAATCTTGATCGTGCTCGGAGAGTTCACTTTTCTCCTCCTGATCTGCTTTTTTCTGGTATTTTCTCTCTACAGCCTGATCGAAAAGGAAAAGAGAGCTTTCTGGCGAAGCATACTGTTTCTTTTCTTTTTGGGCGTTGTTAATTTCGTCTTTCGTCTAGTCGCCTCTCCGCTGAGAGACTGGCTGTTCGGTGCAGTGTTTGGTTTTTTTCTCATTTTTCTCATCTTTTTGTTTGTCCCTCCTCTAAAGAAGAGGCCTGTCGAAATAGTGGGAAAGCAGAAAAAAGTCGACGAGAGAGACGTGATTTTCGCTCGATTTGACCTCGTGGAAGGGACTCAAAATTATAAGGATTACTACAGGCGGAAACCTGATAAAAAGAATAGAGATGATGATATCAGGAAAATACCGGATATCCTCGCAAACTCCCATTTTGAAAAGAGTCCAGAACTTTTTTCTTTGGCGACTGCGGAGTTCGATTTTCTCGAGCATCAGTTGACGCAGGTGCAGGGCGATGTGTTTCCGGAGTCAGTTCGATCGTCCCCTTCGGAGAACACGCGCATGGTCAAGAACATTGTGACGTACTTAGGGGCAGATCTCTGCGGGGTGTCTCTGCTTGACCAGGCTTACGTCTACTCTCACGTGGGACGGGGACCTGACCCATACGGTCAGAAAATCGTTTTGAAGCACAAATATGCTGTGGCCTTTGCTGTGGAGATGGATTTGGGAATGGTCGCTTCGGCTCCGGGAGCTCCTGTGGTTGTTGAGACCGGAAAGAAATACGTCGAGGCGGCAAAGGTCTCCATCATAGCGGCCCGATTCATCCGGCGTCTGGGATATCCGGCTAGGGCTCATGTGGCAGGAAGCAACTACAAAGCCATGCTCCCACCGATCGCCTGGAAGAGCGGACTGGGCGAGCTGGGGAGAATAGGAGTTCTCATCACAGATCGATTCGGGCCGCGGGCAAGATTAGGCCTCATCACCACCGACCTTCCTTTAATTCCCGATGTTCCACTGCGTTTAGGGGTTCAGGAGTTTTGTCAGAGATGCCAGAAATGTGCCCGGAACTGTCCCGCTCAGGCGATCCCAGAGGGAGACAAATCAGAGGAAAGTGGGGTTCTGAAGTGGGTGCTCAGCCGTGAAGAATGCTACAGGTTCTGGAGAAAAGCCGGGACAGATTGTGCGGTGTGTATTTATGTCTGTCCTTACAGCAAACCGGACAATTCCTTTCACAATTTCATAAGAAAAATGGCCGAACGTTCGCGTTTAGCTCAGAGTCTTTCGATTCGGGCGGATGATTGGTTTTACGGGCGATTTCCCCGCCGTAAGATCTCTCCTCTTGGAATTTGATCTGTGTTGTTCACAAGTCGAGGCTGCTGGACACATCGGATTTGCTCGCCCGAAATGCAAAAGGTGCCGACATATGAGAAAATGGGGACTGTCCCTTTTTGGGAAAAACTGTTTGTGATGTCCTATTTGTCCTTGAGCGGTGTGTTGTACTTCTTCTTTCCGATCGGCGACCACATTCCGTAGCTTTCTTCATGGATCCGGCATTTTCCCAGCGAGGTCCAGTGAAACCCGTAGTTATAACCAAACCATAAATACCTGTCTCCGCCTCCGTTTTCAGTGGTGATGATGTAACGTGCAGCGACGTTTCCGATGCCCAGCACCTTGCCTCCAGGCAGATCTGTGTCACCTTTGTTCGCATCGAATGGAATCCAACCATAAGGCGGAAGATACACTTCTGTCCAGCGGTGGAAGACATCGTCGAAACTGGCATCATCTCCACGACGGCTGACCGCACCCACATAGCGTATGGGAACACCGAGAGCTCTGCAGAGGGCGATCATCGAGTAGGAATATTCAGAGCACGACGCCGTGCCCCGCTTCAGAACCGTGGGCGCGGGGTTCCACCCGCCCAGAGGCTTGAGGTTGTAGCTTAAGTTTTTTCCCAGATAATCATAGATGCGACGGGCAATCCAATAGGGATTTTTTTCGTTTCCCGCGATTTTGCGGGAGAGGTCCTGGATGACTGGATCGTTGATTCTGTATTTATCCCCATCCTGAGTATACATCCTTTTGATCTCTTCAGGTATATCTTCAAGGCTTCCGACTTTATCTGGATAGATGAAATACTCGACAGCATAAATCTTGGCGTTGACTTTCCAGCCTGGTTTCACGACAGAATAGTTCTTTAAATCCTTGAAATGGAAATGGGCGATTTTCTGACCCCATTTGTCCAGGATGACTTCATCCGGCTCAGGATCGAACCGGACAGTGCCCAGGAGTGTTTGGTTGTCTCGCGTAACAGGCATCGGAAGATAGATATCGAGAGTTTTGACTGTGCCGGGACCGTAGTTTCTGAATTCTTTGATGAAATGAAGAGACATCTGCCGTTCGTCCCATTGCGTGAGAATATCCTCGCAGAAGACTTTTATCTGGTATATTTCGTCGTTTTCATAATCCGCATTCCAGAGTGTGTCTTTTCCCCAGGCCAGCCCGTAGGCAAACGGGCCGTAGGATCTTAGGGAGGACAGGCAGAGCCCATCAGCGGGATTCACGAGATAGATGCGGTCTTCACTCCGGTCTGTGACCCAGAGATATTGTCCGTCGAACGTTAAACCCGCCGGCTCTCGGGCAGGAGATGGAAAGTACTGGACCATCATCCCATCCTCAGCGGATACTTTGAGCAGGATGTCCTGTCTGTGGTCTATGATCCAGATATACTCGCCATCCCAGGCCAAATCTCTGGGATGAGAACTGTTCGATTCCAGGATGGTCAGGGCTCGTCCTGTTTCAGGGTCGATCTTGTATAAGGCCTTCTCTCCGGAGTCGATGTGCCAGAGATGACGTCCATCCCAGGCCAGGCCTTCAGGTTGATGGCCGGGGGAGTCGAAGATTTTGAGGACTTTGCCGCTTTCCGGGTTGATCTTGTATATTTTATCCGTGTAGATATCCGCCAACCAGAGATTCTGTCCATCGAATGCCAGGCCAGTCGGGCAAGGTCCTGGCGATTTGACCACTTCGAGAATATCTCCCACCTTCGCCCAGGAACTGGGGGAAAGAAGAGAGAGAATGAAAAGGCTGATGAGAAATTTTTTCATCGGATCCTCCACTCGGCTCTTTTGGTTTGGTTCCATTATATAGAAATGCAGGAGTATTCGTAAAGAGAAAAACAGAGTCATCTCCGTGAACGCATCTTTATTCATGTGATAAAGCAACAGTCAGGCAAGCTGATTCATCAGCCCGTAGATTTCCGCGATCTATTTGACAGCTCAACTCTAAATAATATATTGTTAATCAAAATATTCGGCTTGAAAGGAGATCAAAATGGGGACGAGCCGCAGGGAATTCTTGCAAAAATTGAGCCTGGGCATAGGGAGCCTAGGAGTTTTGGGGCTTTCTGCGAAGGAAGCGCAGGCCAACATTGAGAAAAAGATTAAAGATGTGAAACACCTCTCCGCGGCAGAGGTGGCAAGGGACGAGGACTTCTGGTTCCATGTCCAGCAGGCATTTAACATCGACCGGAGCGTCATCAACCTCAACAACGGGGGTGTCCATCCCGCCCCCCAGATTGTCATGGATGCCATTCATCGCTACCTGGATTTTGCAAATGGGGCGCCTGTTTTAAACGGGTGGAGATACCTCCGGCCCAGAAAAGAGCTAATCCGGAAAAAACTGGCAGATACTTTTGGTTGTTCACCCGAAGAGATCGCTATAACCCGGAATGTCACAGAATCCATGCAGATTGCTCTTCTTGGAATAGACCTTGAGCCGGGCGATGAAGTGCTGACCACGACACATGATTATCCGTCTATGAAAAATGCCCTGTTTCAAAGGGAAAAGAGGGAAGGAGTCAAAGTCAAATTGTTCCCCTTCAAATATCCCCCCAAAAACATAAAAGAACTGGCAGATGCTTTTGAAAAAAACGTGACTCCCAAGACCAAGCTCATCGAAGTCTGTCACATCACCAATCTCTCCGGGCAAATATTTCCGATCAAGGAGATCTGCCGCATGGCCCGGAAACGAGGCATCGAGGTGGTGATCGACGGAGCCCATGCTTTTGGACATTTTGAGTTCAAACAGAAGGACCTTGATTGTGACATTTATGGGGCCAATCTGCACAAATGGATGATGGCTCCGATCGGGACGGGTTTTCTCTATGTGAAAAAGGAGAAGATTAAAAAAATCTGGCCTCTTTTTCCTGCGGGAGATCCTCAAGGGGACGACATCCGGAAATTTGAGCATATCGGAACGCATCCAGACTGGCTGGAGCTTGCCGTGGGAGACGCCCTGGCTTTCCATCATGGGATCGGCGGTAAGAGAAAAGAAGAGAGGTTGCGTTATTTAAGGAATTATTGGGCGAAGAAGCTGGAGAAGCTTCCTGGCGTCAGGATACTCACATCCTACGACCCACAACAGTCCTGCGGGATTGGAACCTATGCTGTGAAGGATTTCGATATGGGGAAACTGGCCCAGGTCCTCTTCAATAAGCACAAGATTTATGTCATTACGGTGGGGGTTCCCTCTCCTGAACTTGAAGGGGAGAGTGTGGTTGGGATGCGTGTTACGCCCAGTATTTACACAACACTCCGCGAGCTGGATATCTTTATCGAAGCTGTTTCCCACTACATCAAGAACGGGCTGCCGGATTAGAGAGCCGGATAATAACGAGAAGGAATGTGACAGAGAGTCGAGCTTCAGGATGAACTGGGATTTGAAGCGGGACCTGGAGTCCGTACGAAACGAATTCCCAATTCTCGGGCGGTGTGTTTATTTGATCAGTAATTCGCTGGGAGCCGTCCCAAGAAAAGCAGAAAAACATCTTGGACGATTTTATACATTATGGGCCGAAGAGGGGGTGAGCGCCTGGAAGAAGGAATGGTGGGACCTTTCACGAAAGATCGGAGATCAAGTTGCCTTGTTCCTTGGGGCAAAAACAAATGAGGTGACAATGTGTGCGAATGCCACCCTCTGTCACTGGGTGGCTCTCTCCACTAAATTCCCTTTCGGGCGAAAAGAGGATGACTCCCGGAACAGGGTGATTATGACAGACCATGACTTTCCCTCGATGCTCTATGCTGTGTCCAAAATAACGGAGTTCACGGGATGGGAGCTTGAATTGGTGAAGAGCCACGGTGAACCAGGGATAGATGCGGAAAATATTATAAAAAAAATTGATGACCGGACACTCTTTGTGGCGACTTCTCATGTCTACTTCAAATCTGCCTATATCCAGGATATTCAACGGATTGCGACAAAAGCTCGTGAGGCCGGAGCCCTTACTCTTATCGACGGCTATCATGCTCCTGGTACGCTTCCCGTGGATGTCAAGCGGCTTGATGTAGATTTCTATGTGGGAGGGTGCCTGAAGTGGCTGTGTGGGGGGCCTGGAACTGCATTTCTGTATGTTCGGCCGGAGCTTGCGGATACTCTTCAGCCTCGATTGACCGGATGGTTCGCCCACAGAGACCCTTTCCAGTTTGCTCGGGATATGGACTACGCTCAAGACAGCTACAAATTCATGTCTGGAACTCCGTCGGTTTCATCTCTCTATACGGCTCGTGCGGGAATGGAAATCATAAAAGATATAGGGATCCAGGCAATAAGAGAAAAATCACAGGCTTTGACGAAGTCTATTCTTGAAAAAGCAAAGGAAAGGGGCTTTCACCTGTACACTCCGGAAGATAAAGAGATGCGAGGAGGGGCTGTTTCCTTCAACCTGCCGCAGGCTTTTCCCGTCAAGCAGGCCCTGGAGAAGAGAGGCGTCAAAGTGGATTTCCGAAAGGGCGAAGGCAAGGAGCCAGACATCTTAAGAATCGGCCCTCATTTCTACTCCAAAGAAGAAGAAATCGAGATTCTCTTCCAGGAGATCGAGGCGATTTATGCTTCGGGTGAACACAAGAAATTTTCAGATGACATCCGACACGTGACTTAAAAAGCGTGCAGTTAAAGAGATATCACCTGCATTATTCTTAAAATTTGCTGAAACGTTATTCCATTTTCATAAAAGGGGACAGTCTCTATTTTTTTTAAATAATGACTAAGAGAGACAGTCCCCATTTACGCAGCCCCCATTTTCTCATACTGTTTACAGAGATTGAATTCTAATGTATATTCATACTATCGAGGGGGTAGAGAAATGAAGAAGATATCGAGACGGAACTTTTTGAGTGATTCTTTGATCTTGATGAGTTCAGCTCTATTCCTCCCTTCCAGGTCTTATCCCGGGATAACAAGGAATTTTCCTGCCAGCTTGCGGAGCCCTGAGCTCTATCCTTCCTATCTTGCCCTGGAAAAAAAAGGAGAGCTCTCGAGAAGGGTCAAAGAGCTGTTTTCGGTCTATGAAAGCTGCCATCTCTGTCCCAGAGACTGCCGAGTGAATAGGATGCAGGGGCAGACTGGAAAATGCCAGGCGACTTCACGAGTCAAGGTGTCCAGCGCACAAGCCCACTTCGGTGAAGAACGCCCGTTAGTGGGGCAACGGGGCTCAGGGACTGTATTCTTTGCCAATTGCAACCTCAGATGTGTGTTTTGTCAGAATTACCAGATCAGCATCGAAGGTGAAGGGATCGAGATTTCCGATCAGCGTTTAGCAGAGACGATGATCAAGATCCAGAATGTCGGATGTCACAACGTCAACCTGGTCACTCCCACGCATTATCTGCCCAATATTGTCAGCGCTGTTCAGAAGGCCATCCCGATGGGTCTCCGGATTCCTCTGGTTTACAACACGAGCAGTTATGAGAATCCGGACATGCTGAAACTTCTGGATGGAATCGTTGATATATATCTTCCTGACTGCAAATACATGGACCCTGAGAAAGCAGCCAAGTATTCTGCTGAAGCTTATAATTATCCCCATTATGCGAAGATGGCCCTCAAAGAAATGTTCCGTCAGGTGGGAGATCTGGAGGTGGATAGCAGAGGAATTGCTGTGAGAGGGATCATCCTGAGACATCTGATTATGCCCAACAGGATAGCCGGATCAGAGATATTTCTGAAATTCGTCGCTGAAAATCTCTCTAAAAATACATATCTCAACCTGATGCGACAGTATCGGCCCGAGCATAAGGCGTTTGAGTATCCTGAGATCGCACGCCGAATCACAAGGAAAGAATACGAAGAAGTGCTCAACTGGGCCAAAAAGTACGGACTGCACAGGCTCGATTAACTGAAATTTCAGAATTTCCCTGCAAAATATGAATTTTGTGGTATAATATTTCGGAGGGAAGCGGAGTTTCTCACCTCCTGGATAGGTTGAGATTCATGTTGTTAGAACGCAAGATTTTCCTCGAATGACTTATTGAAAAAGATTTTGGTTGAGAAGATCGTTCCCGTGAGAGCAGTCAGATATCTGATCCTGTTATTTCTCTTCTTGTTTTTGACAACAGGACTCTTTTCAGAAATCGAATATCCCTGGAAAAATATCTTCATAGGAGCTTTGGAAGCACGAACATTGAACGGCCTCCTGATTTCCCCTCAGGAGGGAAGCGTTTTTGCCTTTCGGTTCGGAATTGAGAAAGAGGAGCAAATTGTTGATGGGTACGATGTTTTTTACCTGGTCTCAGAAGTCGGGCCTCATTCTCCTGATGGGCAGTATGCCCGGCTGAAGCTCGACTTAAGCCTTCCTTTCAACAAGGGAAGTGAGACTCCCATTCTGATCAAACCTCCCTCCCGCTCGGATACGCTTGTTTTTGAATGGTCTCGCCAGGATGAAATGACCGTAGTCGGAAGAATCATGGCTCCAGAAGACGTTGTTATTCATCTTGTGCATTATTTCCCGTGGCAGAATCGAGGAAACTACCGCATGCTTGCGGATGACCAGGTCAAAGGAGAGAGCTCCGTAAGTGGTGAATATCATTATTTGCTCTGGACTGATCCCCTAGGAAATATAAACAAAGACACGGAGGAAGATGAGCTTACTCTGACTTTTCCGATGGAAGACGAACAGATTCTTCATTTTGTTGCCGGAGTTGGAGAAAGCGAAGAAGAAGTCAGCAGTCAAGTCTTCCTGTATCAAGACAAGAGGATGATTGATTCCATTTTAGAGGAAGAAGAGAAAAGGTACAGAGACAGGAGAGCCAAAGTGGAAGGGCTTTATGAGGGTGCAGCTGGAGCCATTTCCAACAATCTGTTCTGGACGACTCTTTATCAGCCAGGCCTTCATAGGATGTATGTGCCTTCGGGACGAACCCGCCTCCTTCCAACTCCTGAAGGAAATCCCGGTCACTGGACCATATTCGAATGGGTGTCTTTTTTCAATGCGCTAGAGGCATCTGTCGAGAGTTCTCAACATTCCATGGATATCCTGCGGTCGGTTTTTGAAACTCAGTATCCTAACGGCAACATCCCTAACTGGCGCAGCCGGTTTGGGGGGACTCCAGACCGCTCCCAGCCCCCGATCGGGGCCTACGTTGTGTATAAGCTGTTCCAGAAATTCGGGGATTTAGACTTGTTGAATTATGCTTATCCTTACCTTGTGAAGTGGCATGCTTACTGGAAGGAAGAAAGAACCAATGGACAGTCCCGTCGAGATGGAAACGGGGATGGTCTTCTGGAGTGGGGGACGGATCCCGAATACCTTCCACAAGTGGTCCCTTCCTGGGAGGAAAATGTCGAGGGGAAGAAAAGAGCGAAATGGGAATCGGGGGAGGACGACTCGCCGAGTTGGGATGATGCTCCGTTTAACCAGGAAACGGGAACATTGACCATGAACTGTGTCGGCCTGAACAGCCTGTATGCCATGGATGCGTGGTGCCTGGCTCAGATCGCCGATGTTTTGGATAGAGAAGAGGAATACGAAGGCTATCTTTCTGAATATGCGGATATGAAAGAGCGGATCAATACACAACTCTGGGATGATAAAGAAGGATTCTATTTCGACCGTCACTGGGATGGAAGGTTTTCTTCGAGTAAGGCGGCTTCCAATTTTTATCCTCTCCTCGCTATGATTCCTGATAGAACGAGAGCTTTACGGATGACCAGGCATCTGCTTAACCCGAGAGAATTCTGGGGAGACTTCGTTATACCGACGATTTCACGGGATGACCCGGCCTTCAGCAGAGATCATTTCTCCTGGAGGGGAGCGATCTGGTCCCCCAGCAATTATCTGATCTATCAAGGTTTGAAAGCCTATCGTTTGGATGCGCTGGCGTCTGAGGTCGCCAAAAGAAGTTATAACTTATTCCAGCGAGTTTGGGAGAATTATCAGCTATGCCCTGAGAGTTTCGATGCGCGGACAGGAGCCGCTCAAGGACATGAATTTATGAGCTGGGGCCCCCTTCTCAGCCTGATTTCTGTTGAGGAATATCTGGATATCACTCCCTGGGAAGGATTCAGGTTCGGAATGATCGACACAGAAGAGAAGGGGAAGCTATCCAATATTTCGATCCTCGGCCGTCATTATGAAGTGGAAGTTTCCCGTTCCGGAGTCCGGCTAAGAGAAGATGAGAGAGAGATCTTGAGAACCAACGGAGAAGCTGTTTTCCGACGTTTTCTTTATTCTGAGAATGAAATCTCGTTTGAAGTTCGTTCGATAGAGAAACGGGAGATCAGAATCCAGTTTCTGGTGGAAGGCAAATATCAGGTTTTGGTAAATGATGAAGTGGTGAACCTGCCCAAAGGGAAGTCATGCAAAGTGCGGATTCCTGAGGGTGATCACACAGTGGTTATTCAACTTCTGGAGAGAATGGATTAGCCAGAAACATCTCCTATTTCTTCCAGTTCTTTTTTCCCTGATAAGCTTTCTTCAGCGTATCTCCCCGCATTCCCTGTCTTAGGGCCTCGAGTGCCAAAACATCATCCGGAGGGATATTGCCCAGGTTCACGTTGAGCCCCAGACGGAGGATTAATGCCTGCTGTTGATTTTTGAGAGGCGCTTCCCAGATCAGATGATCGGCATTATCCACTCCAGCTATGATGTTGTCAATTTCATCTTCTCTGACTTTTCCCTCTGCATCGAAAATCCCTACTCCCTTTCCAGCCTCCCGGGCTTCGATGATGACTTTAAAAGCGCCGTGTTCCATGTCTTCTCCGATCAATTGGTGGATGAGAGAGATGGGGAGGGCTTCCTTGGGGTCCTTTTTTCCGACCTCTGTGATAACCTTGAATCCTTTGTCCAGAGATTTGGTAATGGCTTCCTTCCTTTTCTGTCTGTCGATCTCTATCGTCCCATCTGAAACCTCGATCGCTGAAAATCCCAATTCATAGGCTCTGTCAAGATACTCATCAAAGGCTTTTTGCCAGATTGCAACTTCGAGAAAAGTCCCCCCCGGCATCACGTCTATATTGGAAGCGGTGATCATCTCGTTCTTTTTCTTCAGCAGAGCTTCATCGTAGAATGCGGAGGTTCCAAAAGTCAGTTTGATCACATCAATAGAGTCCCCGCTTGTTTCGATCAGATCCTCGAGGTGGCGGACACCTATTCCTTTATCGATCACCATGGTGACTCCTGTCTGCCTGGGTTTGAGCGTCCTTCCTTCAACAGGTATGTGAATCGTGCCTTCCCATGCTTTACTCATTTTTCTTCTCCTTTTTTCCCAGAAGATCTCCCCAGCATTCCTCAGGATTGGAGAGGACTGCGGCTGTCTGGACTATAGATTCATGCTGAACGAGCTGGTTGATGTGGGAGAACCGCGCATGAGCCAGTTCTTCCTCATCGATCCCTGAAACGGGAATCTTGTCGTACAAGATCCAAGTTTCGGATAATTTCTGTGTGATGTTGTCAAAAAGAGCTTTTGCAGCTTGTTTTTTTGCATGGATCGGGGTGAGCAGGAATCCTTCACGGCCGTTTTCGATCCGAGGAAACAGGATGGTGACCGACTTGGGATTGGACAGTTTTTCGAAATCGGTTTTATAAGAGGAAAGGTCGAGTGCGATTTTCTTCTGCCATTCGTCCTCCACTTCCTGGGTATCGATTTGACTTAAAAAGCGGGGGAAATGATGATTCAGAGTTCCCAGCCTCGCGTTGTCGACCAAAGAGCCCATATACAAGGACAAGGTGTTTTTCTCGATCCGGACATGGACGGTTTCTGTGGAAAAGAGCTTAAGTCCCTTGAGGAGTCCGCCGAGGAGATAGACTGTCTTTCCGCTCCCCGCTCCTCCACTGATCACAAAAAGATGATCTTTTTTTTCGCTGTAGAGAGCGCAGGCATGAAGGTTGAGTATCCTGTGTTTTTTTTCGAGCAGACAGAGGGAGTACCTGTACAGGAATCCCTGGTTTCCCCACAAGCTGTACCTCTGGTCTGAAGCCTCTCGGGCGAGCTTGCGGAATGGTCCAAGGAATCGGGCTTGATCCTCGGAGTATTCAAATGAAGGTTTTTGATCTTCATCATCGACCGTGATATACCCGTCAAGATCCTGAGAGTACGGGATCTCTTCGACTGATTTGAAGTCAGTTAGGAGAGAGGGGACTTCTACCTTGAGCGGAAATTCGGGGAGGAGCTCCTTGGTGTTGGATTCAATACCGATCCTGGCTTCGAGAATTTTAACTCCTGTCCTGTACACAGATTATCCCTTTTTTCTGGAAAATATATGATACACGATTCATTCTGACTCCACAATAACGAGAAAAAGTATGAATTATTTTTGAGCAGAGTGGATGGCTGCGGCCCCGAAAAAAAGAGGCTCGTGTGTGACGCGAGAAAATCCCGCTTTTCTGATAATAGAGGAGAACTCCTCCCCACCGTAGAAACGCGGAATCGTGAAGGAAAGATAGCGGTAACCCGCTTTGGAGCCTGATATCAGATATCCCAGAGGCTTGACAGCCAGCTTTATGTAAAAGTGAAAAAGCTTCTTCAGGATTTTGGAGGAAGGCTGGCTTGTCTCGAGGTTGATGAAATATCCTTTTGGCTTGAGAACGCGTTGGAATTCCTTGAGGTGAACGAGGAGCATATCCCTGTTCGGATTGATGTTCCGGGTGGCAAAAGATATGGTCACAAGGTCGAAAGTCCCGTCCGGAAAAGGCAGGTGCATTGCATCGGCGAGAACAGGGGAAATTCTGGGGATATTTCTCTTTTCTCTACCCTTATCCAACATCGGAAAGGAAAAATCTGCTGTAACGATTTGAACCTTTTTATCGGCGAGACGTGAAAGATTAAGAGCCATCTCCCCCGTACCGCTGCAGACATCCAGCCAGTAAGAGCCGCCTTTTCTGGAAGCCTCTCGTGCCGCTTTTTTCCTCCAGATGATGTCGAGCCCGAATGTCAGGAGATGATTCACAAGCTCGTAGGTCTTCGCCACTTCGGAGTATAATCTCTGGATTCCTTTTTTCATTGATTTCAGGATCTCTTCTATCTCAATAAAACTGTTCGCAAAACTCATTCATTAAATACGATTTGGCCTCGATTGTCCAGTTGCTCATTGACGAAAAATTGATGGAATTCGGAGTGTAGACCATCATACACTTTTTTGATAAACTGAATGGCTCAAAAATGTCGGGGATAATAGATATAGATATTTTGAGAAAGAAAGGAGGATCATGAAAACAAAAAAAGCTCCTGCATTTATTCTTTTATTTTTGGCCTTTCTCCTAGTGGTCCACATCTTATCTGCTCGAGTCGGGCCGACCTATGCAGTCGTGGGCTGCAAGATCTTTCCTGTGTCTGGCCCCCCAGTAGAGAACGGGGTGATCGTGATCCGGGACAGCCTGATCGAAGCCGTGGGGACACAGGGGAAGGTTCGGATTCCAGAAGATGCCGAGATCATCGAGGCTAAAGGGCTCTGTGCCTACCCAGGTTTGATCGACTCCCACTCGAGTTTCTTCCTCGAGACTCCCAGAGCACAGCCCAGAACACCGGGAGCAGGTGCGGCGGCTGCACAGCCGCAGGAGAAGAATTGGGCTGAGGAAGTCAATCGCACGGCCTATAAGCTCCTCAAGCCGAAAAAGACGGCTGTCGACAGTCTGCACAGGGTTGGGATTACGACAGTCCTGGTGGCTCCACAGAGAGGCATTTATGCGGGCCAGAGTGTTCTCGTGAATGTGAATGGGTATCAGGC
Source organism: uncultured Eubacteriales bacterium (assembly GCA_964348015.1). GTDB lineage: Bacteria > Acidobacteriota > Aminicenantia > Aminicenantales > Aminicenantaceae > SOIA01. The sequence goes on along the minus strand of CAYGBC010000055.1, from coordinate 43,893 downwards.
AGAATCCATGGTGGTGAAAAATCCTGTGGCGCTCCATATCAACTTCACCACAGAGAGAGGGATTTATCCCTCCAGCTTGATGGGAACCATGGCCTTCCTCAGACAGTCTTTCCTGGACGCGGCCCACTATTCTTCTTATAAGTCAATGTTTCTTGGCTCTTCGCGTGGTTTGAAGAGGCCTGAATACAATACTTATCTCGAAGCCCTCTCTCCTTTTGCCGTGAAAAAGAAACCCATATTTTTCAACTGTGCCAACCTGGAGGACATCAAAAGAGCTTCCCGATTTATCAAGGAGTTCAGCCTGAACGGGTACATCAGCGGTGCCAACGAAGCCTGGAGAGTCGCTGGTTTGGTCAAGAGCATGAAGGCACCTCTTCTCGTGTCTCTCAACTTTAAGCCTCCGTTCACAAGTATCTACGCAAATCAAGGGGAGGAGAAAAAAAAGAAAGCTGAGGAGGAGACCTATCCTGCCAATGCAGCCAACCTCCACAAACAGGGAATCAGGTTTTCCCTGACGTCCTTCGGTCTGCGGAACGCATCGGATGTGCAGAAAAATGTCCAGAAAGCCATCAAAGCCGGGCTGCCCAGCGAAGAAGCACTCAACGCCCTGACAATAATTCCTGCGCAGTATCTAGGCGTCGCAGATTTCCTCGGAACTCTTGAACCCGGAAAAATCGCCAACATAATCCTCACTTCGGGAGAGATATTTGAAGAAAAAACTCAGGTGCGGAGAGTCTTTGTAGACGGAATTTCGTTTGAAGTCAAACAGCCTCCGAAAAAAGCCAAGCCCACGACTTTAAATCTTTCCGGAAAGTGGAAGGCCACGATTTCAGGCGCGATGGGTGAAATGGAGTTGAATCTCGAGATCCAACAGGAAGGAAACTCCGTCAGCGGAACCATTTCCTCTGAAATGGGCGAATGGACGATCAGTGATGGAGTCCTCAGCGGAAAAGAACTCGTGTTCATAATTTCTGCGACAATCATGGATGAGACATTTGAGCTGGCTTTCAGCGGGACAGCGGAAAAGGACTCGATCGAAGGAACGATTACCTTCGAAGGAGGAAGTGCCGAATTGAGGGCTACACGGATCCCTGACCGGAATACATAAAGGAGAAAAGCCATGAAGAAAAAAATTATCTGTTTGATTGTGTGTCTGTGTTTTGCCTTTGCACCTGGTTTTTCTTCGGCCCAGGACCTGCTGATCAAGAACGGGACGATATTAACTGTGACTAACGGGACGATCACCCATGGAGATGTACTCGTGGTCGGAGGGATTATCAAGAAACTCGGGAAGAACATCAAAGCCCCGAAGGGCACTAAGGTCATTGATGCCGCGGGCAAGTATGTGATTCCCGGGATCATCGACTCGCATACTCATATCGGGCTCACTGGGACGAACGAAATGGGAAATGCGCTCACTCCTGAGGTGAAGATGCGGGATGTGCTGAACGCAGAATCCACATCCATATACACCGCTCTCACGGGGGGAGTCACGATGGTCCACACCATGCACGGCAGTGGCAACCCGATCGGCGGCGAGAACATCGTGATTAAAATGAAATGGGGAAAGACTTCTGAAGAGATGGTCGTCCCTGAAGCGTACAGGACTTTAAAGTTTGCCCTGGGTGAAAATCCCAAAAGGGCGAATGTCTCCGGCATGGGGACGCCTCGCTATCCCCAATCCCGCATGGGTGTCAACGCCATCATCCGGCGCGAATTCATGAAGGCGAAAAACTACATGGAGCAGTGGGACAGGTATTTGAACGCCAAAAAGTCTAAGAAATCCGCCAAGAATCTGGTCCCTCCGCGTAAAATCCTGCAGATGGAGCAGTTGGTGGATATGATGCGCGGAAAAATGTGGGCTCGCTGCCACAGCTACAGAGCCGATGAAACTCTCGAATTCATCAAGCTTTCCAAAGAATTCGGGTTCAAGATCGCGGCTTTTGAGCATATTTCTGAAGCGTTTAAGATCGCTAAAGAGCTGGCTGAAGAAGGAATTGGCATTTCCATCTTTGCCGACGGATGGGCCTACAAAATGGAAGCGTCTGAAGGGATCGCCTACAATGCCGCCTTCTGCACGCAGCAGGGAGTGCTCGTTTCGATCAATTCAGACAGCGGAGAAAGGATCCGGCGCCTGTTCAATGATGCGGCCAAATCCATGAAATACGGAGGTCTTTCTGAAGAGGAAGCCCTCAAGCTCATCACTATCAATCCCGCCATACAACTCGGAGTGGACAAGATTGCTGGCAGCCTGGAAGTCGGGAAACACGGAGACATCGCCATTTTTAATGCGCATCCTCTCAGTGCCTACACCGTGTGCGAGATGACTATTATCGAAGGCGAGGTTTATTTTGACCGGGCGAAGTATCTTCAAGAGAGAGAAGAAATGGAGAAAAAAAAGAAGGAAAAAGAGAAGAAGGACAAAGGAGGAGAAAAATGACCCGGAAAATACTCGCATGCGCTGTGTGGATCCTCCTCTGTGCATCATTCGGCATGGTCCGGGGAGAGGATTCGGGCGTGATCGCCATAAAAGGCGCGAAGATCATCCCGGTTATCGGCGAAGATATCCCGGAGGGGATTATCCTTATTGAAAATGGCAAGATTGCAAATATCGGAGCAGACATCCCGATTCCCTCCGGAGCCGCCACGATTGATGCCACAGGTTTAACCGCCTATCCGGGAATGATCGACAGTTTCTGCTATTTAGGTCTTCAAGAAATTGGCGCGGTGAGAGCGACAGTGGATTCACGGGAGACGGGGCGGTTCAATCCTCAAGTCAGAGCCGTGGAAGCGATCTGGCCGGATTCCATGCATATTCCGATTAGTCGATCTAACGGCATAACGGTCGCTGTTGTAGCCTGTACCGGAGGACTTATTTCGGGACAGAGCGGTATGATCAGATTGGTGGGCTGGACACCGGAGGAAATGGTGATCAAGCCCTCTGTGGCGATGTACATCCAGTTCCCGTCCATTCCGCGTTTCAGACGGCAAACTCAGACACAGCCTCGAGAACAGGCCTCGAAGCAGATCGAAGAGCTGAAGGATATCCTGAACAGAGCCCGTTATTATCAGAAGAGAAAAGAAGCCGCGCTGAAGGACGCACGCCTCCCTCTTCCAGAGGTTGACGAGAAACTGGAGTTTCTCCTTCCTGTTGTGAGCAGAGAGCTGCCTGTCATGATCTCTGTCAATGCGGAAAAGGACATTCAGGCCGCCATTCAGTTTGTGAAAGATGAAAAGCTGAAGGCCATCTTTTTCGGTGTGACCGAGGGTTGGAAGGTCGCCGAGGAGCTGAAGAAATCTGGTATTCCGGTTGTTTTCAGCTCTCTCAACCGATTGCCTCCGAAGTGGGAGGATGGGTACGATTCCATCTACAGGAATCCGGGCGTTCTGGCCAAAGCCGGAGTCAAATTCGCGTTCTCTTCACAGAGCTCCAGTGCCGCCAAAGACCTGCCTTATCATGCCGCGAAAGCAGCCGCCTTTGGTCTGGATAAAAAGGAAGCCCTCAAAGGCGTGACGATCTATCCTGCCCAGATATTCGGAGTGGATGAGATGATGGGCAGTCTGGAGAAGGGCAAGGTGGCCAACATCGTACTGGCCGACGGGGATATTCTGGAATTGCGAACAAACATCAAGTACGTTTTCATCGATGGGAGACAGACCGAACTGTCCAACAGGTACACCGAGCTTCTCGAAAGATACAAGAAAAGACATTAAAAAAGAAGGGGCGGGGAGTCCTGGGGATTTTCTGTCCCCCCATTGTGCAATTTCTCCAGAATATAATAAATAGAGTCCGCTCTGATTTTTCAAAATAGGCATAATGTTTTTACTCGTTTGATAGCTCAATAATTCTGTAATAACGTCATTGCGATCGAAGCGTGACAATCCCTTAGGGAGAAGATTTTTTTTTGGAATTACCGATGTCTCACGGTTTCTCCTGCTTACACATTGATCTTAAGGGGTAACTACACTCCTTTCAATCGTTTGCACAGGCATATGTATTTTAAGAGATTGCCACGCCTCGCTCGTAATGACACGATTTTCTCGATAGATAGAACAAGAGATTAATCCAACTCCTGAGCGTAAACAGAATTTCGCTCATTTATTCTTGACAGATTCTCTCTTTCTCTATAATTTGAATGTCTTAAAAAGGAAAGAAGGAGGACCGATGAAAACCAAGACTATTTTCTTAGGTGTTTTTCTGTTTTTGTGCATGTCCTTTTGGGCCGGTATAGACCAGTCAATTCAAGCGGAAACCGGATATGACTATGATGTGCTGATCAAGAACGGAAGAGTGTTGGATGGGTCTTTGAACAAGGCCGTCAAAATGGAGGTGGCTGTCAAGGATGGAGTGATTGTTCGAGTGGCCAGGTCGGTAAAAGGAACTGCGGCCAAGGTGATCAACGCTAAAGGATTGGTTGTAACTCCAGGATTCATCGACCTTCACACTCATGTGGACAGCGGGATGTATTTTCCCGAGAACAGGGCCTGCCTCAATTATCTGAAACAGGGAGTGACCACAGTCATAGTCGGCCAGTGCGGGCGCAGCGCCTGGCCGATTTTTGAGCAAGCCGAAGACCTGATCCACCGTTGGTCTGATGAAGGAATCGGGCCGAATGCCGCTTTACTCGTGGGCCATGGACAGGTCCGCGAGATAGTGATGGGGATGGAAGACCGGGAGCCGACACCCGAAGAAATGGAAGAGATGAAAGCCATCGTGAAGGAAGCGATGGAGCAGGGTGCCTCTGGACTATCCACAGGGCTGGAATATCTGCCGGGGCGGTACGGCAGTACAGAAGAAGTCACGGAGCTGGTGAAAGTCATCGTTCCTTACGGCGGCATTTATCACACTCACATGCGGAACGAGGGCGAGAAGCTTATCGAAGCCGTGAGGGAAGCGATAGAGATCGCGGAGGAATCCGGAGCGCCGGTCCACATCTCTCATTTCAAGGCCGTTGAAAAGCCGAATTGGGGATTAGTCAAGGAAGCCTGTCTCCTCATCGAAGACGCACAGAAAAGAGGCGTTGTGGTTACAGCTGACCAGTATCCGTATCAGTTTTCCAGCGGATATCCGTACAGGAATCTCATCCCGAGGTCAGCCTGGCTTGGAGTTGAACAGGATATGGAAGAAGAACAGAACGACCGGTTTGTCTCAGACGATATCGATGAGATATTCGATTTTCTCCGAGACAGTCATCTTCTCGATCTTTATCAAAAAACAACTCCCTACATCCCTCTTTCCGGACGTCATCAACAATTTCTGGAGGAGCTTCCGAGAAAAGACCTGGTGCGGCTCGTGGGCCGGCGTCTGGTCAGCACTGGAAGTTTCAGGGGACCTGGAAGCGCAAGAGAAAGAATGATGTTTTTAGAAAAGCTGAAAGATCCGGAGGAGGCACAGGAGATTCGTGACCAGATTGGGAAATATTTAGACGATATGGCGGGAGCCGAGAATATCTTAGTGGGCATTTGTGTCGAAAAAAACCTTGAAGGAAGGTCTTTAGCCCGAGTGGCCGCAATGAAAGGAAAATCCATAGAAGATACGGCTATTGAGCTGGAGCTGATGGGAGCCGGATGCATCCCTCTGCGTATGTCCGATGAGGATGTTGTGTATATCATGAAAAAAGACTATGTGGGGACCGGCAGTGACGGGACGGCGCCCTTCTACGGGATCGGGCTGACTCATATCCGTTCCTACTCCACATTCCTCCATAAGATCAAGAAATACGCCCTGGAAAGGAACGTGGTCTCTCTTCCGCATGTCATCCGGTCTCATACCTCACTGCCCGCAAAAATCATGAGCTGGAAGGATAGGGGGTGGATCAAGGAAGGGTATAGGGCGGATATCGTTGTGCTTGATCTCGAGAACATCAGGATCAGGACGTCCATTTCCAATCCCCATGCGTACAGCGAAGGAGTCAAATATTTGTTGATTAACGGTGAGCTCGTCCTGGACAATGGACAGTGGACCGGGACGCTTCCCGGTCAAGTGATCAAGCTGAAGGATTCGGATTAGATTTGGATTGAAAAGAGTTATAAATTAAAGATATCCAATCCCGGAAAGAGGTGATCTCCATGTCTGGTCAAAAGTTAAAAAGACTTTTGTTTTTTCCTCTAGTTTCCCTTTTTCTCCTGATTCTCTCTGCGCCCTCTCAGAACCATCCTTATCTCCTCGATAAGGTGCTGATGAACAGCATCCAAAACGAAGTCTCCGGTGAGAGGGCCTGGGATATGGTCTCCAAGATCTCACGGTTTCATCGAATCAGAGGGGGAGGAGAGGGATCGGGTTACAACCACTGTGTGGAATTTTTAGCAGGAGAATTAAAGGGACTCGGGCTCAAAGAAGTCGCGGTAAAAAAATACAGATCAGACGGATTCAAAAGATATTTTCACTGGTTGTCCCCTGTGGGATGGAGAGTCAAAGAGGCTGAGCTGTGGATGGTGAAGCCAAGGAAGAAACTCATTGCACGCTTTTCTGATCAGGCCGTCAGCTTGATGCCGTATTCACAGGGAGGCGGGGTCGAAGCCGAAGTGATATTTGTCGGGGAGGGGAAATCCGATGCGGATTATCAAGGGAAAAATGTTCAAGGGAAGCTGGTTTTGGCTGTGGGCGGAAGCGGGTCTGCGGTTCACCGACAGGCTGTGCTGAAGAGAGGCGCAGCAGGAGTGATCGTCGGTCCTTCTCCCCGCGAAGACCGTCTTCCGTATCCTGACCTGATCGAAGTCAACCGTCTTTCTCCGACCGGGGAGGAAAGAGCACAGGCGAGCTTTGGGTTTGCACTCTCCCGGCGGCAGGAAAAAGAGCTTTTGTCTCTATTCGAAGCCGGGGAAAAAGTCTTTATGAAAGCCAGTGTGGATGCGGAGCTTTTTGATGGAGATATGCCCGTTCTCGAGGCGAAAATCATCGGAACAGAATTTCCTGACCAGGAAATTATCCTGATGGGACATCTCGACCATTATAAGCCAGGAGCGAACGATAACGCCTCAGGCTCCGCAGGACTGTTTGAGATGGCCAGGAATATCCTGGCATTGATCGAGAAAGGAGATATTCCGCCTCTCAAAAGGACTATTCGATTTCTCTGGTTGCCTGAGATACACGGGGCTGCCGCCTACCTGACAGAACATCAGAATCTGAAAAAGAAGGGGATATGCGGGATGAACCTGGATATGATCGGCGAGGATTATGTGTTGTGCCAGTCAAACTTCAATTTGTTCTGTTCTCCCTACTCTGTCCCAGGGTATATCAATGATGTGCTGATAAATTTCCTGAGCTGGCTCGAAGGGCGGGAATTCTTTTCTCCGAGAGGAAGCCGCCACCGCTTCAATTTCCGTGTGAGGCCTTATTCAGGCGGCTCTGACCATGTCCTCTTCAACGACTCCACGTTCTCAATCCCCACTCCAATGTTGGGCCATGGAGATGTTTTCCACCACACCAACATGGACACGCCGGATAAGTGTGATCCTACGGAAATGAAGAGGATCATTAGCCTGGCCCTGTCGGCAGCCGTTTTGATCGCGAACGCGAGCGATGAGGATGCCCTGAAGATTGCCCGGGAAGTCCACAGCCAGGCGCACTCGAGAATTGCGGCCAGGAGCCAAAAATCCATCCGGTTGATCCATCAATTCGCTTCTGATCCTCAAAAGCGGAAAAATGTGGCCGAGCTTCGTGCAAATCTCCTGAGCTACCCCCGCCTTCAAGCTCGCGTCGAGGCCGCAAACATCAGAGAAGTGAAGGAACTCTGCAGAGATGCCTCCAGTCAAAAGATCATTGATCAACTGGCTGCGGATCTGGAGCACCAGGCTGAAAGAGAAAAGACAAAGATCGATTTTGCGTCCACCCTTTTCTTCAAACGCTATGGTATTCAGGCAGAAGACTTTCGGCGTGGCCAGGAATATGAAGAGGCCTCCCTAATCAGACCCACACGGCTTTTTAAAGGGCCCCTTCCGTGGAATTACTTGGCTGAGAACTTAGACGCAGAGAGCCTGAGCTGGTATGAAAAAAACCGGTCTAAAGCCGGCGGAAATTATGGTTCGAAAACATACGAGATGGCCAACCTGATGGATGGGAGCCGTACCCTTCTGGATATCAGACATATCATTTCCTGCGAGTTTGATGAGACAGATGTCGAATTTGTTCTTCATTTTGCTCGAGATCTTGAGAAACTAGGCCTGATCTCTTTTTAGACTTTTTGTTTTTTATGATTTTTGTGCAAGATAAGGGCTCTTGGACAGGTAAAAGAAAGAGATGAGGACTCCGAGTCCTCCCAGAAAAATAAAGGGGGTGTTGATCCCGAATTTATCCGAGAGAACACCGTCAATCAAGACAATCAGAGCTCCGGACAGCATCTGGACATTCGCAGAGATGCTGAACGCTTGAGCCTGGTTTTTTGCGGGAACCTCATTTCCGACAAAAGACTGGAATCCAGGATAGACAAGAAAGAGGAACGTTCCGAACAGGAAAAGGCTTACCAGGGCAAGTGCGGCCACATGCGCGAATCCCAGCAGAAAAAGGAAGACTGTTGCACCGCTGAAAGCAAAAAGGGATATCCTCAATCGGCCAAATCTCCGGCTCAGGAATCCGAAGGAATAGGTCATCACAGTCCCGATCCCGATCCAGGCAGCGAGGTAGAGCCCCGTTTGGCCGAGTGGGATCTCAAACCTGTGATTGAACAGGGACGGGGCAAAGAACACCGTTGTCCCCCAACAGGCCCCTCCGAAAGCAAACCCTGGAACGTAGATTCGGATGCTTTTCAGAGTCTCCATCCATGAGGAGAAGTCCGGCCTGAATACATCAGGGCTCTTTGTGGATGTCTTTCTCACTGCGAAAAAGCTTAGCGTCCCAAGGACAAAACCGGCCACAGCCCAGACATAGAGTGGGATCCTCCATCCTAAACTTTGGGCCAGGAAGCCTGAAGACACGAACGCGACGAGAACGCCCAGGTTTCCCGTGCCGCTCTGGATTCCCATTGCAAAATCCATCCCCTGGCTGGGATGGGTCTTCGAAACCCAGGCGATCCCGAGGGAATGATAGAAACTGTTAAAGACTCTCATTGCCAGATAAATGATCAGGAAAGAGGTAAACGCTGTGCAGGTCGTCATCAGAGCCAGGGAAAAAGATATCCCAAGATAGCTGAGGAGTAGCAAATATTTGTATTCGTACCTGTGAGAGGCATTGGCGAGAATTATCTGAAACATGAATGTGACTAAAAGCCCTAAATTGGAAAGGATCCCGATGTGAAAATACTTTTTAATGATGAACTGTTGACTGTACAAAAGCGGGAAGATCATCGGGACCGTTACGGTGGCCGCATCGTTGAGTGCGTGGAAGAGGGAGGCAGAGAAAAGAACCTTTTTTTTCATGCTGTGCTGGAGAGAGGGATATATACTAAACCTGAGACTGTCTGTCAATCAATCGTGGGGACGCTCTCATTTTTTTATTGCTTCTCCTGAATAAATTCAGTAATGTATTTTTAAAAAAACCCGTTAAAAAGGAGGCACAATGAGAGATAAATATTCCCGAAGGGATTTTCTCAGGACCGGAATCGGTTTGAGCGCGGCGGCAATGCTCGGAGGAGGAAAAAATCTACAGGGTGCGGAAGGGAAGGAAGCACCCATACGTGTTGTGGCGAGTGGGAACGGATTGAGAGCCACAGAAAAAGCGATGGAACTTCTCCGGCAGAAACGGGATCCGCTCGATGCGGTGATCGCAGGAGTGAATATTGTCGAAGAGGATCCCAATGACAGGTCAGTCGGCTATGGCGGCCTTCCCAATGAGGAAGGAGTCGTGGAGTTGGACTCGTCGGTCATGCACGGTCCGACCCATAATGGTGGTGCAGTCGCCAGCTTGAGAAATATAAAAACTCCCTCTAAGGTCGCACAAATCGTTATGGAGAGAACAGACCATGCACTTCTCGTAGGCAATGGTGCATTAAAATTTGCTAAAGCCCATGGTTTTAAGGAAGAAAATCTGCTCACGGATAGAGCGCGCGCAATCTGGCTTCGACGCAAAGAAACGCTGTCCGAACGGGATTTCTGGTTTCCTCCCGCACCGGAAAAGACAGAAAAGGACTTCGCGTCGTTCTATGAGTTCCACGGGACCATCAACTGCTGTGCTATAGACGCTGCGGGAAACCTGGCGGGAGTCACCACGACCAGCGGATTTTTCTTTAAGATTCCAGGAAGAGTCGGGGATTCTCCGATTATCGGTGCCGGGCTGTATGTGGACAATGATATCGGTGCGGCAGGTTCGACGGGCAGGGGAGAGGCCAATATCCTGAACTGCGGAAGTTTTCAAGTTGTCCATTTTATGGGGATGGGGCATTCTCCGGAAGACGCGTGTCTCAAATCACTGGAAAAAATCGCTGATAAGGCTAAGCGTCTTCCCCAACTTTTAAGCGATGAAGGGCTCCCGCGCTTCGGCCTGACATTTTATGCGATAAACAAAAAAGGCGAATACGGAGGAGCTTCGATGTGGAGCGGCGCAAGGTATGCTGTTCACGATGGAAAGGAAAATACGAGAAAACCCTGTGCCTACCTTTTTAAAAGAAATAGATAATCCGGCTCAGTGTTCTTCCAGGACATACACGGAATAGCCCTTCTTATTGAGATTATCCGCGATCTTTTGGGCGGATTTCATGCTGCGTGTTCGGATTCTCACCCTGTAATAGATTGCATCAGGCGTTTTATGTTCGGTGATGTAAACGTGACTGTATCTTTTCTGAAGCTTGGTTTTGAGGTTTTTGGCGTGTTTTTTCTCTGTGAAGGAGCCCACTTGAACAGCAAATCTTTGAGAGGATTTCTTCGGAGAAAATTTCTTCAGGACTTTGATCTCAACTGGGGCGACACCGGTATCACTCATGCCTAATTTTTTAGCTGCGGCGTAAGAGAGGTCGATGATTCGTCCTTTGACAAAAGGGCCACGGTCGTTGATGCGGACAACGACTGATTTTCCGTTTGTCAAATTAGTTACCCTGACGTAAGTTCCGAAAGGAAGCGTTTTATGCGCTGCGGTCATCGCATACATGTTGTAGATCTCCTGGTTAGACGTGAGTTTTCCGTGAAAATCTTCTCCGTACCAGGATGCAACTCCCTTTTGTTCATTCCCGGAGGGGAAATACTTCAGCCCTGTGCAGGAAGAAAGAAGGAGGCAGCACGCCAGGATGAACAGGAATCCTCTCTGTCTGGGAAGTCGCCGCCTCATATCAAGCGTGTCTTCAAACGAAGGAATTGTCCGAATGATTTTTCTCTACCAGAATATTTTTGTCTTCACAATGTTTGAATATGATTATGTGTTTGATTGACCTTCGGATAAAGTTAACCACAATACACAGGATTCAGTCAATCCTCTTTTGAATTCCTGGAGAAATATCATCTTTTGTATTAAACTGTCTTTTCTGTTTCTGCTTTTCAGATGATTCAGAATATCTCGGAAGGAGATACTCGTAAATCGCGATTCGAGGCAGGAATTAAGGATTAAAGAGTTCTTGCCCAAAAAGGTAAATCCCTTGTTTTAAGCGTTTGATGAAAAAAATTCTGCTGTTTGTGCCAGCGCTACTCTATTACCTTTTGATATTTATCCTCTCCTCGATCAAATTTCAGATCGATGCCGGCATTCCCTCTCTGGATAAGGGTATTCACCTCGTGGAATTCGCCATCCTGGGATTTCTTCTGTCTCTGGGTTTTTTCTTGAGCTTTAAGACATCTCCCCGCACTCAATTTACATGGGTTCTGATCAGCGGGATTCTCCTCGGCGGGGGTATTGAAATCTACCAGTATTTTCTTCCCGTGCGCTCTTTTGAGATTCTCGATTTGGTGGCGGATTCAATCGGAATACTGATCGGTCTTCTCGTGTTTCTTTTCTTATCTCGCACCGAGAAAGGAAAAATATGGACTGAACGGATCTCCAAAATAGGGAAGTAGTATCCGTTCCTGACCTGAAGACGGCTGACTCAGAATGTTATCCGAGGCTTATGTCGAATATATTGGGATTCTGAGCTTATCCGTTCACTCGCCTTTCCACAGGCCGTGCAGGTTGCAGTACTCGCGGGCTGTGATGCTCTGTGCTTCAACCTTGAATACGGCTTCAGGCTCATCTCCAGGATTCAAGAACTGGCGGTAAGCGCGGCCGTCGGCGATCAGCTCCACCCATTCGATGTAGTGCTCTTCTGTCATCGGATGAGGCACGCTTCCCACTTTGACTTTAATGCCGTCATCAGTTTTTTCGATCACCGGGACGTGTTTTTCTGTGGCTGCGTCGACAGAATTTTCCTTCATAAGTTTCATCGGTTCATCACAGCAGACAAGCTCTCCCTCACCTTCATGAATAACTTCAACAATATTCCCACACACATCACACTTGTAGATTTGCAGTTTTTTTGTCATTTTCTCTCCTAATTTATATTTTTTTTCATTGTCTTCATTCTTGGTGGGCTTCATTTGCCAGACTTGCTGGTTGTGAAAGCCAGCATGCGGCAAGTCCAAAAACATTATAACTGATTTTCCTTTTCGAATTGATACTTTCCCGCACCGCAGACCGGGCACACCCAATCATCGGGCAGGTGTTCAAACGGTGTTCCGGGATCTATTCCGTAAACCGGGTCGCCGATATCAGGATAGTACACATACCCGCAAACCGTACATCTGTAGTTATCCATTCTCGGATTCCGTGGTTCGTCGGATCACCAATTTTCAGCCAGGAGCTCGAAGTAGGATTTTGCATGAGCGCAGGCCGGGCATTCTTCTGGGGGTTCAGTGCCATCGTGGATATAACCGCAGTTACCGCACTTCCACTTGATAACCTCATCCCGTTTGAAAACCGTGTTATTGTTCAGGTTGTTGAGCAAACCCAAATACCTTTTCTCATGCTGTTTCTCTGCCACGGCGATCGCTCTCATCGCAGAGGCGACCTCAGGGAATCCTTCTTCATCTGCTGTTTTCGCGAATTCAGGGTACATGGTGGTGTATTCGTAGTTCTCTCCACCCGCAGCAGCCTTGAGGTTATCCGCCGTGCTTCCGATGGTTCCAGCGGGAAATGACGCTTGAATTTCCACCTCACTGCCCTCCAGGAATTTGAAAAGTCTCTTCGCATGTTCCCTCTCGTTATCAGCCGTTTCAAGAAAGATAGCGCGCATCTGTTCGTAACCTTCCTTTTTTGCCTTTGAGGCAAAGTACGTGTAGCGATTGCGTGCTTGAGATTCTCCGGCAAAAGCCGCTAAAATGTTTTTTTCAGTTTGTGTGCCTATTAAACTTTTCATTTATGTCTACTCCTTTTCAATGATGAATCGATTTGCGCAATTATTTCAATCGCCTTTTTTTACTGGCTTGACTCTGTCTCTCATCTGATTTCTCAAAGAATAGAACAGAAAGATTCTTGCATTCCGGCTTCACAGGCAGTCCTTGCAGGTTCCTTTGAAATACCCGTGGATTTCCTCGATCTTATGGCCATCGATGAGATTTCCCTTTTGAGCGGACAAAGAACAGGGAACATCCACATCCTTGATCTGGCCACATTTCTTGCAGAGGAAATGGTGGTGTGACTCAGTATTGAAGTCATACCGGACTTCGGTCCCTGTGATTGTCACCCCACAGACCAATCCTTTTTCAATGAACGTGCTCAGAGTGTTGTAGACAGTCGTTAATGACATCGTGGGGATCTCTTTTGCCAGATCTGCATAGATCATCTCGACTGTGGGATGGTTCCTGGCGTTTTGGCGCATGAAATCAAGAATTTTAATCCTCTGATATGTCGGCTTAATGCCGCTTTCTTTGAGAGTTCGTTTTAATTTTTCCATAATTGATATTACTTCAGAATTGTAATTATTACAAAATAAAAGCGTGTTGTCAAGGAAATTTTTTATTTACAGTTTTAGAGCAAAACAGGCGTGAAAGTTTTGTCGATCATATCTTTTTCTGGATGTTTTTAAACCTTGAGAAATCGAGGCGGGAGTGAACCAAACCGATATTTTTTTGGTCAGTAGAGTCCGTTCTTTAAAGAAATTTGATGAGTCTTTTTTTGAGAGAGGCGAACCCCTCTTCAGGAGTGGAGCAGTACTCAAAAAGCTTCAGGTCTTCTGGATCTATGCTTCCGTGCGCCACAAGAGAGTCAAAATTCACGATTTTTTTCCAGTATTCCTCACCGTAAAGAATGATGGCGATATGATCTTTTTGCATTTTTTGGGTTTGGAGGAGTGTGAGCACTTCGAATATCTCATCGAGTGTGCCGTATCCTCCAGGAAAAGCGATCACGGCTCTGGCTTTGTACAGCAACCAGAATTTTCGCATGAAAAAGTAGTGGAAGACGAAGGCCAGTTCAGGAGAGACGTAGGGATTGAGAGTTTGTTCCATTACCGGAAGAGATATATTCATGCCTATGGTTTTCGCTTCTGCTCTTGCGGCGCCGCGGTTTGCCGCCTCCATTATGCCGGGCCCGCCTCCTGTCGTGATGACGAAATTTTTTCCTTTCGGTTTTAATTCGATCGCCCATTGGGCCAGTTGAAACGCCAGTTCTTCGGCTTCCCAGTAATATTTCGTCAGAGGAGAATCTTTGTGTTCAGGGTTCACCATCGAAGACCCGATGAAGAAGACAGTGCTGTTGACTTTGTGTGTGTCCAGCCGGCTCATGGGTTCCAGGTATTCACTCAAAATTCTTAGAGTCCGGGCGTCCCGCGAGTTGAGAAAATTCAGATTCTTGTAGGCTTTTAAAAAGGAAGTGTTATCTTTCATGATGACCTCATTCAAAAATAAAAGAGAATTCTATCCAAAATAGAAGTGGAAAACAAGCCATTGCGAAACAGGAGAATTTTCGATCTGCACTTGGCAATGGCATAAAAAAGGGGCCTGGCCCCTTTTTTTATTGCCAGTCTCTGTGTTTTGATATATTCTATGATTTCGATAAAACAGAGAGATCGAGAGAAGAATGGCGAAAGGTCTTGAGAACCTGTCTTCGAGAGAATACCCTGGTCGAGTCATTATCATCGGGAAGGATCCCTCCGGGAAAAATACGGTCGTGATCTACGCTATCACCGGACGATCACCATCCAGTCAATCTCGAAAATTGGCGTTGGAAAAGGATGCGATCCAGGTGATGCCCACAGATAAGGAAGCCGTCCACACAAAAAACATCGACCTTCTGGTCTACACCGCCATCCTGTTCTCTCCCCAGGGGATTGCGGTCAGCAACGGAAGGCAGACTCCGGATATTGGCTCTACTCTCGGTCAAACCCAGAATCCAGAGGAGGTCCTCTCATCGGCCCTCCGAAAATGGGATTACGAGCCGGACCCGCCCATCTTCACTCCTCGAATAAGCGGATGTGTTCTTCTGGGAGGAAAAGCGGCTTTGAGCTTGATCCGGCGAGGAGCGGATGGCTCATCTCAGAGGGAGTATTATAAAATTCCTTTGAAAGCTGGCGAGGGAAGAATGATTGCGACTTATTCAGGAGTGAACACAGATCCCGTTCCCTCATTTAAAGAAAAACCGGCAGCAGTCGGGATTCAGGCGAAGAGTGCGGATGAGATGGCCGAGTCAGTGTATGACGCGCTGGGCCCGGAGACTGGAAAAAGTGATTTCAGAGTAGCTGTGGCCTGTGTGTATTCCAGTGATATCGCCACAATTTATAACGAGATTTACATCATAAACAGGAATGAAAGGATAGAGAGTTAACATGAAAAAAACAGGCAAGGAAGACCGTCTGCAGTACAGGACCAAAGTCAAAGAGCAGTTTCCCGGTGCCATTCAGTTCGGTGATAAAAAATTCACGAAGAGACAATCCATGCGCTACGGAGAAAATCCTGGCTACCCAGCGGCATTTTATACAGAAGAAGGCGCCTCTGGTCCCAATATGGCCACTTTTGAAGTCCTGCAGGAGGGAATAAAGGGGCTCGGATACATAAACGTGGGCGATATGGATTTGGGTCAAAGACTGGTGCGAAAGCTGAGCCAGGTCTACAAAGATAGAATGATCTGTGCGCTCGTGAAACATGAAATGCCGAGCGGCGTGGCTATGGGAGAGACTCCCGAGGAAACCTTCGAGAAAGCCTGGAAGTGCGATCCTCTATCTAATTTTGGAAGCGTTGACGTTTTCAATTACACGGTCACACAGGATCTGGCCGAGATAATGGTCGAGAAAGGCCGGAATATCGAGGTCGTCTATGCCCCGGATTTTTCCGCAGAAGCACTCGAGGTTCTGGCTTCGAGGAAAGCTTTGAGAGTCGTGAAGATGGGGGCCCCTCTGGATGCAGAAGCGTTGGATAGCGGCCTGGAGTTTAAGAGGGTGGCGGGTGGACTTCTCGTCCAGAAGAGGTTTGACTCCAGGATCACATCGCCCGGTTCAATCGATGTTGTATCGGAAAGACAGCCCACACAAGATGAGCTGGGGGCGGCTGTGTTTAACTGGAACGTGGCCTGCTTCACGCGGTCCAACGCAATTGTCATTGGAAAGAACGATAAAGTCCACGGCATCGGCTCGGGCCAGAGGAGCCGTATAGACGCAGCCGAAGACGCGATCCGGTTTTCAAAACGTGGCTACGGACCGGAAGGCTGCGTCATGGCCTCTGATGCGTTCATGCCGTTTCCGGATGTCGTGGAGCTGGCGGCGGAGAATGGGATAGGAGCGATTATTTATCCTCTCGGGTCGATGAGAGATCAGGAGGTGATCGATAAAGCCAATGAGAAGAATCTGGCTATGCTGGTCACCCGCAAGCCTGGAGAAAAAGAAAGCGAGCGCTGCTTCCTCCATCGATGATATTTTCGAGATTCTTTCAAAACACTCCGTATAATACGACAGTGCGGAAAAAGAAATTACAGACTTTGTATTCAGTCTTTTTACCTGAAAACGGCCCGAAGCTTGACTTTAAAAAGCCACAGGTTATAATAAAAGGCTTTTCACGAGTCAAAATTCGAGAGAAAATCCATAACTGAAAAGGAATTTATATTCATACTTATATATTCAAATATTTCATAGGTCTTTATCAAAAGGAGATTTTAAATGAAAGAAGTGACAGTGGAAGAGCTGTTGGCCAAAGCTGAACAGCCCTCCAAGGACGCTTTGCGGCTTCATCCTTTTTACAGAGGTAAGATTGAGGTGATTCCCAAATGCCGGATCAGGGATTTTGAGGACTTTGCCATCTGGTACACGCCAGGCGTGGCCGCTCCGTGCAAGAAAATCCATGCCGACATTGAGAAAGCCTACGAGATGACGAATAAATGGAATTTTGTTGCTGTTGTCTCGGACGGATCAAGAGTTCTGGGCCTGGGGGATATCGGCCCGGAGGCAGGACTTCCTGTGATGGAAGGAAAGGCCCTGCTGTATAAGTATTTGGGGGGTGTGGATGCATTCCCGATCTGCATCGATACCAAAGAGCCGGAAGAGATCATTCAGGCTGTGAAATGGCTGCAGCCGACCTTCGGTGGGATCAACCTCGAAGATATATCTCATCCGAAGTGCTTTCATATCCTGGATACGTTGAGGAAAGAAATGGAGATCCCCGTCTGGCATGACGACCAGCAGGGGACAGCCTGTGTCACAGTCGCCGGACTCCTCAATGCGGTCAAGATCGTGAAAAAGAAGATGGAGGACATTAAGGTCTCTCTGATCGGTGCGGGCGCGGCCAATATCGCGATCGCTCGACTCATCACGATAGCCGGCGTGAAGCCTGAAAATATAATCGCTGTGGACTCCAAGGGGATTCTCCATAAGGACAGGGGAGACAGAGATACTTTGATAACAAAATACAGAGAAAAATGGCATCTCTGCGAGACAACCAATCCTCAAGGAGTGAAAGGGGACATCAAAGAATCCATGGAAGGCGCCGACGTGGTGATTTCAGCGTCCAAGCCAGGTCCAGGCGTGATAAAGCCGGAGTGGGTCAAGGCCATGGCCAATGATGCCATCGTGTTCGCCGAAGCGAATCCGGTTCCGGAAATATGGCCGTGGGAAGCAAAAGAAGCCGGAGCGAGAATTGTGGCGACAGGACGGTCAGATTTTCCGAACCAGGTCAATAATTCTCTCGGATTCCCTGGAATATTCAGAGGAGCTCTCGATATCAGAGCGACAAAGATCACAGACGAAATGTGCATCGAAGCCGCCAAAGAATTGGCGAAAGTCGCTGAGGATAGCGGGATCAACGAAGAATACATCGTTCCCAACATGGACGAGTGGGAAGTTTTCCCGAGAGAAGCGGTAGCTGTGGGAACGAAGGGCATCGAGCAGGGAGTGGCAAGAATCAAAGCTCCGGCGGAAGAGAGGTTTAAGCTCGCTGAATCGATTATCAAAAAAACCAGAGATGAGATACAGCTCCTGATGAAAGAGAAATTTATCATTGACCCAGATAAGAAATAAGAATTTTTCCTGGTGACTGACTTCCTGAGCCATAAATCTGAATAAGAGAAGATAAAACTTCTCTGTCTTGGAAAAGAACTCAACACTATCAAACGATCTCGAATAAAAGATAATTCCAGGGATCAAAACGCGCATAATCTGATCGGCTAGTCGTATCCCTCCTATTCTGTGAAGAAAAAAAAGTAAAAAATATTATAAAAAAACTTGACAATTATTCACTCAAGTTATATATTATATAGTGACTAAAATAGGAGGAAATAATATGTCTAAAACAATAGGAATTGACTTAGGCACAACGAATTCAGTTGTTGCTGTTGTTGAAGGTGACAAACCGATCATTGTCCCGAACGAGGAGGGGGGTCGGACCACACCTTCTGTGATTGCGTTCAATGAAAAAGGAGAACGGCTAGTCGGACAGGTTGCGAAAAGACAGAGAATCACGAATCCCGAGAATACGATTTACTCGATAAAGAGATTCATGGGGCGCCGCTATAAGGAAGTTCCAGAGGAGATCAAACAGGTCCCGTTCAAGGTCACTCAAATATCGAACGGGGATGTGAGGATAGAAGCCCTTGGCAAGAAATATGCGCCTCCAGAGTTATCGGCAATAGTTCTTCAAAAGCTGAAAAAGGCGGCGGAAGACCACCTGGGAGAAAAAGTGGAGAAGGCTGTCATCACTGTCCCGGCCTATTTCAACGACAGTCAGAGGAAAGCGACAAAGGATGCCGGAGTGATCGCGGGTTTAAAAGTGGAGAGGATCATCAACGAGCCGACAGCCGCGGCTCTGGCTTATGGAATGGACAAGAAGAAAGATGAAACGATCGCAGTGTATGATTTCGGAGGAGGAACATTCGATATTTCTATCCTGGAGGTCGGAGAGGGCGTTATTGAAGTCAAATCGACGAACGGAGATACGCATTTGGGCGGAGACGACATCGACCAGCGTGTGCAGGACTGGCTTGTGACAGAATTCAAAAAAGAGGCTGGAATCGACCTTTCCAAGGACAAAATGGCGCTCCAGAGGCTCAAAGAAGCCGCGGAAAAGGCCAAAATGGAACTTTCCACCACGATGGAGACCGAGATCAACCTTCCATTCGTCACGGCGGATGCATCCGGACCCAAGCACCTTCTGATGAAACTCACCAGGGCCAAGCTGGAACAGCTTATGGACGAGCTCATCCAGAGGACAGTCGAGCCCTGCAAACAGGCTCTGAAAGATGCCGGTTTGAAATCTGAGAATATCGATGAGGTTATTCTGGTCGGCGGTTCGACCCGGATCCCGAAGGTCCAGCAGTTGGTGAAAGAACTTTTCGGGAAAGAACCCCATAAGGGAGTTAACCCGGATGAGGTGGTGGCTGCAGGAGCGGCGATCCAGGGAGCTGTTCTCGCGGGAGACGTCAAAGACGTTCTTCTTCTGGATGTGACTCCGCTGACGCTCGGCATCGAGACTCTTGGAGCTGTGTTCACAAAGATGATTCCCCGGAACACCACGATCCCGACAAAGAAGACAGAGATTTTCTCGACAGCCGCAGATAACCAGCCGAGCGTTGAGATTCATGTTCTTCAGGGAGAAAGAGAAATGGCGGCCAACAACAGGACGTTGGGACGGTTTCATCTGGACGGTATACCTCCGGCTCCGAGAGGCATTCCCAAGATCGAGGTGTCTTTTGACATCGATGCCAACGGGATTCTCCATGTCTCTGCGAAAGACATGGGAACCGGGAAACAGCAGGCCATTACAATTACCGGCCACAGCGGACTGGATGATAAAGAGATTGACAATATGGTGAAAGATGCGGAAACACACGCGGACGAGGATAAGAAGAGAAGAGAAGTCATCGATGCCAAGAATCAGGCTGACCAGATGGTTTATAACCTAGAGAAGCTGATGAGAGAGAACAAGGATAAGATACCCGAGGATGACGCCAATAAGATCCAGGCCGAGATCGAAAACACCAAGAAGGCGATCGAGAGCGAAGACGCAGAGCAGATCAAGAAGGCCATGGAGGCTCTTTCTCAGGCATCCCATAAGTTATCCGAGATCATGTACCAGCAGGCCTCACAGCAGCAGGGGCAGCAAGATGCTTCTCAGCAAGGTGCTGCTGGCGGTCAGGCCTCGGGCCAGGAATCATCCCAGGATTCATCCGAAGAAGAAGTGATAGACGCTGAAGTTGTAGACGAAGAGAAAAAGAAGTAAACTGTAGTCACCTGGATTATTCATAAGGTTTCTCATTCTGCCGCAGTACGGCCGTTTGAACGGATTGGTCAGGGATGGATAAGGACTACTACAAGATACTCGGAGTCGACCGGAAGGCTTCTTCAACAGAGATCAAAAAGGCCTACCGGAAGCTCGCACGGAAATACCACCCTGACCTCAATCCGGGAGATACAACTGCCGAAGCCAAATTCAAGGAAATTCAGGAAGCCTATTCAGTCCTCAGCGACTCGAAGAAAAAAAGTCAGTACGACCAGTTCGGTTTTGTCGGAGATGCTCCACCCGGAGGATCTCAATATCAAAACTACGCATCCGGCTTCGAAGGGTTCGATTTCTCCGGATTCGGCAGCTCTTCATTCAGAGATTTTTTTGACGGTTTTTTTGGGTCGACTGCCACGCGCCCCCAGCAGAGAGTCCAGAGAGGCGATGACCTCCTTTACACGATGAAAGTGGGATTTCAAGATGCGATCCAAGGTCTTCAAACCCGGATTCAATTGACCCGGATGGTGGCCTGTTCGACCTGTCAGGGAAAGGGCTTTATTCAAAAAGGCCCCCAACAGGCCTGTGCGGCGTGCGGAGGAAGCGGCCAGCAGAATATCCAGAGAGGTGCGATGCGATTCTCGACGACCTGTCCTTCCTGCGGGGGGACAGGCCAAACCCCTGGCCAGGAGTGCTACACGTGTCACGGACAGGGACTGATGCAGAAGACCGAACTGATCAGTGTCAGAATCCCAGGTGGAGTCAACACGGGATCGAAAGTCCGAATCCCCGGAAAAGGGAATGCGGGGATGGGGGGTGGACCATCCGGAGATCTGTTCATAAACATCGAAGTCAATCCCCATCCGTTGTTCAAACGAGAGGGTGCGAATATCTATGTGAAGGTTCCGATAACTGTTCCAGAGGCTACTCTGGGTGCAAAGATAGAGGTTCCGACCCTCTACGGAAAATCCACGATCAAGATTCCACCCGGGACCAAATCAGGACAAAAGTTCAGACTCAAGGATAAAGGAGCTCCTTTTCCCAAGAAAAGATCACATGGGGATCAATTTGTTGAAGTCTCGATCGTCCCTCCTCCCTTCAATGACGAAAAGATCAGAGAGTTGATGAGAGAACTGGAAAGAGCCTCTCCGAAGAATCCCAGGGAGGAAATGGAGAGTAAATAGAATGAAAAAGAAAAAGAATCCGAAGAATTATTATCATATAAGCAGTGTTGCAGAGATGTTCAACATCCATCCGCAAACCCTTAGGCTGTACGAGAGGGAGGGGCTGCTGGAGCCATCCCGGAGCGAAGGGAATACACGGTGCTATACGGATGAGGATTTGAAGCAGCTTGAGCTGATCCTGAATCTCACTCGGGAACTCGGAGTCAATCTGGCCGGTGTGGAAGTGGTCTTGAATATGAGGAGAAAGATCGAGCAGATCGAGGAAGAAGTGAACATGTTCCTGGAATACATAAAAAAAGAGTTTTTTGAAGGGAGAGAAGAGGAGTTTGAGATCCGAACAAAAAGCATGGTGCGTGTCAGCCCCGCGAAAATCATGAGGGTTGAAAAAAAGAAAGAAGAAGAGAGAGAAGAATAAAAAATGAAGGATGATGACAGGAGTTATCTGGATTTCAAGAATTTAAGGACTTATCTGAACCAGATAGCCAAGTATCCCATCCTCACTCAGCGGGAAGAAAAAAAGCTCGGAGAACAGATCCAGAAGGGCGATAAAAACGCCTTGAAAAAGTTAATCGAAGCCAACCTCAGATTCGTCGTCTCTTATGTGAAAAAATACAAAGGGATGGGCATGGGAATGTTTGATCTGATCAACGAGGGAAATCTGGGGCTCATCGAAGCGGCAAAGAGGTTTGACCCGAACCGGAATGTGAAATTCATATCCTACGCAGTGTGGTGGATCAGGCAGGCTATCATCCATGCCTTGACGCGTTCCTCAAGGGCTTACCATCTTCCCCAGAAGCTTTCCGACAAAATATCCGATATGAAGAAAAAAGAGTCACAGCTCAAAGGAGACCTGGGAAGAGATCCCACAAGGGAAGAAATTGCCAAGAAGATGGGTGTTCCTGTGGATGAGGTCGAGGATCTGGAATTATTGGATGGGAAAGATATTTCCTTGAGCGATACATATTACGATGAAGACCGGGAAATGGGCGACAGGATAGAAGACAATATTACCCCATCCGTGGAATACCAGATCATTAAAAACTCGATTCAGGAACAGATCAGGGACATGCTAAAGGGGCTGGATGAAAAAGAGATATATGTGATAAAATTAAGATTCGGACTGGATGATGACAGGCCCCGGACTCTTCAGGAGATAGGGGATAAGCTTAAACTCTCAAGAGAAAGGGTCAGGCAGATCGAGCAGAAAGCCATGAGAAAGCTGGCTCGGTCACACAATCTTCAGCAACTCAGAGGATATCTGAACTGATGCCCGAAACAGTATGCGCAGAATGCCAGGGAACAGGATGGGTCCTGGTGGAGTCTGGACCGGGAACCGCGGCCAGACGGTGCAAGTGTTTTCATGAGAGGAAAAATCAGATACTTTTTGACCAGGCCAATATCCCGAGGCGGTACCGGGACTGCACGTTCCAGAACTTCGAGATTCATAATGATTCCCATCGAGATGCTTTAAAGATCGTCAAGAAATTCGTCAAGAATTATCCTGTGCAGGATGTCGGCCTGCTGTTTCTCGGGCCTTGCGGAGTCGGAAAAACTCATCTCGCT
Source organism: uncultured Eubacteriales bacterium (assembly GCA_964348015.1). Classification (GTDB taxonomy): domain Bacteria; phylum Acidobacteriota; class Aminicenantia; order Aminicenantales; family Aminicenantaceae; genus SOIA01. Next base: position 20,623 of record CAYGBC010000055.1, on the reverse strand, counting down.
GTGGCCACCATTAATGAGCTCATCCAGAAGAAGGCCGTTCCCTGCTATTTTTGTGATTTCAGGGAATTGATCAGGAATATCCAGAGAACCTATACTCCGGATTCAGCGCTGACAGAGCTGGATATCCTTGCTCCGGTGTTTCAGAAAGACGTGCTCGTCCTGGATGAGCTGGGAGCGAAAAGAACCACAGCCTGGGTGGAAGAGACGATTTTTTACATCATCAACTACCGGTACAACAGCAAGAAATTGACTATCCTCACCTCTAACTATCCGGATGCCGAAGACGAGGAGGAAGAGGACACCAGGGAAGATTATTTTAAAAAGGGCAAAGAAACACTGGTGGGCCGGATAGGAATCCGTCTCAGGTCCAGGCTCTACGAGATGTGCAAGATCGTGCAGATAGATGGGGATGACTACCGCAGAAAGATCAAGCAGGCCAGCTACAGATTTTAGCCACTTTCATTCAATTTTCTGAGCCATTCAAATCGACGGTCCTTTCATTGAGTCCATCTCCATTTATTTCATAATCGATCAATATGCAAGGAAAGAAATTTCAGAATTCGTTGCTATTTTCCCATGAGTTTGCTAAATTAATGAGGACCTGCTCCTCGGTAGCTCAATCGGCAGAGCGGGTGGCTGTAAAAAGAGGAATGAATGGCTGAAATGATTGAAATTCATTCCGGGATGCAGCTTCCACGAGAGATCGTGGTTGAAAAATCGGGTGAATTCAGGGAAACCTTCACCCTGCTCAAAAAGAAGCGGGAGTATGGCAACCCTGAGCCGAGCTCTGATCCTGTTCAAAAGATCAGAGAAGGTGCAGAGACTAGAGCTTATGCTCGTACTCCAGAGAAATCCTGGGGGAAGCGCCCGACACCCTCTCCTTATATATTGTGGAAGGGTGATGAGATAGTCCAAGCCCAGAAGAAATTCTGGGGCACTTGTAACCACTAGGTTGTAGGTTCGAGTCCTACCCGAGGAGCCAACTTCGTGCTTTGTTCAAAGTCATTCTGACTCCCTTTTCTGAATTTTTTTTGTGTCCATTCATTCGCCCTCACTCAGCCCTATTGTTTTCTTAAACTCTTGTATCAACGCGAGGAAATGTCTTGCCTCCAGGTAGTGAGTGTTCTATAATCGCTCTCAAGGGAAAACCAATTTGTTCCCGATCTTTGTTTCGAAAGGAGGTTTACAGATGGCAAAAATGGATCAGAAACAGGAAAGAACGTGGGGAATGCTCTGTCATCTCTCCGCATTAGGGGTGTTCGTGTTTCCGCTCGGGAACGTCATCGGACCGCTCATCATCTGGCTGATCAAGAAAGATGAATCGCCTTTTGTGGATGACCAGGGGAAAGAGTCTTTGAATTTTCAGATATCGTTCACGATTTACTGCGCCATATCGGCTATCCTGATCATTGTGGTCATCGGTATCATCCTTTTGATCGCTCTGGGCATAGGTTTTCTCATCCTGGTCATTATGGCGTCCATCAAAGCGAACGAAGGCGAAAAATACCGTTATCCCTTGACAATCAGATTGATCACCTGAAACGTCATTGCAACGAAAGGCTTTTCTGAATTCACGGATTTCAAAATTCATTAACTGGAAAAGGTGAGGGAAATTCACCCCATAAATCACCGTGTGAGGCTATTTACTTTTGGCCTCTGAATCCCTATTCTGTATTCATTAAGCTTATTTTTATATGAAGAGATGTGTCAAAATAAGAACTTCCGGTTCATCGGAAACTTTTGGACTGTCTTGACAAGGAATTCATTATTATTTATAAATTCGTAAATTCAAGAAAAAAGTGAAAATGGAGGAACGAGAATGAAAAAATTGAGCATTTTCCCATTGGCGGTGTTCCTGTTGGCGGCTTCGATCGGATTCGCACAGGAGGAAGGCGAAGAACTCGAGCAAACACTGTCGCAGCTTTCTGCAACGGCGGCGACGGAATATGTCAGGCCTTTCGTGAATACGTTCGGTACAAACTTGAACAGCGGATGGTATCATACGGGACCCAAACCGACAAAGTTCGCTCTCAGCCTGGAGGTGGGACTTGTGGGCGTGGGCACATTCATTCCCGATGATCCAGCCATGAGGAGCTTCTCGGTGGACGGGTCTTTCCGGTTCACCCAATCCCAGGCGAGCGATATTGTCACCAATACAGTCGGATTGGTATTGCTTCCAGCTGACGAGGCTGAGTTGGTGAATACGATCAGCACACAAGATTTTGATGTGAATATTGCGGGAGCGACCATTTTTGCTGGTCCGAATGATACGATCAGTGTCACATACGCCGGAGGGGATGTTACCTATACTCCTCCGAGCACTGGGATTCCCGAGACAGTGACTCTTGATCCGCATGTGATCACGCTTCCTATCGGAGGCATTGGAGAACTTTTAGCGGATATTAAAGTGCTTCCCTCCATAGCTCCTCAAGCGTCTGTGGGAACGGTTCTCGGGACCAAGGCCGTCTTCCGTTGGCTCCCAGAAATCGCCATCCCCGGACTTAAGCTCGATAATGAACTCGGGACGATCAAGTGGTTCGGATGGGGCGTGCAGCACAATCCCGGAGTCTTTTTCAGCACGCCGCTTCCTGTGGATATTGCTCTCTGTTTCTACACGCAGAATATAAAAATCGGTGATATCTTTGAAGCCGATACGACTTCATATGGGTTGACGGCTTTCAAGAAGCTCGGTATTCCAATGATCAGCCTCACGCCGTATGTCGGGTTTCTGATCGAGAGATCGACAATGAGTTTTGCATACGATTTCACTCTGGATGAAGGGACCGTTTACGAGCAAAATATCAGTATTCTTTTTGATTTAAAAGGAGATAACACAAGCCGCATCATCGCAGGACTGAGCGTTAAGCTTCTTTTCTTTGACATCTATGCCGATTATAGCTTCGGGAATTACAAAGCAGTCAGAATCGGAGTCATGTTCGGGCTGTAGAAATCAGTTCGATTGATCCGATAAATTATTTTTATTTCGAAGGTCAAGCGGGGATTTGATAAGCCTCGAGTCCCCGCTTTTTTTCTCCTCTCTAACTGCCCTTTCGTTCCATGCCCACTCATTTTTTCCTCATCACTTCCTCTCAGGCTGCAAGAGGGATTAAAAATATCTGTTGTATAACTCTGGATGTTCGATTACATTAACGAATAGAAAAGTCATTCTGGAGAATTGAATGGGAATGCATAAATCCTCATATAAAATCGACGCGTGCATTCGTCCTGTTGTCAGAATCCTGTTAATTTTTGTGTTCGCAGCCATGGTCTTCTGGCCAGCTTGTCAGAACAGACAGGAAGTCGGCGTTCGAAGCAGGCAAGAAACAGTCAAGCTCGGGATCGAAGTTTTTATGGATAAGCATCTGGGTCTGGTTAAGGGGAAGCGTGTCGGTTTGATCACAAATCCGACAGGAGTCAGCAGTCGTCTGGAGAACAGCGTCGACCTTTTCTACAGAAATCCGGAGATCAACCTCGTGGCCCTGTACGGACCAGAGCATGGAGTCAGGGGAAACGCGCAGGCCGGAGAGTATGTTCCGTTCTACATAGACGAACGGTATGACATTCCTGAATACAGTATTCCGGTGTTCAGCCTGTACGGGCAGTCGCTGAAGCCGGCTAAGGGGATGTTCAAGGACATTGATGAGTACATGCGCTCCTTTGATACGGAAGATAGAGGTAAAGTGCCGGAGCAATCGATGGTCGAGAGCATCGATGTCCTGGTGTTCGATATTCAGGATGTGGGGACAAGAATTTACTCGTACGTGGCGACAATGGCCTACTGCATGGAGGCGTGCGCAGAGAATGATATCGAATTCATCGTGCTGGACCGCCCCAATCCGATAAACGGAATAGACGTGGAAGGACCGCTGCTGGAATACCCGGAATACAGCTCTTTTGTCGGGCTTTATCCTGTTCCGGTCAGGCATGGAATGACAGTCGGAGAGCTCGCCAGTTATTTTAACGATAAATTTCTTGCCAAAAAGGCCGATCTGACAGTGATCCCGATGGAAGGATGGAGACGAGAGTTATGGTATGATGAGACCTCTCTTCCCTGGGTGATTCCTTCACCCAACATGCCCACTCTCGCGACAGCCACGGTTTATCCCGGACAGGTTTTTCTGGAGGGGACGAACGTATCTGAAGGAAGAGGAACGACCAAACCGTTCGAGCTTTTCGGCGCCCCGTGGATCGATGGTTTCCGGCTGGCCGAGAAGCTCAATGGACTTGCCCTTCCCGGTGTCAAGTTCAGAGAAGCCTGGTTTACCCCGACATTCTCCAAATATAAGGGGGAGCTTTGCGGTGGCGTACACATTCACATTGTGGACAGGCATCAGTATAAGTCATTCGACACTTCACTCCACATTATTCAAACGGTCATGCAGCTCTACCCTGAACACTTTGAATTTCACGATGCCTATTTCGATAAAATCATGGGAACGTCTCGGCTGAGAGAATCTCTGGAGAGAGGCGTGGGTGTCAGAAATATTATTGAAAGCTACATAGAGGAGCTCGATAGTTTTTCAAAACGGATAAAATCCTATTTGTTGTATTAGCCTAATCAGACTTATCTTCTGGAAGAAACCAATGCCTGTCTAACGAAAAAATTTGCCTCACAGTGAATAAGTGTATATAAATGAAAGAAGAGGAGGCGTAGAGATGAAGCTCTATCTGGTTCAGCACGGACTCTCCATGTCCGGTGAGGTTGATCCTGAAAAGTCACTCAGTCCAGAAGGAGAATCGGAGTCCCGGAAGATTGCTGCATTCCTGAAGGAGAAAAATATTCGAGTCGATCTCGTCTGGCACAGTCCGAAAAAAAGAGCGGTTCAAACAGCCCGAATCATGACGGAGATGATATCCTCTCCTGAGACTCAAGAAAGAAAGGATCTCAATCCCATGGACCCGGTGGGGAATTTTCCAGGAGAGATCGAGGCGTTGAACAAGGATCTGATGCTTGTCGGCCACCTGCCTTTTGTGCAGAAACTGGCTGCACTCCTTTTGAGCGGTGTGGAGGAAAAAGAGCTGATTTCTGTTCGGAATTCCGGGGTTGTCTGTTTGGAGCACACGGATTCCTGGAAAGTCTTGTGGGCCGTTATTCCTGAGTTGCTCGAGGGACAGGGACGTCAGGCTGAATTTGACAGCTCGAAGTTCGGCTGTTAGCGGAGCGAATTCTGCTCAAAAAGCGAGGATTGAAATCGGCTTTTACATATCCCGTATACGGACTTCTATTCCTTTCGCATCCTTCAACAACTCGACAAGCTGAGATGTGTCTGTTCGGCCATAATGGTAGGGATAGAGCACCTTTGGCTTGAATGCTTTGGCCGCGTCCGCCACCATCTCCGGTGTCATGGTGTAGGGAAGGTTCATCGGCAGGAAAGCGATATCGATGTTTTTCAGAGCCTTCATCTCCGGTGTATTTTCCGTATCACCCGCCACATACACTCTCGTGTTGCCGAAGGTGATGATATAGCCGTTTCCGTCACCTTTGGGATGAAAAGGCCTGTTTTCCGACCGCATGTGTTTGATGTTATACGCGGGAACAGCTTCGATCTTCAATCCCATGAGTGTTTTGACATCACCGTTTTTCATGACTGTGCCGTCTACTTTTGCCACACACTTTTGCGTGAGGACGATCTCTGTTCCGGTTTTTTGAACAGCTGCAAGAGCTTTGGTGTCGAGGTGATCCCCGTGTTCGTGAGTGATCAGGATGAGGTCTGCTTTAGGCAGACTGGAGTAATCGGCTACACGGCTGTAAGGATCGACATGGATGATCTTCCCGCTAAAGGTGAACATCAACGTCCCGTGACCGATGAACGTGATTTTCAAATCTCCTTTGGCGGTTTGAAAGATGTCTTCTGTGAAGCCTTTTTGAGCGGCTGCCTGAAACGTAAAACCTATCATAATGGCAGCAGCCAGAATGGATGCTTTACGCATGATACCCCTCCTTTTTGAATTGCACGTGTCTCAACAGTACTTCTTAAAGCTTACATAGGTTCAGAAGGGAGGTCAAGCACTCAGGATTTCATGGGCATGGATCAGCTTTTCTTTGACTTTCAGTCTGTATCGGCAGGCGCTCTCGCAGTATCCGGAACAGTTTTCGCAATCAAGCGGCTTTTGATTCTCTTCGAGCTCTCCATAGTACCGCATGGCTTCTTTTTCCATCCGGTAATCCTCGAAGTACATTTTGAACCGGAGAACATCGTTGATCGCTACGTTCTGCGGACAGGACTCGAGACATTCCTGACAGCTGACTCTGCAGTACTGGTCTTTGATTTGACGCTGATATTCCGCGATTACGTCTAAATCTGCCCTGTTGAGAGGCTTTCCTGAAGCCGCCACATAGTCTTCGACATGGGAATAGCTGCTCATGGTCGGGATGCACGTGTCGATGTTCGGATTGCTCATAACCCAGCGGATGGCTGCCTGGGGGTAGCTCACTTCCTGACTGATGAGGGATTTCAGGTTGCCGTGTTTTCCGCCCGCAAAGACTTTCATGGCCACAGTCCCGATGCCTTTCTTGTGGACTTGTGCGAGAAGAGGCTCGATTTCTTGGCCTTCGTCATGATTGTAGATCACAAGGACGACCTGGGCGAAATCTTTCGTCAGTGCCTGTTTCAGAGTCAATTTTGCGTTATGCGTAGAGAATCCGGTGAACCGGACTTTGCCGTCTTTTTTCAGTTGCGCATAAGCCGCCTGGATCTCCTCGCTATCAAGCAAGGAAAGATCGCTGACATTGTGCACCATGGCGATATCGATGTAGTCACTCTTCATGCGCTTCAGGCTGTCTTCGACTCTTCGGAGAATCTGTTCTCTTTTGATTTTTGGGCCATGGTAATGCTTGGTCGTGATGGTGACTTTGCCTCTGATATCACTGAGAGCTTCTCCGATAAAGGATTCACTCTTCTTGCGCATGTATCCCTCAGCGGTGTCAAAATAGGTCACTCCAAGGTCAAAGGCGTATCTGAGGACGTTCGGCTCGAAGAATGATATGGCTCCACAGCTCACATCCGGCACTTTGATCCCGGTGTTTCCCAGGTTTTTGTATTTCAGAATTTTGATCGGAGTGGATTCACTTTGAGAATATCCTGTTTTTCGAGAACTTGCTTTGACGTTCTTGGACAGGCCGATGCCCAGCACACCAGAAGTCAAGGTTGTTAAAAAATTCCGACGGTTTATGTTCGACATGATTTCCTCCTATTCTGATTGATTTTTCTTAAGACGGATAAGTAAGAGAGGCTCTAATTGTTCGGCCAGATCCTTGAATTCCGGGGATATCAAGTAAATGACGTAATTTTCACTTCTCGGATTGGGCACCATAAATTTGGCGCCCGGGCCAATAGAGCTTCTGGGTGGGAAATTTTTAAGCAATTCGATCTCAACCTCTGTTTCTCCTAACCCCAGAAGAAGTTTGTCATTAGCCTTGAATCCAGCTCCCTGGATACACTTATCTGTCCAGTTCGTATAGATGGTGAGCCTGTTCCGTCTGAAGCTGGACTGGATGATGTTCCCCTTCAGTGAGCCCTTTCCGATTTCCACTTCGCCTGCATTGATGCTGAGATCCGAGAAGAAATTTTGAGTAAGCGACGAATTGACCTTGACATCAGCGATTTCAACCGTACTCCCTCTTGTTCCCACCTGGGATCTGAACCAGGAAGACGGAATTTTCACTCCCTCAAACTCCTCGTAAGGACCGAAGTCATAGTTGATCTCGTATAAGTTCTGGTTCTCGTCGAATCCCTTGAAAACCATCCGTTTGAGCGTGAAATATGTGGAGTCCAGATAGAAATCCACTGTGAGACCTCCGATTTGCGTGCTCACCCAATACAGATTTTGCGGGCCGAATTTTTTCAGGCCTTTGGACTCCAATTGTTTTCCGAAATTTCGAAGAGTGAAGACTCCGCTCTGCAGCTGGGCAAGACCTTGCAAGACAGCCCCCTGTATTCCGGAGATTTCAGTGACATTATTGAAACAGTTCTTTCGCACGGAATTCTTCTCGACGAGGATGACTTCAGTGATGATGTCATCCCGGCCTTCCGTCTGCTTCATCAATCCTTTCTTCGACATGTAGTATGTTGTGGGGCCGGATCTGAATGAGTAATTCTGGACATTGGATAAATTCTTGATTCCTCCCGCGGCTTCAATGTTTCTGGCTATGATCTCTTTGACGGACAGGTCGGGTTGTCCGTTCATATTTCCAGAAAGATAGAACACAAGCAGGAGGGCTGTGAAGAAGAAAAGCCAGCGCAGTTTTACCATTCCCTACCTCCTTCATAAATTTTATGGTGAATTATTTTAAAAGTTATGACACGTTTCTTCAAGAAAAAAATAAAAGGAGTTTCCTGCGGGCGGCTGGCTCTCTTCTTTGAGGAACGATGCCCACTCGCTTCCGGATGACTTCCTTAAAAGATTGACTGATTTCCAAAAGAAAGTCACGGAAATGGGGATGCGTGCGGATCTGAGAAATCGTCGAACATTCAATTCGAATGTGCTATAATAGCTCGTTTTATGATCGTCGAGAACAGAGGAGTTTATGATGCCAACCATCGAAGTCCAAGGAAAGAAAATTGAAGTCAACGAAGAAGGATTCTTAGTCAATCATGAGGACTGGGCCAAGGACGTCGCAGAAACCTTGGCCAGAGAAGAAGAGGGTATAGAAGAATTGACTGATGATCACTGGGCGGTCATACATTATATCCGGAATTATTATCTCGAGAAAAATTTGGCTCCTATGGTCCGAAAGCTCTGTAAAACCACAGGATTTCAACTTCGTTACATCTTCGAACTCTTTCCGTCCGGCCCGGCCAAAGGCGCCTGCAAGGTGGCCGGTCTTCCTAAACCCGATGGGTGTGTATAGGACTACAAAGAGAAATAGGCCTCCAATTTTTCCTTCATAGATCAGAATTCACTGATTAAAAAGGAGCTGGAGTAATGAAAATATATGACAGTATTTTGGACTTGATCGGGAATACTCCCATTGTCCGGCTCAGCCGAATAAAAAAGGACCTTAAAGCCTCAATTTTAGCAAAACTGGAATATTATAATCCGAGCGGAAGCGTTAAAGACCGAGTCGCCCTTTCGATGATCGAAGAAGCCGAACGCCAGGGAAAGATTAAAAAAGGGGATTGTATCGTCGAACCCACAAGCGGAAATACAGGTACCAGCTTGGCTCTTGTTTGTGCGTTGAAGGGCTATCACATGATCGCGGTTATGCCAGAACAGATGAGCCAGGAACGCAAAGATATGATGACCGCCTTTGGGGCGGAACTCGTGCTTGTTCCCAGTCAGGCTGAGGCAGAGCCTGGAACTTTTACCAAAGAGGATGTGGAAGCCACTCTGGCCAAAGCTGAGGAGCTGGCCTCAAAATCCGGCCATTTCATGCCGAATCAATTTTCCAATCCAGCAAACACCCTTGCCCACCAGAAGACTACAGCTGAAGAAATATGGGAAGCCACCGAAGGACATGTGGATGTTTTTGTTGCAGGAGTAGGAACGTCAGGAACGGCCATGGGCGTTAGTCTGAGATTGAAGAAAGAAAATCCTCAGACACTCATATACGTCGTTGAACCCGCCGATTCAGCTGTCATAGCCGGCGATTGTCCTGGATACCACAGGATACAGGGGATTGGTGAAGGATTCGTTCCTGAGCTTTTAAAGCATGAACATTACGATGAGATCATCAAAGTGACTGACATTGAGGCCAAGGCCACAGCTTGTCGTCTTGCTCGCCTCGAAGGAATTTTTGCAGGGTATTCTGCAGGAGCGAACGTTTTTGCGAGTCTCAAAGTCTCTCAAGATTTGGGAGAAGATAAAACCGTAGTGACAGTCATTCCCGATTCAGGAATGAAATATTTGAGCACAGAACTCTTCCATCACAGTCCGGATATATGCACTATCCACTGCTGCACGCTAGAAAAACCTGAAATGCGTGAGGAATGCCAGAAAGGAGCGAGTCGCTGCTGTGTTCTTGAGCCCTGTGATTAAGTAAAAATTTGAGAGTTATTCGACGTACTCAAATTTAAGGGAATTCTATTATTTCTTCGTTGTTTTTTTTATTTCCGATATTTCCTTCACGGCATCTATGGCCGTTTGAATTTCTTCCTCTGTATTGAAGGGGCCGATTCCAAACCTTACCGCTCCCCCGATTTTATCGGTGCCGAGTTGTTCATGAACGAGCGGTGCGCAGTGGAGCCCACTTCGGCTGGCGATATTATAATCCACATCCAAAAGAGTGGATGTGTTCAAGGCTTCCTGTCCGTCTACGTTAAAAAGAAAGACACTGATGTGGTCTGTCAGGTCTTCCTGGCAATAGAGGGTCACTCCATCGACATCCTTCAGCCCATCTCTGAGTATTGTGGTGAGCTTCATTTCGTGCTCGTGAAGTGTGTCCAATCCTTTTTTCCCTATCCATTTAAGACCTGCATGAAGGCCAGCCACTCCCATCACATTCAAAGTTCCGTACTCCAGCCTGTAGGGATACTCATCCAGATGCGTGCGTACGGCTGAGCGAACCCCTGTTCCTCCTGCCCGAGTATGCCTGATTTCAATCCCTTCCCTGACATACAGACCGCCGATCCCCGTGGGGCCAAGAAGAGACTTGTGGCCTGTGAAAGCAACGATATCCACGTTCAGCTCTTCGATATCAATCGGGATTTTCCCGGCAGATTGGGAGGTATCGATGGCGAACGGGATTCCGTTCTCCCTGCAGTGTTTTCCGATCTCTTTCAAGGGTTGGATGGTTCCGATCACGTTAGAGGCGTGGTTGACAATGACCAGCTTGGTGTTCTTTTTGAATTTTTTCGGGAAGTCATCAGGATCGACAAATCCTTTTCTGTCAAATGGTATGTGATCGACTTCCACACCGTTATATTTATACAGGTGATACAGAGGCCTGAGCACTGAATTGTGTTCCAGAGTTGTTGTCACGGCCTGATCACCGTCCTTGAGCATCCCGAAAATGATGAGATTCAACGCATCAGTGGAGTTATAAGAAAAACACAGCCTGTTGGGATCCTTTCCGTTGAAAAATTCGGTCATCATCTTCCTTGTGTCTTCCACGAGTTCACCTGTTTCCATGCACAGGTCATATCCTGACCGGCCAGGATTCACGCCAAAATTCCTGAAGAAATGATCCATGAACGTGTAGACTTCATCAGGCTTGGGAAAGGATGTGGCCCCATTGTCAAGAAAAATGAGATTATCCATTCAATCCTCCACAGTCTTTCGATTTTGCTCGGTTATCGAGGAGAAGGTTCGAAATAAAAATTTTATACATTTTCAGGGGAAAATCAAAGGATTTTTATTCTAAGAAATTGACAGAAACGAGAACTTGGAATAGAATAAGTATTCAATTTCAGGCTATCATACTCTCGTCAAAAGCATGAACGAAAAGGATTTTTTCGGCACTTTTCCATGAAATGTATGTTCATCACAAATCCCTCAGTTTCAATTTTTTTGGAAAGATAATATCTTGGAGAAGAGAAAATGATCTTAAAGAATAATGCCGATGTGCCGGAAGCTCCAGTCGAGGAAGAGAAAGTCAAGAATGTCCTCAGAAGGATACTTATCGGCCCGGAAGATGGTTCTGATAATATCATCATGAGATATTTCAAAGTCCTTCCGGAAGGACACACTCCTTTTCACAGCCACAGTCATGAGCATGTGGTCAAAATAGAAAAGGGCAAAGGAATTGTGGTTCGAGAGACAGGCGAGGAAGTTCTGGTTTCCCAGGATCAAAGCCTTCTGATCGAAAAAAACGAAAAGCACCAGTTCAAAAATCCTTTTTCTGAGCCGTTCGAATTTGTATGTACCATTCTCAATCCTGAAAAAAAACTGGAGAGAGAATAAGATTCCAACAGACTCAATAATGAGATTCAACACGAACAAAGCTATCGAGTTTCTCCTGGCCAGGGGGAATTTGCCCATTCTGTACTGGCTGAAGAAAGACATTCTCGAAGTTCCTGTGGACAGGGAACATAAAAACCTGCAGAAGTTTGCGGCCCGTATCCGGATCATAAAAAGCCAGAGATCCAACGGCGGATGGTGTCGGAGAAAATACGAAGGGGATCCGCGGTGGGAGAAAACGTATTACATTGTGGAAACGCTCCGAAACCTTCTCAAACTGCACAAATACGGATGCTCTTACGAGGACGAAGAAATCAAGAGGGCGATCAAGTTCCTGTTCTCCACCCAGACAAAATCAGGAGACTTTCGCGGGGCTTATCTGAATGAATATGCTCCCACCTATCATGCCTTGACTCTTGAAGCCTTATGCCTGTATGGCCTGGATACAGACGAAAAGACTCAAAAGGGTTTCAGATGGGTCGTTAAAAACAGACAGAATGATGGAGGATGGGTGATTCCTTATCGGACTATAAACCAGGAAGAACTCAAGAAACGTTATAATTTTGAGGCTCAATCGAAGCTTGAACCCCTCAAGCCGGATAAATCACAGCCTTTTTCGCATCTCGTCACAGGCATGGTTCTTCGCGCACTGGCAGCGTCTCCAACGTGGAGAAAGAGCAAGGCTGCCCAAAAAGCAGGGGAACTTTTGCTGATACGCTTTTTCAAAGAAGACAAGTACGATGACAGATGGCTTTCCTCATATTGGGAAGAGATCACTTATCCTTTCTGGGCCACTGACATCCTCAGCAGCCTTGATTCACTTTCCACGATCGGCTTCCCCGCGGAAAACGAAAAGATCCAGGAGGCATTAAATTGGCTTCTCTGCAAACAGACAAAACAAGGTTTTTGGGAAGCCGGAAATGTCAAATCATCCCTGGAAGACCATCTTTGGGTCACATTCGCGGTTTTAAGGGTATTGAAGAAGTTCGGATTGTTCGAGATTTAGCCTTTGTCCAGATTCCTTTTTTTTAATGGATGTGCTCGATTATGCGTTCCTCCATATCTTTCAGGACTGCAAGAAGACGGGCTCGCGTGAGATACAGGGCCTGGTTTAATTTTTGTTCTTCTTTCGGGTTGTCATGTTTGAGCCCGATATTCATGAAGGAACTGTTTTTATCAAAACAATACTTGATATTATTCACAAGTTTATCCAGCGAATCCGAATCAAATTCTTTTTTCACAACGATTCTCCTCGATTCATCATGATAATGGGAGAAAACATTTGCCCATTCGCTGTTTTTTCCGTCTCTGAGCAGGACGGCGAGTTCGTTTAACACGAGGGCGAGTTCTTCAACCCGCCATTTTTCAATCTTTTGCATGGCATTAAAATTTTGACAAAATTATTGGGAAAAATCGAGTTAAATTTTGAAACAGAGTATTTATGATGTTATCATGAGTTTCTCTCTGGCCGAATCCTATGAAATATTATTTAAGCCTGGGCAGCAATCTTGGTGATCGGGAAAAGAATTTAAAGAGGGCACTCTCTCTGCTCAAAGAAGAGGGTATAGAAATCATGCGAACATCCTCCCTTTACGAGACACAGCCCGTAGATGTTCCTTCACAGCCATGGTTCATCAATCAAGTGGTGGGGATCGATGCGGAAATCGAACCGAAGAATCTACTGATTCTGATCAAGGGGATTGAGAAAGAGTTGGGAAGAGTGAGGCGGAGTCCGAAAGGTCCTCGAGTGATTGACATCGACATCCTTCTGGCTGAGGAGAAAGTCATCCGGACAAGGGAATTGTGCGTTCCTCATCCGAGATTAAGTGAAAGAAATTTCGTGTTGATTCCTTTTGCGGAAATAGCCCCTGAGGCGGTGCACCCTCTTCTCAACGAGAGTATTCAGAATCTTCTGAAAAAATCAGATGATCACTCTGCTGTGAAACAAATCAAAAAATCGCAAAAACAGAAGCCATAAGCTTATTTTATAAGGAAAACCTGTCAATTTCTGTAACATTTTTTGGATAGCCAGGCAGTTTGGTTTGGAAGCGATACAGAAACAAGCGGGCATGATTCTTCAGTGAGGAAAGCGAACCAGGAAATAAGAGGCTTCCTGTTGTGAGAATGAATTTGCTTTAATCCTCAAGACCGTTTATTATTGATATTCATATTCGATGTCAAAATTTATCCATTTTCTCTTCCTCTTTTTGCTCGCGATTGTTCAGGTTTTTGCCGTTGAAATCAAGGGGAAAGTCCTGAACCTCGGGGGAATTCCCGTTGTTAACGCCGAAGTTCTTCATCGTTCGAGCGGAATCAAGAATCTGACAGATGAGGATGGACTTTTCATTCTGAATGTTCCTCAAGATGAAAAGTTCCGCCTCGAAATCACTCATCCGGATTATTTTGAACAGGAGGTTGTCCTCACCGAGAAAAACCTCGGAAAAAGGATAATCATCACGCTTATTCCGTATATCATACAGAGAGAAGAAGTCGTGGTGACCGCTATGAGGCATCCTGAGTCGTCCGCAAGCGTTCCTGCCGCCGAAACGGTCATCCCCACAGAACTCTTGCAAGAGGAGATGCCTTCAAACATAACAGAGGGGATCTCCGCCATGCCTGGTGTGTCCAGCATAGGCGCAGGAGGATTTTCTCTGGTTCCCAATATCAGGGGTTTAGCCAGAAGAAGAGTGTTGATTCTGATAGATAATGCAAGGGTGACAAGCGACAGGCGCACCGGTCCTAACGCCTCCTTTGTCGATCCTCAAGATATTGAAAAGATCGAAGTTTTACGCAGTCCATCTTCAGTTCTTTATGGATCTGATGCGATCGGCGGGGTTATTCATATTCTCACCAAGAATCCTCGATTAGAGGATGGATTGGGAGGACAGATTTACGCGAAATACGGAACCACAAACCAGGAAAAGGGAATCGGAATCTCGCTTGAGGGAACCAAGAAGAACACGGGATTTTACCTGTCATTTCAGGCGACTGACGCGGATAATTATGCATCTCCATCGGGTGAAATCCTCCAATCCCAGTTTACTCAGGGAAGTGTGATCGCCAAGGTCTCGCATGTGACCGAAAAAAGAAAGATATTATTGAGCTTTCTGGGTGCAAGGGGACAGGATATCGGGAAAGCCAGTCAATCGAGTTCCACAAAGCCGACCTGGTATCCGAAAGAAAACCAGATATATCTGCAGTTTCAGTGGCTTGAGAAGGATTTGATAAAAGGAAGCGAACTGTCTTTTCAAGCCTTTATCAATCCCAACTCTCTCGAAACCCAGAAAGATAAATATGAAGAGAGTGGCTATAAATCAGAAGAGGCTTACACGAAGATCGAGAGTTTGAATTATGGGGCTCATTTCTCCTACGTGATGAAAATCAACAACTTTTTCCACTTAAGAGGAGGAGCAGACCTTTATGGCAGGTCTTCGGTTGAATCCTATGCGCAGGACAGGCTGTTTGATTCCTCGGGTGGCCTGATAGGCCTCCAAGAGCAGTGGCCGTTCACTCAAGGCCAAAGAAATGACCTGGGATTTTTTCTCTCGGTGGATTATTCTGGCGCAAAAAGACTCGACCTCGTGGGAGGAATCCGGTGGGACCTTATCCGGATGAAAGCTCTGCCGGAAAACACGCCTCCCTCTTCAGAAAGCGAGAACAGAGCCTGGACAGGATTTATCGCGGGATCGTGGAAAATCACTGACGAGATCGTCGTCTTCGCCAATGTTTCCAAGGCTTATAGGGCCGCGAGCCTGAACGAGCTGTTCTACACCGGAATCACAGGAAGGGGTTTCATCATCGCCCAGCCCGGCCTTGATCCAGAGACAAGCTTCAATCTTGATGGCGGACTGAAATTCATCTTCAAACGGATCTTTTTCGGCGTTTATGCCTTTTATTATGAAATAGACGACCTGATCGAGCGTTACCTTATCGACGAAACAGAGGGTATTTATACCTATGGGAATGTCAATCGAGGACGGATCAGAGGGTATGAGCTGGAGATGGAATATTATCCCATTCCCAAATGGAAACTTTTCGGTAATTTCTTTGCGTTCGAGGGAAGGAGCACAGTGACAGGTGTCCCGTTGAATGATGTTCCTCCGCCCCGGCTTTTTATGGGCACACGATTCTGGCTAGGACGAATATCTTCAGAGATCAACGCCACCTTTCAGATGGCCAAGGATGATCCGGGACCGGCTGAAATCGGGATTCCGTCCTATCAGGTCGTCAACCTGAAGGCCAATTACCATTTCAATTCGTCCTTCCGCTTGTATCTTGTTCTCTCCAACATGTTGAATCAGGCTTATCTGTCGAGACCTGACCCAGATGCTGTAGAGGAGCCGGGGATAAATTTTGTCTTTGGGGCGAGTTATTCTTTCTGAATGTGCTTGGCAGATTGAATACAATATAAACAAGCGATTAAGCAAGGGATCAGAATTTGTCCAGGTCGATTTCAAGTGATAACACTCCATCCCTGAATTCTGAAATCGTATAATAAGACCGGACCAAAAAACAAAAGGAGGGAAGAATGAAATCTGTGAACGCAAGAGATAAAACGGGACTCGTCTTTTTTTTCATCATGCTTTTCATCTTCTTAGCTCTTCCGCAGGCTCAAGCTTTCACTCTCGAAGACGTCATGAGCTATGCGTTTCCTTCGAATTTAGTCGTTTCACCGAAAGGAAGCCTCGCGGCTTGGGTTTTTAACTGGGAGGGGAAGCGGAATATCTGGGTCGCGAGAGGCCCGGAGTATAAAGCTCAACAGCTTACCCAGTATTCCGAAGATGACGGCCAGGAATTGGGACAGCTCGCGTTTAACTTTGACGGCACAGTGATTGTCTATGTAAGAGGGGGAGCTGCCAATCGCGCAGGAGAAAATCCCAACCCGACATCCAATCCCGATGGTGCTGAGCAAGCCTTCTGGGCCATATCCGTAGACGGAGGAGAACCCTGGCGCCTCACACAGGGGAGTGGCCCTGTGCTTTCTCCGATTGAGAACAAGATGGTGTACAGCACAAGAGGACAGGTTTATGAGTTAACGGTTGGTGAATCTCCGAAACCCATTGCTCTTTTCAGCGCCCGGGGGAGAAACGGCTCTCTTCGATGGTCTCCGGACGGCACAAAGCTGGCTTTTGTCAGCTCAAGGGGAGATCACAGCTTCATCGGCATTTATGATGTACAGAAAAAATTCATTAAATGGATCTCTCCTTCTGTAGACCAGGACAGATATCCAGTTTGGGCACCCAGCGGGGAATATATCGCCTTTATCCGTTTTCCTGGCTCTATGGGAACACCGACCTACAGGTCTGGCATGCATTTCACTTTGATGGTGGCAGACGTGGAGACAGGTGAGTCTGAAGAGATATGGCAGTGTCCGAATGAGACTGGCGGTTTCGCCCAATATTATCCTGACCAAACGCTGCGATGGGCGGGAGAGGATCATTTGGTTTTTTACTCGGAACATCAAAAGTGGATGCATCTCTACTCAGTTTCGGTTCAGGATAAAAAGGTGATCTGCCTCACTCCTGGAGAGTACGAGGTGGAGAACAGCTCTCTTTCCGCAGACGGAAAAACACTCCTGTTTAACTCCAATTCCGGGGATATCGACCGCCGGCATATCTGGTCTGTTCCCGTCACCGGAGGGAACGCGAAGCTCCTCACTCCAGGGAAGGGGATAGAATGGTCTCCTGTCTTTGTTCCCGGGAGGGAAGATATTGTCTTTCTGTGTTCCACAGCGGCTCAGCCAGCCGCCCCCGCCGTAATGACAGTCAGGGGAAAGAAAAGGCGTCTCATCGCTCCAGAGTGTATCCCAGAGGGATTTCCGGTGAAGGAATTAGTCGAGCCGCAGCAAGTGGTGTTCAAGGCTCCGGATGGATTAAAGATTCACTGTCAGCTGTTCCTCCCCAAAGATGCGAGGACTGGAGATGGGCGTCCAGCGGCGATCTTCATGCACGGCGGTCCCATTCGTCAAATGCTTCTGGGGTGGCACATGCGCGGGTACTATCACAATGCCTATGCTTTGAACCAGTATTTGGCTCATAAAGGATATGTTGTGCTTTCTGTGAATTACCGTTCCGGGATCGGGTACGGGTTCGATTTCCGCACCGCTCCTGACCAGGGTCCTCGAGGCGCATCCGAATACCAGGATATCGTCGCCGCGGGGCGTTATCTTCAGAAACGGCCAGAAGTCGATCCCGGTAAAGTCGGGCTCTGGGGAGGATCATACGGTGGATATCTCACGGCTCTGGGTCTGGCCAGAGATTCCGAGCTTTTTGCCGCAGGGGTCGATCTGCATGGAGTCCACGACTGGTCCCTGAGGGGCAGAAGACGCGATGGTGGAGGATGGGGGATCAGAGGAGAGGATTTGATGCACTCCGCCTACCAATCATCTCCAGTGGCGGATGTGGACTTTTGGTATTCACCCGTCCTTTTTGTCCATGGAGATGATGACAGGAATGTGGATTTTATCCAGACGACCGACCTCGTTCAGCGTTTGAGGCAATCGGGGAAAGCGCCTGTGGAGCTCTTAATATTTCCGGACGAAGTCCACGGCTTTCTGCTCCATCGGGTGTGGGTAGAAGTCTACAAAGCTGCTGCCGATTTCTTCGACCGCTTCCTCAAAAGCGCAAGAAACTGAGCATGTCTTCGTGATTGAAAAATACACGAAAATATCATCACTCCCTTCGGATTTTTAACGCCATTCCTTAATCGCTCAACTCGGCGGCTGCGTAACTCGCTCGGCTATCTCTGCTCATCAACAGAATTCAGCGTTTTTCTTTCGCTGTTCCCTTCGATCCGAGCAAGCTCAATACATACTCGCCGTCCAACATCGTCGGATTCCCTCGATGAGCGAATCAGGAAGGCTAAATCCTCAAGGTCACTTTTTCTATTTCCGTGTATTTCAGCCGTCGAGTCTGCACTGATCTTACTTGTCCTGTATGTAAACTTATCAGAAGGCGTCCTTGATATGGCGGATCGAATAGCCTTCGTCCTCGTCGAATATGAGAGAAATGACGTCGAACCGGCACTCGATATCTTCCAGATTATTTTGAGTCAGGAAACCCTGAGCGATTCTTTTGATTTGTTTCTGTTTATTTGGAGTGACAAATTCTTCGGGAAGACCGAAGTCCGTACTCTTCCGTGTCTTCACTTCAATGAAGACCAGAACTTTCCGGTCATAGGCGATGAGGTCGATCTCTCCGCGGAACAGCCGGAAGTTGCGGGCAATGATCCTGTATTTTAGACGTTCGAGATAGCGGAGTGCGGTCTGTTCGCCTGATTTTCCAAGGGTATAGGCGGATTGTCGTCTTTTTTTCGATAAATGATCGTTTTCCTCGAATTCAGTCACTGGATTTATTCGTTTTTTTTCCTGCCGGAGGTTGAGACGAACGGGGACAGAAGTCGGTTTTAGCGCGCCCCTAACGCTTTCGCTTGACTCTTTTCCATCGAACGCCTTCTTTTGTGTCTTCGAGCACGATTCCCAGGTCGAGCAACTCGCTCCGGATCCGGTCCGCTGATTCGAAATCCTTGTTTTTACGGGCTTTTTCTCTCTCTTCGATTTTTTTAGTGATCTCGTCAGGGAGGAGCTCCTCCTTCTCTTCCGGAAGAACTCTGAGGACTAAGTCAATGGAATGGATAAGATTCATCAGTTTTTCGGCGTCTTGGCTGAGCACTTTATTTTTGGCGATCAGGCTGTTGACTTCTCTAATCATGTCAAAAAGCGCTCTCAAAGCCACGGATATGTTGAGGTCATCGCTGAGTCCCTCTGCGAAATTTTTCCGAGTTCTGTCAACGATCTTTGAAACGGCTGGGCTTTCCCCTTCCTTAAAAGGATGGTTTTTAAGTTCATACAGAAAATCCTTTATCCTCTGGAGAGAGGCATGGGCCTGGTCAAGGGCTTTAAAAGTGAAATTGAGCATTTTCCTGTAGTGGGTGGAAAGCAGGAGAAAACGAATAACCGCAGGATCGACATTTTTTTGGAGCAGATCCCTCAAAATGTAATAGTTGCCCTTGGATTTCGACATCTTTTCACCGTCGACAATCAGATGGCGGCAGTGAAGCCAGTAATTCACGAATTTCTTCCCGAAATAAGCTTCGGATTGAGCAATTTCGTTCTCGTGATGAGGGAATATGTTGTCCGTACCGCCGCAGTGGATATCGAATGTTTCCCCCAGGTATTTCGAGCTCATCACCGAGCACTCGATATGCCAGCCCGGCCTTCCCGGGCCTAACTCTGTCTCCCAAAAGGGGTCTCCCTCTTTCTTGTGTTTCCAGAGAGCAAAATCATTCGCGCTTTCCTTTTCGTATTCGTCCGATTCTATTCGTTCACCTGGCTGGAGTTCTTCGAGCTTGATCTTTGAGAGGCGTCCGTAGTCCGGGAATTTGGCGATGCTGAAATACACAGAGCCATCCTTCTCGTAAGCGTATCCTTTATCGAGCAGGCCTTTGATCATTGTGACCATTTCCGGGATATGTTCGGTGGCCTTTGGATAATGATCGGCCCTGGAAATTCGGAGAGTGTCGATATCTTCGAAGAAAGAATCGATGTATTTTTTCGTGTATTCCTGGAGCGTGACTCCTTCGGCGTTGGCTCCGTTTATGGTTTTATCGTCCACATCCGTGATGTTCATCACTTGTGTGACTTTGTAGCCCATGAACACAAGAAATCTCTTGAGTAAATCCTCGAACATGTAAGCCCTGAAATTCCCGATATGGGCATAGTCATAGACAGTCGGGCCGCAGGTGTAAAGCTTGACCTCTCCTTTTTTTATCGGATGGAAGGGCTCTA
>CAYGBC010000054.1:0-86714 GCA_964348015.1 uncultured Eubacteriales bacterium | reverse complement strand
AGTTTACCGGGTTCGACGGTGGATTGGGACTGGACGGGGCGGATCCGGGTGCGTCTTTTGGAGGTAGTGCGTTTTTTAGCAGGGGGAGGTGGAGGAGGTGGAGGAGGCGGAGGAGGCGCAAGGAATGCGCTGTAGATTTCAACCTGGGGCGGCGTGCCCGGATTCAATAACGGATAGATCACGAGCATTAAAGCGAGTATAAGGTGGGCGGTTACGGAGAGAGGAAAAACCATAGCTTTCACACCGATGTTGTGTTCTCCCTTGATAAAAGAATCTTGAAACATTTTGTCCTCCTTCATGCGGCCTTCATCAGTGATTTGTTTAATACCGTTTTTTACCCGAGACGGGAACGATGCCCAATATTTTTCTTCTTCAGAGATGGAGGGTATTTTCCTGGGAAGTTCCTCCATCTTATTCAAGAAAGTAAGTTCTTCCCGGCATTGGGGACACGTTCTCAGATGATTTTCGACCGCTTTCATGTGTTCTGTGCCCAGCTCTTTATCCAGATAGGCTCCGAGGAGCTTTTTTATTTTTTCGTGACTCATTGGATTCTCCTTCACATATAGTCAGCCAATAAAGCTTTGAGTCTTTTTCTCGCCCTGTTCAGCCGGGACATCACCGTTCCTCTGGGAAGACCGAGGAGTTGAGATATTTCTTCATAGCTCTGGTTTTCGTAAAACCTCAAAACAAAAATAATTCTTTGTTTTGCGGGAAGAGCATTGAGAGCTTCTTCGAATTTTTGCTCTAGCCGATTTCTCTGGAGCTTATCTTGTGGCAGCTCCCGGTTGGCTGATGAGGCATTATCCGGAATCCTGCTCTCCTTTTCTCCCAATAGCTCTTCCCGTTTATGGGCTTTGAGAAAATTGAGATTGTTATTCACAGCAATTTTCCGAATCCACGTGAAGAAGTTCATCCCGTCTTTAAAAGAGGCGAGGGAAAGATAGGCCTTGATGAAAGCCTCCTGAGAAAGATCGTCGGCAGATTGATGAGCGCCGGTCATTCGGTGACAGAGGTAGTAAATACTCTTCTGGTATTTTCTCACCAAGGATTCGAATGCTTGCATATCTCCCTCTTTGGCCAGGGCAATCAGCCTTTTTTCCGAATTTTTGTCTTGCCTCATCGAACCTTCCTTTTTATATACAACTGAAAAGCAGAATTATTCCTTGTTGGTTTTTCTTTGAGACATTTGAAACCCTCCGCAATTATTATCTGCAACTTTTATGCCAAAGCTATTTTTTTTAATTTCATTATTATCAAATAGATAGAGTTATCTTGGCCGGATTCACGCATGCAAATTTCTTTACAGATGTAAATATTCTTGTGAATAAGAAAAGGGGGACTGTTCCCTTTTGAGAAGATGGAAAACAGTGTCGGGATATTTTATGAATAATTCAGGCTAAATTTTCTCTGCGATTTGATCCCAATTCAGGACTTTAAATCTTTTAATTCTCACCTCGCCTGTTTCATCGGACGTGTGAAGATCGTAGACATATCCGTTTTGAATGATTTCCGGGGAGACAGGCGCTATTGCCCTGTAAAGATAGTGTCCCTCCGGGCTAAAGATATCAAACTCCACATTCTCACTTTCGTCAAGAACGGGCCTCACTCTCCTGATAAATATTCTCCCTCTATCATCGGTTAAAATTCGGTCAAAAAACGGACGGTAACCAGGAAACTGGACAGCTTCTTCAACCACTTCTTTGGGCCATTGTTCAACCAGCTGGGAGAGTCCTTCAAAGATTTTATCTTTCTCCTTTTGAGATATGGAATGGAGGGATTCCTCTTTTTTAATGATGAGTTCTACCCCTCCTTCGAGGTTGATCTGAGAAAATGCATACTCTGAGGAGTCGCCGGAATACAGCCGCTCCTCGTTCGAGAAGGCAAAATGCAAGCGCTGATTATATGCGTGAGTTATAGAGAATGTTGAAACCGTGTTTCCGCTTTTTCTCATGACTTGATTCACCTCAGCGAATTGAGTGATATTTTTCAGTGCTTTTCCTTCAGAGTCCATTTTCACGATGAGTTCGGTCCTCGCTCTCTCGTTCCTTTGAGTCGTCAAGCCATAAATATTTCCTTCGGATGAAACAAAAAAGGTGCTGACTTGATCGGATAGAGGAATAGTTTTTACGAATCCACCCGCAGGATTGAAAAAATGAATTTTTCCTCTGTCTGAAACATAAAGAGAGTTGTTCTTGTCTAGAAACAGTGAATAAGGCCTTTCGAATTCCCCGGGACCCTGGCCCTTCTTTCCGATTGTCTGGAGAAACTGCCCGTCTTTGCTGAATTTCTGGATGCGGTGATTTCCTCTTTCCAGGATGTATATATTTCCTTGATCGTCTAATGAGATATTTCGGGGTTGGTAGAACAAATAGTTATCGTCGTCTTCGCGTCCGATGCTTAAGTCTTCTTCGAGCTCAAGAGTTATTTCTCCGTAAAGAGGCTCGGCAGGATTCTTGACAATTTTTATGCCGTTTTTGAATTCCACCTCACCTGCCCACTTCACTTTTTCTGCAGTCTGTTCTCTTGCGCAGCTGATCATTGACAGGGAAATCATGCATATCGCGAGAAGAGATTTCAGTCTGACCTTCATCTTCCTCCTCCTTTGAGTTGTTTATTTAATTAAACGCATGAAAAACAATAATTGTTTAATTTTTTTTCTTTTGTGAGATATTTTATCTAAAAAAATTCTGTCCGCCGTTACTCAAATCAATGATAATTACTCTGTTGAGGATCGAACAGGTTTTTGACAATTTTCCAGGTTCGCTATTTTCCCCTAAATAGGAATTGGATTTTCCGGAGTTCGTTCTAATCACAAAAATTATTTAATTTCACTTCCGGGCTTTGATCTGAACGATCAATTCCTCTGCTTTTTCTTTTAAAACGCTGTGGGATAAGGCTTGTTCGGCCAGTTTCAGAGCCTCTTCGTTCTTCCCGGCATTGAAATAACCGGCAGCCGCGTTGTAAAAGCATGTGGCTTTGGTGAGAACATTTTTTCTCAGCTGAAATTTCTTTTTCGAGATCAGTTTGTGTTTTCTTTCCTCGGAGAAATCCGAATTTTCGATCTCTGTGATCTTCCTTTCCGTGGCCTTCTCTCTTCTGTATTGACAGAGAGATGCGGATTCGTAGTATTTTCCTGATTTTTCCCACTCTTGTTTTGCTGCATAAATTTTTCCGAGATAGTAGGACGCTTCGAAATTATCGAAGTCCAGTTTGAGCGCTTCTAAAAAGTTTTTTTCCGCAATGTCTGTATCTTTCTTTTTAAAAGCGATCACTCCAGCTAACGAGAAAACCTGACTGTAGCCGACTAAATACTCTTTAGAATTTTCCACATTCTTCCAGGCCTCATCCAGCCTCTCCATCTCGTTCTGATTCCATGCAAGCCAATAGTGTGTGTCTCCCGGGAGGTATCCGCCCAGCCTGAGGACTTCCTGGCAGACTTCGATCGCCTCTTCATGCCTGTCGAGATAGCTCAGGCAGATGGCTTTCCCCAGGAGAGCTTCTCTCAATTCCGGAACCAGAGCGATGGCCTTCTCATAAAACTCGAGGCTCTGTTCAAGCTCCTCGAATGCGAAATAGACGCTTGCCAGCGAGATAACTGCGGGAACTGATTCGGGGATGTGCTTGTAGCACTCCAGATAGTTCTTTTCTGCGGTGATGAGCAGCCTCCTTTTCAGAGCATGGTCCCCCAGGAAATAATGGATCTCGTAATACCGGGGCTCCTGCTGTAGGACACTCCTCAGGTTCTCAATGTCTTCCTCGGGACACAGCGAGAGTTTAAACTGGATCAACAGAGATTCTGGGAAAATTTCGAGCAATGAGGAGAAGTCTTGTTTTTTCTGAATGACTTGTTTATCTCGGAGATAAAAGGGGAAGTGGCAATTCTCAGCGATAGACAGGTATGCATAAAATTCTTCTGTCGTGGATTTTTCTTCGAGCTTCTGATTCCACAGTTCGATATTTTCCTTGAATTTTTCTCTTGCCATATCTGCTTTACGGCTGTCATCTATGAAATTCCATCTCTTTCCTTTAGTCAGAATGTGCATGGATTCGACGAGGTTCAGGTATGTCGAATATTCTGCTAATGACGGATTTTCCTGAATCAGATTGAGCACCTCCTCAGAGCAAGTGTCGTCATGAATTCCGAGTTCTTTCTGTCTGAGGACCAGCAGAATGGCGGTTTTTATCAGTTTTTCGAGCGTGTTGTTCTGGTCATAGTGAATATTCAGGAGTTCTTTATAGACCTGAAACGATTCTTTCAGGCATGTGTAGCTCCCGGCCTTATACAGGGCATCTGCGACTTCAATTTTGGATTTATATTCGTCAAGCTGTTCTGACGAGAGTTCTATTTTTTTCTTCGGAGCGCAAGAAGAAAGAAGAACGATCAGAAGGAAAATGAAAAAAAATTCTCTTGTTCGACTTTTTCTCTTCATTTCGTTTTCTACAGCGACTACTCCTTTTAAAAAAAGGGGCCTGGCCCCTTTTTCGTGCTTGTCCCTATATTTTGTGACCCTAACTGTATTATAGCTCGAAGCAGGATGCATCACAATTGAGATTCATCTGTCCTGATGAGTGAACATGCAGAGTCCTTCTCGCTCCTTTTGTTCTCTTGAAGGGGAATGGCACATTCCTTGCTGCAGAGATAGAATGAGCTGGAAAATAAAAATCATGAAAATTGCACAAGGTGAGATTTTGCGTTAAACTGAACATTCGGGTCATGAAAGGAGCAAGCGCTTCATGAAGAAGATCACAAAATATATCATGCCTCTTTTTTTCCTGTCTTTCCTCGTCTTGCCTTCAAATCTCTTCGCCAAAAAACTTCACTTGAAGTTGTCTTTTGGCTTGATCGCCGGAGGAGACATAGAAGATGCTTTAATTTCGCACCCTCAATACAACGATTTTGTTTCAGTCTCATCGGAGATGCATTCCAGACCTGGTATGGATATCCATTTGGAGCTCATTTATCAACTCAATCCTCACTTGGGATTCTCTATCGGGTATGGATACCTCCACCAAAAGTTAGAAGGAAAGACCTTCGAGTACAGTCCTCCAGACTTACCCCCAGGCATAGAACAGGATTACACGGTCTACCCCCAGTTCCGCACAGAAGCCAATCCTCTCTATTTGTCCGCCATTTTCTCTTTCTCTTTGGCTTCTGTTCGAGTCAATTTGACTGGGGGAGTGGGATATTATTTCACGACCTATGAAAACACAACAGAGTGGCACACCATATTTATGTCTGAGGTCTATTACCGGAGCACCTACAATTTTAAACAAAAGTCCAACCAGGTCGGCTATCATTTTGGTGCGGGTTTTGATGTCAGGTTCGCCACCAGTTTGGTATTGACTATCGATGCTCTGTACAGGATTCTCGATCTCAAGGAATTGGAGAGTCTTGATCTGAGCGATGAATTTTACATCACCTGGGAATACATGCAGGGTTTCATGCAGGAGCCGATTACCGAGCCTTTTGATTATCAGCTTTCCAAAGCCAACTTGAATGGAGTGTCGATAAGATTAGGACTGAAGTTCAAATTCTAAGATTTTCAGGTTTCATTTCCTTCTTTATCCATTCTTCAAATAACACTGGTATTCAATTCGATTGAATTAACAGGGGACAGCTTTTATAATAAAAAAATAAGAAGAGAGAGAATATTGGGAGACTTGATACTGGACAATGGATTACGGATTCATTTAAGCTGTATTTATCTGAATCAAATTTTAGGGGAAATTGGTTAGAAAGATTAGAAATAAATGAAAATCACTCAAATCACGATCAAACGTCCTGTAACGACTTTAATGTTTTTTCTCGCCATCATCCTTCTCGGATTTGTGTCCTTGAGAGAGCTGAGTGTAGACCTGCTGCCGGATATCAGCTACCCCCGCCTTTCCGTGATCACGCGTTATTCTGGGGTTGCCCCGGAAGAGATCGAGACCTTCGTGACCCAGCCGCTCGAGGCGGCCGTGAGCCGGATTCCCGGCTTGCGCCGAGTGGAGTCTGTGTCTGAAGAAGAACAGTCCTACATGACGCTCGAATTCAGCTGGGGAACGGATATGGATTTTGCCATGCTTCATACCAGGGAAAAGCTGGACAGCGCCAGCATCCCTGAAGAAGCCGAGGACCCGACGATTATCCCACTCGACCCTCAGAGCAAACCCATCATGATTCTGGCTATCTCCGGTGACCGGTCTCTTCTTGAGCTCAAAGATTTCTCCGAGGAGTTGATCAAGCCGCGACTGGAACAAATAGAGGGAATTGGCTCGGCGGAGATTGCCGGAGGAGTCGAGAGAGAGATTCAGATAGAAGTGAACCCGGAACTCATCGCATTGTACGGCCTGACAATCGATGACATCGCCCGGAGAATAGACGAGTTCAACCAGAACCTCCAAGGTGGCACCATACGGAAAGGACGATTCAAGTACCCGCTCCGAGTCGTGGGTGAATTCGAGGTCTTGAGTGAAATTGAGAATATCGGGCTGAAAACGACTGAGGAAAGAGGAATCATACGTCTCAAAGATGTTGCCCGGATCCAGGATTCCATAAAAGAAAGGCAGGGAATCACAAAGCTCAACGGGATGGAGAGCATCGGGCTCCTTGTTCGGAAAGAATCTGGGGGGAACACGGTTGAGGTCACGCGGATTGTCCATGAAGTCCTTGAGGAGATCAGGAAGGAAAATCCGGGAGTCAATGTCCTGGTTGTCTCGGAGCAAGCCAAATACATCGAAGATGCGATTTCCTCAGTGCTCAAATCGATAATCTTTGGAGGAATTCTGGCTTTTTTTGTTCTGTTTATTTTTCTTCAGGATTTGAAGACTCCTGTCATAATCGCGGTGGTGATTCCGATTGCCATCATAGCGACATTTAATCTTCTTTTCTTCAGGGATGTCACTCTGAACATCATGTCTCTCGGAGGGCTTGCGCTCGGAGTTGGAATGTTGGTCGATAATTCCATCGTTGTCTCGGAGAGCATTTTCAGGCATTCAAGTTTCGGGAAAGATCTTATTGATGCGGCGTTTATCGGGACAAAAGAGGTGGGAATGGCTGTCACCGCTTCCACTCTGACCACCATATCCGTGTTTCTTCCTGTAATCTACGTCCATGGAGTGGCCGGGCAGTTGTTCAAAGACCAGGCATTGACTGTGACGTTTGCGCTTATTTCTTCTCTTGCCGTTTCTCTGACTTTACTGCCGATGCTGGCGTCCCGGAGATTCGAGTTTGAAAAAAAATCAGATGAACCGACCATTCAGGACGCTGGAGTCAAAAAGGAAGCGAATGCGAAAAAAACGAAATGGAGGCTTCTTCTGTATCCGTATTATGGACTGAAATGGATGCTGAAGTACGCATTCAAAGGAATTTATCTGGCCTTCAATTTCGTATTCAGCTTCATCCTTCAGCTCTTGCTTCTGGTTTTCCACTACCTGAGTCTGCCTTTGCGGTATGTGTTCATGCGTGTTTTCAAAGGATTCAATTTTGTTTATCAAAAATTCGCGGTGCGGTACCATCAATTTCTCGTCTGGAGTTTGAACAATAAAGGAAAAGTGATTGGCGGCTCTCTCGTTTTCCTGCTCCTGACAATGCTCCTGGCGACACAGATTCCGAGAGAGCTTATGCCCAAGCCCGAGGCGTCTTCGTTCGAGTTGAACCTGAGGACGCCCGTGGATTACTCGCTCGAGCAGACCGTGGGAGTCGTCGGTGTTATCGAGAATTGGTTAGGAAACCAGGATTCTGTCGATGAGTATTTTTCGCAGATCGGAGTGGTCAGCGGAATGGAAAGCCTCAATCCCGATGTCTCCCAGAATTCGGCACAAGTTTATGTTGAGCTCTATCAGGTCTCTCAAGTGGAGAGCACGATCGAAGACCTCCGAGAAAGACTGGTGGATTATCCGGACCTGAGTTTTTCCATCGTCAAAGAACAGTCCACGCTCGCCCAGTTTCTGGCTTTTTCAACAGCAGAAATCGGGTTGAAGGTCAAAGGCGATGACCTGAACCGACTCACGATGATCGCTGAGGAATTGGTCATAAAACTGCAGGATGTCCAAGGGATCGCGGATATCAACACCAATGTCGAAGAGGGGAAACCCGAGTTTCTGATCACGATAAAAAAGGAAGCGATTGAGAAATACAACATTCCGCCACAAATCGTGAGTAATTTCCTCGTGAACGCAGTCAGAGGCCGGTTGGCCTCGCAGTTCAAGGAATTGGAGAAGAAATTTGACATCCTGGTGCGGATGGATGAAAAAACCAGAGGAGACATCGACGCTCTATTGAACGAACAGATATTCTACCAGAGAACCGCCATTCCGTTGAGGGAACTCGTGTCCTACAGTATGGTCAGAGGCCCCAAAGAGATCCGAAGAGAAAATCAACAGAGGGAAGTCGTGGTGACAGCGAATCTTCGTGGGACGAAAATTAGCCAGGTCGTGCCGGAGATACAGAGCAAGATCGACGAGCTCTCTTTGCCAATCGGCTACAGGATAGTCTTCAGCGGAGAGCAGGAAGAGATGAACCGTTCATTCAGAAGTCTGATCTTTGCGTTTTGCCTGGCTGTTCTCCTTGTGTACATGATCATGGCGGCTCAGTTCGAATCTCTGGTCCATCCTTTCTTGATCCTGTTCACTCTTCCGATGGGACTGACAGGAGCATTCTGGGCTCTGTTCATAACCGGGCAAACTCTGAGCGTGATTTCTGTGATCGGGATGGTGATGCTGGCAGGGATCGTGGTCAATGACGCCATCGTGAAGATCGACTACACCAACCAGCTCAGAAAAAGAGGAATGAACAAGCGGGAAGCCATCCTGGAAGCGAGCCGCGTGAGGCTCAGACCTATACTGATGACCACGGTCACGACGGTCTTTGGGCTTTTTCCGATGTCTCTCGGATTGGGAAGGGGAGCCGAGCTCCAGCAGCCTCTGGCCATCTCGGTTATAGGGGGGCTCCTGCTGGCAACTTTCCTGACGCTGATCCTTATTCCCGTGGCCTACGAGCTTGCAGAGAAAAAGGAATCTCGAGTTAAAGCATGAAAATATTTATCGAGCGGCCGATCGCGACCGCCACCGTGTTTGCCGCCATCCTGATCTTGGGAGTCTACTCTTTTCTCAACCTCCCCTTTGAATTTATGCCCAAGGAGGAGGATTTTCCGCGGGTGAGCATTTCAACCATATGGAGTGGAGTTCCTCCTGAAATCATTCAGGCGCAGGTCACCGCCCCTCTGGAAGAGGTTGCGTCCAGAGTGAAGGGAGTCAAAAAGATCACGTCCACTTCCCGGATGAACAGCTCCACGATCAACCTGGAGTTCGATCCCAAGACCAACATGGAATTTGCCACACTGGCGCTCCGGGAAGAGATTTCGAGGATAAAGGATGACCTTCCGTATGGAGTGAGACCTCCTCGAGTCGTCCCATTTGTACCTGAAGAATTCAGAGAAGATCCTTTCCTGAACTATTCCATTTCCGGTGACTACACGCTCCAGAAACTGAGAGAAATGGTTAAAGAGAGGATAGAGTTCGGGGTGGGCTCTGTCAAAGGAGTGGCCGATGTCATGGTCACTGGGGGTTCGGATGCAGTCATACAGGTCGCTCTGGATAAAGACAGGCTCAAGGCTCTGAATATACATCCTGGACTGATATACCAGGCATTGAGCAACAGGAATCTGACCTATCCTGTGGGGAAGATCCAGAAAGGAAACCAGGAATACATATTCAAAATTTCCACTTCGATCAAGAGCATAAGAGTATTGGGCGAAACTGTCATCGCTTACTCCGGCGGAAATCCAGTCAAGCTCAAAGATGTGGCCCAGGCTTACCCATCCTATGACGAGGTGGACCGGATCAACAGGATTAACGGGCAGCCCACGATCTCGTTGACTGTCTGGAAAGAAGCGGGAACGAGCACTCTGAAAGTAGCGAAAGCGGTCAAGACGAAGCTGGAAAAAATCAAGAGTGAGCTGCCGCAGGACCTTGTCTTCAGGACCGTGAATGACGAGAGTGAAAGGATCCAGAAAAACCTGAGACATCTTTATCTGCTCGTCGGGATCGTCCTTTTTGTCATTTTCTTCCTGGTTTTTCTGATCCTGAGAAGCTTTAAACCCTCCGTCCTCGTCCTTTCATCCATCGCTTTCTCTGTCCTGATCACGTTTAATCTTATTTATTTCCTGAAGATTTCAGTCAACATCTTAACGTTGGGAGGTCTTGCGTTAGGATTCGGTCTGTTTGTCGACAATTCAATAGTCGTCTTCGAGAACGTCCTCCGTTACAGAGAAAAAGGCGCCGCTCCTGTCGAGGCGGCAATCAAGGGATCCAAGGAGGTTTTCCTGCCGGTCCTGGCCGCGACTCTGACCACGATGAGCGTTTTCTTTGCTTTTGCCTATTTCACAGGCAGGTTGCAATTGTATTATCTGCCACTAGCTATCGTTATCGCCTCTGCTCTGGCCGCGTCTTTGCTGGTGTCCTTTTCCCTGATCCCGGCACTGAGTCCCAGACTGCTGAAGAAGGGTAAGAAAAAAAGGAAGGAGCGGTTTCGGGATACCTACCAGAAAGGCTTGAAGGTTCTCCTCCGCCATCCGATCATCGTTCTGCTGGTCATCGGCCTGGCATTTTTCTTCAGCTACCGATGGTTCAAAAAAGAGGTATCTGTCGGAGACTGGTGGGGAGGGTGGATGGAACAGCAGCTGTACATTCGGATCACTCTGCCTCCCGGCACACCGATCGAGAGTACAGATGATGTGATCAGAAAATTCGAAGAGAAGGTCCTGGAGAAGGATTATGAGAAGAAGATGGAGACCACGGTCTCTGCGGAATGGGCGCGCATGATCATCACCTTTCCTCCTGAAATTGAATTTTCCTACCGGCCGTATGCCCTTAAGGAGGAATTGATCCAGATTGCCACGAATTTTGCGGGGATAAGCGTCGGGGTTTACGGGTTTGATCCCCAGAGTTACTCGACCTCCATGACATCTGGTCCGATGTGGGACTCCCGCATATCGTTTTTCGGCTACAATTTAAAGAAGCTCTCGGAGATCACTCATGATCTCGAGAGGACACTGAAAAGAAATCCCCGGATCAAGGATACAAAAGTCGTTTCGAACGTGTGGGGATGGTGGGGAATGGATACCTTCGAGTATATCCTGAAAATAGATAAAGAAGCCCTCGGCAAATATGATATTGACCTCTGGTATCTCTACAATCAGATAACTCCTTATATAAGCGGTAGGGTCCGACACATCCCGATCAAGATTAGCGGAAAAGAGATGGAGATTTCCATGAAATTTCCTGAAGCCGAGGAGACAGATCTGAAGAAACTCCAGGACACGATGATCCGGACTCGAGGCGGAGAATTCTTAAGATTAAAGGACGTCTCTTCACTCGAAGAAAGGGCTGTCGCCGGGTCCATCGATCGAGAGGACCAGCAGTTCAAGCAGACTTTGATGTGGGAATTCCGGGGGCCGGCCAAAGCCGGGCAAAGGTTCAAAGAAGCCGTTTTCGCAAAACTCGACTTGCCTCCGGGTTTTTCTGCCAGTTTAGAGCAGACTTGGCGGATCACAGAGGAAGAGGAAAAACAGATCATATTTGCCATCATTTTTTCTCTTATCATCATCTACATGATCCTCGCATCTCTGTATGAATCCTTCATCCATCCTTTCTTCATCCTTATGGCCGTTCCTCTTGCCCTGATCGGCGTGTTCGTGGCTTTTGTCGTGGCTGACTACACATTTGACTCCGCAGCCTATATCGGTGTCATCCTGCTCGGGGGGATTGTTGTGAATAACTCCATCCTTCTGGTGGACCACATCAACTTGAGACGTCGGGAGGGCCTCCCCATCATCGATGCAGTCCTGACAGGAGCGAGAGAAAGAGTCCGGCCGATTTTCCTGACAACGAGCACGACTGTCCTCGGGATGCTGCCGATGGTTCTTCTCCAGGTGGAAGAGGGGAGAAGGCACATCTGGTCTTCGCTGGCGCTTTCGGCGGTGGGGGGATTGATCAGCTCCACGGTCTTTATTCTGGTCGCCATTCCGATTTTTTATCTGTATGGAGACAGAATCCGCACCTGGACGGTGGATAAGGCCAATGAGCTGAGAAAAGCCTGGAAAGGTCTTTAAAAGGAACAGATGGGGACGGTGTTCATGCTCAGTAATTGAGTAACACTTGTATTGATGATAATGAGGATAAAGGTGTCATTGCGAGCGAAGCCTGGCAATCTCTTAAGGAAAATTAATTTTTTTTTACGGGATTGCTTCACTCCGTTCACAATGACATTATAAAAATGCTACCGAATTACTGAACGAGTACAAACCGTCCCCTTTATTTTGATTTAAACTCAAGTTTCTGGTATAAAATTAATCCTTCAGAGGCAAAAATGGCGGCCACTTCTCTCCCGGAGATGAAGAAGAAGATTCAAGATTTTCCAAAAAAGAACCTGATCCCGCTGCCAACTCCCCTGCAAAAATTGGAAAACCTGTCCCGGGCTCTGGGGGGACCGGATATTTACATCAAACGGGATGACCTGACAGGATTGGCCTTCGGCGGTAATAAGTCGCGCAAGCTGGAGTTCATCATCCAGGATGCCCTGGATAAGAATGCGGACGTGATCATCACCTGGGCAGCTGTGCAGTCCAACTGGTGTCTCCAGACCGCCGCGGTGGCCCGGAAATTCGGGATGAGGCCTGTTCTGGTTCTGTTTAAAATGTATGAGCTCCCTGAGGAATACGATGGAAACCTGCTTCTGGATTTTATCCTGGATGCAGATGTCCGGATCAAAGACGCTGTGGCCGGGAAATTCATAAAAATAGATGATGTCCTGGATGTTATCGAGGAGGTTGAGTCTGAGGTTAAAAAGCAGGGCCATACGCCTTATATCGCACCCATCGGGGGTTCGATGGTGGGTGGCTCGATGGATAAACCCTTAGGAGCTATCAGTTACGTCAATGCTTTTGTGGAAATGATGGAACAGTGTGAAGAAATGGGATTTGAGATCAATTCCATCCTTCATGCGACAGGTTCTGGGAGTACACAAGCGGGATTGGCTGTGGGTGCAAAGGCCTTGAAGGAAAACGTCAATGTGCTGGGCATCAGTGTCGCGGATGACAAAGAGTCGTTCGGGAAGGATGTGCTGAATATTGCTCAGGACACAGCTCGGGCTCTGAGGGCAGAGTTCGAGATAAAAAAAGAAGATATCATTATTTTCGACGAATACATAAAAGAAGGATACGGAATCCTCAATAAGGATGTGGCTGAAGCTGTTCGATTAGTGTCAGAAAAAGAGGGGATCTTCCTCGACCCTGTCTACACCGGGAAAGCCATGGCAGGCCTGCTGGACCTTGTGAAAAAGGATTTCTTTCATAAAGAAGACAACATCATTTTTCTTCATACAGGAGGAACACCGGCTCTTTTTCCGAATAAACACAAATTGGTCGAGCTCCTGAAATAAAAAAGTTTTCGGTTCAAACAGTTGAGGCTGAGAAGGCCAATCTGTGTGATTATCTTTGGTTCAGCATGCACATTCGTCATTCCGAAGAAAGAAACGGATGTGGAGAATGATCATGAGGTGGTGACAATGAAGCTGGCGAGACCGACATTCCAGGATGTCCTGGAAGCAAGACGCTTGATCAAGGAGTATCTTCCACGGACTCCCCTGTATTCATATCCGCAAATAAACCAGCTTTTGGATGCAAGAGTTTTCATCAAGCATGAGAACTTTTTGCCCACGGGCGCTTTCAAAACCAGGGGAGGCATTAATCTGATCAACAGTCTGGACCGCGAGCAGAAAGAAAGGGGAGTGGTGACCGCCTCCACCGGAAACCATGCGCTGTCCATTGCCTATGCATCCAGCCTTTTTCGAGTTCCGGCGACGATCGTGATGCCTGAGAAATCCAACCCGCTCAAAGTCAAAGCGATAAAGGCCCTCGGGGCGAACATCGTTTTTTTTGGACAGATTTTTGAAGAATCCAAGGATTATGCGGAAACGCTTGCCGGAGAGCGTCGGGCGCGGTTCATTCATCCCGCCAACGAACCTGCTCTGGTCGCAGGAGTGGCCACGTATGCCCTCGAAATCTTCGAAGAGTGTCCCTCCTTGGATATGATTATCGTTCCTGTGGGCGGAGGAAGCGGCGCCTCAGGATGCTGCCTGGTCAAGGAAGCCGTGAGTCCGAAGACTCAGGTTATAGCTGTCCAGGCCGAGAAAGCCCCTGCAGCCTGTCTTTCCTGGAAGAATAAGAAGATTGTCATCGATAAGATGGAAACCGCTGCGGAGGGATTAATGACAAAGATGGGATATGAATTGACCCAGGAGATCCTTCAGGATTTCTTGTCGGATTTTATACTGGTATCCGAAGAAGAGATGGTCATGGCTATTCTTCTTTATTTGGAGCTAATCAGGAATTTATCAGAGGAAGCCGGGTCTTCTCCCTTGGCGGCGGCACTCAAGATTAAAGATAGGCTCAAGGGCAAGAAAGTGGCGCTCATACTGACAGGGAGCAACATCTCGATCGAGCGATTGACACAGATTCTAGGGGTCGCGTCTTAACATTTGACATTTCTCAAACCGATAAAACAGATGGGGACAGGTCTTAACATAAGATATTTTTTTTTGTCTTTTTACCTAATGAACATCTCAGAGGAGTTCTCTCGATGAGAATGCTCCTTAAGGAATGTCAAATGTTAAGACGCGACCCCTATCTTGCTTACCTCTTGCTCGAACTTTTCAGGTATTTGAGGAATTCGGCGTCTGTGGAGAGCAGCATCCAAGTCTCTTTATCCAGGCTGGCGATGTACGTTTCCAGAGTCTTCATGAATTGATAGAATTCAGGATCCAGATTATAGGCCTGTGCGTAGATCCGCGTCGCTTCAGCATCCGCTTTACCCTGGATTTCCTGGGCCGTCCTGTAAGCTTCGGAAGTGATTCTTTTCAGCTCCCGCTCTTTTTCACCACGGATCTCAGCGCTTTTTCCGTCTCCTTCAGAACGGTACTTGGCGGCAATCCTCTGTCTTTCAGAGATCATCCGGTCAAACTGCTTTCTCTGGACTTCTTCCACGTAGTTGACTCTTTTTATCCTGACGTCTTTGAGTTCGACCCCAAATTCCGGAGTGATTTCAGAAGATTTTTCCAGGATGATCTGAGCAATCTGTTCCCGGCCTGTGTTGATTTTGGGAATGGCAGAAGCGATGTCAAGCTCCTCCAGCTCTTCTGTGAGTTCGAATTCGCGGTTTGAAGAACGGACAATCTCGATCAAATCATAGTTGGCAACAGCATTTCTTGTCTCACCGTCTATGATATCATCAATTCTCGATTGCGCATTTCTTTCATCCCTCAGTCGCTGGAAAAAAACCAGTGGATTGCTGATTCTCCATCGGGCGTAGGTGTCCACCCAGATGTATTTCTTGTCCTTGGTCGGGATTTCGTTGGCATCTCCATCCCATTCCAACCAGCGCTTTTCGAAGTAATTGGCTTTTTGGATGAAGGGGATTTTTATATGCAATCCGGGTTTAGTGATCGCATCTCCGATCGGTTCTCCGAACTGGGTGATGATCACCTGATTTGTTTCTGAAACGACATAGAAAGAATTGAGGAGAACGATGATGATGAGGAAAACCAAGATTCCAAGAAGAATATTGACTGCGGGTTTACTCATTTCTTCACCTCCTCTCCCAAGTTCAACAAGGGCAAGATGTTTTTCTGCTTCTCGTCAAAGATAATCTTTTTGCTGATTTTCGGAAGAATTTCCATGATGGTCTCAAGGTAGAGCCGCTTTCGCGTCACCAGAGGAGCCCGAGCATATTCTCTGTAAATGTTTTTGAATCGGTCGGCGTCTCCCTGTGCTTTGTTCACCCGCTCCATGGCATACCCCTCAGCCCCCCTGATCATTTGTTCGGCCTCACCCTTAGCTTTGGGGATTTCCTTGTTGTATTCTGAGTAAGCTTCGTTGATTTTTCTCTCTTTCTCCTGAAGAGCCTCGTTCACCTCGTTGAAAGAGGGTTTGACCGGGTCAGGGGGATTGACATCCTGGAGTTTGAGCTGATTGACTTCGATGCCGATTTCATACAGGTCGCAGAGGGTTTGAAGTTCTCCTTTAGCTTCATTTTCAATCCTGGCCCTGCCGACTGTGATCACTTCGTCCACTGAGTTGTCACCGACAACCTTTCTCACCACAGCTTCGTTCATGTAGCGGAAGGTGCTGTCCACATCCCTGATTTTGAACAGGTAATTGTAGGCGTCTTTGATTTTGTACTGGACGATCCATTCCACGACCGCCACGTTTAAATCACCTGTGAGCATCACCGCTTCTCTCAGGGATTGAGGGGTGACTCTGTACTCAGTCCGGATTCCAGGTGACACAGTCCTGAAGCCAAACTCCATCTTGAGCTGTCTTTGGACAGGGACTTTGTCCAGCGTTTCGACTAGGGGAATTTTAAAGTGGAGACCAGGCTCTGTCGTTCTGACAAACTTGCCGAATCGAAGAATGACACCGATTTCTTCTGGGCTGATCTGGTAGACTGAACTGGCGACGAGGATGAGAATAATCACTCCTGCGATAATGAGCTTGAGGACTCCTGTTTTGATTTTGGGGAGTTTAATTTCCAAATTCGGAAAATCGTTACTCATACAAACCTCCTTGAATTGAGTGGAATGCGGTTATGATAACACAGCTTTATTCCGATATAAAGAAAAGAAAGCGGGAACTCTCATCATTCAACATACTCTTTTTCTAGACAGTTTATTCGATTCAACTGAGAGCCTGATTCAGAGCGGTTGATTGTATCATTGTGTTCGCATAGTTGCTATCTCAGGTTGTGTCATTGCGAGCTTGCGTGGCAATCTCATACGATAAATGAATTTCTCTTCATCTGGCTGCTTCCTTTGTGAGATTAGCAATCCTTAACAGTTATTCTCTCTGAAAAAGGGAATCGATCGTCTTCTCGAGGTTCGCGAGGGTGGCTTGATGGACATTCCTCTGAGAAGGGCCGAGCGTCTCCAGGGCCTTCAATCCGCTTCCAGTGATAACCAGCACGATCGTCTCATTTTTTCCTGCCTTGATTTCTCCGGAAAGTTTGAGTAAACCGGCCAGAACAGTGGCCGATGCGGGCTGGCAGAAAATCCCTTCCTGCTCGGCCAGGATTCTCTGCGATTCCATGATTTCTTCGTCTGTGACATCGACAAGAATGCCGTTATTGTCTCGGATCAGTTTGAGGGCTGTGTTCCCTCCCGGCGGATCAGGATTGGAAATCGCATGGGCGATCGTCTCTGCCCTTTTTATTCTTGTGACTTGAGGATTTCCTGCTGCATAAGCCTGGACAACGGGCGAGCAGCCTTGGGCTTGAACTCCTACGATCGTCGGGAAGCCCTGGATGAAGCCCTCTTGTTTCAGGTCGAGAAAACTTCTTATTAATCCGGTGATGTGACCTCCCGCGCTCACGGGGACGAAGAGAAACTGCGGCGCCTGGCGTTCGAGCTGGAAGAAAATCTCATAACCCGTGACCTTATAACCCTCAATACGGAAAGGATCGACTGAATTCATGAAGTAAACCTTATGTTTTTTCCCTATGGCGAAGCTCTTGGTGAACAGGTCTCCGTAATCTCCCTTGACCTTGATAAGCAATGGATTGTGTATGCCTGTGGTGAGTAATTTATCCAGAGGAGTGTCTTCTTTGAGAAGGACCAGGGTGCTCCATCCTGCTCTGGCTCCGAAGACTGCAGTGGAAGACGCCATGTTTCCTGTGGAGACGGTCCCGATTCTTACTACCCCGAGGGACGAAGCTTTCTGCACTGCCACAGCAGTTCCCCTGTCCTTGAAACTCAAGGTCGGATTAAGAATTTCATTTTTGGCATAGAGAGGAGGTAGGTTGTATTTTTTTATCAGGCGGTCAAGCCTGATCAGCGGAGTGTTTCCCTCTCCTAGACTGAGACGTGTATCAACTTGAGAGAGAGGAAGAAAATCCAGGAATTTTTCAAGAGGAGAACTTTTTTCCAGAGCAAAAGTTCTTTTTTGCGGGGGAAGGGAGCAGAGAAGCGGCTCCCGGCATTCAGGACAGAAAGGATCAAAGATATCCAGAGGGAATTTTTTCTGACAAAAGAGGCATTCCAGCTGCTCGATCTCCCTTTTCATCATGGTCACACCGAGAAGACAAGTGTATAAAATTAACCGAACAGCTGTAAAGATAAAACCGGGGTCAGGCTTTGATAACTTTGATAGTTTTGCTTTGGGCCAGTTTGGGCTCAGGCCTTGTTGAGTATAGATGTCAGGAAACAGGGATTAAGCCCTGGATATCGATAGCCAGATAAGGCCTGATCCCGATCTTTACAAAGGCCTAACTCCAAATTTACTCTATATTGTAAATTTGAGGAAACACATGTAAAATCAATCCTCAAGAGCGCAATTTTGATGAGAAATGATGAATTCTTCATGCGCCAGGCCCTGGTTGAAGCTGAGAAGTCTTTGAAGAGAGACGAAGTGCCGGTCGGAGCTGTCGTCGTTTCAGAGAATGAAATTGTTAGCCGTGCCCATAACGCGCCCATTGCAAAGAATGACCCGACGGCCCACGCAGAGATGCTTGCTATCCGAAAGGCCGGCACAAAGAAGAGAAACTACAGGCTATCCGGTTGTGACCTTTATGTGACTCTCGAGCCGTGCCCCATGTGCCTGGGGGCTGCAGTGCATGCCAGGATCAGAAGGCTGGTCTTTGGTGCCGTTGACCCTAAAGGAGGTGCTGTGGAATCGGTGATGAAGTTTCCTCTGGAGAGAATGAACCACAGCGTTGAAATCGTTAGGGGCGTTCTCGCAGAGGAATGTGGAAAGATTTTGAGAGATTTTTTCAGGATAAAGAGACGACCTGTGGAGTGAGATGCGGAGGGTAGAATTGAAGAGAGCTTACCCTAAATAATGGATGAGATGGAGAGGTGGCCGAGTGGTTGAAGGCGGCGGTCTCGAAAACCGCTATCCTGAGTAATCGGGATCGTGGGTTCGAATCCCACCCTCTCCGCCATTTTCTTTTGCTTTATCTAAGGAGCGTGAAGGTGACAGTCCTATATTTGTAAAAAAAGAGGAGGAAAACATGAAAACAATTAAGTTTTTCGGCTTAGTGATGTGTTCAATATTCCTTTTGGGACTAATCGGCCAGGCCTGGGCCGAAGGGACATTCACTCTGGAAGAAGTCCTGAGTCCTCCTTATCCCTGGGGACTGGTGTCAGCTAAGAACACCGACCGAATAGCCTGGGTTTTCTATTCGAAAGGAGAAAGAAATGTGTGGACCGCGGCGGCTCCCGATTTCAAGCCTGTCAACCTGACCGGTTTTCTCCGAGACGAAGTGTTTGAAATCCCAGACATTTATATCACAGACGACGGGAAGACTGTGGTCTTTGTGAAAGGCGGCCGGCCCAACAGTGAAGGTTGGGTCACTAATTCCCGGAGCGACCCGGATGGCATGGAACAGGCCATCTGGGCAGTCAGGACCGATACGGGTCAACTCTGGAGGGTTGCGCCCGGAAGAAATCCTGTCCTTTCTCCAGACGGACGCTGGCTCCTGATTGTGAATGAAGGATTGATTTACCGTGCGCCTTTGACGCCACCGTCCAATCCTGAAGCCATCCCGGAACCAGAGCTTCTCTTCAGTGCGGCCGGGCAGAACGGCTCACCTCAATGGTCTCCGGACAGCACCCGGGTGGCTTTTGTCACCCGGAGGAACGATCATAGCTTTATCGGGATTTTTGATATCGGACAACGAAAAGTCACCTGGATCTCGCCCAGTGTTGACCGGGACAGCAGCCCCCTCTGGTCGTCTGACGGCACAAAAATCGTTTTCCAACGAAGGCCGGGACTTCAGTACGGCGAAGGGGCCTTTAGAGGATTCCGGGGTCGCCGGCCAGTGACCAATGTCTCTCTCTGGTTGGCTGATGCCGCAGAGGGGACGGCAAAGAAGATTTGGCAGTTTCCTAAAGATGAGCCCCAATTTTATTCTGTCCGAAATTTTGAGTTGACCGCGAATGACCGTATCCTTTTCACGGCTGAACACGATAACTGGAACCATGTGTTTTCCATGCCGCTTTCTGGAGGAGATCCTGTGGACCTTACGCCTGGAGAAGGATTTGTGGAACACATCGGGCTCTCGAGTGAAGGTAATACATTGTTTTTCAGCAGTAACCTGGCTGATATCCACGGACGCCACATCTGGAAGGTCCCGACGGACGGCAGAGGCAAAGCGAAACAGCTGACCAAAGGGGCCACGATCGGCACTTATCCCGTTGCGCTCGCTTCAAAGAAAGAAGTGGCTTTTCTGTATGCCACCGCTGTCCATCCCACTGCCATCGCCACAGTCCCGGCTAAGGGCGGAAAGATTGAAGTGATTGCGCCGGAAACACTCCCTGCAGAATACCCTATGGACGAGCTGGTCATTCCAGAGCTCGTGACTGTCAAGGCCCCGGACGGGCTGGAGATTCCCTGCCAGCTTTTTCTTCCCAAGGACGCCAAACCGGGCGATAAGCGTCCCGGCGTGGTTTATACCCATGGCGGTCCCATCCGCCAGATGCTTCTTGGCTGGCACTATATGGAGTTTTACTCAGAAGCTTACGGAATCAACCAGTATTTTGCCAACAGGGGTTTTGTGGTGATCTCCGTAAACTACCGAAGTGGTATTGGCTTCGGCCGCTCCTTCCGGAACGCTCCCAACACGGGCATGCGGGGCGCAGCTGAATACCAGGATGTTCTCGCAGGTGCCAGGTACCTCCAGAGCCGGCCCGAAGTTGATCCAGAACGTATTGGCAAGTGGGGGCTCTCTTACGGCGGACTTTTGACAGCTATGGCCCTGGCCCGCAATTCAGATATCTTTAAGGTCGGTGTGGATATGGCCGGTGTCCACGACTGGTCACAGTTGCGGGGGAGAACTCTCCCTGAAACCATGCGCAAAATCGCCCGTGAGTCATCCCCGGTGGGCAGCCTCGAAACCTGGACTTCCCCAGTACTCTTCATCCACGGAGACGACGACCGAAACGTGCCCTTCCAGCAAACCACAGACATCGTTCAGAAGCTCCGGGCCAAGGGTGATGTGCATATCGAGCTCATGATCGCACCCGACGAACCGCACGAATTCATGCTCTATAAAAACCGGATGGAGGCGTACAACCGGACATTCGAATTTATCAACCGCTTCATCGGCAAATGATTTCTTGACTGTTTCGGTGCAAAATCGGCTACTGCCCGACCTTTTGAATCCAGATAAAATCGACTCCGATCTCAGGGCTTCTCACAGCCGGATCCGCTCCTTCATACTTCAAGGTCAATGTGTGATAGCCGGATTCTAGCTCCATCGGAGGCAGAGTGAAATTGCGCAGAAGCGTGCGAAAGGGCCTATAGAGGTCCACGGTTTTCTGCTGATTGGCCAGCGGAGCGGGTGTGTTATCCACCAGAACAGATATTTTACCGGAGTTCGCTGTCAGCGCGGCGGCAAAATGGATTTTCTTCATTCCCTTTTCTCTGGTGCTGAACGCAAAAGTCTGGGTTTCACCGGTCTCTCTGGGGGACCAGACCAGCAGCCTCCCGTCTGCCCATAATCTTCCTCTCTTATAGCCAGTTCTCATCCTGTCTCGGATGATCTCTTCAGCGCTGTAAAAGACAGAGTTCCGGGCTCCCATCCTGGCTGCCGGCTGCCAGTTCTCAGGAAGACGCAGATAACGGAGGTCATCGGGCATGATCGTCAGGTGGTCGTCGGTGAGTCCAGGGCGGGCGTAATGATAACCGATCCGTCCATAGGACATTCCCTCTGTGCGTTCATGGCTTTTCAACTCGAGGAAAAATCGGATTGTGCTCTGGAAGGGAAGAGGATCCAGGATGTGCCAGCGGAAGTTGGTGACAAATCCCCGGTTTCCCGGCCCGTCATTGCGCGGCTGACCGCAGTACGGGAAATAAAAAATATCAGGTGAAGACCAGGAATAGTTGTAATAATCTTCAGAACCTGTGCCGAAGATGGACGGAATAGTGTCATCGTCAATAAAGATTTTTTCATCGCCTTCTCCCCACCAGCTTCCGTAGGGGGTGGGCACATTATTCGGATTGAGAAGATAGGAGGTTGTGCCCACGTACAGCCCTTTTCCATGAGCGATCAAAAAGGGGAGGTCCTGGACCGCGGTGTTGGAAGCGATCATGTTGTGGTTGACCCTCCATCGGGCCCGGAAATGCATCGAGCGGTCTTCCACCCAGGTGTAATCCATGAGCAGCACTGATCCCTCCACTCGGACAGATTGATCACCGTGGTTCTCGATTCTGATTTGGCATTCTTTTTGGAATGGCATTACATACCGGCAAATCATCGTGCCGTCCGGTTGGACAGTGAACGGCAGGGATTGATAAGGATTGATTCCTGGAGCCGCGCCGAAAAAGTCACCCACCGGAGCTTGAACCTGTCCCCAGGGATAGCCGTCGCAAACCACGTGGAGCAAAGTCTGCCGCAGGGCTTTGTCCGAATTTCTGGCTTGGAGCCGGAGTGTCAACTTCTCGATGGCCAGGGGGCCTTCCAGAGAAATGATATCGGCCTTTTGGGAGGGGTCCACCGTCAAACGGAAGGGAACGGCGGATCCTTTTGCATGAGGCTCCAGATGGCTGTCCGGGTCAGACAGTCCCAACAGCACTTTGTCTATGGCCTCCATGTGCGTCACCAAATCTTCAGGAGAAAAGGAGATGACCTTTGTTCCTCGTTCATACAGGCGCACTTGAACCTGGTAGAAGTGGAGATCCTGCACGTTGCCGATCCAGACGAGGCGCACATTCTTGGCGAACGGAATGGGTGAATAGGCCGCATCGCGTTGGTAGACAGTCTTTCCAAGAAGCTCAGCATCAATGTTTTGAACTTCGGGAAAGCTGTCGTAGGGGCGATGGAAGAAATCTATGGCTGGACCGT
The DNA here is from genome assembly GCA_964348015.1 of uncultured Eubacteriales bacterium. Classification (GTDB taxonomy): domain Bacteria; phylum Acidobacteriota; class Aminicenantia; order Aminicenantales; family Aminicenantaceae; genus SOIA01. The sequence continues at coordinate 63,839 of CAYGBC010000054.1, read as the reverse complement.
CGTACAGGGGGGAGGATTTTCCATCCAGGAAAAGCTGTATCGTTCCGGATATGGCGGCGCTCCACAGACGCACGATCGCTCCGGGTCCCTTGACATCAGCGATCAGGTATTCTCCGATTCCTTCCTCATCCGGTTCTCTGAGGACTCCTTCAAAGTTCGGGATCGGCTCATTCCCGAAGCCATCTGAATTGGCGAACCAGTCCGGTCCACCCGGAAGGTGGCTGCGGCGGTCAAAGGAAGAGTACTGCACAGTTCGGTAGGATGGAGCAGGAAAGTAAGTTAGGTTCACCATATCGATCATCTCTTCGAAAAGAGATCCTGTGGTGACTGTTTTTCTGCCAGCCGTTCCTGTTTGGCACGATATGGAGATAATCAGAAAGAGAATCGCAGAGAAAACAAAACATTTCTTTGGCATCAGAAACCTCCGAATAGGTTTAGAATTACTCATTCTTATTCATTGACCATCTTTCACTCGAAAAGCTTTTTCTAATTTATAGTTTTTTAGTTTTTTTCGCAATCTTTCAGGATTTCCGGTGAGATTTGGTTTTTCGCTCTCGTAGTGTTTTGATTCACTTCTGTAACTTTTTTAAATTCAATCAAGTACAAAGTATGTGAGAATAAAATGGGAGTTCGACGTCTCTATATCTTGCTTCGCAATGGTTCAACACGCAGGCCGTAACTCTATAGGTATCAATGGATTGCAGACTATCCTCCTCCTGGCCAGGGAGTTTTTAAAGATTGGACTATAAACGGATGGTTCGCCGAACAAAGAGGCTAAGAATATGAACAGAGTTTCTTCTGGAATGCCTATGTTGAGTAAGAAAGCCTTATCCCTATTAACGATGACTTTTGTGGTTTTGTGTCTCATGCAAATCGGGATGGATAGAGAAGTCAGCGGTCAGGACCGTGTCTCGATAACCAAGCGGCTTCTCATCATGGATTTCAGTTCTCTGAGTTGTCCTCTTTGTCTTCAATCTTTCATGGAATTTGTCAATGTGATTCATGCGAACAAACTTGAAGATTCTGTCCTTGGAGTGATGATCATGGACGCAAAGAAAGAAGAATCAGATGAAGAAAGACACAGAAAAATTGCCGAGAAACGTTTGAAGGGCTTTATCAGCGGAAACAATATCCAGTTTCCCTTTTTGCTCGATGAAGAGAGAGTTTTTCGCCCGCTCAATCAAGATGCATCGGCCACTCTCATCGTGCTGAACACCCAGAAAAAAACTGTCGAGAAATACGAATTTCCCTTGAACAAATCACAACTCGCTACCATTATAAACTGAGGGAACATCAGAAAAAATCAGAAAAGGGGCCAGGCCCCTTTTTCTGCCTCATATGTCATTGCGCGTGGAGCGTGGCAATCTCATGAGCAAAAATGAAAAACACTTTTTTATGAATTTACTTTTATATTGACGGGACCTTTGAAAAGAGTTAAATTTGAAAACCTTTCAGAAAGAGAAGTGAATTATGGAACTTGTGCAGAAGAATCTCGTCTAACTCAGTGAATTTAGAGGTGATTCTCACATAGCAGAAGAATGGTTTGAAGGAAAGAGATTTAAAATATTGTGTATTTTTTTTGAGGGAGGATCTCACATGAGAAGTAAAATCACCAGAGTTATTTGTCTTTTAATCATCCTGTCTTTTCTCTTCACGCCCCTTGCCGCCAAGAAAAAGACTCCAGAAGCTTATTTGAAAGGGATTGATAAATTCATAACAGCGCGGATGGAAGAGTGGAATGTTCCCGGGATGGCGATTTCCGTGATCCAGGACGGAAGGCTTGTGTATTCTAACGGATTTGGATTCCGCGACATCGAGAAAAACCTGCCCGTCACTCCTCAAACGCTATTTGCTATCGGGTCCTGCACCAAGGCGTTCACAGCCGCGACGATGGGGATTCTGGTGGATGAGGGAAAGCTCGAATGGGACACGCCCGTGAAAGAATATCTTCCCACGTTCAAGCTCAAAGACACATTCGCCACAGAGAGGATGACTCCTCGTGACCTCGTATGTCATCGCTCGGGGCTGCCCCGTCATGACGCGACCTGGTACAATTCCTCCGCCACTCGAAAGGAACTCTTCGATCGTCTGCAGTATCTGGACCCGAGCGAGGATTTCCGGACTGTCTATCAATACCAGAACCTGATGTTCATGACCGCAGGATATCTGGTGGGTCAGATCGCGGGAACAAGTTGGGAGAGATTCGTCCGGAACCGGATTTTCATGCCTCTGGGCATGTCGAACAGCAACTTTTCAGTCGAGGACTCCAAAAAAGCGAGGGATTTCGCTCTTCCTTACATGGAGAAAGATGACAAGATTATCGAGATTCCATTCCGGAACATCGACACCGTCGGCCCCGCAGGCTCGATCAATTCCAGCGTCATGGATATGGCGAACTGGGTTTTGCTCAACCTGAACAACGGGAAGATCGGAGACCAGCAGATCATCTCCGAGGCAAGCCTCAAAGAGATTCATTCTCCCCAGATGATCAGTTCCAAATCCTACAGGTACAGCGAGTCCTTCTACTCGATATACGGGATGGGCTGGGGGATCACTGCATACAGAGGACATCTCAGACTGAGTCATGGGGGAGGCATCGACGGATTCACAGCCCAAGTGGTCCTCTTACCAAGAGACAATATCGGGATGGTCATCCTGACCAACAGGAGCGGAACTCCTCTGCCGTCAATTATTTCCAATAACGTGATCGACCGTTTGCTCGGTCTTGATCAAGTGGATTGGAACGGCCGGATCAAGAAGCAGGTCGAGGAGGGTAAAGAACGGGCCGAAAAAGCCAGAAAGGAAAAGGATAAGGACCGCAAGCCGAACACCACCCCTTCCCATCCTTTGGAGGAGTATGCGGGAGATTATCATCATCCGGGATACGGCGTGATTTCCATCATGAAGACGGGTGACCAGTTGAATGCAGTGTACAACTCCATGCCTTACTCTGGGAAACACTACCATTATGATGTGTTTGAGTTCAACTATGAGATGTATGACATATCCTTTAAGGCGTCCTTCTTGACTGACCTCAAAGGCAATATCGGCAGCCTTTCCACCCAACTGGAGGACGCTGTCGACCCTGTTATATTCACCAAGATGCCAGAGCAAGCCATGATGGAAAAAAGCTTCCTCGAGAAATTCGTCGGAGAATACATGCTCGGGGAAGTCAAGTCAACAGTTTTTATAAAAGGGGATAAAACCCTGTTCATATTCGTTCCGGGCCAACCTGAATACGAGCTGGTGCCCTACAAAGGCACGACATTCAACTTCAAGACACTCTCCGGATTCAGCATTGAATTCGTCATGGATGAATCCGGAAAGGTCACAGAAGCTCAAATCACTCAGCCCAACGGAGTTTTCACAGCCAAGAAAATTAAATAATAAGAATTGGGGACAGTCCCCAATTGTAATTGGAAAATTTCCCCAGGGCACTGTTTCGTTGCCGTATCGCTGGTTTTATCGCGTCGGATGGATTGAACTGGCTTTGGAGCTTCGAATTCGGTAAGTATTACGAAATTGATCGAGTCATGGATCTAAGCGAGCTCCTCTGGTGACGTTCCCATCTTGCGCTGAGAGGTTTTTTTTGATAATTTAATCATCTTCCCTCTTCATGTTCGGATCACAGGATCATGAGTGGAGAGGTGTCCGAGTGGCTTAAGGAGCACGCTTGGAAAGCGTGTGTGCGGCTAGATGCTGTACCGTGGGTTCGAATCCCACCCTCTCCGCCATTATCTTAGATCCATTGGCTGCGAAAATGCCCCGACAAAAAGGAGACGTCATGGACACCAAAGATTTCGTCGTCTTGGAAGATCTCTACGGAGCCCACAATTACCAACCACTGGATGTCGTCATCACCAGAGGCAAGGGCATATGGGTGTGGGATGTGGAGGGGGAGAAATACCTTGACTTCTTGAGCGCTTATTCGGCGGTCAACCATGGACACTGCCACCCGCGGATCGTTAAGGCCTTAGAAGCGCAGGCAAGACAATTGACCCTGACCTCTCGGGCTTTTCGCAATGACCAGTGGCCCCTGCTGGCCAAAGAGCTGTGTGAGTTGGCCGGATACGAGATGGCCCTTCCGATGAATTCCGGTGCCGAGGCCGTGGAAACCGCTATCAAGACAGCACGCAAATGGGCTTATCAGAAAAAAGGAATCCCTCAGGACAGAGCCGAGATCATCGCCTGTTCCGACAATTTTCACGGACGGACAATCACTCTTGTCAGCCTGTCCACGGAACCTCTATACAGGAAGGACTTCGGCCCGTTCACTCCCGGATTCGTGATCGTTCCCTACGGAGATCCTGACGCTCTGGAGGCGGCCATCAATCCGAATACGGCGGCTTTCTTGGTCGAGCCCATCCAGGCAGAAGCCGGGATTAACATCCCTCCCGAAGGTTATCTGAAGAAGACCAAAGAGATATGCGAAAAACACAACATCCTGTTCATCGCGGATGAGATCCAGACCGGGCTTGGCCGGACCGGCAAACTCTTTGCCTGCAGCCATGAAGGCGTGAGACCGGATATACTCATCATCGGGAAATCTCTTGGGGGAGGCTGTTATGCCATATCCGCAGTCCTGTCACCTCGAACCATCTTGGGCCTTTTCAAGCCCGGTGAACATGGATCGACTTTCGGAGCTAATCCCTTGGCCTGTGCAGCGGCCCGGGAAGCGTTGAGCGTCCTCGTGGAAGAAGAAATGGTCGAGAATTCTGCTGAACAGGGAGAGTATTTTCTGGAGAAATTGGAGTCTCTTCGGAGCCGCCACATCAAGGAAGTCAGGGGAAAAGGATTGCTCCTCGGGATCGAATTGGAGCCGGAGGCCGGTGGGGCCAGGCGTTTTTGCGAGGCTCTAATGGAAGAAGGTCTCCTCTGTAAAGAGACACATGAGCACGTCATTCGGTTCGCGCCTCCCCTGATCATCAAACAGAAAGAGCTCAACTGGGCCTTCAGGCGCATCCAGCAGGTCTTCAAGAGATTCAAATAAATGTCATTGCGCGCAAAGCGCGGCCATCTTATGTCTGTGTCATTGCGCGCGAAGCGTGGCAATCTCATGTCTGAGTCATTGCGAGTTTACGTGGCAATCTCATAAGAAGAGAACTGTTTACAATCCTTCCTCTGTAAAAACCAAAACCCGAAAAATGAGAAGGAAAGAAAGAGAAATTACAGATAGGACCGAGATAGAGAGAATCATTCAAAAAGCGCTTGTCTGCCGTGTGGGTCTCTCTGACGGGGATTCCCCGTATGTGGTTCCCGTGTGTTTCGGATTCAAGGACGATACTCTCTACTTTCATTCGGCACAGGAGGGGAAAAAGATCGAAATACTGAGAAAGAACAATAAGGTCTGCTTTGAGATGGACATCGACACAAAGCTGATAGAAGGAGAAAAAGGATGCGACTGGGGAATCCAGTACACGAGCATCATCGGTTTCGGGAGGGCCTCTTTTATCGAGGATATTGAGGAAAAAAAGAAAGCGCTGCAGGTTCTGCTCGAGCATTATTCGGATAAATCCTACGAATTTCCGGAGCCGTCCTTGGGTCAGGTGGCGGTCATCAAGATCCAGGTCGAGAGCATGACAGGGAAAAAGACGGTTCCAGGGGGTTGAAAAAAAAATCTCGTTTTTGTATCATTGTTGTATCTCAAGTAAGCGAGGGTTAATCATGAAAAAGCACATTTTTATCGTATTGCTCGGTTCTTTTTTACTGGCAAGTTGCAGTATTTACATGCCTTCCCCTACTGAATATCCGCCCCCAGTGGAGGAATATCCTGTGGAGGAAGTGCAGGAACCTACTCCTGGACTGGATGTGTCCTATTTCTATGACTCTCTTTCTCCCTACGGAGTATGGGTCTATCATCCTGTCCACAGGTATGTGTGGGTTCCCGCGAACATGCCGCGCGCCTGGCGCCCGTACACCAGAGGTCGGTGGATTTGGACAGACTATGGCTGGACCTGGAGATCTCGGTGGGCCTGGGGCTGGGCCCCTTTTCATTACGGACGCTGGGGCTGGGAAGGAGATATGGGCTGGTACTGGGTTCCCGGAACCACATGGGGTCCCTGCTGGGTCACCTGGCGTCACAGCGACCTCTACATTGGCTGGGCTCCTCTTCCTCCAGGAGTCCGTTTTGTCCCGGGAGTCGGAATCAGGCATGTGAATGTTTCCATCCCCGCGAGATACTGGATATTTGTGAACGGACCTTATTTCATGAATTCATCTGTATACAGGTACGTGTTTCCGTTTGAGCGGAACTTGACGATTATCAACTACACTGTCCATCAGACGAATATCTATCACCGGAATAACAGAGTCTACAATGAGGGATTCGGACATGGTCGTGCCCAGAAAATCACAAAAAAGACTATCACAAAGATCAAGATCAAAGACTCCCATAAAGCTGATAAAAGAGGGATGGATTCCGAATCTGTCGAAGTGTACAGACCTAAAATTAAGAGGAACGAGCGCGCAAAACCAAAAAAAGCCGTAGAAAAAATAAAGGTCAAAGACGAAATTTCCAAATCCAAGACGACCATCAAAAAAACCTCTAAAGGTGCCGCTGCGGGAAGAGAAGAGTCTATGCAAGAAGTTCACCAACGCGAAACAGAGATGCTGGAACGAAGCCAAAAGAAAGAAATCAATGAACTCGAAAGGAGAAAAGAAGCGCAAAAAAAAGCGGCCAAAACTGAAGCCGAGAAAGCTAAGGTGGAAAGAGAATACCAAGAGAGATCCTCAAAGATAAAGAAGAGTCATGCGAAGGAAAAGACGGAGATAAAGAAGAGACACGAAAAGGAAAAATCAACAAAGAAGAAAACAGGGAAGAAGGAAACAGAGAAGAAGGAATCAAAGAAGAAAACGGTTAAGAAAAAGAAAAAGAAATAGGGCGTTTCAGTCCTGCTGCACTGAATATTTCTCAAGAATATCTTCGGGGATAATTTCGGGTCTTCCTGTTTTTGCGCTTATCAATACATAGACAAGCTCTCCCTCAGTCGTGATCTTTTCCGTCTTTTTTTTCAGGATCTGGAAGCGGACTCTCACGCTTTTCTGCTTGATTTCCTCAATCCAGGTCCTCACAATGATTGTATCCCCGAGGTACAGGGGTTTTTGGAATTCGATGCGAGCGGATTGGGTTGTCCAGGAATAACCCCTCTTGAAAAATTCTTCCATCGGCATTTTGTAGCATCTTCCCATCTGGTCCCACCGTGCGAACAGCACATAATCGAAATAGACGGATTGGTGGACATGCCCGTTGAGATCGACTTCATGCGGCCTGACAGACATCTCGGTATCGAATTTTTTACGCATCCATTCTCCTTTCCTTGAGTATTCTCAGGATGATAAAGATTTGGCCTGTTAAAATGATGACTCCCCCAAGTATTGTCCGCAGAGAAGGGATTTCGTGAAGGAAGAGAAAGGCGAACATAATTCCGTAGACGGGCTCAAGGAAGTGGATGAAGCTGGCAGTCTGGGCGCTTACGCGTTTCATCCCTTTGATGAAGAGAGTATGGGAACCTGCCGTGCAGAACACGCCGAGGATACACAGCAGAAGAATGTTTTTGGCATCCAGAGAGGGGCGCAGCACAAAAAAGAAAGGGAGGAGGAAAAGGGTTGCAAAAAGATCCTGATAAAAGGCGAGGAGCATGCTCGGAAACTGAAGTGTCAGCTTTCTGTTCAGGACGGTGAGCACCGCAAAGGTCAAACTCGCCAGCAGCCCCCAGAGGACACCCACAAAGGTTGAATCGTCGAGTTCGAAACGCGGGATGATCAGGAACACTCCCAAAAGACAGAAGAGCGAAAAAACGATGTTGAGTTTGATGATTCTTTCCTTGAAGAGGAAGGGTTCGAGGAAAGTTGTGAACACCGGATAAGACGAGAAAGACAGAAGGCCGACCGCGACAGTGGACACCTGGATGGATTGGAAGAAGGCCACCCAGTGGACCGAGAGGATAAAGCCGAGGAAGACAAGTGTAGCAGAGTTTTTTCCCGGGGGGATTTTCAGGCTTTGTCTGGAAAGTACCAGGATGAGAGCCAGCGTGATGCTGGCGAAAAACACACGTCCCAGGACGATGATGAGCGGCGAGAGAACGACCCATTTTCCGAACAGTCCGGCTAATCCGAAGAGCAGGACCGCCGTGTGGATCTCCGCAAGACCCTTCTTTGGGGTCAGGCTTTGATAACTTTGATGATTCATCTTCGGCATTTCATCTTCTTCATCGAATTTAATTTGATTTTTCAGCCGCACTTGATGAAATCGTTAACCGAGCTGAATTCTGTTTGATAGTGATGCCACATTTATTCATAGGATTAAACAATCGAAGTTGTCAAAGCCTGACCCCCAAAATAATTTTTTGAATTGAAGGGAAATTATGATACTATAACCTTTAAAAAAGGAATTCAATTTCCTGACCTGAATTCAAACACCTATCAAAATGAGCTATCTGATTTATGCCCGAAAGTACAGGCCTCAGACATTCGAGGAGATGATCGGCCAAAAGCCCATCGTTCGAACTCTTCAGAATGCTATCAAAAACAACAGAGTCGCTCAAGCCTATATTTTTTCCGGGATGAGGGGTGTGGGAAAAACAACCGCAGCTCGCATCTTAGCCAAAGCTCTGAACTGTCAGCAAGGACCAACCCCGATCCCATGCAATAAGTGTGAATTCTGTCTGGGGATCAATGAGGACCGCTCTGTGGATGTGCTCGAGATCGATGGAGCCTCCAACAGAGGGATCGATGAGGTGAGGTCTCTCCGGGAAGGAGTCAAGTACAAGCCGATTCACAGCCGCTACAAGGTCATCATCATCGATGAAGTCCACATGCTCACGCGCGAAGCGTTTAATGCCCTGCTGAAGACTCTTGAAGAGCCGCCGCCCCATACCGTTTTCATCTTTGCCACGACTGAATTCCACAAGGTTCCCGCCACAATAGTCTCTCGCTGCCAGCACTTTGAGTTCAAGAAGATCTCCCAGAAAGAGATCATCAAGCACCTGATCGATATCACTCAAAAAGAAAAGATTGAGGTCTCCTCTTATGGCTTGAATCTCATCGCCGAGGCCGCGGACGGCAGCCTGAGAGATGCGCAGAGCCTTCTGGACAAAGCGGTGGCTTTTTCAGGAAATATCATCAGAGACGAAGATCTGAAGGAAGTCCTTGGAACCATAAGCCGGGAAATCCTGTTTTCTTTTTCCAATGCCATTCTCGAGGAAAAACCGGAGGAAATTTTTGCACTCGTGGAAAAAGTGATTGAATACGGTTATGACATCCGGTTCTTCTATAAAGAGCTGATTCAGCATTTCAGAAATCTGCTTCTGGTCAAATCGGTCAAGAGTCCTCAAGACCTGCTGCCCCTCAACGAGGAAGAGATAGAGGATTTGAGAAAAGAGGCGGAAAAAGCGTCTCGGGAGGAATTGCTCCGGCATCTCGTCGTTCTCCAGGGCGGAGAACAGGAATTGAAATTTTCCTCTCATCCGAGAATATACCTGGAGGTTTTCCTGGTTAAGCTGTGTCATTTCAAAAAAATTGCCGACGTGAAGGATATCATCAAGGATTTGGAGGACCTCAAGAAGGGGATAACCACTCCCTCGGCCAAACCTTTCCCCAAAACCGATGTTCGAGAATCGAGCCGGACGCCCCGAAAGGAGAAGTCCAAGCCTCCTGAGCCAGAAATGAAAGAGTCGCTCTCTCCAAAGATAAAGAAGGAGAACGGAAAAAGAGGCAGAGAGATTGACATGGCTATGAAGGATCCTTCTGTGAAATCATTCATGGATACGTTTAAGGCCCGGGTGATATCAGTCAAACCTGTCGAGAGAGCCAAAAAGAAGGAATGAGATACAGTCTTTTGGATTTATAAGGAGATTAAAAAATGAAAGGTGTGGGAAACTTGCAAAAAATGCTCAAAGCCGCCAAAGAGATGCAGGAGAAGCTCCAGAAAGAATTAGTCGAGATGAGAGTGGAGGGATCGAGCGGGGGAGGGATGGTGACCGTGACCATTGACGGTCAGAAGAACCTGATTTCCATTCGTATCGACCCTGAAGTGGTGAACAAAGATGATGTCGACATGCTCCAGGACCTGATAATGGCTGCATTCAATGATGCGGGAACCAAAGTGGACGAAGAGCTTTCCCAGAAGATGGGGAGCCTTGGATTAGGTGGGAAAATACCGGGTCTTTTCTAATGCTTGATCATACACATCCTCTGAATCGTCTCATCGAAGAGCTGAAAAGTATCCCGGGAATCGGAGCCAAAACTGCCCAGAGGATCGCATTCTATCTGACAACTCTTCCCCAGGAGGAAGTGGAGAATCTTGCCGCGGCAATAAAAGAAGCCAAGCAAAACACGTTTTACTGTTCGATATGCAACAGCATGACACACGTCGACCCATGTGAGTACTGCTCTGATAAGGGGAGGAGTGATGAAATTCTGTGTATCGTTGAAGAGCCGTTCAATATTTCTTCTATAGAAAAAACCGGGATTTTCAACGGGAGATATCATGTTCTTTTAGGGGCTCTTTCTCCGTTAAAGGGCGTCGGCCCGGATGAGCTCAAGACAGAAAAACTTGTGAAAAGAATAAAAGAAGGCGGTTTCAAGGAGATAGTGATCGCCACGAACACCACTGTGGAAGGGGAGTCCACCGCCCATTATGTGGCGAGAGTCCTCAAAGATTTCAAGGTGAAAATGACAAGACTCGCTATGGGCCTTCCTGTCGGATCCGATATCGATTATGCGGACCAGGTCACGATCAAGAAGGCGTTAGAGGGAAGGACAGAGATAAAAGAATAGATTTCAGGATTCCAGTCGAATCTTTGAAAAAACCGGGAAGAATGATGAAGACAGAGAAGTGCGAGGTCGAAAAATTAATGTTTGGTTTATCGTTTGAGAATGCAAATTGGGATCATAAGATATCTCTGATTATCGACAGCATGGGGATTCCGGTGGAAGACACGATCTTGAATCAAATGTGAGGAGGCTCTATGAAAGAGACGATTGAAATACGCTGGCACGGCCGAGCAGGCCAGGGAGTTGTTACGGCGGCGGCGACTTTAGCGGACGTACTTTCCTCCGAAAAGGACATACATGTCCAGGCGTTTCCTGAATTCGGAGCAGAAAAAAGAGGCGCGCCGATCCTGGCGTTCAACCGCATCAGCCAGAAGCCTATTCGGACACACAGCCAGGTTTACTATCCGGATATTGTTGTGGTCACAGACCCATCACTTCTCGGTATGGTGGACATCAGCAGCGGGGCCAAAGACGATGCGATTTTTCTGATGAACACGACTTTTGATGTCTCTCTCATCCGGAAGAAACTTTCTCTCGGAAAGAAAAAGATCTATTCATTGGATGCGTACACGATCGCTTCCGATGAGCTGGGCCGGCCCATCCCGAATGTCCCGATGGTCGCAGCCTTGGTGAAGGTCACCGAGATGATGGGGCTTAAGAAGTTCAAAGAAAAAATCAAAGTCTCTCTGAGTAAAAAGCTGCGCCCTGAGGTCGTGGAGATGAACATGCGGACCATTGACAGAGCTGTCAAGGAGGTGGCGGAAGGATGAGTAAAGAAAAATGGAAGGAATTGACCATCGGCACAATCAATCTCGATGCCGGGAATTCAGTGAACAATTTGACAGGTACCTGGAGGTCTGGACAAAAACCTGAGTTTATCGAGGAAAACTGCATCCAGTGCTTGTTCTGCTGGTTGTACTGTCCTCACTTTGCCATTTTGGTCGAAGGGGGAGAGGTGAAGGGGATCAATTATGATTACTGCACAGGATGCGGCATGTGTGCTGTGGAGTGTCCGTCCAAGGAAAAAGCCATTGTCATGGTGAAAGAGGAAGTCCAACTGGCTGAAGGGAGTGAAAAATGAGCACTCTGAAAACGTTAAACGGAAATCAGACGATCGCAGAGGCCGCAAGGCAGATCGACCCGGATGTCATTGCCGCCTATCCCATCACTCCGTCCACGGCGATAGTGGAGACCATCGCGAAATTTCAAGCGGATGGATTGATCACCGGAGAATTTGTGTGTCCGGAGAGCGAACACAGCGCGATGAGCGTGTGTATCGGCGCCGCTTCGGCAGGAGGACGGGTGATGACCGCAACCGCTTCCCAGGGATTGGCTCTGATGTGGGAGATGCTTTACATCGCTGCGGGCCTGAGGCTTCCGATCGTGGCGGGAATCGCCAATCGTTCGCTGAGTGCTCCGATCAACATACACGGCGACCACAGCGATACGATGGGCGCTCGTGATTCGGGATGGATTCAGATTTACTCTGAGAATTGCCAGGAAGCCTATGACAATTTTATCCAGGCCTTCCGTATCGGAGAGCACCTGGATGTCAGGACTCCTGTTCTTGTCGGGCTGGACGGTTTCATCATCAGTCACTCGATGGAAGTCATTCAGGTGGAAGATGACGCCAAAGTCAAGAAATTCGTCGGGGAATACAAGCCGGTCTATCCTCTTCTGGATACCAGCCAGAAGATGACGGTCGGCCCGCTCGATTTCACCGATTATTATTTTGAGCACAAACGAAATCAGATCGAGGGAATCGAAAACGCCCCTTCCGTTATAGAGGCGGTCGGGAAGGAATTCGGGAAGGCGTTTGGCCGCGAATACGGATTTTTCGAAGAATACAGAATGGATGATGCCGAGATGTGTTTAGTAGTGATGAGCTCTGCGGCCGGCACGTGTAAAGATGCCGTAGATGAGCTGAGGTCCGAAGGGACAAAGATCGGGCTGTTGAAGCCGCGGATTTTCCGCCCGTTTCCCCATCAGAAAATGGCCGAGGCTTTGAAGAAAATGAAGGCTGTAGCGGTTCTTGATAGGTCTTCGAGCCCCGGAGCTTTTGGAGCCCCTCTGTTCACCGAGATCCGTTCCGCCCTGTATGATTATGAGGAGCGACCGCAGGTCGTGAATTATGTCTACGGCCTCGGAGGACGGGATATCATGATCGAGCATTTCAAGGATGTGGCCAAAAAGCTGGAAAAGATCGCTGAAACCGGAAAAGTCGAGGAGGCGTTCGGCTACATCAATTTGAGAGAGTAGAGGAAAGGGAGAAGAAAATGGCAAAACTCAAAGATTTAGCCCAGATGGAAGATAGACTGGTCGCAGGCCACGGCATGTGTCTGGGTTGTGGAATTCCTCTCATATTTAAGGTTGTGTTGCGGGCCACAGAGGACCCGCTGATCATTGCCAATGCCACAGGCTGTTTGGAAGTCTGCACGACCATATTTCCCAGAACCTCATGGAATGTTACCTGGGTTCACAGCGCGTTCGAGAATGCCGCGGCGACGATTGCAGGAGTGGAATCCATGTACCAGGCCCTGAGGAAAAAAGGACGGATCCCCAAGGACAAGAAGATCAAATTTATGGGCGTCGGAGGGGACGGCGGCACGTATGATATCGGACTCCAGGCGCTTTCCGGTGCCGTGGAGAGAGGCCATGACATCGTCTATGTCTGCTACGACAATAATGTCTATGCCAACACAGGCGGGCAGAGGTCTTCTGCGACTCCTCTGGGAGCTTCCGCGACGACCTCCCCGGAGGGAACAAAGATTCCGGGTAAGCTCCAGCGCCGGAAGGATCTCACGAGAGTGCTGGTGGCCCACAACATTCCGTATGTGGCCCAAGCTGCTCCGAACAGATGGCAGGACCTGTACAACAAGGCGAAGAAGGCTTTCGAGACCGAAGGCCCCGCGTTCCTGAATATTCTCTGCCTCTGTCCCACAGAATGGAAATATGACGAATCTCAAGGGATTCGGCTGGCACAGACCGCTATCGACACATGTGTCTGGCCTCTGTACGAGGTCGAAAACGGGAAATACAAGATCAATTACAAACCCAGAGAAAAGAAACCGATTTTGGAATGGCTGAAGCCTCAGGGAAGATTTCGACATCTATTCAAGGAAGAGAATGCTCCGATTTTGGAGGAGATCCAGAAGCAGGTCGATGAGGACTGGGAGAATTTGAACACGCTCGCAAGCCTGAGTGCGTAATGAACGGGGGAGATTCGAATGAAAATCACTCAGATTGATGTCCATCAAGTGAGTTATAAACTCCTGGATCCTCAGTATGCCTGGTCCCGTGGCCAGGCAGTGACATCGTTCATAAGCACGATAGTAAAAATCTCCACAGATGAAGGATTGACCGGGTATGCCGAAGTCTGCCCTCTCGGCTCAGCGTATATGGATGCTTACGCGCGCGGGGTCCCGAGCGGGATCGAGGAGATCGGGCCTCTCCTTTTGGGACAGGATCCCTGCCAGCTCAACGGCATCAATCACCTGATGGATTCTGCGCTGACCGGGCACAATTACATCAAATCCCCTCTGGATATCGCCTGCTGGGACATACTCGGCCAGGCTGCGGGAGTTCCTGTGTGCACGCTCTTGGGCGGGCGCACGATGGATGATTTTCTCCTTTACAGAGCCATATCTCAGGGCACTCCCAAGGAGATGGCGGATGACGTGGCCCGTTACAGGGAAGAAGGCTACCGGAGATTCCAGCTCAAAGTCGGCGGCGACCCGGATGATGACATCAAACGCATCAAAGCCGCCCTCAAAGTCATCAAGCCTGGCGATATTCTTGTGGCAGATGCAAACACAGGTTGGCTGGCGCATAAAGCGATCCGTGTGGTCAACGCTCTGGCAGGGGAGGACTATTATGTTGAACAGCCGTGCTCGACTTTGGAAGAATGTTTTGCGGTCCGGGCACATACGCATCAGCCTATGATTCTGGATGAAGTGATCAGAGGTGTCGAATCCCTCTTGGCGGCTCATCATCATCAAGCTATGGACGTTGTCAACCTGAAAATTTCTCGGCTTGGAGGTCTAACCAAAACCAAATTGATGAGAGATATATGTGAATCTCTCGGCATTGCGATGACCATGGAAGACAGCTGGGGCGGGGATGTGACCACTGCAGCCATTGCTCATCTTGTCGGGAGTACACGCCCTGAATTGTATTTCACATCGACCGACTTCAACAGCTACAATGACGTTCATCTGGCTGAGGATGCCCCCCGGAGGAAAAAGGGGAGGTTGGAGGTTCCGATTCAACCGGGTCTCGGGATTCATGTCGAGGAGAAGAAGCTGGGCCGTCCAGTAGTTATCATTAAATAGACGGGGACGTTCACCAAGGTACTGCCTTAGCGCATTCATTCCTCTGCCTCAACAGTATCTCATAAGATAACCTTTTGTGGATGTCCTTTATGGTCTAGAGTGGCACCTTGGGAAACGCCCCCAAATTCTTTTTTTTTAAAAAAAGACTTGCATCGTTTCATGATATGTGATATATCAGATATCAGAAGAGGTGGATAAATTGGCCGAAAAAAGCATACTCAATATTAAATCGTTAAAGGATCAGGTTTATGAATATTTGAGAGACCAGATGCAGAAGGGAAAGATCCGTCCGGGAGAATCCATCAACATGGAGGAAACCAGCAGAAAACTGGGAGTGAGCAAAACACCATTAAGAGATGCACTGCTCCAGCTCGAGATGGAGAGCTTCGTGTCCATCCTTCCGCGCCGCGGTGTGGTCGTGAACCATCTCACGCTCCAGGATATCAGGGAATACTACGCGATCATCGGAGCTCTGGAGAGCACGGCTCTTTTGAGCGCATTTGACAGGCTGAAGAAGGAAGACATCGAGAAATTGCGCGCGCTTAACAACCATATGGAAGACGCCATCAAGAAGGATGATTTCAACCTCTATTACAAGAAAAACCTCCAATTCCATGACACTTTTCTGGGTCTCTGCAAGAACAACAATTTGGTGAGGATCGTGAACAACCTCAAGAAAAGACTCTACGACTTTCCGCGCCAGCAGGGTTTCGTGAAAGCATGGGAGTTGTCCTCCATTAGAGAACACAGAGAACTGGTGAAGCGGATTGCACAGAGACGGCAGAAAGAAGCGGCGAGTTATATCCGAGATGTCCACTGGTCTTTCGAGGTTCAGGAGAGATTCATCAAGGATTACTACGCACACGCTGCAGCTTTATCGAAGAAATAGGCATCGGAGATGAGAAAAGGCACAATTTTTGACGTCAAGCGCTATGCGATCCACGATGGTCCAGGAATCCGGACCACTGTTTTTCTCAAAGGCTGTCCTCTTCAATGTCAGTGGTGCCAGAATCCAGAAGGGATCGAGCCAGGCCCTGAGATCTTCATAAGGCAGAAACGTTGTGCAGAGGATTGCGATGCCTGTGTTTCCGCGTGTCCCCAAGGCGCAATATCTAAAAATGGACATTCGATAGATATCGATAGAGAGAAATGTGATTTCTGCAAAAAATGCGAGGACGCGTGTGTATACGATGCTCTGGAGATTGTCGGACAGGATGTCACGGTCGCACAAGCCATGGAAGAGATCGAGAGAGATCGGGTGTTCTTCGATGAATCAGGGGGTGGGATCACTTTCTCCGGAGGAGAACCGCTGATGCAGCTTGAGTTTTTAGAGATGCTCCTCACTGAAATTAAAAAGAAAAAAATTCATGTCACACTGGATACTTCAGGATATGTATCCTTCCAGGACCTGAAGAAGGTGAGCGGTCAGGTGGATCTGTTTTTGTATGACCTCAAGATCATGCATGACGAAAAGCATAAGAAATACACCGGGGTATCCAACAGGATTATCCTGGAAAACCTGCGGAAGCTCACAGAAATGGGAAAGGCTGTTGCTGTCCGGATTCCGCTGATTTCAGGAATCAATGACGATGATCAGAATATCGAGGCCTTGACGGCGTTTCTTCAAAGTCTGAGAAATATACAACACATCAGCCTCTTGCCCTATCACAGCGGAGGATGCGAAAAATACCGGAATCTCAGAAAACAAGATTCTTTGAGAAAATTCAAGCCCCCCTCAGTCACAAGGATGGATGAGATCGAGAAGATTTTGACCGGATCCGGATTTTCGATCAAAACAGGAGGATGAGCCATGAACCCAAGGATAAATAAATTAAGAGGGCAGAGCCTGAGGGCCAAGCCCCGCATGACTCCGGAGCGAGCCAAACTGGTCACAGATTTTTACATGAGCGCCGGAGTGGAAAAGTTCTCTGTCCCTGTTCAGAGAGCGTTGGCCTTCAAATATATTCTCGAGCACAAATCCGTATGCATCAACCCGGAAGAGCTGATCGTGGGAGAGCGGGGCCCGGCTCCGAAAGCGACACCGACCTATCCTGAGATCACTGCGCACAGCCTCGAGGACCTCAACATCCTGAATACACGAGAGAAAACGTCCTTTTCAGTCGATGAAAAGACGAAGAAACTCTACACAAAAGAGATCATACCTTTCTGGAGGGGGAAGTCGATCAGAGACAGGATCTTCAGAGCGGTTTCTCAAGAATGGAAAGAAGCGTTCGAAGCGGGAGTCTTCACGGAATTCATGGAGCAGAGAGCTCCGGGACACACGGTTCTGGACGATAAGATCTACGCAAAGGGATTCCTGGATTTCAAGCACGACATCGAGACAAGCATCCAGAACCTGGATTTCTTAAAAGACCCGGAGGCGTATAAGAAAAGGGAAGAGCTGAAGGCCATGGCCATCTGTGTGGATGCGTTGATCATGTATGCCGGGCGTCATGCAGAGAAAGCGAAACAGCTGGCGAGGAAGGAAAAGAATCCGAAGCGAAAAAAAGAGCTGGAAAGAATCGCCCGCAACTGTTCCCGCGTGCCGGCTCATGCCCCGAAAGATTTCTGGGAAGCGTTGCAGTATTACTGGTTCGTGCACCTCGGAGTGATCATCGAGCTGAACACCTGGGATTCGTTCAATCCTGGACGCCTGGATCAGCATCTGTATCCTCTTTACAAAAAAGGACTGGAGAAGGGAACACTGAGCAAAGAAAAAGCGAAGGAGCTTTTGCAGGCATTCTGGGTCAAATTCAACAATCAGCCCGCGCCTCCGAAAGTCGGTGTGACCGCTGAAGAGAGCGGCACCTACACGGATTTCGCCCTGATCAACACGGGTGGAGTCAAGCCCGATGGCTCGGATGCGGTGAACGAACTGTCTTTTCTGATTCTCGATGTCATCGAGGAGATGAGAATTCTCCAGCCGAGTTCCATGGTCCAGATCAGTAAAAAAACTCCAGACAGCTTCCTCAAGCGGGCGTTGAAGATTATCAAGACGGGCTTTGGACAGCCATCCGTGTTCAACACAGACGCCATCGTCCAGGAGCTGGTGAGGCAGGGGAAGTCGATCGAAGACGCGCGAAACGGCGGAGCCAGCGGGTGTGTCGAAACAGGCGCGTTTGGAAAAGAGAATTACAACCTGACCGGGTATTTCAACCTCCCCAAAGTCTTTGAGATCACACTGAACAACGGGATCGACCCCCGGACAGGGAAAGAGATCGGGCTGAGGACAGGCGATCCGGTATCGTTCCAGTCGTTCGAGGAACTGTTCGAGGCATTCCAAAAGCAGGTCTGCCATTTTGTGGACATCAAGGTCGAAGGGAGCAACATCATCGAGAGGCTGTATGCCGAATACCTGCCCGCTCCTTTCCTCTCGATTCTCATCGATGATTGCATCGCCACCGGGAAGGACTACCACGATGGCGGGGCCCGGTACAACACGTCTTATATTCAAGGAGTGGGCATGGGGACGATGACCGATGTGCTCGCCTCCGTGAAGTACAATGTCTTTGACCAGAAGCACATCCGCATGAAAAACCTGTTGAAGGCGCTGAAAGACAACTTTAAAGGGAACGAGTCGCTGCGGCAGAGATTCCTGAATAAATCCCCCAAATACGGGAATGATGATGATTGCGCGGATGAGATCACGCGGGCGATATTCGAGATGTATTACGAGACAGTCAGCGGAAGACCGAACACAAAAGGGGGATTCTACCAGATCAATCTTCTGCCCACCACGGTTCATGTCTATTTCGGGAAGGTGGTCGGCGCCACTCCAGACGGAAGAAAGGCCGCTGAGCCTCTATCCGAAGGAATCTCTCCAGTTCAAGGCTCTGACCGGAAAGGGCCCACAGCCGTGATTCAGTCTGCCGCCAAGATAGACCATCTGCGGACAGGAGGAACGCTTCTCAATCAGAAATTCACTCCGCATCTTCTCGCAGACGAAGAGGGAATCGATAAACTCGCCCATCTTATCCGGTCCTATTTCAAGCTGGATGGCCATCATATCCAGCTCAATGTGGTCAGCGCTGAAACTCTTCGCAAAGCTCAGAAGCATCCTGAAAAATACAGAGACCTGGTCATCCGGGTGGCGGGATACAGCGATTACTTCGTGGACATCAGTGTCGACCTGCAGAACGAGATCATCAAGCGGACAGAACACCAATCCTTCTAATCTAATGGGGTCGCGTCTTAACATTTAACATTTCTCAAAGATGTGAAGTCTGAAGGGGCCGCATCTTAACATTTGACTTTACTAAGAAAAGAAGAATGGATATTTTCATTATCTGTGTGTTTCCGTCATATTGGCTATTAAAAAAATTTTCGAGTAATTCTGATATTAATATCAAATGTTAAGACGTGACCCCTTCCTTATTTGTTTTTAACAGTAATGTTAAATGTTAAGACGCGACCCCAATCCTGCTTGATTTATTACCGCAGGACTGGTATATCAATGGTTCTTGGGAAGAAAAATCATAAATGAGGAGTGAGACTATGTTTGATCCTTCCATCTATAAGCAAAGGCGGGACCGTATGAAAGACCAGATCCAATCTGGCTTGATTCTTTTCCTCGGAAATGAGGAATCCCCGATGAATTATCCAGACAATCCTTACCACTTCAGACAGGACAGTTCTTATCTATATTTTTTCGGACTCGATTTTCCGTCCCTTGCCGGTGTTGTCGATATCGACGAAAACCGGGACATCATTTTTGGGAATGACGTGGATATCGAGGATATCATATGGATGGGTCCTCAACCTTCTCTGAAAGAAAGAGCTGAGAAAGTCGGCGTCAAAGAAACATTTCCGCTGGATAAGCTGGAGGAGACGGTCCAAAAGGCCGTCCAGCAGGGCAAGAAGGTTCATTTTCTTCCTCCGTACAGACCCGAGACTGAAATGAAGCTCTGCCGATTACTCGGAATCAGTTCTGGTGAAGGGAATAAGAATGCTTCCGTGGAGCTGATCAAGGCAGTGGTGGACCAGAGGTCAGTCAAGATCAAGGAAGAGGTCGAAGAAATTGAAAAAGCGCATGCGGTGACCTACGAGATGCACACAACGGCCATGAAGATGGCAAAGCCCGGAATTTACGAAAGAGATATCGCGGGCAGGATCGAAGGGATTGCTCTCTCGCTCGGTAGCAGTGTTTCCTTTCCGATCATCCTGACAATCAACGGACAGATCCTGCATAACCATTATCACGGAAACATGCTCGAAGAAGGCCGATTGCTTGTTAACGATTCCGGAGCAGAATCTTTACTTCATTACGCGGCAGATATCACCCGGACAATCCCGGTCAGCGGGGAATTTTCTCAGAAACAGAGAGAAATATACGAGATTGTGCTCAGTTCGCAGGAGGTCGCCATCCAGGCGATTCGACCGGATACAAAAAACAGAGATATTCATCTCAAAACCGCGAAAGTCATTGCTGAAGGACTGAAAGGGCTGAACATAATGAAAGGCGATACGGATGAGGCGGTCCAGGAAGGAGCCCATGCTCTTTTCTTTCCCCACGGACTCGGCCACCAATTGGGATTGGATGTCCATGATATGGAGGACCTGGGAGAAGACTACGTGGGTTACGATGAGAAGACCAAGAGAAGCGATCAATTCGGGATTGCCTATCTGCGGCTGGCCAAGGAACTCCAGCCGGGTTATGTCGTCACAGTGGAACCAGGCGTGTATTTTATCCCTGCCCTGATCGACAAATGGAAAAGGGAGAAGAAATTCACCCCGTTCATCAATTATGATAAGGTCGAGGAATACAGAGATTTCGGGGGTATCCGGATAGAAGACAATGTGCTGGTCACTGAGGATGGGCACAGAGTCATCGGGAAGACAATCCCTAAAACACCGGAGGATATCGAGAAAATCACGGGCATAGAATAATCTGCCCTATTTTTGAGGCCCTACGGTGGCCTCCACGCTTTTTGCAGGGTCAAGGACCTGCTTGATGTAGGCGTTGATCTCTTCAAGGCTTATCGCATCCATTTGTTCAGGGAATCGTTCGAGAAATTCAGAGCCGAGACCCAAAGCCTCGAATGCCGCCAAATTGTGGGCGCGCGTTGTTTTCGTCTCGTTGTTTCGTAAAAATGAAGCCTTGGAAAATGTTTTTGTGACCTCGAGCTCGTCGTCAGTGATTCCATCTTCGTAAAGCGTATTGAGGACCCTTCTGAGAGATTCGAGGGCGGTTTCTTTTTTCTCTTTATCTGTCTCCAGATAAGCTTCCAGTATTCCCGCCTGTTTCATCTGGGTGTATCGTGTGTTGACATTGTAGGCAAGTTTTTCTTTGGACCGGAGAGGCCAGAGCCTGGAGTTGAGTCCCTTTCCGAGCAGATGTTCTGTCAAATATGCAAGGGTGTAATTTTGAGCCGTGACTTCTGGAAGAAGGAATGAGAGCGAGATGAAGTACTGCTGTGTATCTTTGTCCACGAATATTTCTCGCTCTTCCGGTACGGAACCAACAATCAGTTCATCTCCTGCTGCCTCTCCTGAAGGGAGATTAATGAAGTGCTTCTCGATGATCTCAAAGACAATCTCTTCATCCAGGTCCGAGATGGAGGCTACGATCATGTTTCCCGCGTTGAAGCGACTGTTGTAAAAGCCTTTGATGTCCTTCTTTTTTATGGCTTTCAAAGACTCTTTGTTGCCGAGCACAGAGCCTCCGTAACCTCTGGCCGCGAAGAATTTTTCAAAAACGGTGAAGTGTCCGACCAGAATAGCATCATCCTCTTGAGCTTTTTTCCTGTATTCCATCTGTTCTTTGATCAGGTCTATCCTCAATCCTGAAAAAAGAGGATTGAGGATGATGCGAGATATGATATCAAGCGTGTCATCCAGATTCTCAGACAGGCTTGTGATGCTAATGATCGAGTAATCCCCGTAGCATGTCATATAGATTCGTGATGCCTGGCTCATCAGGTTCTGAGCTTTTTTGTCGTCCGGTATCTCCAATGTCAGGCGTGTGGTGAGATAGGCCAGGCCCTTTTTGTCGTCCGGGTCTGCTTGCTGTCCTCCCTGGATAAGGATCTGCACGACCGTGATGGCAGAGGCAGTATCCTTCTGGTGTATCAGAGTGAGATTGTTTTCCAGGATTTTTTTATTTATCAGCGTTTGTTCCTGTGTGTTGTCCTGACCTGAATGGACCGGAAAAAGGATGAAAAGTACGAAACAGGCCGAAGCGAAGATGACAAGTAGAATCTTCTGTGAATTCATGTTAATGGCTCTCATTTATTTTTTCTTTTTCGGCACGATGGTCACGATGACATAGCGCCCTTGGCCCATGTAATCCTGACCCGCTCTCCGCAAATCCGTGGAGCTGAGATGATTGATATAATCGAGATAACGGCCTCGGTCCTGTATTTCATTCAGATGCATGTACCTGGCGAGGGATGTGGCGATCAACAGACCCACTTCCTGGGAACGGTGAAACTCGAACTTTATCTGGTTTCTTGCGCTCTCCAGATAATCCAGGGCAAAGATCTGGGCTTCGCCAAGAAAATCTTCCTTCGAAAAATTAAAACTCCTTATATCTTTGAGGAGATTTTTTATTTCTCTTTGCACGAGGGATATGTTTTTCGCGTCCAAGGTAACAAAGATCAAAATGGCCCCTCCATACTTGAATGCTGTATACCTCATCCAGGTGTTGTGAATGAGGTTTCTTCTTCCTCGCAGGCGAGCGTTGAGTATTGGGCTCACTCCGCCAGCCAGGATTTCGACCAGCACATCAATGTCGTATTGAGAAAGATGATTGAAATCAGGGCCGATCATCCCGATTAACAGGTAGGCCTGGTTGATATCCATCTCCTGATTAACTTCCACAGTTTTATCCAGGGGGAGGACTTTTTCAAAGCTGCGGGCAGTTTCCGTACCTTTTTTTATGTCTCCGAATGTCTCTTTGATTGTGTTTTCCATTTCTTCGATTTGAAAATTACCGACAACGGCCAAAGTGCAGTTCTGAGGAATGAAGAATTTTCGGTAGAATTCTTCCAACTGCTCCGCGGTGGCCGCCTCGATGACCTCCTTTTTCCCGTAAACAGGTTTTTGATAAGGATGATTTTGGAACAGATTCTGGTAGACGAGGGTTGTGGCGCGTTTCACCGGGTCATCCTGAACCTGGCTGATCTCCTCGAGCAGAACCTTTTTCTCATCATCAAGGTCATCCTGGTTGATTTTCAAATTGAACAGTATTTCCTTTTGATTTTTGAGCGCGAAGTCCGCATGCTCAGATGGAAGGGAAATTTCGAACACAGCCAGGTCCATTCCCGTATGGGCGTTGAAATACGCGCCGTGGCGGCGTATGTCCTGGCTGACCTGAGTCCCGCTCCTGAGCGCAGTTCCCCTGAAGAGAATGTAATGCTCGAGGATGTGGACCAATCCACTTGTCTCCTCGGATTCATCTTTAGTCCCCAGGTCCACGGCCACAACACAATTGACCAGAGGAAGAGTGTGCTTCTCTACAAGAAATACCCTGAATCCGTTCTCCAGTTCGAATTGCTTAGTTTGTGCATCTTCTTGAGCGTTAGCGAAAGGGAGAAAAGATAAAAAGAGAAGCAGAGTGAGGGCAGTGATTTTTTTGACAACGCATTCCCTTATAACGAGACCCTCCTGACACTGAAGATATCCTGTCATAGGAGACGGATTCAATGTGTGGACTTTCAAGGTTGAGCTCCTAAAAATGCAGATTCGAACCGGCTGACTTCCTTCTCGTCTCCCAGGACAAGGATAATATCACCTGTTTCCAGTTTGATATCCGGAGAGGGGTTGAACACGATATCTTTACCGGGTTTTTTCACAGCGACCACGATGACGTTTGATGTTTTGCGTATGTCGCATTCCTTGAGAGTGCGGTCGGTCAGGCATGAATCCTTTGTCACCGCAAATTCCTCTATAAACAGAGCAATTTCTTTTCTCCGGATAATCAGGTCCATGAAATCCACCAGTGTGGGGCGGATCAAGCCCTGGGCGATTTTTAATCCGCTCAGTTTGAACGGGCTGACAACTCTGTTGGCTCCGATCTGGAGAAGTTTCCTCTCGGCTTCTTCGTCCAGAGCTTTGGCAAGGAGAAAGATCGAGGGATTGAGGAGTCTGACAGTCAGTATGAGGTAAAGATTATCCGCGTCAGTCGGAAGAAGAGCTGCCAGGCCTTTGGCCTTCTTGATTCCAGCCTCTATAAGGACTTCTTCCTGAGAGGCATCTCCCAGGATGGCAAAACCTTTTTGAGCCGGCGCCATGAGTTTCAGTTTCTCTTCGTTATTGTCGATCACGACATACGGCACGTTCTCATATTCCAGCCGTTCTCTCACTTCTCTTCCCATCCGGCCGTGGCCGCAGATGATATAGTGGTCTTTCAGGTGAGAAAGCTTTTTTTCCATCCTTCTTCTCCGTAAATATTTATAGAATCCCCCTTCGAAGACGATTTCAGCCAGTTTAGTGAAGGCGAACAGGGCGGCGCCCACTCCACCCAATATGATAAAGATGGTGAATATCCGGCCGGCAGGGGAGAGAGCGTAGACTTCTTGGAAACCGACCGTAGTGATCGTGATGACAGTCATGTAGAGGCTGTCAAAGAGGGGCCACCCTTCGATGATGTGAAAACCGATAATTCCCGTCAGGATCACGAGGAGAATCAACAGCAAGGGTCTCCACAGCTTACTCCACATCCTAATTCAATCTTACAATAATGAATCGAGGGAGGCAAGATTGACTGGCAAGCCGTGTCAGGCTTTTAAAAACACAAGATTTTTGGGATAATAAGGAAGCAGTTAGCCCTAAAAGGAACAAAAAGACTGTAGAAGAAGAGTACTCTTGCCCCAAAAAGGAAAGAAAACAATGAAGAATCGCCCCAAGGCCAAAATTTTAGTCGTGGATGATGAGGAAAACATCCGGAAGTCGCTTAAGATGATTCTGGAATACGAGGGCTACGACTTCATCGAAGCTGCAGACGGAGAGGAGGCGCTGGAGGTTCTGGAAGAAACTGTGGGATTGGATCTTGTCCTGCTGGATGTTAAACTCCCCGGAAGGGATGGGCTGGAAGTCCTGGAGGAGTTGAAGAAGAAGCCGTATGCTCCAGAGGTGGTCATGGTATCCGGTCATGGGACGATCAAGACGGCGGTGGATGCGACAAAGCTGGGCGCTTTTGATTTTCTGGAAAAGCCTCTTCAAAGAGAACGCGTGCTGCTGTGTATCCGGAATGCGTTGAACCAGAACAAACTCCTGCGCGAGTGCCAGGACTTGAGGACTAAAGCGGAGAAAAGGTACGAGCTTGTGGGAAATCATCCTTCGATGAAAGAACTGTGGAAGGAGATCCAAAAGACGGCTCCCACTAACGCCACAGTCCTGATTTACGGAGAGAGCGGGACAGGAAAGGAGCTCATCGCCCGGGCGATCCACAAACACAGCCTGAGAGCGAAAGAGCGGTTTATCCAGGTGAACTGCGCGGCGATCCCGGAGGAGCTCATCGAGAGTGAGCTTTTCGGCCATGAGAAAGGCGCGTTCACAGGAGCCACGGAAAAAAAATCGGGCAAGTTTGAACAAGCGGATGGAGGGACGATCTTCCTCGATGAGATCGCAGATATGAGCTTGAAAACTCAGTCCAAGGTTCTCCGTGTTCTTGAAGAAGGAGAAGTCCAGAAAGTCGGCTCGAGTAAGATCAACAAGGTGGATGTCCGGGTTATTGCAGCGACAAACAAAGATTTGAAACAGGAAAAAAAGGAGGGGCGTTTCCGGGAAGACCTTTTTTTCCGGCTGAATGTCATTCCATTATATTCGCCTCCTTTGAGGGAAAAAAAGCAGGATATTCCGGTCCTGATGGAATACTTCAGCCAAATATACGCGGAGGAAAACAATTTCAAATCGAAAAAATTCTCGAAGAATGCAGTGAAAGCGATGGCGCAATATCCATGGAAAGGGAACGTCCGGGAGTTGAGGAATGTGGTCGAGAGATTGATTATCATGACAGAAGCGGATACAATTGAAAAAAAGGATCTGCCTGAACAGATAAGAGGCGAGGTTCCCCTACACCTTCCTGAAGCTACAGGAGCTAAGACGTTGAAAGAGTTCAGGGAGCAAGCGGAAAAAGATTTTATCCTGGCCAAGCTGAAGGAGAATGACTGGAATATCTCCCAGACGGCCAGAGAGATCGATACTCCGCGGAGTAATTTGTACAAGAAGTTAGAGCATTACGGCATAAAAATAGAGGCTGGAGTAGGCGAGGCGGTTGCTCCTTCTTCTCCAAAGAAGTAAGGGGAGGAAAGTCCGAACTCCACAGGGCAGGATGGTCGTTAACCGCGACTCCGAGCGATCGGAGGAAAGTGCCACAGAAAACATACCGCCTCAGAAGAGGAGTGTTTCACTTTTCTTGTGAGGTAAGGGTGAAAAGGTGAGGTAAGAGCTCACCGTCCTGATGGTGACATCAGGAGCTTGGCAAACCCCATCCGGAGAAAGACCAAATTGGCCCATTCAGAGGCGGCCCGTCTCATGGGGCGGGTAGGTCGCTCATCCCCTTGAGCAATCAAGAGGTTAGATAAATAACCGCCCCCGCCGGAACTCCGGTGGGAACAGAATTCGGCTTACGCCCTGCTCCAGCCTTTTCTATATGGGGTCGCGTCTTAACATTTAACATTTGTCAATATCAATAGAACCAAAGGGGTCAGATCTTAACATTCAATTTCCATATTCCCTGATTTAACTTTACTAGACAGCATTTCTGTTTTTATGAATCATAGATTGAAAAATTATTGAAGAAATGGAAAATGTCAAATGTTAAGATGCGGCACTTAATATTCGGCACTTGGCGAGGAATGTTAAATGTTAAGACGCGACCCCTAGAGGACTAGAGGAGGTTGACGGCCTGGTTGATCAGAGCGAGGATGTTCCGCGGATACAATCCCAGCTGGAGCACTCCGTAGAGGCAGAGGAACAACACGAGAAACAGAGCCGGATTTTCTACGACGATATCGACTTCACGTGTGGGCTCACGCATGTACATGTGAACGATGATTCTCAAATAGTAAAAAACCGATATGAGGCTGGCCAGGACTCCGATGATCACCAGCGGGACCAACCCCTGCCTGACAGCGGAAGCGAAAACGTAAAACTTCGCCAAAAAGCCCCCGGTGGGAGGGAAACCAGCAAGCGAGAGGAGAAAAACGGATAAAGTGACTCCAATCCACGGGTACTTGAACCCGATGCCTGAGTAATCCTCGAGCTCGAGGTATTCCTTATCTTTTTTGCTCAGGGCGATGACAGCGGCAAAAGCACCCATATTCATGAAGAGGTAGACCGTCAAGTAAAAGACCAGACTCGAGCTGTCCTGGGCCAGAATCGCCACGAGCAGGTATCCCGCATGGGCGATGCTGGAGTAAGCCAGGATTCTCTTCACATTCGTCTGGCGCAGGGCTATGAGGTTTCCGACGACCATGGTCAAAACGCTTATTCCCCACAGAAGCCAGAAGATGGCCTGAGAGTCGAAGGCAGTCTTCCAGAAGGGATAGAATATGCGGAGAAATATGGCAAAGCACGCGGCTTTGGGCACTACAGAAAAGAAGGCTGTGATCGGAGTCGGCGCGCCCTGATAGACATCCGGTGTCCACATGTGGAAAGGCACCAGCGCGATCTTGAACCCGAATCCGATGACGATCAGGCCCAAACCGATAAGAGCCATCAAACTCAGGTCCGCTTCCGCGTTGAAGAACCGGATGATCGTGGGAATGCCTGTGGAACGAGACGCCCCGTAGACGAGCGCCAGTCCGAAAAGCAGAAAAGCAGTGGCAAAACTTCCCAACAGGAAATACTTTATGGCGGCTTCCGAGGACAGCTTATCCCTTCTCTTCAACCCGGCCAAAGCATAACTCGAGATGGACAGCACTTCCAATCCCAAAATAATGACCAGCATATCTTGAGATGAGACCATGATGATCGCACCCGAGACGGCCAGCAGAAGAAGAGCATAGAACTCGCCGCAATTCACATCTTGAAGGGAGATGTATTTCATCGCGAGAAGGATGACAAATCCAGCAGAGATCAGGAGCAGGAACGTGAAAAAGAGGGCCAACTGATCCAGCTGGAGAGTCCCGTTGAAGTAATAATAGGCTTTGTTCCAGAACCGGATGCACACGAACGCGCAGATCACGAGGAAGCCGAGAGAGATGTAGGCCAAATAGTCTCTATTCTCTCTCTTCAGGAAGACTTCAAGGATCAAGACCGCAAGGGCGACGAACACGATGATCAAAAGAGGAAGCAGGGCAAAAAAGCTGTTCATCGGGTTTGTTCTTCCTTATCCTTATTTTGTTCTTCCGGAGTCTGATCGTCGATTTTGACCAGCACATCCGGATTTTTGAGCGTTTGAGAGACAGTGGCTTTTTTTGTGTTGACCATTGTGAGAAGATGCGACACTGAGCTGTCCATTTTCCTCAAAAACATATTCGGGAAGATTCCCATCCAGAACATCATGATGACAATCGGCACAAGATAAGCAATCTCTCTTTTATTGAGATCTTTAAAAGTCTCGACTTTCTCATTGGTGATCGGTCCGTGCATCACTCTCTGGAACATCCAGAAGAGGTAGCCCGCAGCCAGTATGACTGTGGTCACACCCAGGATCGCGAAGATCTTGTTAGCCTTGAAGATTCCGAAAATACACAGGACCTCTCCTATAAAACCGTTGAGTCCGGGCAGCCCCACAGACGAAAGCATGCAGATGAGGAAAAAGGCGGCAAAGACAGGCATTTTCTTGCTGACACCCCCGTAGTCTCGGATCAGTCGGGTGTGCGACCTCTCATACAGAATGCCCACAGCCAAAAACAGGGCCCCCGTGCTCAATCCATGGTTGAGCATCTGGTAAATCGCTCCTTCCATCGCTTCGGTATTCAGAGAAAATACAGCGAGCATGATCAATCCCATATGGCTGACGCTCGAGTAGGCGACAAGGGATTTCACGTCCTTTTGGATCAGGGCCATCAGGCCTCCGTAGATGATCCCTATCAGGCTGAGCACGGCGAGTAAGGGAAGAAATTTGATCACCGCGCTCGGAAAGAGAGGCAGGGCAAAACGGAGGAAACCGTAAGTCCCCATCTTCAACAGAACGGCGGCCAGGATGACAGACCCAGCTGTCGGGGCCTCCACGTGAGCATCCGGAAGCCACGTGTGGAAGGGGAACATCGGCACTTTTATGGCAAAAGCCAGCGCAAAGGCGAGAAAGAGCCAGATTTGAATGCCTGGATTCAGCGACAGGTCGTAAAAATCGAAAAGGTTGAGAGAATACATGCCGGTCGCCTTGTAATAGGCCGAGTAGAGGTAAAAGATGGCCACCAGCATCAACAGGCTGCCCACCATGGTGAACAGGACAAATTTGATCGTGGCATAGATCTTGCGGTGTCCTCCCCAAACTCCGATCAGGAAGTACATCGGGATCAGCATGGCTTCCCAGAACACGTAAAAGAGGAACAGGTTGAGCGCAACAAACACGCCGATGATCCCTGTCTCGAGCATCAGCATGAAGATCAGGTATTCCTTGGTTCTCTTTTTGATGTATGTCCAGGAGGAAAGGATGGTGATCGGCATCAGGAAAGTGGTCAACAGCACGAGGAATAGGCTTATCCCGTCGATCCCAACATGATATTTGATTCCATATCCGAGCCAGACACTTTTCTCCACAAATTGAGGATCCGCAGTCGAGGAGCTGAAGTTGAAGTACAGGAAGAGGGAAATGATAAATGTCAGAAGGGTCACACCCAGCGTGATATACCGGAGAAGGTTTTCCTTTTTCTTGTTGAGGAAGATGAGCAGAGTGGCTCCGGCCAGTGGGAGAAACGTGACGACACTCAGTATTGGAAAGTTCATTTTAAAAAATTATCAAAAAGCCGATGAATATAATGACTCCTAAAAGAAAGATCAAGGCGTAGTCTTTGATCAAACCGCTCTGGAAATAGCTCAGGATTTTTCCAGTGAGACCGGTGACTGACGCCGATCCGTTGACCGCGCCGTCGATGACTTTCAGGTCAAAATGGTCGTATATTTTTTCCGAGCCTCTGACAGTCGGATTCACAAAGGCCGCATTATAGATCTCGTCCATATAGTATTTGTTATACAGAAGTTTATAGATACGCGGGAACCGCTCTCTGAACTTTCCCGGGATACTCGGAGCTTTGATGTAGAAGAACCAGGCGATGATGATTCCCAGGACTGCCACTCCGACCGAAATGCCGATCAGGATCCATTCCAGCTCGTGGCTGATGTGCGCTTCATGACCACCTCTCAATACAGGCTCCAGGAAATGCCCAAAAAAGTTGAGGTTTTTTCCCACAACAACAGGCAGCCCCACATAGCCCGCGATGATCGAAAAGAAAGCGAGGATGATCAGAGGAATGGTCATAACGGGGGGAGATTCATGAATGTGTTCCTTGACTTCAGGCTCGAGCCGCTCTTTCCCGTGAAAAGTCAGGAAGATAAGACGGAACATGTAGAAGGCCGTCAATACGGCACCCAGGATTCCTAAACCCCAGGCAAGATAATGCCCGTTCGCGTAGGCGGCTGTGAGTATCGCATCCTTTGAAAAAAAGCCCGAGAGAAAAGGGATTCCGGCGATGGCGATCGCGCCGATCAGGAAAGTGGGGTAGGTGAAGGGGAGGTATTTCCGCAGCCCTCCCATCTTTTTCATGTTCAGTTCACCGGAAAGGGCGTGCATCACACTCCCGGCAGCCAAAAACAGGAGGCTCTTGAAGAAGGCATGCGTGTACAGGTGGAACATTCCGGCCGCATAGGCTCCGACACCGCATCCGATAAACATGTATCCGATCTGAGAGATTGTCGAGTAGGCCAGAACCCTCTTGATGTCGTTCTGCGTGAGGGCCATGGTGGCGGCATAGACAGCCGTGACAGCACCAACGACGGCGACAATCTGGGCAGCGGTCCCGGAAAGCGCGTACAGGAGGTTCATCCGGGCGACCATATAGACTCCGGCCGTGACCATTGTCGCGGCGTGGATCAGAGCGCTGACAGGGGTCGGACCCTCCATCGCGTCGGGAAGCCAGATATACAGAGGAATCTGGGCGGATTTTCCCGTCGCCCCCACAAACAGAAGGATGGCGATCAAAGTGGCTAATCCTTGAGTGATAGCTCCTCCTCCGATCGCCGCATTGATCGCTGTGAATTCACCGCTTCCGATGTGGATAAAAATAAACATGATACCGAGCAGAAATCCGGCGTCGCCGATCCGGTTGACGATAAAGGCCTTTTTTCCCGCGCTGGCAGCAGAATGTTTTTCAAACCAGAAGCCGATCAACAAGTAAGAGCACAGGCCCACGCCTTCCCAGCCCACAAACATCAGGACAATATTGGAGGCCATGACGAGTATCAGCATGGCAAACGTGAAGAGATTAAGGTAAGTGAAATAGCGAGTGTAGCCCTCATCATCGGCCATGTATCCGACTGAATAAACGTGAATGATGAATCCGACTCCGCTCACGACCATGGCCATGACTGCGGAGAGCGGGTCGAGCTGGAGGGAAAGGTTGACGTTGAAGCTTCCCGAGCTGATCCAGGAAAAGAGGTTTTTCACCAGAGGATAGCTTTCATGCGAGACCTGGAGAAGACCCAGGAAGGATATGACCGAGATGACAAAGGAGCCAAAAACGGCCAAACACGCCTGGAACGAGACGTATTTTTTAGGAAGCTTCGTTCCGAACAGAGCCAGGATAAGGGTGCTCAAGGCGGGCACGAACGGAATGAGCCAGAAAATCTCAGTCATTTTATCCTTTCATCAGTTTGATGTCTTCAGTCTTGATGGTTTTCTTTTGTCTGAATATGAGCAGAATGATCGCCAGCCCGACAGCCGCCTCCGCGGCCGCCACGGTGATGATGAAAAAGACGATCACCTGTCCGTCTATGGAATTGGCTGATCTGGCTAGAGAAAGAAAAGCCAGGTTCGCGGCGTTGAGCATGACCTCGACAGCCATGAACATCGTGATCAGGTCCTTTTTGATAAAAAAGGCGAGGATACCCAAGGCGAAAAGGATGATGCTCAGGATCAGAAAATAATTTGGAGGAATCATTCGTTTTCTTTCTTTTTCACCAACACAATCGCTCCCACAAGAGCAGCGATGATCAGGATGGAAGTAATCTCAAACGGATATAAGTATTTCGTAAAAAGCAGTCTTCCCAGGTCGACGGGGCCTGCTTTCAATGTCTCAGTGGAAACCGGGAGAGCGAATGCCGCTTTGAGGGCCACGGCAAGCTCAATGACGAGAACTACACCGAGCCCGAATGAGAGATACAGGGTCCACTTCTTTTTTTCAGGGGGAATACCTTTTTGGACGTTGATCATCATGATGACGAAGATAAAGAGCACCATGATCGCACCGGCATAGATAATGATCTGGACCACGGCCATGAAAGGCGCCTCAAGGAGTCCGAAGAGACCGCCCAAAGAGGCGAAAGCCAGGATCAAAAAAAGAGCATTGTAGGCCTGATTTTTAGAAATAATCATCCCCAGGACTGAACCGACACACAGTGCCGCCAGCAGGTAAAAAAGAAAATAGCCCATTTTTTAAGTTTCTCATTATATTTTTTGCAGAGAGCGAATGTCAAGGAAATTTTGGGTTTATACAGCTTTTGTGTGTTTTTGGGATTATTTTGACAAAGGTGTGAATTTTGTTATAATAAATCCGTAGCGCGGGGTAGAGCAGTCTGGTAGCTCGTCGGGCTCATAACCCGGAGGTCGCCGGTTCAAATCCGGCCCCCGCTACCACTTTATTATCAATCACTTACGCAAAAATCCACTCCTAAAGGGCCCATAACCCGTTCATTAGCCCCCCATATAGGAGGCATTTATGACCACTACTTTGAAGGGTATGGTTTCTGCCTTTCTGTCTACCAGAAGGCTAAGGAACTTAAGCCCCAACACAATTACCTTTTACAGCCAGCATCTCAACAAGTTTTTGGAGTTCATGGAATCACATCATCCTGATGCTTTTCTGGAACAGATCGACCCCACTATTTTGAGGGAGTATGTTTCAGGACTTAAAGAGAATCATTCGGCTGGAGGAGTAAACCACCACATTAAAGTACTGAAGATTCTCTTCAAATTCATGGTTGAAGAGGGTGTTATTACAGCGAATCCTTCCAAGAAGATTTCAAGGATCAAGACTGACCAAACTGCTATTGCTACTTTCTCTAATGAACAAATTATAGCAATGCTGAAAATTACAAAGCATCAGATGGATTTTCCAGGAATAAGAAATTATGCATTAATCACTCTGCTTTATGACACCGGTTGCAGGATATCAGAATTATTAGAGCTCAAAGTTGATGATATTCAGCTCGATGAGAAGATATTGAAAGTCAAAGGCAAGGGGGGAAAGGGGAGAGTTGTACCTTTTGGAGATCGGTCGCTCATTGGATTGGTTAAATATTTGAATAGAAGAAATAAATTGTTTGGAATAGAGGGAGTGCTTTTTCTTACAAAGTTTGGAGATCCCTTAACACTAAGAATGACGAATAAAATCATTGAAAGAATCGGCGAAAAGGCTAAAGTTGAAAACGTAAGGCTTTCAGCTCATACTTTCCGTCATACGTTTGCTAAGAACTGGCTTATGAATGGTGGCGATATTTTCAGCCTCCAGAAAATCCTCGGGCACAGAACTCTTGAAATGGTCAGGAATTATGTAAATGTAACCTTTAAGGATATCCAATCACAGCACAGCAAATTCAGCCCTGGCGATAATCTTTATGATTAAGAACAGTATAAATTGAGCAGTTGAAATCCTATAGCAGGTCAATCATTCATACCGTAGCGAATCGACTGGATTGGCCAGGGCGGCTTTAATTGAATGATAGCTTACTGTCAATCCTGCAATTATCAGTGCAAATACTCCGGATAGTATGAACACCTCGATCCGGATGGGAATACGGTAAGCGAAGTTCTGTAACCATTGTCTTGTGGCCATGTAGGCCACGGGCCAGGCTACCGCATTGGCAAGCACCACCCATTTGAGTAAATCTTTACTCATGAGAGCCAGGATGTCCGACATCGGGGCTCCCATGACCTTCCGGATTCCGAACTCCTTGCAGCGTTGGTCGACCGTAAACGCAGCCAATCCGAAAAGTCCTAAGCTGGAAACCAGAATGGCCAGTATTGAATAAGCGACCGTCATATTTCGGATACGCATCTCGGCAGAATACAGTAGGGAATAATCCTGGTCGAGAAAAGAGTAGTTCAATGGAAGTGATGGAGAGAAAGATTCCCAGGTCCGGGCAATAATCTGCAGGATGTTTCGGATATCCTTGGGCCGTACCCGTACAGCGAATAAATCAGCATTTCTGATTCGATCCTCCCCAGTGTATAGAACCCCCATTTTATTGATCTTTTCGTGCAGCGACGAGAAGTGAAAGTCTTTCAACACTCCAATAACGCGGTAATCTTCCTTGCTGATTCTAAAAGTCTTTCCTATCGGTTGGTTCCAGCCCAGTTGACGGGCTGTCTCCTGATTAATAATGATGGCCCGGTTATCGGTGGAATATTCCTGCGAAAAAAAGCGTCCCTCAGCCATTTGCAGCTTAAGGGTATCCAAAAAATCTTGATCGCAATCGAACATGGCCAACACCACCCCTTCCTCACTCCCCTCGGGAGTGATAATTCTTAGGTTTGTGTCTCTTCCAGGAAGCGAAGAGGTGGCCGAAACTCTCTGAATGTCAGGGTATTGGAGCAGCTTCGTCTTGAATGATGACATGTTTTCCCCCAACAAATTGGCATTTTTGATAACGATCACATGCTCGCGGTCAAAGCCCAGACGTTTATTCTGGAAATATTCCGTCTGCTGGTAAACCACGCTCATCCCGATAAACAAAAAAATGGAGATGGTGAATTGAAAAACAATCAATCCCTTTCTCAAAGCCGAAGAGCGGAAGCGTTGAGTGCTAAAACCCGAACCTTTGATCAGGAATAAGGGCCGGAACGAAGAAAGAACAACCGCTGGATAAAAACCCGATCCGAATCCTACTGCGAATATCAGGATAATCAGGCCCACAAATACCGAGGTTGTGATAAATTCCTGAATAGGGATATCCTTTCCTATCAAGCTCTCGTAGGCCGGCATAAACATGGCAATCAAAATGAAGGCCAGGCAAATGGCGATGAGGCTGAAGAGCAGCGATTCTCCCAAAAACTGCTGGATGAGCTGAGAACGGTTGGATCCGACGACTTTCCGGATTCCCACTTCCCTTGCGCGGTTGCCGGCCCTGGCAGTGGAAAGATTCACGAAATTGATACAGCCGATGAAGAGAATAAATACAGCGATTATGGAGAAGATATACACATAGGCCACGTGGCTATTGGGTTCGAATTCGCCGATGATAAGATGAGAATGCAGATGGATATCGGTCAGAGGCTGAAGAAAATATTCCCAGTCTTTAAACATACGGTTGCTTCCTGGCTTTCCTCCGAACATGTAATTGAGCACAAATTCAGGAAATTGCGATTCCAGCTTTTCTGCGGATTCTCCTTTTTGTAATACGATATAGGTGGCACAGAATCCGTCAAACCAGTGGGTGCTGCGGCTTCGAGGGTAGGTAGAGATAGAGGTCAGAAAATCAAAATGAAAGTGTGAGTTCCGCGGCACATCTTCGATAATTCCTGTCACGGTTAATTCGTTTTGGCGTATGGTAAGAACTTGCCCCAAGGGATCGCTCTCCCCAAAATATTTTTGAACTGTGGATTGGGTCAGGACAACCGTGTTGGGATCAGCCAGGACGATTTGGGGATCTCCTTGGGTGAGTTTGAAGGAAAAGACCTCGAAGAAGGACGAATCGACACCGTAGATATTGGGTTCTTCAAATCGATTCTCTCCATATTCGACGATGGACCTGCCAACTTTATGCACCCGAGCCGTCGATTCAATCTGGGCAAAGTCCTGCAAAAGAGTATATGCAAGGATCGGAGGAGTGGGAAGTGCCGAATCGACTCGATCTTCGATATGAATGTGCTGAGCGATTCTGTAGATGCGGTCCGCTTTCTCGTGAAACCGATCATAGGAGAGCTCATCCCACACGAACAGAAAAACGAATAGGCTGCAGGCCAAACCGATGGCCAGGCCAAAGATATTGATAAAAGAATATGCCTTGTCTCTGCTGAGAATGCGTAAAGCGATTTTTAAATAATTCTTAAACATCATTCCTCCCCAATAGAAATAATTAAAGATAAACAGGGGAATCGATCTTGCAACCTGAGACCAGTACCAGGTATAAGCTGCGAGATACCCCATTTCTCCGGTCATCTCCTCGAAAATTTCAGAAAAGTCACTCAGAATCGAAAGACGATCTTCACTACGAATGGTTTGGGAAAGTATCCAGGCTGCAAAAGAAGGCGGTTTTCCACGTGTCTTTATCATTTCGTTTTTTTTACATCGAATATCATCTCGGGGATCCCTTCCCACAGCGACTGCTGATAATCCCTTGCTTTCTGGAGTGCTTTTATTCCTTCTTTGGTTATATTGTAATATGTCCGGCTTCGCCCGCCTTTTTCATGATAGAATTGCTTGATGGTTTTGTTGGCATAACCTTTTCGGAGGAGTTGATCCAGGGCAAAGTAGAGCGCTCCCATCGAATAGTTCTTTTTGCTTAACTTAGAGACCTGTATATTAATGGTCACGCCGTATGCATTTTCTTCAAGTCTTAAGATTGCGATAAGGATGGCTTCTTCCAAGCGAGTGATAATTTTCATTGATTCCTCAGTTTTATTGGATTCAAATATATAGACTCAGGCGATCGTGAAAAGGTTGACGTGAAAGCAATTTTTTATTAATAACGTAGCGAATCAACCGGATTGGCCAGGGCGGCTTTAATATGGATAACTTTCTGCGGCTTCTGGTTCCTCCTGGCAAAATCAAAAATTGATATCTTAGGACACGTCCTGTGAAACTCAAAAAGATCGAGGCAAGCTTCCCAAACGATGCCGCTAGGATATTTTCAAGATGGCATAGGTTGCATTAAGAAAGGCGATATTTACCGAGATACTATCCAGGTTCTGTCGACTACGATGCTGTTCACAACAATGAATTTTTTTTAATGCGGACAGAAGTAACACATATTTCCAATTATCGGATCTTTAGAGAAAAGCAACAAATTTCAAAGGAAGTGATGACAAATTGAATTCTAATATGCTTGTAAGCACTTCTTTATACAAAACAACCATCTTAGATTTGATGTTACATCGACAAAATCAAGACTTTTCCCTTTCACGAAGTTGATATGGGGAATATGCATTTTTGTTCGGATGAGATCAGAAATTGTTCGTAAATGGACATATAATGCTGAACAAGAATAAGAAAATCCCATGAGGTAATACTGGCACATTTCTTGCTAATTCAAAAATAGAGAATCTTTAGCAGACCTTTAGTGGAGATCCAATATGTTCAAAAGTTATGTATTGGTCGCTTTGAGAAACCTGAAGAAACAGAAGGTTTATTCGTTTATCAACATCATCGGAATGTCCGTCGGGATGGCCGGTTTCATTCTGTTTGCCCTGATGGCCGGCGTCAAGCTCCGGGCTGACAAGTTCCATGAAAATGCCGACAGGATCTACAGCGTTGTCCAAGTCTTTCA
This sequence comes from uncultured Eubacteriales bacterium, assembly GCA_964348015.1. Classification (GTDB taxonomy): domain Bacteria; phylum Acidobacteriota; class Aminicenantia; order Aminicenantales; family Aminicenantaceae; genus SOIA01. The sequence continues at coordinate 26,142 of CAYGBC010000054.1, read as the reverse complement.
GACGGAAAGCAAAGATGACAGTCACCTGGCCTTCACACCCGGTCCGATGGCCGAAGCTTTACGTGCTGAGTTTCCCGAAATCGCTGACGTGACCAGGATTTATCCCGCAGGAAGGGTGACCTTCAAGAGAGGAGAGGATTCTTTTTTTGAACGGAGCTTGTTCTTTGTCGATCCTTCATTCCTTTCTGTGTTTTCTTTTGATATGGCCTCCGGAAACCCGGAAACAGCTCTCCAAGAACCGTATTCCCTGGTTTTGTCCGAAGCGGCCGCCGAAAAATATTTTGGCGATGATGATCCGATCGGTAAAACATTGACCTTCCAGAAAGATGTCATCCTCACAGTCAGAGGCGTCTCTAAGAATATTACCCGGACATCATCGATCAAATTCGATTTCCTGGTCTCCATAGAAACAGTCAGAGCCTTCTCCGGCATCCTGGACGATTGGTCGGTCCACAGGATGGCCACCTTCTTGCTTGTTCCCAAAAGTTTCGACCAGTCGCGGTTCGAGGAAAGGCTTCCGGCCTTTTTATCCACGCACTTCGACGATTCTCCCTTGTCCCCGCAGCAGATGTACCTGTTTCCGTTTATCGACTTTCGTCTGAAATCGCAACACATCACCTCTTTTATGGGGAGCAGCAGCCCTGCCAGCGTGTATGTTCTCTTTTCCATCGGCGTCTTGCTCCTCCTAGTGGTGAGTATCAATTTTATAAATCTGGCGACCGTGCGTTCCATGCACCGGACCAAAGAGATCGGGTTGCGGAAGGTAATCGGGGCCAGAAGATCGCAACTGATTATGCAATTTCTGGGCGAGTCGACTCTTTTATCGTTCATCGCCATGCCTTTCGCTATTATCCTGTACGAAGTCATCCAACCAATCTTTTATGGCTACATGGGGGATTTTGCGCTTGTTGCTTTTAATCCGCAGGTTTCCAATTCCATCTGGAACTATCCTTTTCTCCTGAAGTATCTCGTTGTAGCCGCTATCCTTACCGGCATCTTTTCCGGGCTGTACCCGGCTTTTTTCCTCTCCAGTTTCCAACCCCTCCATGTGCTGAAGGAGAACTTCAAGCCGGGAAGAAAAAAGAAAAAAGGGAGCAAGGTCATGATCGTGTTCCAGTTCTCGCTATCGGTTATCTTTGTTGCCTCTGCCGCCTTATTAAGATACCAGGCTGAGCATCTGTTCGAGGCCGATTTCGGGTACAACCGGGAGAATATAGCTTTTGTTCGACTGGGAGGGGAATCGCTCGATAAGCTCGAGGTTTTGAAAACCGAAATAGCCCGCCATCGAAACGTTGTCCGTGTTTCCGCAGCTGGAAGTTTGCCGCTTGTCTGGGAATCTCCGACACCTGTTCGCCTTCCGGATGCTGCCGAGGACGAATCCATCACCATGGAAGCTTACGGCGTGGATTATGGTTTTATTGAAACCGTCCAGCTTCAGATGAAGGAAGGCAGAGCTTTTGCCAAGGATTTTGCGGATAAAAACAGTCTTATCCTTAACGAGACTGCTGTCGATAAACTCCAGTGGGAAAACGCCATCGGCAAACAGTTGGTTGTAGGCAACAGGACGGGTACTGTGATCGGAATTGTTGAAGATTATCTTTTTGCCGATATCGGGTTCGAAATGCCCCCGGCCGTGATGTATTTGGAGCTGGAAAACTTCAGCGTTTTGCTGGTGAAGTATTCTTCTGCTAAAGCGTTTCCTGAGCTCCGCGAACACATCAAGGAACAGTGGGTCTCTCTTATGTCTGACCTGCCCTTCGAGTGTTTAACTTTCTCGGAATTTTTCGGTCAGGTATTCGGTATTTTGGGCAAAATTACCGGCTTTTTGAAAATGATCGGGATTACGGCCGTTCTGTTTTCCTGCATAGGCCTTATGGGATTGGCCACCTTTTTAACCGAGAGACGGACCAAGGAAATTGGGATCCGCAGAGTTCTGGGTGCTTCCTCATGGAACATCATGTGGAAGATGACGCGGGAATTTCTGCTGCTCGTGACTGTAGCGAATGTCATCGCCCTGGGACTTATCACCTTCGGTTGGAACAAGGCGTTGCAGACCGGAGTGCTGTTCATTACCCCTATCAACGCCGGCACATATGTTCTTGCCATATCTGTTTCGCTATTTTTTGCGTTTCTGGCAGTTGCATCTCAGACCCTGAAAGCTGCATGCGCCAATCCAGCCATCTCCCTCCGCTACGAATGAAGCGAGATCACTCATCTCAAAAAGGGGAAAAGTGATTAAACATGGACCATAATTGTGGGAGGTGTCAGTAAATCTAGATACAAGGGGAAAGATACAAAATTTAAATTTTAAACCCGGCGAGTCCTTACTTTTAATCATTCAAACCGAAGGTTGTCCACCGGATTGGTCAACGCCGCCTTTATCGATTGAAAACTCACTGTCAACAAAGCAATTGCAAATGCCAGGAATCCGGAAAGGATAAAAATATCCAATCCGAGACTCGTTCGATAGGCAAAGTTGTTTAGCCACCCCTTCATAACAAAATAGGCGACTGGCCATGCCGTCAAGTTGGCGATGAGCACCCATTTGATGAAATTCCTGATAAGCAAGAGCGCCACGCTAGGAACTGTGGCCCCGAGCACTTTCCGAACACCGATTTCCTTTGTACGCTGTTCTGCGATGTATGCGGACAGCCCGAACAGACCGAGGCATGCAATTACAATCGCAAGAATGGTGAAATACCTGAACAGACTGCCGATTCGCCCAACCGCTGCATATATATTCGCGATAGCCTGATCTACAAAAACGAATTGGAAAGGAACACCGGGGAAAAATTGCTTCCATTGGTTTTCCGTATATTTTAAAACTTCTGAAATATTATCCGGATTGATCCTGACATAAATAAAGCGAAGCCATTGAGGTTCATACAATCTCAATACCAGAGGTTCAACTGACCGAACAAGGGGCTTGAAATGATAATCCTTGACTATTCCTATGATGGAACCGGAATTACCCATTAAGGTAAGCTGTTTCCCGAGAGGAGATTGCAAATTCATCGCCTCTACGGCCTTGCTGTTCAGAATATAATTTGTCCGATCGGTTGAGAATTCTCGTGAAAAATTTCGCCCTTCAGCCATCTTAATTTTAAACGTTTCGATAAAACCGTAATCAACGCCCACACCGCGCATCAAGAAATCTTCACCAGGGATTTTGCCTTCCCAATTCACGTCCTCGGTTGCGATATCTGTGCCCCAGAATGGCAGACTTGAAGAAGCAGAAACATTTAAGATATCAGGATTTTTTAATAAATCATTTTTAAATGGCTCATACTTCGTCCGGACATCGTTATTTATCGGCAAATAAATCAGGTGCTCCTTATTAAAACCAAGTTTTGAATTTTGGATATACTCAAGCTGATTGTAAATCACAATCGTCCCTATGACCAAAATAATCATCAGAGAAAATTGAAATATAACAAGGACCTTTCTGAAAAGAGCACCTTTCAAGCCCGTACGGAAAGTATCTTTCAATACCTTTACAGGTTGAAAAGACGAAAGAAACAGCGCGGGATAACTACCCGATAATATTCCCGTAATGACTACAATGCCAATCAATCCTAGGATAATATTTATATTCAACAATGCGCCTAAAGAAATATTTTTCCCTGACAAGGAATTGAAAACCGGTAAAACCATAGAGACAATGGCAATAGCGACCACTATGGCAAATGATGATAAAACACTCGATTCGCCAATGAATTGTCTCACCAGATTTCCCCGGCTGGCTCCGATGACTTTTCTCATCCCGATTTCTTTCGAGCGCCTTCCTGAACGCGCTGTAACCAGATTCATAAAATTGATGCAGGCTATTATCAATATAAAAAATGCCATTGCGGAGAATATGTAGATATTTGTAATATTACCGGTCGCAATGGTTAGCCGTAGGTTCGATGAATAAAGGTGAATCCTTTTGAGAGGTTGTAAGTATAAAGATGAAGTTGATTCGGGAATATGTTTTTTTAGATACTCGGATATTTTCTCTGAGACATCCTGATAGGGGATGTTTTTTTGGAGCTGCACATAGGTATAGAAAGCTGTATTATGCCAGTCTACATGGGTTTCCTGACCACGTCCCTGGATTTCCTTGATGCGAGCAAACGGAATGAAAAAATTGACGAATTGCATATGGGATTGACGGGGAATATTCTTTATGATCCCTGTAATTAAGAAATCATACTGATTGTTAATCCTGAGAGTTTTTCCGATAGCTTCTTTGTTTCCAAAATATTTGTCCGCCATATTTTCTGTGATAACAATAGAACTGGGATTCGAAAGAGCAGTCTTTGGATCCCCCTTTGCAAAAGGGAAGTCGAACAATTCAAAATAAGAAGGGTCGGCATAAGCACCGTTGTTATCATAAAAAGTCGTCTTGCTATGAGCGACTATCATCTGTCCTGCAGGATTAAATCGAGCCGAATTGCTTATCTCAGAAAATTCCTCTTTCAAAGCTTGAGCAAGAGGTGCCGGCGTCGTGGCATAGTGGGCGATTTCACCTTTTCGCCAGATTTTGATGACCCTGTAGATATGATCCGCATTTTCGTGAAACCTGTCGTAGCTGAGCTCATCCTGAACCCACAACAGGATAAGCAAACAACATGCCACACCGATGGCCAGACCTGATATGTTGATGAATGAGTACCCTTTCTGTTGCTTTATTTGCCTAAGCGCAATTTTAAAGTAGTTTTTAAGCATGACGATCTCCTTGAATTTCTGCGTTTTGATTAGCAATAAACATGCCAATATTACTCCCTGGGATTTTCGAATGCTTGATCAGCACTATATGTACATTCTCGAACAACTTATGTACGTATATGAACAGAGGATCCTTTTGCTGGTGAAGGGATCACTTTTTTTTCTTGACTTTTTCCAATGTTTTATTTTAGTATACATTATCGGAGTCACTAAATTGGAGAGAGAGAGAATCATCAAAGCTCTGGAAGATTTAGGGCTCTCCACTTATGAGGCAAAAGCCTACCTAGCCATTTCGTCCGAGGAACCCTTAACCGGTTATAAGCTGAGTAAAGTATCCGGAGTACCCCGTTCTCGCATTTATGAAACGATCGAAAAACTTATACGAAAAGGATTACTCGTAACTCTGCGGGGCAAGAAAAATCTGGTAAAGCCAGTTGACCTAGAGCATTACCTGAATAATAGAGAGAAGAAAAGCAAGGAAACCCTAGCTTTTATCAGGGAGGCGATGCCTCAGATAAAAAATACAATTGAAGATCAAAGCATATGGAATCTATCAGGAAGATCTCAAATATTAGAAGTTATTACACAATTGATTGATCAAACCAAGAACCACATTTATATGCAAATAATGAACTATGATTTCACTGAATTACAGGAATCACTCACCAAAGCTAAAAAAAGGAAGGTTAAAGTTTTAGGGATTCACTGTGGAGAGCTAGATAATAAATTTGATGATCTTTTTTTGCATCAGGGAGGTTTCAGTGCCGCGTGCAGTGAAATAGCCATGAGCTTTGATTCGAAAGAAGCGCTTGTAGGATGCACACTTCCCTCTGAAACTGCGTCAGTTGCTTTTACGAGGAGCAAAGGAATAATCTCTGTCGTGGATGACTATGTCAAACATGAAATTTTCATCAGCCAAATTTTTAGAGGTTATGAAAAAGCATCCCTGGATGCGGCGAGAGGAATTTATCATAAAATGATGGTTGAATTGCCATAAATTTTTTTTAAAAATGATATAGTAGCTACTTAGATGAATACTCTTTGGGTATTCATTTCTGAAAAAAATCGAATGTTGGCTATTGATAAAAAAGCTATCGGCGGTAGCATGCAAGCTTGGATAATTGCTAGTATCATATTTGTGGTTGTGCGTTATGACTGATGACAACCTCAAGATTTGTCATTGTTGCAATCGAAATGGATGAGATATGTAATGAGCTGAGAGGGATACAAAATATTTTTTTAAAGTCAGGATTCGCAATCTGGAATTATCAAATAGATTGGTTAGATGTGCGACTTTGGATTATTACATTCTGAATTCTCGGCCAGGCCATCCATGAGGAACATATTCTATTTTTCAATAAGGAGTGGATTGTTTTGAAAAGAGACAAAATCACAGTCGAAGAGTCTGGTTATGTATTGATGATTGGCCTAACAGGAAAGAAAAACTGAATTCTTTTGACCAAGATATGTATCGTGACCTTGGAAAAGCTTATGGAGAGTTGCAGCAAAATTCCAATCTGCGATGCGGTCTCCTTTTTGCTCACGGTAATCACTTCACCGCAGGTTTAGATTTGAACGAATGGGTTGACATCTTTAACGAAGGGCATTTTCCAGACCTGCCAGAAGGCGCTCTCGATCCTCTTGGACTAGATGAAAAAAATATTCTAAGAAAACCTATCGTTATGGCGGTACAAGGATATTGTTTCACTATCGGTATTGAACTGTTATTGGCTACAGAAGTGCGCGTGGTTGCTTCTGATGTGCGGTTCGGCCAACTTGAAGTCACACGAGGATTATATGCAGTTGGCGGCGCCACAATACGCCTAATGCAGGAAGTTGGATGGGGCAACGCCATGCGGTATATATTAACTGGAGATTACTTAAACGCAGAAGAAGCATTACGCATCGGTTTAGTACAGGAGGTAGTTAATCCCGGGAAGGAAGTGGAACGCGCCCTTGAAGTCGCCAATACGATCGCATCACAGGCCCCCCTTGCTGTGCAGGCCTCTTTAGCCTCAGCACGGCTGGCGCGAACTCGAGGGAACAAAACCGCTCTGGACCGTTTATTGCCGGATTTGATCCCGATAATGAGAAGTCAAGATTTTATGGAAGGATTCCGCTCTTTTAAGGAGAGGCGAAAAGCCGAGTTTAAAGGCCGGTAAGGCAAAATTACATCATTACTTTATGAACCATAAAAGAGCTGGAAATAAACATCTTTTCCTACATGATTTTGTGATTATATCCCCTTTGAAATTACAAATAGAGAATCTTCTGTGGAATTTAAAATGCGATTCGTCACAGTCATAAAGAGGGGCGGGATACTCCATGCACTGAAAAAGGGGAATGTTTTGACTGTGTACATCCCAAGCGAATATGTAATGTTTGGAGTATAACCGAGAAATCTTTTCCACCAAAACGCGTAAAAGTTGTATTAGTCAACGAAGATCTTGGTTATTAATTAAAGGAGGAAGCAGTGAAATGAACGCAAAGACTCCATTATTTTTTTGTTATATGCATAGTGGCTACCTAGATGGCTACTCATTTGACTGTTTATTCTGTAAAAAAAATCTCGACATTAATGAGCTTGGAGATTGCTCGACCTTTGAAAAAGATCCAGGACGAAAATAATTTTCGGAATGTTCAATTATGGAGAAACCACATGGTAAAAAAAAGGATGATTGACAAAAAAATAAAAGTTAAATTCTCAAGTACACTGTCATTATATCTATCACTTTCTGCAGTGTTTTTTTCATGTTGTATGCCGCTTTTTTCAATGTCTAAAGAGAATGGTCTTGCCAAATCTCAGGATATCAAGGGCATTTTCCCTATTCGATCTGCCATAAAGCCAAGGATTGATGGGATCCTTGAGGAAAGTATCTGGCTTACACCACCTCTTAACAAAGAGTTTGTAACCTATTATCCAACATACGGCGAAAAAATTCCTTATGAAACTTATGTTTGGCTGGCCTATGATGATGAAAACCTTTATTTTGCTTTTATATGTCATGATCCAAATCCTCAAAAAATAAAAACTTCTGTTACAAAAAGAGATGATATTTTTGCTGATGATTGGATCGGACTTTCTATTGATGCGTTGGGGACAAAACAGATGGCCTACTGTTTTTTTGTAAATCCAAGCGGAATCCAGGGAGATAGCCTGCGTTCTGCGGTCGGTACAAGAGACTTTTCACCTGATTTTGTGTGGGAGAGCGCAGGTAAGGTGACGGAGAAGGGATACCAGGTGGAGATATCAATCCCATTTAGAAGTATCAGTTTTAAAAGCAGCAAATTTGTGGAAATGGGGATACTTTTCTGGCGTAGGTTTAATCATTTAGGTGTTTTTGGCTCCTGGCCAGAAAGGAAGCCTGGTCAGCAGGTATTTGAAACCCATACAGCTGTATTCTACAAAAATCTGAAAAATCCTTTAAAATTGGAACTCTTGCCCAGCATCACACACGGCAGAAATCGCGAACGATCGCCTTCCCATGAGTGGGGGGAAAGAGAGGTATTGACGGAGATGGGCCTTGGATTGAAGTATGGCCTTACTTCATCAATAACAGCTGAGCTTACAATTAATCCTGATTTCAGTCAGGTGGAGAGCGATGCATACCAGGTTGAGTTCAACCAGCGTTATCCGCTGTTCTACACGGAGAAACGTCCCTTCTTTATGGAGGGCTCAGATATTTATAATTTTTTTACCATCCCGAACGGTTACTTGCCAAATGCCGTACACACCAGAAGGATCGTCGATCCAAGCTTGGGAGTAAAAGTAACAGGAAGCATAGGAAAAACGGCCATTGGGTTACTTGCTGCTGGAGACGAATGGCCTGGACAGGTCTGGGATTCAACGATTAATCCTCAGGAAGGAAAAAAAGCGCTATTCAGCATAGCAAGGGGAAAATCCAGTCTAGGGAGAGACAATTATTTAGGTTTAATTTACAGCAGGCGCGATTTTTTGGGAGATTATAACCAAGTTGCAGGAGCGGATGTCGGGCACTGGTTGTTTGCCAATCAGAAGATATTTGCGTCTTTTCTTCACAGCGTATCAAGGAAAGAAGATTTGGAAAATAGTGGAAGCACTTTTTACAAAGGAAGCTATTTAGGAATTCTTCACACATATATCACCAAACATGTGGAAATCAGGTCGGCTTTTGAACACATAGGTGAAAGCTTCAAAATGGATACATCTTATTTAAAAAGAACAGGTATTGATGATGGTTGGTTGGAGATTAAGTACAATTTTCATCCAAATTTTCAAAAACTTAAATGGCTAAAACAGATCACTCCGAATATTTATTTCGAATATCTTCATGACATCACTACCGGTATGAACGATAAATATCTGTGTGTTGGGTTTGATTTTAGATTGCTAAGGGAGGGAGATCTGAAGATTCATTATTTCCCAAGAACAGAGAGCTGGAAAGGCAAAGCATATGATCTCAAGCAAATTCTTGTGAACTTTAGTATGCAGCCATATCGTTGGATCAGAATGCAGGGAATGTTTAATCACGGTGACAAAATTTATTATGAAGCATACCCTTCATGGAAAGGGAGAGGATCTGATTGGACTATTTCATTGGCGTTCCAATTCAGTCATAAGCTAAGTCAACAGTTTGAATATTCTCATTCAGATCTAGCCAGGAATGGCAAGGAGGAATTTGATATTAATCTCTTTTTTTCTCGAACTACATACCAAATCAACAAATATCTCTTTCTGCGGGCAATTTTCCAGTATAACAGTTATCAAAGAAGATTGTTAACCGATATCTTGGCTTCTTTCACTTTTATTCCAGGGACTGTGCTCCACCTGGGTTATGGTGGGCTTTATGAGCGATGGAATAGGCAGGGTAATCGAATATATCCAGAGGGAGGGCTGCTGAATGTTAAAAACAGCCTTTTCTTTAAAGCGAGCTATCTCTGGCGCTTCTAAGATATGAGACGAGGTTGATAGGCGGTATATTTATTTCTGTTCGAGAGAGGGCATTAACTGTTCATAAATGATACATATATGTTTTATAGAGTTAGAAAATCCTATTAGGATGGAATTGGTGTGCTATTTGTTTTTTTAATCTCGCCTCCATTACATATACTTTTTAAGTATTAATTTATTCCAATAATGTATTTCACATATTATAGGGCTCTGATTATATTGTCAATTGAAAACAGATCGAGAGTATGGAGCTGGCAACAGAACCAAGAAGTAGAAGATCAGAAGACATGGATAGTTACAATTAAGAGAAAATAAGAGTTCAAACGAGTCTTGAATTATATAAACGGCGGTAGCATGTAAAAATTTAATCTAATTCTTTCTCTTTCCTCTTATGTCCTTCAGTCCGAAGGAAAACAGCATGAAATGGAAGTTTTTAACCGGTGACTGACAAAAATCACTAAATCTAACGATCTTAAGCCTTCGGTTCCCCGTTAGGAAAATGCGGAAGAGTGTTCTTATACTGACCAAAGATCTGAACAGTGGGAAAAAGATAGGATTGAAAAAACCGATGTGGCATAAAATTCTTATTTGCTTGGTTATTCTCTTTTGTCTATTTTGTGGATTTGTCTTTGCTGAGTCATCCGGCAGGATCGTGGTGCAGAGGATAGAAGAGCCGGTTACGCTGGATGGGGAGATCAACGAACAGAGTTGGGGCAAAATAAAACCTTTTCCGCTCATTCAGCATTCTCCAAACTTTGGAGCAGAGCCATCAGAAAGGACGGTTGTGCTCCTAGCTCACGATGATAAATTTCTCTATTTAGCAGGACGCCTGTACGACAACGAACCTTCCGAAGTCCTAGATGCCGCCAAACAGCGGGATTCATCGTCAACCACCACAGATTTTTTTGGCATGGTCATCGATTCCTTTTGTGATAAAGAAAATGGATTGGCTTTTTTTACAACGCCAACGGGTTTACGCTGGGATGCTTCGATTGCCAACGATGCCGTGTCTTTACTGAGTAACGATTCGCCCTTTGTGTTGAGTTGGAACACTTTCTGGGATGTTGCTGTCAAGCGCAACGAAAAGGGCTGGTTCGCCGAACTGCGCATTCCCTTTTCCAGCCTCCGTTTTCAAGATGAGAAAGGACGTGTGGTTATGGGAATCATCATCGTGCGCTGGATCGCCAGGAAAAACGAGATGGAGGTTTTTCCCGCCATTTCTCCAGAATCCGGGATTTGGAGTGTCTATAAACCATCGCTTTCTCAGGAAGTCATAATGGAAGCGATTCACTCAAAAAAGCCGCTTTACATTACCCCCTATATTCTCGGTGGTCACAGACGGACTTTTGAATTGAACCACCGTGAGATAGAACATATTAGAAAAGACGATTCTGTGTTCGAAGCTGGCTTGGATATCAAATACGGCATCACCAGCAATCTCACGGCCGACATTACCGTCAACACGGATTTTGCCCAGGTCGAGGCCGACGACATGCAGGCCAATCTCACTCGGTTTTCTCTTTTTTACCCGGAAAAGCGGAGGTTTTTCTTGGAGCGGGCGAGCACTTTCGATTTCCGGTTCAGCGTAAATAACACCTTGTTCTACAGCCGACGTATCGGAATCGATTCTGATACGGATAAATTAGTCCGCATTTACGGCGGAGCCCGTTTGGTTGGCCGTATCGACGGATGGGATCTGGGATTTTTAACCATGCAGACTGCAAAGACCGTGAGGCTGCCCTCAGAAAATTTTAGTGTATTCCGCATCCGCCGCCGAGTATTCAATCCCTTTTCTTATGTGGGAGGAATAATAACGTCGCGGCTCGGGATGGACGGCAGCTACAATGTCGCATATGGTTTGGATGGGATATTTAGGTTGTTCGGTGACGATTACCTGTCGGTAAAATGGGCACAGACGTTTGAAAATGGTACGGTGCACCAATTCCTCTCTCTCGATCCAGTGAAGTTCCTCTTCAATTGGGAAAAGCGGACATTAAAAGGACTCGGCTACAATCTCGCTTTTTCCAGGTCAGGCAGGGATTACAATCCAGGTATGGGATTCGAGAGGAGGGAGAACTTCAAGGCATTGCCTTATCGTGTGTTCTATGCATGGATCCCAAGCGCCCGGTCCCTCCTCCATCTTCACCAGGTCTTTCTTCAAGGATTTTTGGTCCTGCGCAATAGCGACAACTCTACTGAATCGGCCGTTATTGGGCCGGGATGGAGTTTTGAGATGAATTCAGGCTATGTCGGTTTTATACACGCAAAGATCTACGTGGAAAGCCTGGCCGAAGATTTCAAACTCAGCGATAACGTGATCGTGCCCCCAGGAGAATATACGTTTTATGGTATTGAAGGTATCTTTAACACTCCGAGGGGGAGGACTGTGTCTTTCATCCCGACTTTCAAAATTGGATCCTTCTACGATGGGTGGCGGATCAGTGCTGGGATACAATACTTTTTGAATCTGTCCTCAACCTGGCAAATAAATGGATTTTATGAATTTAATAGAGTTGAGTTTTACGATCGAAATCAAGAATTCGATGCCTATATCATACGGCTGAAAATCATGGCAACCTTCACAACAAAACTTTCTCTAAGTGCTTCTATTCAATACAACGAAGCAGAGGATGTCGTTGTGGCCAAAATCCGCTTTCGTTATAATCCACGTGAGGGAAGCGATTTCTACATCGTCTACAATCATGGGATCAACACGGATCGATTAAGAGGCCTTCATCATCGTCCGTTCACAGATTGCCACGCCATCATGATCAAATACACATATACGTTTATTTAACGCGACCGGAGTGTTCATTGAATTTATCAACCCAAAAAATCCGATCTATTGCTTTGGCCTCAGGGGCTGACATGATCGGTTTTGCACCTGTTGAGCGTTTTGATGCCGGTCCTGAGAAAACCCACCCTAGATACTATATGCCTAAAGCGCGCTCGGCTATTGTCGTTGGCATTGGTTACACAAAAGCCATCTGCGATGTGTGGGGAACATACGAGGAGGAGGGGCGCCTTCCAACCCCATATATGATGTTCGGTTTTGCCCAGTTGAACTGGGAATTATCGCGCATTGCACTGAAAATAGCCAAAGTTCTCGAAACCTTTGGTTTCAGGAGTTTACCCATTCCACCTTCCTATGCGCTTTCGCGTTACCGGTATTGGGAAGATTTGGACAAAACGAAAAAGTATATGGGAGATCTTTCCATTAAGCATGCAGCTCTTGCGGCTGGGCTCGGTACATTCGGCTGGAATAACCTTATCCTAACGCCGAGCTTTGGTGCGCGCCAGCGACTCATCGCTATTGTCACCGAGGCACAATTGGAACCTGGTGAGCTGATTTTTCCCGAAAAACTATGCAAGCCTGAATCGTGCGGTTATGCCTGTGTGAAGGCATGCCCGATTAACGCCCTGAATAAATCAAAGGCACAGGAATTTGTAATGGACGGTTGCACTTTCCGCTATTCAGTACTCGATCACAATCTCTGTAGGTGGTGCCTAGATGGTCTCAAAAAAGGTTCTGGAAGCCGTACACATATCGAACTGCCAGAAAAAATCACACAGGATGATATTCATAAAGCCCATGCAAAACGCGCGCTTGTGGATAAAGGACTTTACGCCATGGGATTTATAGACTTTTGCGGCAAATGTATGCATCAATGCCCAAGTCCTGACTTTGAAATCACCACTTACCCAAATAGCAAGTAATCGATTTTCTGTTCGGCTTCATTCAGGCTTAAGATTTGGGGATGAAACACGGACACCTGCGATGTTAGCCAGATTGATTATAAAACAACTCAGCTTTCAGGAAATCTTCACGACAAGGGCAATCCTTTATTGGTGGGCTTACATGTTGTTGAGAAATCGAAACCGAGCAAATGAGTTTTCGTGGCTCCCAAAAATTACTTGAGGAAAAAAGAGAGGATATCATGAAAAACATAAGAAGAAAAAAAATTTTTTGTATTTGAATTCTGGTGTGTGGTGGTTTTGTTATAGCGAAAGCTCCGTATAAAAATACAACTCCTGAATCCATTACCAGAACGCTTGAGACACCCATCAGTCAGACGGGGACCATCAGTTTCCTTCTCCATACAGATAAAACTTACAGCAACGGCATTGGGCAGCAGGATTTTGAGCAGCAATTTGTAACCCTCAACGGCTTAGCCTCTGTCTTTCTTCAGCGAACCGACCTTAGTGTTAATATCTTTTTTGCCTGGAATAAAGGGGATCGGGTGGCCCGGGGCTTTCACATAGAATTCACGGATCTCCCTGGTCCTGAAACCTACTGCATCCAATTTTCATGGGATGCTGATAAAGGTATTTCCAACGGATTCATGAACGGCATTCCACTACGTTTCGAAGGAGTGTGTTTTGCTCCTTGGAAAGTGGATGGCGAAGCCACAGATTACAGGATAAGTCAAGGTGCAATCAAGGTCACCGACGTTAATGTGCATTCAGGATTCACACCACCAAAGGAGCTAAAAAAACAGGTTCCGGAAAGCATATTGGGAAAGGGAGCCCATTTATTAGGTCAGTTTGACAACTACAAATCAATTGACATCAAAGGACGTAAAGGGAAAATTCTGTATGCTTCCTCATTCGACAGCAAGGCCTCACTCAATGGCTGGGTCTTGGAGGGCCCTGGTATCCTCGAGTTTGGTGAAGGTCATACAGTCATGAGCTCATCGAAGCATCATCCGGAAACCCGGCAGGAAGGACACTTTACCTTTTGGTGTAAGAAAAAATTCCCTGAGAGTTTTGTCGCAGAATGGGAGTTTAAACCCATTAAAGAAAATGGACTGGCCATCATTTTTTTTGCAGCCGCAGGCGCCAACGGAGAAGACATATTTGATAATTCACTTCCTAAACGAACAGGGCATTATCCTCAATACACATCCCAGGCCATTAATGGATACCATATAATTTACTTCTCCAACCTGCCTCTTTATCAGACCGGAAATATTGTTACAAGAATGCGAAAGGCCAACATGTTTCACGACATTGCCTTTGGCCCGATTGGCGTCAAACCAGGCTTCAAATATTTCCATCTTATCCAGCTTATCAAGGACAGAGCACATATCCAGCTAAAAGTTAACGGCAAAGTTTATCTTGATTTTATAGACCCGGGAACGGAGAGATGGGGACCTATCCTTGGAGCGGGCAATATAGGCTTCCGCCAGATGGCTGTATCCAAAGGAGCATACAGAAATTTCAAAGTTTGGGCCCTGAAATATTAAAATGACCAAAGATATCTAATCCCAAAATTACCTATTGATATATCAGGAAAAATTAGGAATATCTTTTAAATATTCAATCAAAAGAAAGTCGATAAGGAGGACCTCAATGGGATCAAAACCAATTCATTTTTTAACGGCTGCTCTTTTTATTTTGGCAGTTGTTGTTGCTGTTCAAGGAGTTTCTACAAATGAAGGTGTCAACTGGCCCAGTTTCCGGGGCCAGAATGCACTGGGAATTGCTGAAAATTTCGTCACTCCGGTTTCCTGGGACATCGAGAAATCGATGAACGTTTCTTGGAAAACCTCTATCCCGGGCCTAGGGCATTCTCCTCCCGTTGTTTGGGGAGACAAGATTTTTGTAACGACCGCAATCAGCGGACTGGTTAACCCTGAATTGAAACTGGGCTTGTCTGGAGGCATCGAGTCAGTCGAAGATGAAACTGAGCATGAGTTTAAGGTTTACTGTCTTGATAAAAAATCTGGAAAGATACTCTGGGAACGGACATCTCACAAAGGAGTTCCCAAAGTCAAACGCCATCCCAAAGCGACTCATGCCAATTCCACACCTGTAACGAATGGCGAGTATGTGGTGGCCTTTTTCGGCTCTGAGGGCCTCTACTGCTATGACATGGATGGAAAGCCTGTATGGAAGGTCAATTTCGGTTTGCTCGATTCCGCTTTTTTTATGGTTCCTACCGCCCAATGGGGGTTCGCCAGCTCCCCCGTAATCCACAACAATACCGTTATCGTTCAGTGCGATGTTTTGAAAAATTCTTTTCTTGCCGCTTTGGATTTGAGAACTGGCAAGGAGTTATGGAGGACACATCGTGATGAGTATCCTACCTGGAGCACACCTACGGTCCACGTCGGGAAAGACAAGACACAGGTCATCGTTAATGGATTCAAACATATCGGCGGATATGATTTTAAAACAGGAGAGGAAATATGGAAGATATCAGGCGGGGGGGATATACCTGTCCCAACGCCTGTGGTTGCACACGACCTCGTTTTCATCAACAGTGCCCATGGCCGGATGTCTCCTATCTATGCCATAAAACTGGACGCTCTGGATGATATTTCTCTAGAAAAAGGTGCCACCTCCAATGATTCTGTTGTGTGGAGTATCAGACGTGGCGGATCTTACATACAGACTCCGCTAATCTACGGAGATTATCTGTACAACCTTAGGGGAAACGGGGGCCTGTTCTGCTACCATGCAACAACCGGAGATGTCGTTTACCAGGAACAATTAGGCAAGGCGTCCAGCTTTTCAGCCTCAGGTGTGGCTTCGGACGGCAAGCTGTATTTTTCCAGCGAGGAGGGTGATATTTTTGTCGTAAAGGCCGGGCCCAAATTTGATGTTTTGGGCACCAATATAATGAATGACATCTGTATGGCGACGCCAGCCATATCAGAAGGGACTCTGTTTTTCCGGACCCGCCATTTTCTCGTAGCAATTGCCAAAAATTAGGTGCTTCCTCAAGTAACAACAGTTCCCTGAGGAAGCACCCCATTTGTCAAAGGAGAACAAAATGAAAATAATTAATCAGATATTTAAAACAGCACTATTAGTCTTAATTTTCTTAGTTATTCAATCAGTTGATGCATTATCTTTTTATCAAACTTCATCGAACAAACCTGTTCTGAGTTTTCCAATATTAAGTTAGGGAAATATGATTTGAATCATTTCATTTCCGCTATAATTTACAAAAATGAATTGCCTGAAAAGATTCCGGCTATCATTGATCTTGAGTGTACCGGCATAATTGGGATTGAGATGATGACACATTTTAATGTGATTTTTGATTATTCTCGCAGTAAGCTTTATTTACGGCCAAACAAAACTTACAGATCTCAGTTTGAGATCAATATGGCTTTCTCTCTCTGATTATTACATCGGCCTCTCCCAGGCTTTCATAAATCCATGGGTGGTCAGGAAATTGATCGGAGTTGAATTCCAAAAAAGCAAACCCATATCTATTTTTCTCTTTGAGATAAATTGAGATCCCAGACTGTTGATAACATCCCCGCTCAGATGCAATTTCCGCCTAAGGACCGGATTTATCTCACGTGGACCTGACTGCAATGCTACCTCAATCATTCTGGATATTTTCACCAAAAAAACTGTATCTTTGAGTTTAAAGTGATATAGATAAAATCCGGAAGAATTAAGGTAGGGAGATTGAATTATGAGGTGCAAAAGGATGTTATTTGTTTTCATCGGTTTTATCTTTATTTTGGAAATCGGCTGTGCCAAGAAGGAGGATTATCCTGTTTTGAAAGATCCCTATCTAGGCCAGAAACCGCCAGGCTTGAAACCTGAAATTTTTGCACCAGGAATAATTTCAACAGGATTGACGGAAGCCGTTTGCAGTTTTTCCCCAGATGGGAAAGAAGCATATTGGAATATAGGATATTCAATAGATGGCGATACCATGTCAGCTATAGTCTGTTCGAAAATTGAAAATGGGGTATGGACAAGACCTGAGTTCGTAAGTTTTACCAATTTGGAATATTTAGCGGCATACCCGTTTCTTAGCTACGATGGCAAAGAGTTGTACTTCGTTTCCAATGAGCCAACAAACACTGTTGATTTGAAAGATGAATACAATATCTGGGTAGCCAGACGAAATGGTAACAAATGGGACACTCCTACGCCTTTGCCTTATCCTGTCAATGGCAGAGGAATTACATCAGGCGCTTCCGTGACTACTTCAGGTGTGCTCTATTACACCCTTATTACAGAAAAAGAACAGGCAATATATAGATCTATAAATATTGACGGTGTTTATTCTGAGCCTGAAAGATTACCCGATGCGGTTAATTCCACCGATAATCAATTTGATGGTGTGATAGCCCCCGATGAAAGTTATATGCTTCTTCCGGTGTATAATAGATCAGATTCCTACGGATCTGTTGATTTGTATGTGACGTTCCGAGATGAGGACGATAATTGGACTCCTGTGGCTAACCTTGGTGGAGTAATAAATACTGAAAGAGTGGAATCGGCAGCGCGAATTTCACCTGATGGAAAATACATTTTTCTTTCAGGACTGTATGTTATCCATAATTGGGGGAATGAATCTTTAAGATACTCAGATATTATTAATTACTTTACAAAACCCGCGTATGGACGGGCAGATATCTATTGGGTCTCCGCAAAAATTCTTGATGCTTTTAGACCCACAGATCTTAATTAGAAGAATAACATTTTTTACTTTCAATGTCGTAATTCAATTCTGTTGCATTCTTGAAAGAATCATCAATAGGATCATTTCTTAAAAATAGAGATGAAATATTTGCTGTTTCTTTCTGGGATACGGTCATTGAAGAAAACTGGGCTTTAATTCAAGAATTTCCTTTGAAAGAGCTGATAGACCAGCTAGAGAGAACCTTAATTTTATCCGTATTGAGCAAGTTTGAAGGGAATCAAAGAAAAACTGCAAAATTTCTAAGATTGAAGCCAACAACGCTTCATGAAAAAATGAAAAGACATAATATTTGCCAAAAAAATAAGGAAATACAAATGAAAAAAGTAGGATTAGTTGGTGGGATTGGCCCAGAATCATCAATTGAGTATTATAGATTGATTATAAAACGATTCCAGGAAAGACTAAATACTAAAAACTATCCTGAGATTATCATAAACAGCATTGATATGACCGAAATGCTTGCCTATGTATTTAGGAACCAGCTAGACTCATTAGTTGATTTCCTTGCTCATAAAATCAAGATTCTTGAAAAGGCTGGGGTTGAATATGGAGCCATAGCATCAAATACACCTCATCTTGTTTTTGATAGACTGATGGAAAAAGTAAATATTCCATTGATCAGTATCGTTGAGGAAACCTGCAAAATAATTGCTTATAAAAAGATGAAAAAAGTAGGATTAATCGGCACAAAATCCACCATGATAAATGGATTCTACAACAGGATTGCATCGGCTAATGCAATAGAAATTGTAATTCCTAACCCGGGAGAACAGGATTTTATTCACACAAAATATATGACGGAACTAGTGGTTAACAGGATTTCACCTGAAACCAAACTCCAAATGATTCAAATAGTAAGAGAATTAAAAAGGAAAGAATCGATAGAAGGATTAATCTTAGGCGGCACAGAATTGCCTTTAGTCTTAAGCCAATCGGACTTTGAGGATATAGAAGTATTGGATACGACAAAGATACATGTGGAAAGTATCGTGACAAAAATGATTGAAAATGATCCGGCTATAAAACCGATTCAATAATATAAACTACATTGTAAATCCCAGTTTATGCACGTTCAATAATTCCATGAGATAATAAAGGCTAGTAAAATGTTTGTATAAAGGAAGGTAGGAATGAAGAAAAAATCTATTTGCATTTTAATTCCCCTGATATTTTGGACTTTCCATCCGCTGTCGGTTTGCACAGCGCAGGAACAAAAATATCCATTCGACGCAATTCAATACATTGCTCGCGCTATTCAAGATAATCCTATAGTGTGCCTGGCTGAAGGAGGGCATTGTTCTAAAACAGCCCATGATTTCCTGAAGATATTACTATCGGATAAGAATGTCCAGGATGCACTGGACGTGATAATTGTAGAGTTTGTAACAGCCAGGCATCAAAACCTACTGGATGATTACATGCAGGGAAAAGATATCTCCTTTAAGGAACTGAGTAAACTCTGGCGTGACACCACTGTATCCTCAATGGTCCAGACATGGGATAGCCCTCTCTATTATGAGTTTCTGCAGCATATACGGGCTATTAACAAGTCACTGCCAGCGGAAAAAAAAATCCGGGTTATGGGGGGGGATCCACCTATCAAATGGGAAGAGATAAAAACCAAAGAGGATCACCGTTTTTATTTTCGTCAAAGAAATTCTTTTCCGAGTAGTATTGCATTGAAACAGGCGGTAGCTCAAAAAAAACGAGTCCTGATTATATTTGGGGGCGCTCATCTGGCAAAAGTCCCGTCCAATGTAGGCGGCAGGATCAATAAAGGGCTGACTAACCTAATACAGAAAGAACTTCTGGATGGAGTTAAATCCTTTAGTTTCTTGATACCCAAAGAACTCAAAGTCGAGGACAGAGTGCATGAATTGGAAAAGGGAATGATGTATGAAACAATAAATCACTGGTCGGGAGGGCTGCATGCAGACCTGCTCTTTCCAATGGTTTTCCAGCCTGATGGGACCAAAGCAAAACCTTATAGGGCATACAAAGTGAGAGATCTCTATGATGCGCTGGTGTATATCGGGGAGCTGACCGAATGGATTTTCTATTCTCCCGAGATCTTTCAGGATGATGAATACTGGGCGGAACTCAACCGCAGAAGCATGATATTGTTTGGCCGGCCTATGGATGAAAAATTGAGGCGCCGATGATAATTATGGTCGTTTTGTGAAACGTGGAAGGATCAATTGTTGTCTTCTCTGAAATTACAGAATGGCAAGATGATGATCGACAGGGCTTTGCACGGCAACTGAGATGGAATTTCAGACAAAGAAAAAGGATTATTTCGAATCGATATTCAATAAATATGATCTTTTCGATTATAAATGGATTGATCCTAAGAAAATTATCGTCTCTCAATGGGTCCGTATGAAATGTGTATTTGGCTGTGAGGATTATGGAGCAGCCTCTTGCCCTCCCAATGTTCCTTCAGTTGATAATTGTAAAGCGTTTTTCCATGAGTATAAAAATGCAGTCATCTCAGATTTGAAAAAATAATAAATGACCGATCTAACCTTAAAAAATGGACAGTACAGAAGAACTCGATATTGTTAAAAGTTGAAAGGGATGTTTTTCTCGCAGGATACCAGAAAGCATTTGTCACTATAATGTCGACCTGCAATTTTTGTGAGGAATGCACTAAAGACAGAAGCCTGTGTAAAAATCCCCGTCAGGCACGGCCGACACCAGAAGCCCTGGCGGTCGATGTTTTTAAGACTGTAAGACAATTTGGCTTGCCCATTGAGGTATTGAACAATTATTCTGAAAGACTGAACAGATATGCTTTTCTTATGGTCGACTGAATCATTGAGTAGTTGTCATTTTTTTTAGATCTTAGTGTTAATAATTTTTTAGACTTAAAAAATGCCGTAGGTATTAAGGGAAGTTGAATCATGAACTCCAAAAAATATTTTGAACAGGTTGCGGATCATTGGGATAGAATGAGAAAAGGATTTTTTTCCGGCAAAGTCCGTGATGTTGCGCTTGCTACAGCCAATGTTCAAAAAGGATGTCTTGCAGCGGACATAGGAGCAGGAACAGGTTTCATCACGGAGGGATTGGTGAAAAAGGGATTAAAAGTTGTTGCGGTAGATCAGTCGAAAGCGATGCTGGAGGAGATGAAAAAAAAGTTTAAGCTAATTGAAGATATTGAATACAGAATAGGGGAATCGGACAACTTGCCTATTCAGGATGAGACTGTTGATTATGTTTTTTCCAATATGTACTTGCATCATGTTGAATTTCCGGAGGTTTCGATAAAAGAAATGGCCAGAATCCTAAAAACCGGAGGAAGATTAATAGTAACAGACTTAGACGAACATAACTTCGAGTTTCTGAGAGAAGAACAGCATGATTTCTGGTTGGGTTTTAAAAGGAGGGATATCCAGAAGTGGTTTGAAGAAGCAGGTCTCCGGGAAGTCCGAATCTCATGTGTTGGTGAGGACTGTTGTGCAGAATCAGAAATTGCACAAGCAAAAGCATGTGTGAACATATTTGTAGCCTCAGGTATAAAGTGATCAAATCAGAAAAATATTTTTTTTAATAGAAAGGATTCCATTATGATAGATCATAAATCGATGAAAAAATATTATGCTGATGTTTCTCATGCAGAGCTTAAAAAGCTACAAGAATTCTTGGCGACTCACAAGACAAAACAAATTAATGTGAAAGGGAAATCCATAAAATACTATTCCTGCGGAATAGGGGAGCAAACTATACTCATCTTCAGTGGGGGGCATAGCGGACTCGAGATAGTGTACGAAACAGTCCTTGGCTTCGAAAATGACTACAGAATAGTGGTTGTGGATATTTCCTTATTCAATAACCTATCTGAATTCAGGCTTGGTGTTAATATGGTACTTGAAAAAGAAAAAGTTGAACGTGTGTTTGTCATCGGACAATCTCTATCAGGGGTGTATGCCCAGATTTATTTTAATAGATACTACGACATCATTGATGCCATGGTGCTTACTAATACGTTTGCGCCAAGTCGGAAGAAAAGCAAGAAATGGGGATTGGTTCTATTGCGTATATTCCCTTTATTCTTGCTTAAAGCCGTATTCAAACAAAAAATACGCAAATGGACTCCAGTAGCCGAGATCCCAACAGAAGCAAAGGAGAGGATGCGATTTAAGTCAGTATTCATGAAACAAGTTGTAGATCAGCAATGTTCAAAAAAATTTCTGATGAATGCTGCAAAAGTGGTATTTCAATTCCATAAGGGTGGAGAATACACTGTCGAAAACTTTGAGGGATGGCAAGGGAAGATACTCATTATTAGCAGCAAGGATGATCCTTGTTATAAAGATTTGGATATTTTGGAGAAGCTCCTTCCTAATACAGAGTTATTTCTATTTCCTGAAGGTTACAGACACATGGCTCCTATGGTTTTTCGAGATGAATATCATAACAAGATAAAGGACCTTTTCAAAAGGTTTTAAAAATAAAAAAAAGAGATCAAAAAAGAAAAATATTCGCTACATAGAGATGTTCTTCTCTCCCTCGCTTTTTCTCCGAAATGGACTTGAAGTTCAGGAGTTCGTGTGGTTTTCGCCGGAGTTTTTATTTTAAGCATTATGGGATGAAGACGGAATTGATTTAATGTATGAATTGATGGGTCAACCACTTTCAATATGGATTCTTATTGTAATCTGTTGTGCTCTTATTGGTATGACAAAGGCTGGGTTGACAGGTGCATCTATGGTTACCATCCCATTAATGGCACATATTTTCGGTGGAAAGCCTTCCACAGGGATTGTCCAGTCTTTTTTGATTATTGCGGATGTTTGCAGCGTGCCTTATTATCATCGTCACGCGAATTGGAAGCACATATTCCGGATGTTACCTTGGATCTTGGCAGGCATAACCTTGGGAGTTTTGGTCGGGAGCGTTATACCTGACTTTTTATTCAAAAAATTCATAATCATTACCATCTTTTCCGGAATCATTATCATGTTATGGAGAGATGTCAAGAGGAAAGATATCGTCCCTGATTATTGGTGGTTTGCAATGGCACTAGGAGTATTTGGAGGATTTGCTACTATGATGGGCAATGCTGGGGGGCCCATTTTAGCTGTATATCTTTTATCGATGCGGTTGCCAAAACTGAGTTATATCGGGACAACAGCATGGTTTTTTTTTATCGTGAATATGTTGAAAGTACCGCTCCATGTGGTAATATGGAAAACAATATCCATTGAAACTCTTTATTTTGATGTTTTTATGACGCCAGTGATTATTGGGGGTGTTATTGTAGGGATCAAGGTTGTGAAGGTCATCCCAGAAAAGCCATATCGAATATTTGTTGTTATTACTACGACTCTGTCTGCACTTTTGTTTTTAAAATAAAAGGTTGGCTTTCCGATTTTTTTTGATACTGACCGCAATCAAGGCAATTCGTTCATAATTTAGATTTTGGGCCACAAAAAAGCAGCTTTGAGTGAAAATTGCACGCGTGCCCATTGCGAAGGAGGCAACTATGTATTTTCTTCTTTTTTATGAAGTCGTTAATGATTTCATTAACAAAAGATCTCCTTATCGTAAGGAGCATCTACGAATCGTAAAAAGGTCTATAGAAAGTGGCGAGCTTTTGCTCGCGGGAGAATTTGTCAATCCTTCAGATGGAGCTGCTCTTATTTTCAACGCGGACGATCGCAGCGTTGTCGAAAATTTCGTTAAGAACGATCCCTATGTCAAAAACACCCTTATATCTGATTGGAAGATCCGTGAATGGACGGAAGTCATCGGGAACGCCATGTGCAAGAGAAAATCATCATTGCACGAACGTGGATCGGCCGGTCATCACATGAGAATGCGGATGCCTATTTGTCTTTTCTGGAAGGGAAGGTGTTCAAGGATATCCGAAACATCAGGGGGTACAATGGCGCTTACGTTTTTAAAAGGCGCAACAATGAAAATGATGATGTAGAATTTCTTGTTATCACCTTATGGGAGTCGATGCAAGCCGTTCACAAATTTGCTGGCGATGATCCATCCGTTGCTGTCGTCGAAGATGAAGCCAGGAGACTGCTTAGCATTTTTGATGCACATGTCAACCATTATGATGTTGTTATTTCACCATGATTATATTGACTCAAACATTTTGTTCTCCTGGCATCAATCTTCCTTTTTCTCTTGTTCAGTGTTGGCAATAACAAATATTCAAACTAATCTCATAACTAGCTGAGTGACAACAATATTATTTCAACGATCAAAAGGGCCAAAATGAATGAATTTAAAAATATTCCATCAATCATTCGTGAAATCTCTTATGATGGGATCCAAAGAGTTGTTGCTGGACTCGAAGGTGATTGGAATCCAACAATGGTCACGATATGGACTCGCAATAAGGGAACGCTGGGTTTTTCACATGTAACACGAGCTCATTCAACTTTTAAACCAAGTCTTGAATTATATTTTAAGAGATCATGGGTTGGGATTCACTGTTATAAAAGAATCAATGGATATAATGTCTTCGATGAAGAGAATGCTGCAGAAATTCTTAAATATATTACAGTCAAATGTAGGTTGAATTTTCCTCCAGAGCGATAAATGATGAATCTTTCTATACAGTCAATATTCCTTGTTATTCTTATGATTGTTTAATTGAAAATGAAATCCTGAAGAAGTCTAAAAAGTTAATATGCGAATAAGATAATATATGCAGCTAAATAAGAAAAAAAATTGAGATTTATTGGAATATGAAAGCACAAAATCAAGTTTTAGCTGGGCAGTTAGAAGCAATTTTAAACAGTATTATTGATGGGATATTACAACTCGATATGAAGGGTAAGATAATGAGGATAAATAAAAGGATAACAGAATTCGGAGGATGGACAGATGAAGAAATTGTTGGGAAGAATATACGGCATTTAAATATGTTCTCACCAAATAGTCTTAGAAAGATGTATTCTTACTTTATAAAAACTATATCAGGGCAGAAAGTCCAAATTCAGGAGATTGAGATTTTTACAAGATCTGGCAAGAGAAAGACAGTCGAAATCCTTGGATCTCTTTTAAAAAAGAATGAAAAACCTGTAGGAGTGATTACGGTTATAAGAGACATAACCGAGCGCAAAAAGACCGAAGAACAACTCAAGAAGACACTCAAGGAGAAAGAAATATTAATGAGAGAAATTCACCATCGAGTTAAAAACAATATGCAGATCATGTTAAGCCTTTTGAGATTACAATCTAGACAGCTAAAAAACAGGGAAGCTTTAGAAGTTTTGGGGGTATGGCGAAATCGGATAAGAACAATTGCACTGATCCACGAGAAGTTATATCGCTCCGAAGACATGACAAGAATTAACTTTAAGGATTATGTCCAGGCTCTAGTGTTCTCATTATTCAATGCATTTGAGGCCAAAGAATCTGACATACAAATAAAAGTGAAGGTTAAAGATGTTTTCCTTGATATAAATACTGCAATTCCTTTGGGGCAGATCATTAATGAACTTATTTCCAATGCTATTATGCACGCATTTCCCGGAAAGAGGAAAGGCCAAATTTGCTTGGACATGCATGCAGAAAATAAAGATCAATATATTTTAATAATCAGTGACAATGGAGTTGGCATCAAAGAAAATGCGAATTTTAAAAATCCGCATACGCTGGGGTTCCAGCTAGTAAATGATTTAGTAGACCAGGTAAGTGGCAGCATTGAGCTTGATGGAAGGGATGGAACATCATTTAGAATTATTTTTAAAGCATAAAATTATACAGCTTATTTTTGCTAGAATGTAAAAAATATCTCAATCAGAGCAACATAGGATAATAGGATAGAGTTGGCCATCCATCCCATTTGCGCAAAAGCTCTTCTTTGCCGGCTGGGGAGAGCACCCTCCTTTTAAGATCTCAATTAGCTATTAATTGAGAAACAGCCGGCTTTGCAATTATTGTTAAATTCCAAATATTCAATATAGTCAGAGAAATAAAAGGAAAAGGATAATACCACACATTCCCCATATCAAACATGAAAATGGCTTAACAAAAACACCCTAAGTTATAATTATATAACAATAAATTGTTTTTT
>CAYGBC010000053.1:0-12940 GCA_964348015.1 uncultured Eubacteriales bacterium | reverse complement strand
TTCTCTTGAATTTTGAGACTGGAGCGTTTTTTATAACTGAGAGTAATAGATTTTGGCGTTTTGGCCGATTTTTATAACTCCAGGTAAGGAGATGAGAATGGCTTTACAGGGAAAGAGATTGACCGCATTATCCGTAGTGGCAGTGCTGATCTTGGCGCTGGTTTCATTTTCCGGCTGCAAGGGTGAAAAAGAGATGGGAGTCACGAGCAACCTGAAAAAAGTTCCGGATATCCGGAAACGCCTGGCCCAATACGCCCCTACGATCATCACTTACGACAAGAAACTTCTGAACGCAGAGCAAAAAAAGGTCCTCGAAAAGCTTATCGAAGCGGCCGAGCATATGGACAACATCTTCTGGCGGCAGGCCTCGCACGACGGGAAATTCATGAAGGACCTTCTCGAGCTTTCGAGCAACCGGGCCGATAAGCCCTATCTGTGGTATCTGGAGATTAACTTCGGTCCGTTCGACCGCCTGGAAAAAAACAGGGCGTTTATCGGGACACCTGTCAAACCGCTCGGGGCCGGTTTTTATCCGTCTGATTTAATCGCCCAACAGTTTCAGGATTACGTGACCGAGCACCCGGAGGTCAAGGACGCTTTCGAGAGCCCCTACACGGTCATCAAGTGGAAGGGCGAGGAGCTCGTAGCCGTTCCCTATAACGAAGAGTACATCGATGAGCTTGAGCCGGCAGCCCGCCGCCTGATGGAAGCGGCGGAGATCACTTCCAACCCGTCGCTCAAAAAATATCTCAACCAGAGGGCCGAAGACCTCCTGGGGAACGACTACTACGAGAGCGACTGTCTCTGGATCGACCTCGAGGACAACCTCGTGGAGATCGTGATCGGTCCGTTCGAGGTTTACGAGGACACCCTGATGGGGATCAAGGCCGCCTACGAGGCGTTTGTCTACATCAACGACCGTAAGGAAATGAAAAAGATAGAGGGTTACCTGGATTATCTGGGCGACATGCAGAGAAATCTTCCCGTTGAGAGAAAATACAAAGACCAGGAAGTGACCGGCCTGGAGTCGCCGCTCAATGTGGTCTTCGAAGTCTTCACAGCAGGGGACACCAAAGCTGGAGTCCAGACCTCCGCGTTTGTCCTTCCCAACGACGAGCGGGTGAGAGAGGAAAAAGGGACCAAAAAAGTCTTTCTCAAGAACATGATGGAGGCCAAGTTCAACAAATCCCTCGTACCCATTTCGAAGAAAATCCTTGATGCCGAAGACGTGCAACACGTCACGTTCTTCGCCTATTTTAACGAGACCATCCTGCATGAGATCGCCCATGTCCTGGGCGTCAACTACGTCACGCTGCCGGACGGCACACGGACCACAGTCAACAGAGCCCTGAAGGATCATTACTCGGCTCTCGAGGAAGCCAAGGCCGATATCGCGGGACTTTACAGCGTCCCTCTCCTGATCCAGAAAGGGCTAATCCCCAAAGAAAAGGAGAAGGAGATCTACACCACCTTCCTGGCTGGCTTTTTCCGGTCGATGCGGTTCGGTGTCGCCTCCGCGCACGGCATGGCCAACCTGATAGAGTTCAACTACCTGAAGGAGAAAGGCGGGTTCATGTATGACGAGGCGACCGGAAAATTCAAAGTCGACCCGGACAAAATGAAAGAAGGGGTGAGGGCACTGGCCCGGGATCTTCTCGT
Organism: uncultured Eubacteriales bacterium; assembly: GCA_964348015.1. Classification (GTDB taxonomy): domain Bacteria; phylum Acidobacteriota; class Aminicenantia; order Aminicenantales; family Aminicenantaceae; genus SOIA01. The sequence goes on along the minus strand of CAYGBC010000053.1, from coordinate 11,281 downwards.
TCTTCAAGGCGACGGAAATTACGAGAACGCCTCGAAGTTCATCGCCAAATACGGACACATGAACGAGCTGATCACGAAAACGATCGCCAAACTCCAGGATATCCCGGTGGATATCAAGCCAATCTTCAAACATTAGAAAATTGGGGACTGTCCCCAATTTTAAAAGGGACCTGGCCCCTTTTTCACACTTTTTCACATGCCTCCAATATCAACAGGTTCATTCCTCAAAAAAACTAGGGGGAATTGAAAAGTCTCCAGGAGCGAAATTGGGAACGAAATTTAGCCTGATTCGTATTATCCGTAAACAGCAAAAATTAAAGGAGAAAAAAATGTACAAGAATATCTTTAAGCCGATTGTCATTACCTTTGTGATTCTTCTCGTGTTATGTCCGAAGTTAGACGCTGTGTCTCCCCGAGCAAAAAATGAAGATATTGTCCGTGATGAGAAAGTCAAATTTCACTCGCGTGTGCTCGATGAGGATCGGACTCTCCTCGTCCATCTGCCAAAAGACTACGCTTCATCCGAAAAAAAATACCCGGTATTATACGTTCTCGATGCAGAATTCTTCTTTCAACAGGCAATCTCAGCGGTAGAGTTCCTGTCAGAGCTGAAGTACATCAATGTTCAACCCGCACCCCAAATGATCATCATCGGGATTGTGAATGTCGATAGGAACCGCGATTACACACCTACATATGCTCCGGAACAGCCTGGAGGATTGAGATATCCCACAAGCGGGAAGGCGGACAAGTTTCTTGAATTTTTGGATACTGAGCTGTTCTCATTCATTGATTCTCACTACAGAACAGAGCCCTTTCGCGTTTTATCAGGATGGTCATTCGGAGGGCTTTTAACTGTTTATACTTATTTCACGCATAATCATCTCTTTTCTGCTTACCTGGCCATGAGCCCGAGTCTCTGGTGGGATGGAGATCTTTATGTCAAAAAGACTGACACTTTTCTTTCACAAGAACAGCTTTCGACTAAACCTCTGGTCGTAACGATCGGCGCTCGTGAAGGCGGAGGGGATATAGGGCGCTCGGTGAAGGACGGGTTTATCCCTAAAATGAGAAAGAGACAAGAGAAAACAATACCATTCACTTCCATCGAGATTCCAGGAGAAGGACACAGCTATGTTCCTCTCAAGGCATACTATGAAGGCCTCTCAGCACTTTTTGCGGATTGGATGATGCCTAACAAAATTATGAATGATGGATTCGAGGGTATACGTTCTTTTTATGAAAAACAATCTCAAAAATATGGATACAAGATCGATATTCCTGAATCGGCCTTTTTTCGACTCGCAAGTAAATATTATAATGAAGGGGATAAGAAAAGGGCTGTCGAAATAGCGAAAGAATATGTACATAAATTCCCGGAATCGTCTTATGCACATTTTTATCTTGGTATGAGGGCCAAAGCAGTCGGCGAGCTCCTGTTGGCAAAAAAGAGTCTTCTAAAAGCTATTGAGATTGAAGAATCGTCTTTAGAACCCTACTCCGAGCGGATTATCATCAGCAATATTTTATTACAGGACGTTGAAAAAGAAATAAATCAGTCGAAGAAGAAAAAAGGAGCCTGACCCTTTTTTAGAAACTGTTCGGATACGGATAAAAACTGTTCAGAAATGAACATGAAGTTTTATCATTTCCTCCTGAAAACCCCAGAAAATGATATTGGTATGTATTTTGCATAATTAAAAAAATGAGGATTTATTACTTTGTGCTTTTAAGAAACAGCGACATGGAGAATGGCAATGTTCACTAACTATTTGAAAGTGGCTCTTCGGCAGCTCAAACGTCATAAAGGATATTCTTTTATCAATGTCATAGGTCTTACAGTCGGGATGGCCTGTTTTATCCTGATCGGGCTGTGGGTGCAGGATGAACTGAGTTTTGACCGTTTCCACGAGAAAAAAGACCGGATCTTCAGGATTTTGAACAAAACAGAAAGCGGGGACCTGATCCCCTCGCCCACGTATGCGCTGGCCCCGGCCTTGAAATCTCTGTATCCGGAAGTTGAGGAGTTCTCCCGGGTCTGGTTCTGGCACAGCTCGCTCGTTAAACATGGAGAAAAAAGTTTCGAGGAGGACGGGATCCACATGGCAGATCCCGGATTCTTCCGGATGTTTTCCTTCCCGTTTATAAAAGGCGACCCGGAGACCGCCCTTGAGGACAGGAACGCCATCGTCATCACCCAAAAGGCCGCCCTCAAGTATTTCGGCACGGAGGATCCGATCGGCAAGGTGCTTCATTTGACCGAAGACAGTGCTGATTTCAAAGTCACGGGTGTGATCGAGGATATTCCTCCAAATTCCCACATCCGGTTCGACCTGATGATCAGAGTGGAATTTCTGGGAGAGGACCGTCTGGCCCGGTGGGAGGAGTGGACCGGCCCCTGCTACATCCTCCTGAGGCCGGGAGCTTCTTCTGAGGCGTTCACGGCCAAGATCGCGGACATCTACAAAGAGAATGTGAATCCAGAAGCGACCTTCTTTCCTGTGCTGCAATCCCTGACCAGGGTCCATCTCTATGAATCCGGAAGCCCCGGAAGAATAAAACAAGTCTTCCTGTTCTCTCTTATCGCGATTTTCATTCTCCTCATGGCTTGCATCAATTTCATGAATTTGAATACAGCCAGGTCGGCGAACAGGGCCAGGGAAGTGGGAATGAGAAAAGTGATCGGGGCCACCCGGAAGCAGCTCATCAGGCAATTCCTGGGTGAAGCCACAATAATCGCATTTTTATCGCTGATTCTGGCCCTGGCTGTGGTGGAAATCGTCCTGCCCTCATTCAACCTTATAACGGGTAAATCTTTGGCCCTGCTGGAAAAGGCCAATCTCTCCATAATGCTGACACTTCTTTTCATCACTCTCGGAACGGGTCTACTCGCCGGAAGTTATCCCTCCCTGTTTTTGTCCTCTTTTCAGCCTGCTCAGACTCTCAAGAACCAGCCTCAATTCAAAAATGGAGGTTCGTCTGTCAGAAAAATACTCATTATTTTTCAGTTTGCCATCTCTGTGAGCCTCATCACCTGCACATTGATCGTCTCCAAGCAACTGCGGTACATTCAAAACCGCAACCTGGGTCTCAACCGGGAAAATGTGGTTATCCTCTTAAACAATCCTTTACTGATGCCGCAGTTCGAATCCTTCAAAGACAGGCTATTAGCACAACCGGGGATAAAGAGCGTCACTTCGGCTGCCCAGGGGCCCACATGGGTCGGCGAGAGCATTTCTATTGACTGGGAAGGCAATCCCGCAGATAACGCGCTGGGGGTTGATTACACGGTGGTGGATTATGATTTTTTTGAAACCTTCGGTATGAAGATAATCCAGGGGAGAGGTTTTTCGCCCGAATTCCCGACAGATATGAAAGATGCCTGCATCATCAGCGAATTGACCGCACAGCGGATGGGGCTGGAAAATCCGATAGGGATGAGCATTACAATGAACCACCCCGCATGGGAAGAATCTTTTCGAAAAGCAAGGATTATAGGTGTCGTCAAGGATTTCCACGCGCGCACTCTTCACACGGCCATAAGGCCTTTTGTATTCCGGATGTACAGACCCTGGCACCAGTATATCTTCGTCAAGGTCGACGGGACACGGATTCCAGAAACTCTTGGAGCCATAGAGAACACTTTCAAAACCTCAGTCCCCGGATATCCCTACAGGTACATGTTTTACGATGACGCTTATAACCGGCAGTATCTGTCAGAACATCAGCTCGGCCGGCTCTTCAACGTATTCAGCCTGCTCTCCATCTTTATCTCCTGTTTGGGGTTATTCGGGCTGGCGGCCTATATGGCGGAACAGAAGACCAAGGAAATCGGTATCCGGAAGATTTTAGGGGCTTCGATTCCCGGGATAATCAGACTCACGACCCGGGAATTCCTGAAATGGGTGACGGTGGCCACTCTTCTCGCCTGGCCTGTCGCCTATTATGTGATGAGTCAATGGCTGCATGACTTTGTGTACAGGGCCAGTATCGGGCCGCTCGTGTTTTTTATCTCCGGGGGGCTGACTCTCCTCATCGCCCTTTTCACAGTCAGTTACCAATCCATCAAGGCCGCCACAGCCAATCCCGTGGATTCCCTCCGGTATGAATAGACCTGATCGGATTAATATCGCAAAAATTTAGACCCGCAGTCAAAGCCAGAGCCGAAAGGGAATGCTCCAGTCATCCTGGTAAATAAAAACCAATCCCAAATGTTTCTTTCCCGCGACAATTTCTGTTGATCAAAAAGGCTCATTCCACTCTCATCTCTCTAGCGAATAAAAAGAAAAATGAATTAGCTTGACAACATTTCATGGATGAGGCTAATATCTAGGAGGGAAAGGAAGCCCATGATGTCAGGAAGCAATGACATTCTCAAAGACCCCCTTCTCTACATCGAGGAAATCGAACATCAGTTAGACGAATTCATCCACAAGAAAAAAGAGGATATCGAGAGGAATCTTGAGAGACGGATTCAAAAAGAGAAGTCAGAAGCGCGACAGAAGATCGAGCAAATAGAGAAAGAGTTTGTGGGCAAGAAAGAAGCCCTGGTCGATTATCGGACTACGTTTTCCGAGTATGAAAACAATAAAACCAATATCCAAAGTCAACGGAAAAGGCATTTGGAGAAGGCCATCGAGCTCATCAAAGAAATGGAAAATCTCACCGCACAGAGCCTCGAAGAGCTCAAAAAAGTGAGCGAGTTGGACCAGAAGCTCGAGGAAATCGCAGAAACGGCCAAAGAAAAAGCCGACACCTTCAAGAAAGACATTAAAGAGGGATTCGAGATCGAGCGTTCAGAAATCGAAGAGCCCGAGAAAACGGAAGAAACGGAAGAAATAAAAGAACCGGAAGTGATCAAAGACCAGGAAGAGATTGATCTGGTGAAAGAAAGGGAAAAACTCAAGCAAATCGTAGAGCTTTTGCGCACAAAAGAACCGCCCAAATCCAGAAAAAGCTTGAGCAAGAAATACAAAAAAAGCAAAAAATAAGCCGGATACTCAAAAACCCGCCAAAAAAACGTCACATCCTAAAATCCAAGATTGATTGAATTTTTGGGGTATTTTTTCTGATTTTAAGTCTGTGACCGGAAAATCAGGGATAAAGCAAGTTGAGCAGTTTTTTATGCGATAGAGAAGATTTCTCGTTCAAACTCAGAGAAGAAAAATAATCTTCCAGAATAGTCTTATTCTCCGAGGAAAGCTCAGTGAATTTCAATCCCGAATAATACAGAGTGAAATGATCGCCGACTTTCTCCGAATACACCACATCTCCCTTAAAATGGCAGGCCTTGTTCCGCAAGACGAGGATCATATCCAGGGGTTTTTTGGGGGGAAGTTTCGATTCTGAAGAGATCTTGACTCCTACCAAGCTCAAATTTATCGTTTGGGCCACGTTATGAGCCCCGTTATCTTTGTACAGGAGAAGAGTGGAGGCATAGTATCTCTCGGCTTTCCTTCTCTCCTTCGCCATTTTTTTCTTGTAGTGCTTGATCACTTCTTCTTTTTCTGGCTTATCGGTCGGCTTTCCGTAGTACACGCATACCCTGTTTTTATCCTTTATCGCCTCTTTTTCTCCCTTTCCCTTGGCTTTGGCCAGGGCCATGTCCGCTTCGTTGGCTATGTTCTTTAGATCATTCTGTGTTATCGATTCAATGGAAGCGACTCTCCCCAGCGTAAAATATGTAATGCCGAAGCTCATGGTCAGGTTGCCTCTGGGCTGAAATTCCTGGTAATGGAAATAATGCTCTTCGATGTTTTTCTTTATCCTTTCTGTGAACAGACATGCTTCCTCAAGGTTTTTTAATCCAGTCAGGAAAAACAGGAATTCCTCACCGCCATACCGGCAGAGCATATCCTGGTCCCGGGTGGAAGACTTCAGGACTTTCGCCAGTTCCCGGAGGAGCTTGTTTCCCGCTTCATGGCCATTCCGGTCGTTATAATTCTTGAACCAGTCGACATCGCCCATCACCATGGCGAAGGATTCTGTTTCGTCGCGCCTTTTCCTTTGAGACTCGAGCTTATGGATCACACTCTTGAAGAAGGGATCGGGACGCATTAAACCCGTGAGGGCGTCATACTGGATGAGGTTGAGTTTCGTGATGGCCAGGGAAATGTGCTCCGTGAGAGTCCGCATGATCTGCTGGTCCTCTTTTGTGAATCCCTTTTGAGTCGAATCTTTTGGGGGTTTTTTGTTATACACTTCGAGAACGCCGATGGATTCCCGGTCATGCATGATCGGAAGGCACATCAGGCTCTTCAACGAAGACTTGAAATGGTCCTGATATCTTCTGCTCATCCGGTGGTCGTTGGCCAGGTCCGTGGTGCGAATCTCTTGATGGTGGCGCACGGCCAAGGCCGAATAATCCTGCTTGTCGATTGATACAATATGCTTTGAAATATCAGGATGAAGCAAGAAGACATCATCCCATATCAACGGTTTGAGATGCTTCCCGAGAGCCTCGTCCTCTTCCAGAAGATACATCGAAATACCGCTGGCCCTAAGAATATCTTTTATATCGTCAACAATATCCAGCAGGCTTATGAAATCGTTGGCCATGTAAATATTCTTTAAGATTTCTTCTATTTTCTGTTTTTCTTTTTTGAACCGGATGTGTTTCTCTCCCAATTCAATGCGTTTTTCCAGTTCACTGACAATGCTCTCGTTGATGACTTTTTCAAACTCTTTAATATCGGAGTAGGTGTCCTGGATCATCACGTTCGTCCGCTCCAGATAACTCTTCAAGTCCTCGGCTTCCATTTTCAATGAGGCATGCTCTGCCGCCTTTTGAAGAATCCGGAGGAAAGTCCGGCTCTGATGCTCTTCCAGAGGAGTGATGTGGTAGTCCACATAGTGGCTCCAGGGCCATGTGCTTGCAATCGCTTTGATCTCGCGTTCGTCAGCGCCTGTGATGACGACGCTTATGGGCTTCTTGAACAGTTCCTTCAAAGATGAATAATTCGCTTGAGAATAGTCTACGACGAGCACATGAAAATCCGTGGACCTGCAGAGTGCGTTGGTGCGCTCTATGCTGGCGGAAGAATAAACAGTGCCGGCTTTGCTGGCTATTTTGCTTAAAAGAACTCTTTCTTCAAGGCTCTTATTAAATACGAGGATGTTCCGGTTGATCATAATCCCTGTTCAGAAATTGTTTTAGGAATCCAAATCTCTATCATAGTAATAAATCCTGGATTCGAAGGAATTTCCCCTCTGATTCGAAACGAATACGTTTTTCTTTTCCCAGGTTGCCAAGTTTCTGACATCCTGGAATAAACATACCACAAAAAAAATGACTCGGTCAATAGGAAAGGAAGTGAAACAACCCGTTTTAAAGCCGAAAAATTTTCTATAATTGAAAAAAGAAGTCCAATTCCAATCCTAAGGGACTTTTCCTCTCCTCCTCAAAACAAAAGTACCATTAATTATTCGAATTTCGAATTGTTTGTCAAGGGTGATAAATAAAAAATTTTGATTAGTCCTGCCAGTCGTTAAAAAAATTTATTCAAAATCCCCTATTTAATTTATTTTGTGTTGATTAAAAGATTTTTTTGAAAAGGATTTCCTTGTGGCAACACGAAAAAAGACTATTTTTGCTCCAATTGACTCTTTTTTATTTAATTGGTATCCTTTTGCCACGCAATTTGAGGGAAAGCAATGGCCATTAAATGTCCCAAGTGTCATACTGATAATCCCGATAACCAGAAATTTTGTGGCGAGTGTGCCACACCGCTTCCGTCCTCAAAGGAAATCCCTGTCACCGAGACGCTCGAAACACCTGCAGAAGAACTCACCACGGGCACCATATTTGCCGGAAGATACAAGATAATCGAAGAACTGGGCAAAGGCGGCATGGGAAAGGTCTATAAGGCTATCGATAAAAAGTTGAATGAAGAAGTTGCACTCAAGCTCATCAAACCCGAGATCGCCTCGGACAAAAAAACACTGGAACGATTTAACAACGAGCTCAAATTCGCACGGAAAATCGCCCACAAGAATGTCGGCCGCATGTACGAACTCATGGAAGAGAAAGGCACTCATTTTATCACGATGGAGTATGTTCCCGGGCAGGACCTCAGAGGACTGATACGCCAGACAGAGCAATTGACTGTGGGAAAAGCTATATCAATAGCCAAGCAGGTGTGTGAAGGACTGACAGAAGCCCACAGATTAGGGGTTATTCACCGAGATCTCAAGCCTCAGAACATCATGATCGACAAGGAAGGCATGGCCCGTATCATGGACTTCGGTATAGCCCGCTCCGTTTCAGGAAAAGGGATAACCGGTGCTGGAGTGATGGTCGGAACACCTGAATACATGTCCCCGGAACAGGTGGAGAGCAAGGAGACTGACAAGCGTTCGGATATCTATTCGCTGGGAGTCATCCTGTACGAGATGGTGACAGGTCGGCTTCCGTTCGAAGGGGACACGCCCTTAAGCGTGGCTGTGAAGCACAAAACAGAGACACCTCCAGATCCCCGGCAAATCAACACACAGATTCCAGAGGACCTCAGCCGCTTGATATTGAGATGCATGGAAAAGGATAAGGGTAATAGGTATCAGAGCCCAGGAGAAGTGCGTTCTGAGTTAGAGAATATTGAGAAAGGAATCCCCACCACTGAAAAAGTGATCCCAAAGAGAAAGCCCATCACCTCGAAAGAGATTACAGTCACTTTAGGCTTGAAAAAGCTGTTCATTCCTGCGTTAGCAGCAGTCGCCGTTGTCATCGCCGTTTTAATAATCCTGCAGATTCTTCCCAAAGAAAAAGCCGCCCCGATTCCTTCAGAAAAGCCCAGCATCGCGGTGCTTCCTTTCCAAGATTTAAGCTCCAAGAAAGATCAAGACTACTTATGCGATGGCATGACCGATGAACTCATAGCAAAGCTGTCCAAATTCAAGGAATGGAACGTGATGAACAGGAATTCTGTGATGCAGTATAAATGGACAGATAAAGATATTAAAGAGATTGGCCAGGAGCTCAATGTGGCCACTATTCTTTTGGGCACTGTTCGAAAAGAGGGAGATGATATCCGTGTGACTGCACAACTGGTCAATGTTGAAGACCGATTCCAAATCTGGTCTGATACGTATGAACGAAAGCTTGAGCATGTGTTTATGATTCAGAGCGAAATCGCAGAGAAAATAGTAGAAGCCCTCCAGATGGAACTCTCGCCTGAGGCAAAGGAACAGCTTCAGAAAAGGCCTACAGAAAACATAGAAGCCTATAATTTATATTTGCAGGGTCGTTTCTTCTGGAATAAGAGAACGGAAGAGGGAATAAACAGATCCATCGAGTTTTTTGAAAAGGCGATTGAAATTGACTCCAACTATGCTCTCGCTTATGCCGGGCTGGCAGACTCTTATAATATGCATGCCGCTTATGAAAACCTGCCCATAATAGAGGCTATCACAAAAGCAAGGGCAGCCGCCGCAAAAGCGCTGGAATTAGATGAATCCTTAGCCGAGGCTCATACATCTATGGCATTGGTCAAAGAGTTTTCCGAATGGGATTGGCCAGGTATTGAAAGAGAATTTAAACGTGCCATCGAACTCAATCCTAATTATGCGACAGCTCACCAATGGTATGGGGAGTATTTAGCGTTGATGGGGAGGCCTGATGAAGCCGTCGCCGAAATTCAACTGGCCCAAAAGCTCGATCCGCTATCGTTAATCATAAATGTCGAAGCCGGGAGAATTTACTATTTTAACCGTAAGTTCGATCTCGCAATAAAACAGCACCAGAGAACGCTTGACATGGATCCGAATTATCCCGCCGCGCGTTTTTTTCTCAGCTGGTCCTATACTCAGAAGGGCATGTGTGAGGAGGCCATACAAGAGGCTAAAAAAGCACTGGAAATATCTAACTATTTAATAGGATATAATTTAGGAGCTCTCGGAACTGCCTATGGATTTTGCGGGATGAAAGAAGAGGCAAACAAAGTATTAACGGAATTACTCGAGCTCTCCAAAAGCAGATATGTGTCAAATACGACTTTTGCTTTGATGTACGCGGCGCTTGGAGAGAATGATAAAGCTCTCGAATGGCTGGAAAAGGCCATTATAGAAGAAGGTATTCGGACCGGCATCAAAACAGACCCAAGGTATGATGCCCTCCGTTCTGACCCCAGATTTAAAGCACTGCTGAAGAAAATGAACTTGGAATGATATCCGCACAGACATATAATATTATGAGTGTTTCCTCGACCTCTTGAAAAACGGAGATCCAGGTATTGCTGAGGTGGAGGATGCGAAGAAAAGGCTGGCTGGATTGAGTTATTGACTTGTCTCGAGTTAACTGATATTCATATTTTTTAAAGCAGGGGAAAATGCGAAAGCTTCTGGGTAGTATTCTTATACTGGCGACATTAGTTTTGACCTCCTGTGGGAAAGATTCACGCCAGCTGATGTCGGAGAAATCCCAGATTTTATTCTCCAGCCGTAGAGATGGCAAGGCCGAAATCTACATTATGAATGCAGATGGGACTGGACAAACCAACCTCACCAATAATCCGGAATGGGATGCATGGCCCTTTTGGTCCCCCGATGGAAGCAAAATCGCTTTTGAAAGCTTTCGGGACGGAAATTTCGAAATATACATCATGAATCCAGATGGGACCGAGCCGAAAAATCTCACAAATAATCCGGCAGGGGATCGCATTGGCCCTTGGTCCCCGGATGGCAGCAAGATTGCTTTTATGAGCGACAGAGATGGAAAGCGGACGATCTATGTTATGAACGCAGACGGAACAGCGCAGACGAAGCTCACAGACGCCCCAGTAATTGACTTCGTTCCCGCTTGGTCCCCAGACGGTAGGAAAATTGCATTTAATCGTATAGTTCCAGGTCCGGGAGAATCCTCACACAACGGCGATGAAGAGATCTTTGTCATGAATGCTGATGGAACTGGGATTATGAGGCTTACTGACTCTCTGGGTGTTGATCACGCTCCAATCTGGAGGCCGCATAGTAAGAAGTAAGAAGGAGATTTACAGTCACCTCCTCGACCTCTAAAGAGACGCTGACCAGGGTATGGCTGAGGTGAGGGATACGAAGAAGTGGTTGGCTGGGTTGAAGGGGACTTGAATTAAATAAGGAGGAAATTGTGACGAGCACCAAAAGAAGGTTCCTATGCTCTGCCGTTTTGTTGTTTCTATCACTCCTTATTGGGAACGGAAGACAAGCGCATTCGCAACAAGACAAAGCGGTCGCACTCGATGGAGTATGGCGTTTGAGGGGATATGGGAAAATCTTGCATATCCACCAAGGCAATTACACCAACTATGAC